>NZ_JBICLV010000044.1:0-553 GCF_043105735.1 Leclercia sp. GLN_9
TGTTTCGGCTAGGGGGCCATCCCGGCTTACCAACCCGATGCAAACTGCGAATACCGGAGAATGTTATCACGGGAGACACACGGCGGGTGCTAACGTCCGTCGTGAAGAGGGAAACAACCCAGACCGCCAGCTAAGGTCCCAAAGTCATGGTTAAGTGGGAAACGATGTGGGAAGGCACAGACAGCCAGGATGTTGGCTTAGAAGCAGCCATCATTTAAAGAAAGCGTAATAGCTCACTGGTCGAGTCGGCCTGCGCGGAAGATGTAACGGGGCTAAACCATGCACCGAAGCTGCGGCAGCGACACTATGTGTTGTTGGGTAGGGGAGCGTTCTGTAAGCCGTCGAAGGTGACCTGTGAGGGTTGCTGGAGGTATCAGAAGTGCGAATGCTGACATAAGTAACGATAAAGCGGGTGAAAAGCCCGCTCGCCGGAAGACCAAGGGTTCCTGTCCAACGTTAATCGGGGCAGGGTGAGTCGACCCCTAAGGCGAGGCCGAAAGGCGTAGTCGATGGGAAACAGGTTAATATTCCTGTACTCGGTGTTACTGCGAAG
>NZ_JBICLV010000045.1:0-7076 GCF_043105735.1 Leclercia sp. GLN_9
TTCTACTGAACATGAGGTGAACGGAACAATCCACCGGGCTTAATTGACGGGCATCACAACCCGAGTAGCCGTTTTGCATTGACGTTATTGGCCCGGCAAACATCACCGGGCAACTAACTACAACACCAATCCCGCAAAGCTCGCCGACAACAGGCTCACCAGGGTGGCACCGTACACCAGGCGCAGGCCAAAGCGCGACACCACGTTGCCCTGTTTCTCGTTCAGCCCTTTAATCGCCCCGGCCACGATGCCGATAGAGGCAAAGTTAGCGAAGGAGACCAGGAACACCGACAGAATGCCCAGCCCGCGCGGGGTCATCTGCGCCGCAATTTTTTGCAGCTCGATCATCGCTACAAACTCGTTCGCCACTAGTTTGGTCGCCATAATGCCGCCCGCGTGCAGGGCATCGCTCAGCGGAATGCCTACCAGCCACGCCAGCGGATAGAAGACATAGCCTAAAATCTGCTGGAAGCTTAAACCGAACACGCTGGAGAAGAGGGCGTTAACGGCGCTGATCAGGGCAATAAAACCGATCAGCATCGCCAGAATAATCATCGCCACTTTGAATCCGGCCAGAATATATTCGCCCAGCATCTCAAAGAAGCTCTGAGACTCATGCATCTTCTCAAGCTTAATTTCCGGCTCCGCTTCCGGGCGGGTCGGGTTAATCACCGTGAGAATTATAAAGGTGCTGAACATATTCAGGATCAGCGCCGCGACCACATATTTTGCCTCCAGCATGGTCATATAGGCTCCGACGATCGACAGTGAGACGGTCGACATCGCGGTAGCGGCCATGGTGAACAGACGGCGGGAGGAGAGATCCCCCAACACCCCTTTGTAAGCAATGAAGTTTTCCGACTGGCCCAGCGTCAGGGAGCTGATGGCGTTAAAGGATTCAAGTTTGCCCATGCCGTTTACCTTCGACAGCAGGGTGCCGACGACGCGGATAATCACCGGCAGAATACGCCAGTGTTGCAGAATACCGATCAGCGCAGAAATAAAGATAATCGGGCACAGCACGCCGAGGAAAATAAACGCCAGCCCTTTTTCACCCATCCCGCCAAATACAAAGTTGGTTCCTTCGGCGGCATATTTCAGTAATGACTCGAAGAAGCCCGAGACGTATTGAATAACAAACAAACCGCTTTCGGCGTGGAGGAAAAAGAACGCCAGCGCAATTTCAATGACAATAAGCTGGATGACATAGCGAATGCGAACATGACGGCGGTCAAAGCTGACCAGCCAGGCCAGCGCAAGGATTACTACCAGCGCCAGCAGAAAGTGCAGGAATTGATACATAGTTGATTTTCAGCAGATTAATGAGGCGCATATTTAGCCACAGCCTGCTTTAACCGTAAATGAACTTTTGCGTGATAACTTATTCACCTTTTAGTCACTGTGGTGATTATATTTCCCTTATGGGTTTACATCCTGTCATCAAAATGCAGCATATTTCGCTTGTATTTCTTATTGCCGTAATGATAATCACTATCACAAGAATTTACCTTTCTTTGCATCAGTTGACCGTGATAAACATTTAAGGTGTCGGCATGTTTGTTCCATTTCTCATTATGTTACGTGAAGGCCTCGAAGCGGCCCTTATTGTCAGCCTGATCGCCAGCTATCTGAAACGAACCCAGCGCGGTCGCTGGATTGGGGTGATGTGGATTGGCGTTTTCCTGGCGGCCGCCCTCTGTCTCGGTCTGGGGATTGCGATTAACGAAACCACTGGGGAATTCCCGCAAAAAGAGCAGGAGCTGTTTGAAGGCATCGTCGCAGTCATTGCGGTGGTGATCCTCACCTGGATGGTGTTCTGGATGCGCAAAGTGTCGCGTAACGTTAAGGTTCAGCTGGAACAGGCGGTGGACAGCGCCCTCGCAAAGGGCAATCACCACGGCTGGGCATTGATCATGATGGTCTTCTTCGCCGTGGCGCGTGAAGGGCTGGAGTCGGTCTTCTTCCTGCTGGCTGCTTTCCAGCAGGATGTCGGGATCTGGCCGCCGCTCGGCGCGGTACTGGGTCTGGCAACCGCGGTGGTGCTCGGTTTCCTGCTCTACTGGGGTGGGATCCGTCTTAACCTCGGCGTTTTCTTCAAGTGGACCAGCCTGTTTATTCTGCTGGTAGCCGCCGGGCTGGCCGCCGGGGCGATCCGCGCCTTCCATGAGGCGGGCCTGTGGAACCACTTCCAGGATGTGGCGTTCGATCTCAGTAACGTCCTGACCACCCATTCGCTGACCGGTACCCTGCTGGAAGGGATCTTCGGTTATCAGGAAACGCCGAGCGTCAGTGAAGTGGCTGTCTATTTCATCTATCTCATTCCGGCGCTGGCGCTGTTCTTCATGCCATCGCGGCCAGGCACGCAGCCGTCGCATACCGCGTCCTGAAGTGCTTATTATGTCTACAAAATCATGCAAGTTGCATCCAGGCGGCAAGGCTGAGGCACCCCAGGCGCTTACTCAGGTAAGTGACTGGGGTGAGCAAACGAAGCCAATGCAGAGGTAGCTTGCAGGGTGACGTGTATAGTTACAACATACTTGTTAAAGGGAAGGGTCATGGCAATTCAATTTCGTCGCAGTGCGTTACAGGCTGGCGTGGCAGCGCTGATTGCGTCTGCCTTCGCTGCACAGGCCGCGGATGTTCCGCAGGTTAAAGTTACCGTCAATGATAAACAGTGTGAGCCGATGACCATCACGGTCAACAGCGGTAAAACCCAGTTCATCATCCAGAACCACAGCCAGAAAGCGCTGGAGTGGGAGATCCTCAAAGGGGTCATGGTGGTGGAAGAGCGTGAGAATATCGCGCCGGGCTTCAGCCAGAAGATGACTGCCAACCTGCAGCCGGGTGAATACGACATGACCTGCGGCCTGCTGACCAACCCGAAAGGCAAGCTGATTGTTAAAGGCGCAGCCACCGCTGACGCCGCCAAAGGCGACGCGCTGCTGAGCCTGGGCGATGCCATCACCGCCTATAAAGCCTATGTAACCAAAGAGACCGCGGATCTGGTTGCAGGCACAAAAGGCTTTACCGACGCCGTGAAAGCGGGCGATATCGAAAAAGCCAAATCACTGTACGCGCCAACCCGCCAGCACTACGAGCGCATCGAGCCTATCGCCGAGCTGTTCTCTGATCTGGATGGCAGCATCGATGCCCGTGAGGATGACTACGAGCAGAAAGCCGCCGATCCGAAATTCACCGGTTTCCACCGCCTGGAGAAAGCGCTGTTTGGCGATAACTCAACCAAAGGGATGGAGCAATACGCGGAGCAGTTGAACAGCGACGTGCTGGAGCTGCAAAAACGCATCAGCGAGCTGGCCTTCCCGCCGTCAAAAGTCGTGGGTGGCGCGGCTGGGCTGATTGAAGAAGTGGCAGCCAGCAAAATCAGCGGGGAAGAAGATCGCTACAGCCATACCGACCTGTGGGACTTCCAGGCGAACGTCGAAGGTGCCCAGAAGATCGTTGACCTGCTGCGTCCACAGCTGCAAAAAGATAACAGCGCTCTGCTGGCGAAAGTGGATGCCAACTTTAAGAAGGTCACCACTATTCTGGCGAAATACCGCACCAAAGACGGGTTTGAAACCTACGACAAGCTGACCGATGCTGACCGTAATGCCCTGAAAGGGCCGATCACCACCCTGGCGGAAGATCTGGCTCAGCTGCGTGGCGTACTGGGTCTGGACTAAGTTGATGAACAAGCATGACGAGTACGACGTGGCTGAACCTTCACGACGTCGGTTGTTAAAAGGGGTAGGGGCGCTTGGCGGCGCTCTCGCCCTGGCGGGTGGTTGCCCGGTGGCGCATGCGGCAAAACCGCAGAGTGCCCCGGGCACGCTCTCCCCGGATGCGCGGATGGAGACGCAGCCGTTTTACGGTCAGCATCAGGCGGGGATCTTAACCCCGCAGCAGGCATCGATGATGCTGGTGGCCTTTGATGTACTGGCCAGCGACAAAAGCGAGCTGGAACGTCTGTTCCGCCTTCTGACGCAGCGCATTGCATTTTTGACCACCGGCGGCCCGGCGCCCGATACGCAGAACCCGCGTCTGCCGCCGATGGACTCGGGGATCCTGGGTGCCTATATCGCCCCGGATAACCTGACCATGACGGTATCGCTGGGGGCCTCGCTGTTTGACGATCGCTTTGGTCTCGCCGCGCAAAAACCCAAATCGTTGCAGAAGATGGTGCGCTTCCCGAATGACTCCCTGGATGCGGCCCTGTGCCACGGCGATCTGCTGATCCAGATCTGCGCCAACACTCAGGATACGGTGATTCACGCGCTGCGCGATTTGATTAAACACACCCCGGATCTGCTGAGTGTACGCTGGAAGCGGGAAGGATTTATCTCTGACCACGCCGCGCGCAGCAAAGGCAAAGAGACGCCGGTGAATCTGCTCGGCTTTAAGGATGGCACCGCCAACCCGAACAGCCAGGATGCGCCCCTGATGGACAAAGTGGTTTGGGTAACGGCCGACCAGAGTGAACCAGCCTGGACGGTGGGCGGCAGCTATCAGGCGGTGCGCATTATCCAGTTCCACGTTGAGTTCTGGGACCGCACGCCGCTCAAGGAACAGCAGACCATTTTTGGCCGCGACAAACACAGCGGCGCGCCGTTGGGGATGAAAAACGAGCACGACGTGCCGGATTACGCCAGCGATCCTGATGGCGAGACCATTGCGCTCGACAGCCATATCCGCCTTGCTAACCCACGCACAAAGGAGACCGAGTCCAACCTGATGATGCGCCGGGGATACAGCTACTCGCTGGGGGTGACTAACTCTGGCCAGTTGGATATGGGCCTGCTGTTTGTCTGCTACCAGCACGATCTGGAGCAGGGCTTTTTGACCGTGCAGAAGCGCCTGAACGGCGAAGCGCTGGAGGAGTACGTTAAGCCGATTGGCGGGGGCTATTTCTTTGCTCTGCCAGGCGTGCGCGATAAAAACGGCTGGCTTGCGCAGGGGCTGCTCGAAGCCTGAATACCGTCCCGCTTACCCCATAAGCGGGACCTATTTTTATGTCCCGCTAAACTCTTGTTATAATTCTGTAATATTCCCATAGCAGACTAACTAACGCTGTCAGGTGAATCTTAAAAGTTGCACTCAGGTAAAAATAATGTTGCATTCATGCTAAATCCTGATGTACTTACATTAAGAAAGCGGTAAACCTTACAGTGATCATGAATCGCTCTGGAGATCGCGAATGGTTGGGTCCTCAACTGGACAAGGTAAAGGCAACAAACGCAGCACCCGGCGCGGAGGTTCACACTCCGGCAGCGATCTCTTCACCGAAAAATTCTCCCCCTCCCCAGTAAATCCTGATTTTTCCGATCCACCGAATGGTGAGCATAGCGATTCGGTTGGGTCATTTAACCAAGCAAGCTATGGCTTAGAAGGAAGCCAACCCTCAGATGTTTGTTCGCATAATCGTACCGATGCCGGTACGAGTGATGAATACCAACAACTCAAGGTGCTATCCATGGGAAGACAAAAAGCAGTGATCAAAGCTCGTCGTGAAGCAAAACGTGTGCTGAGACGGGATTCACGTAGCCATAAACAGCGTGAAGAAGAGTCGGTCACCTCGCTTGTGCAGATGAGTGGCGTTGAAGCAATTGGCATGGCGCGGGACAGCCGGGATATGGCGCCAATTGTTGCACGCAATGACGCTCAGGCGCAGTACCTGAATGCTATTGAGAGAAAGTCGCTGATTTTCGCCACCGGTGAAGCCGGTTGCGGGAAAACCTGGATAAGTGCAGCCAAAGCGGCAGAGGCTCTGATTCATAAAGACGTCGATAAGATCATTGTCACTCGCCCGGTATTGCAGGCCGATGAAGATCTCGGCTTCTTGCCCGGTGATATTTCGGAGAAATTTGCGCCATATTTCCGGCCCGTTTATGACGTGCTGGTGAAGCGTTTGGGCGCATCTTTTATGCAGTACTGCCTGCGACCAGAAATTGGCAAGGTAGAAATTGCGCCGTTCGCCTATATGCGCGGACGTACATTTGAAAATGCAGTTGTGATTCTCGACGAGGCTCAGAACGTAACTGCTGCGCAAATGAAGATGTTTTTGACGCGCCTCGGGGAAAACGTGACGGTGATCGTGAACGGGGATATCACCCAGTGCGACCTGCCGGCCGGCGTAAAATCGGGTCTGAGCGATGCGTTGGCACGTTTCGTTGAGGATGAGATGGTAGGGATAGTACAGTTTACGAAAGATGACTGTGTGCGTTCGGCGCTCTGTCAGCGAACACTGAACGCCTACTATTGAGTCTGTTGCTGTATGCAAAGCCCGGGAAACCGGGCTTTGTTGTTTGTGAGGGGCAGATGCGTGATGGCGCTGCGCTTTGTTTCTTCTCTGCTGGGGGAGAAGGATCTCCACAAAAATATTGGCACGGCCGGCCCCCTCTCCATTCAGGGCGGGGGTGAGGGGCCCAGAGCGCACGGAGTGACAGTGGGCTCCGGGAGGGATGGACTCGCTGCGGGTAGCCTGTTCACTGCGTTCGCGGTCTGTCCAACTGGCTGTCGCCCGTTGTCGAACCCTCGGTCGGGGGAGCTCATTCCTCCCGCAGGCGTGCTACATGCGAAAACAAAGCCCGCATTTTCATGCGAGCTCTTCTTTAAATATGGCGGTGAGGGAGGGATGGACTCGCTTCGCTCGCCCTACGGGCAACCCCCTCACTGCGTTCGCGGTCTGTCCAACTGGCTGTCGCCCGTTGTCGAACTCTCAGTCGAGGGTTCTCATCCCTCCCTTTCGGGAGAATATAAACGAAAAAAGCCCGTACTTTCGTACGAGCTCTTTTCTTGAATATGGCGGTGAGGGAGGGATTGACTCGCTTCGCTCGCCCTGCGGGCAGCCTGTTCGCTACGCGCTCAGGCTGTCCAACTGGCTATCGCCAGTTGTCGGACCCTCAGTCGAGGGTTCTCATCCCTCCCGCAGGCGTGCTACATGCGAAAAAAAAGCCCGCATTTTCATGCGAGCTCTTCATTAAATATGGCGGTGAGGGAGGGATGGACTCGCTGCGCTCGCCCTGCGGGCAGCCTGTTCGCTGCGCGCTCAGGCTGTCCAACTGGCTGTCGCCAGTTGT
>NZ_JBICLV010000046.1:0-101240 GCF_043105735.1 Leclercia sp. GLN_9
TTGTCATCCGGTCTCCGGTTCGCCGGTTTCAGCGGGGACTCAACACCGGTGCCATATTCAGATAGCTGAGAAGCGTGAGGGAGCGTGAATCCGGCTGAAAATCGCCGAAGCGTTGACCGCAGGCCGGGGCGAGGCGCAGGGACGCGCCGGGAGGGCATAGCCTGCAGGGATGCAGGCTGGTGCCCGACCCGAAAGCCTGAAGGGATAAGCTGAGTGCACCGCGAAGCGGCGATTTTCCTGGCCGGGAGCCGGGGTAGCCAGGAGGGAGGCGGCGAGCCCCCCTGGCACGTTCACCGCAGCGGAGGGGGCATAAAGCAGAGGTGCTTTAGTGAACGGAACCTGTCCACTTCAGTCACTTATAAATACCGAATCGTTTAACTGACTGGCATTACAACCTGAGTTGCCTTTTTTAATATTTGCGCCCTCTCTCAAAGAGAGTGGCTCAGGATGAGGGCATCAGACCGGACAGCCCGGCGCGGTATTACCACCGACGCTGCCACACCCACAGCGCCGCAATCGCCAGCGCAAACAGGCCACCAAATCCAACGCCAATGCCCACCACCGGCACCCCCACCTTCACGGCCAGCGAGTAAAGCCCGAGCATCAGCAGCATGGCGGCGTTTTCACCGAGGTTTTGCACCGCAATGGCATTGCCTGCGCCAACGGTATGTTTCCCGCGCTCCTGCAGCAGCGCATTGAGCGGTACCACGAAGAAGCCCCCGCAGATCCCCATCAGGAACAGCAGCGCATAGGCCGGTAACAGCGCATGTTGCAGGGCGAAGATCAGCACCACCACGCCAATCAGGATCCCGGCAGGCATACAGCGGGCCACCGTTTGCAGTGTCACCAGCTTCGCCGCGGCACCCGCGCCGAGAACGATCCCCACCGCCACCATTGCGTTGAGATAGGTTGGCGTGGCGTTATCGGTAATGCCCAGCGCTGTGGGCACCCACAGCACCAGCAGGAAGCGCAGCGTGACCCCTGCGCCCCAGAACATGCTGGTCCCCATCAGCGAGAAGCGGGTTTCACCGTTTTGCCACAGTACGCGGCAGGCGTTAAAGAAGCTGGCGGTCATCGGGGTAAAACGCCAGGACTGCCCCGGACGCGCCACCGGCAGTTTCGGGATGAAGACGTTGGCGATCACCGCACCGCCATACACCACGGCACAAACGCCTAGCGCCGCCAGCACATGCCAGTCTGCCAGCACCCCACCCGCCATGGAACCCAACAGGATCGCCGCAATGGTTGACGCTTCCATCAGCCCGTTAGCTTTGACCAGCTTATCCCCGGTCGTCAGCTCGCCGAGGATGCCGTATTTAGCCGGTGAGTAGGCTGCCGCCCCAATCCCTACCAGCGTATAGCCAATAAACGGGTTCACGCCAAAACAGATGCTGGCAGCACCCAGCAGTTTCAGGCTATTGGCGAACATCATCACTCGCCCTTTCGCGAAGCTATCCGCGACCTGACCCACAAAGGGGGCGAAAACGATGTAAGCGCCCACAAACACCATCTGCAGGATCGGTTGACTCCAGTCCGGGTAAAACTGGGATTTGAGCAGCGCCAAGGTGGCAAACAGCAGTGCGTTATCGCCAAAGGCAGAGAGGAACTGGGCGGCGGTGACCGCCATCATTCCTTTCGACCAGATTGAGGTGTTAGTGTGTACTGACTCACTCATTATGCGGCTCCGCCTGGTCAACCATGCCTTTGAGGGTGACAAAATCCGGCTTGCCGCTGCCCAGCACCGGAAGCTGTTTTAAGTAGCGAATATCGCGCGGTACCGCCAGCTCAGGAATGCCATGCTCTCGCGCCTTCTGAAGCAACTGCTCGCGCTTCAGCTCGCTATCGGTGGTAAAGAGCACCAGCGCCTCGCCTTTACTGGCATCGGTTTTCACTGCAGTGGCGTGCATTTTGTCCGCCGAAACGGCCAGCGCCAGCTGTTCAACCATCTCCAGCGACACCATTTCCCCGGCGATTTTGGCAAAGCGTTTTGCGCGGCCCTGGATCTGCACATAGCCCTGCTCGTCAAAGCGTACGATATCGCCGGTGTCGTACCAGCCGGTTTCGACCTCGCCGTTGATATTTTCTGCCGTTGGCGCTTCCAGCACGCCCGGGTTTTCTACCCGCAGGTAGCCGTTCATGACGTTCGGCCCTTTCAGCTGCAGGCGTCCGCCCTCTTCAATGCCCGGAACGGCGAGCAGACGCGCGTCCATCCCCGGTAGAATGCGCCCGACGGTGCCGGGCTTCGCCGCCATCGGCACGTTAATAGAGACCACCGGCGCGCACTCGGTCACGCCGTAGCCTTCCAGGATGCGCAGGCCAAACTTGTCCTGCCACAGCTGGCGGGTGCTCTCCTGTAATTTCTCCGCCCCGGCCACCACGTAACGCACGCGGTGAAAATCATACGGATTGGCGAAACGGGCGTAGTTGCCGAGGAAGGTCGAGGTGCCAAAGATCACCGTACAGTTACGGTCATAGGTCAGCTCAGGCACAATGCGATAGTGCAGCGGGCTAGGATAGAGGAACACTTCGGCACCGGTAAGCAGCGGCGTGAACAGCCCCACCGTCAGTCCAAAGGAGTGGAACAGCGGCAGCGCCGACATAAAGCGATCCCGGGCGGTGAAGTCAGCGATAGTTTTAATCTGCTCGACGTTGGCCAGCAGGCTTTTATGGCTGTGGACCACCCCTTTCGGGTTCCCCTCCGAGCCGGAGGTAAAGAGGATCACGGCGGCATCTTCCGGCTGCTGTTTCACCTGCGCCAGGTGCGGCATCAGCAGGTGAGCAAAAATCCAAAGCTTATCGCCCGCGGTGACCTCTGCTTTCAGATCTTCGAGGAAGACCCAGCGCACCTGGGTGAGCTGCTCAGGCAGATGCCAGAGTTTGCCTTTATCGAGAAACGTGCGTGAGGTAAACACAGTATTGATTTGCGCGGCGGTGAAGGCGCTGCTCAGTCCTTTCACCCCTGCGGTGTAGTTCAGCATCGCCGGAATACGCCCGCGGGAGACGGCACCAAAGATCACCGCGGCGCTGATCCCGGCATTCGGCAGCAGCAGGCCGATCTTTTCCCCTTGCTTGCTGTATTTTTCAAGGATACGGCCAACAAACAGGGTTTTGGTCAGCAGCTTGTGATAGCTGTCAGGAGCAAAATTGATATCGTCGATGCAGTGTTTCTTTGCGCCATAGCGGTACATCGCCGACAACAACGACTCGTACAGGGTTTCGCGAGGGCGCACCGCCATCCGGGCTTCCATCATGACCTGATGCAGCATCTCCCCGGCGATTTTACGTCGATCGCGGGCGCGAGGTGCATCGGGCATCGGCAAAGTGGTCGGCGGCAGCAGATGCAGGGTAATGCGGGGGAACAAGCGCTGTTTCACCAGCCCTTTCAGACGGCTGAAAAAGGTCAGCTCCGCGCCTTCAATGCGCACCGGCACCACGGTGGCACCGGATTTCGCCGCCACAAAACCCGCGCCGTCATAGATTTTCATCAGCGAGCCGGTGATAGATATGCGCCCTTCCGGGAAGATCACCACCGGACGCCCCTGCTCAATCAGACGCACCAGGTTTTTGATCATCATCGGTTTGGTCGGGTCGAGCGGAACAAAATCAATCAGTGATGTCAGCCAGCGCATGTACCACTGCTTGCTGACAGAGGTATAGACCGCGAACACCGGCCGCACGGGTAAAAACAGCGCCAGCAGAATGCCGTCAATAAAGGAGACATGATTGGGGGTGATAAGAACGCGCCCGGCGTGCAATGCCTGGGTGTCGCCCGTCAGACGGACACGAAAAAGAATACGGAACAGCGTGCGGAAGAACCCAAATAACATCTCAACTCCCTTTGCCTTTCAATTTGTCGGGTTACGGTAAATTGTGGCAGATTACACGAGAAGTGCAGCAGGAGCGACAGCCGGATAGAGACAAAAAAAAACCTGCGCATCTGCGCAGGTTGGTGCAAGAGATGAGTACGCAGTACGTACTAAGAATTCTCACCAATCAATACCTCTGGGATCTTGATTGTGGCGTCTGGCACCCGACTTCTCCAGTGCTAAAAAGCAAGCGAATGAGCCGAAGTGCAACCAGGTGTGAATTTTATCTGCGGCTGTTACATGTTGAACAACAAGCAAAAAAAACCTGCGTAAGAACGCAGGCTGGTGTAAAGCTTGGCAGTTAACCGCGGGTTAACGTCACCTATCAATACCTCTGGGATCTCAAATGTAGCAATGGCGACTCTTTCCCTGCCAGCAGACAATCGCAACAGCCTGAGGCAAAGTGTAACCAAAGATTCAAATTCACCCGCCTTTGTCACGCTTCGCTGTGTAACGATTACACAATTTCCGCAGCCCTGTATCACCTTTGTGAAATGCCTCACCGCCCTGCGCTTGAATACACCTGACTTTTCCGCAACACTAATTAGTGTGTAAACGCTTACCCCAATGAGAAGGTAGAGAATGGCGACAATTAAGGATGTGGCCCGACTGGCGGGTGTTTCTGTTGCCACGGTTTCACGCGTCATCAACAATTCACCCAAAGCCAGCGAAACCTCCCGTCAGGCGGTGCTGGCTGCGATGGAATCACTGAACTATCACCCTAATGCCAACGCCCGGGCGCTGGCCCAGCAGTCTACCGACACCGTCGGGCTGGTGGTGGGCGATGTGTCAGATCCCTTTTTCGGCGCGATGGTGAAAGCCGTGGAGCAGGTCGCCTACCACACCGGCAATTTTCTGCTGATCGGCAATGGCTACCACAACGAACAGAAAGAGCGTCAGGCGATTGAGCAGTTGATTCGTCACCGTTGCGCGGCGCTGGTGGTGCATGCGAAGAAGCTGCCGGATGATGAGCTCGTCCATCTGATGAAGCAGATCCCCGGCATGGTCATTGTGAACCGCATTATTCCCGGCTATGAACAGCGCTGCGTGGCTCTGGACGATCGCTATGGCGCCTGGCTTGCCACTCGCCACTTGATCCAGCAGGGCCATACCCGCATCGGCTACCTCTGCTCTAACCACCCTATCTCTGATGCCGAAGACCGGCTACAGGGTTATTACGATGCGCTGCGCGAAAACGACCTGCCCTGCAACGATCGTCTGGTCACCTATGGCGAACCCGATGAGCGCGGCGGCGAGCAGGCCATGACGGAGTTGCTGGGACGCGGGCGTAACTTTACGGCGATTGCCTGCTATAACGACTCAATGGCGGCCGGGGCGATGGGCGTATTAAACGATAACGGGATTGACGTGCCGGGAGATATTTCGCTAATCGGCTTCGATGACATTCTTATCTCCCGCTATGTTCGCCCGCAGCTGACCACGGTGCGCTACCCGATTGTCACAATGGCGACCCAGGCGGCGGAGCTGGCGCTGTCACTGGCGGATAAACGCCAGCCGCCGGAGATCACCCACGTGTTCAGCCCGACGCTGGTGCGCCGTCACTCGGTCACGCCGCCGGCAGAGTCCACCAGCGAATAGCGGTACAGGTGCACGGTTTTGTCCGGGTACTCCAGGCCGTCACCGATGTAGTGCCAGCCGTAGCGTTCATAGAAATCGCGGCAGGCTGACCAGAGATGCAGCTCGCGATGTCCGTTCTCTGCGGCATACCTCTGCACATGATGCTGTAATTTGCCCGCCAGCCCCTGCCCGCGCGCCGCTTCATCCACATAGAGCGCCGCCAGCCAGGGGTAGAGATCCTGGCGGGTGATCAGATCGCAGCGCCATAACCCCACCGTGCCAAGTAACTGCTCGCCCTCGGTGGCAATAAAGGTGAGCGGCAGCGCGCCCGGAGTCTGACTGTAGGTCACGACGCTGGCGAAAAAATCGCGCGACAGGCCGTCGCCAAAGGCCTGCCACAGCCAGTCGATCACCTGCTCCGCATGCTGCGGGGCGGCGTACAGCGGTTGGATCTTCACACCAGCTTCCCCTGGAAAAGGGGCACCGACTCAAACAGATAACCGTCAAAGTCCGGGGCGTCTTCATCGGAGAACTCCAGCAGGCTCTTTTTGACATTTTCCAGATGCTGGAACATGGCCTGCCAGGCTCCCATTACGTCGCGGCGGCGGAGGGCGGCGAGAATGGTTTGTCTGTCGCCCAGCCACTTCAGGCGATATGCCCGGCTGGCAATATGGACGTTGAACTGCTGCCACAGCGGACTGCTGTCCATGTGGTGCCAGACGCTTTCAACCGTCGCCAGCAGCATCTGATTCTGCGTGGCGGCTGCCAGCACCAGATGAAACATCTTGCTGTTGTCCTGGCTGTTGTCATTGGCGGCGATCGCCCGCTGCTCCTGCTCGATGATGCGACGCAGGTTGTCGATGTCGGCGCGGGTCGCCATTTTGGCAGCAAAAGCGGCGATGTTGCTTTCGAGCAGCTGGCGCGCCTGTAAGATTTCAAACGGGCCAACGTCGCTTTTTAACAGACGCTCTTCCTCGTTTTCATGCTCTTCGGGGATGCGCATCACGTAGACGCCGGACCCCTGACGAATATCCACGGTGCCCTGTAGCTCCAGCATCAGCAGCGCTTCCCGCACGATGGTGCGGCTGACGCCGTAGGTTTCCGCGATATTGCGCTCCGGCGGCAGACGCGAGCCTACGGGATAGTGCCCATGGATGATCTGGGCGCGTAAATCTTCGCCAATCTCCTGGTACTGCTTCTTTTCCGCCGGGACGACAGCCTTATCCACGTTATCACCTGTACTGTGAGTTAATGCGCGGGCCGGGCATCCTCCCGGCCAGTTTGCGCACTATGTTACCAGAAGCGTCGCGATCTGCGGCTACTTCCATTCGTCATCAATGGTCAGAGTCAGCACACGCTCATCACGCAGTTGCCGGAACCAGCTGGCCGACTTTTTGGGGCGTCGGGCGCGGTTATCCGCCAGATCGATCTCAATCAGGCCGTAGCGGTTTTTAAAGGCGTTCATTGGCGAGACGTTATCGGTGAAGGCCCACAGCATGAAGCCGTGGCAGTTTGCCCCCTCCTCCCGCGCCAGCAGCGTGTAATAGAGATGCTCGCTGATGAAGTTAATGCGGTAGCTGTCCTCAATGATCCCGTCGCGGTTGCGGTACTGGCCTTCGTTTTCCACTCCCATCCCGCTTTCGGCGACAAACCAGTCGATGTTGCGGTAGTCGTTTTTGATCCGCATCGCCATGTCGTAAATAATCCGCGGGGCGATCTCCCAGCCACGGGAGGGGTTCATCCGCCGCCCCGGCAGTTCAAAGGGTTCGTAGTACCAGGCCGGATGGAAAGGTGTGTCAGGATGCCATGCCCGGGACGGGGCCTTGACCCGATGCGGATAATAGAGGTTGATCCCCAGCTCATCGACGGTGTTGTCCGCTATCAGCGCCAGCTCTTCGGCGCTGTAGTCCCACTGCACCTGATGTTTCTCCAGCAGGGTAAACAGTTCTTGCGGGTAGTGGCCGTGTACCAGCGGATCGAGGAATACCCGGTTGTAGAACAGGTCGTAGATCTCAGCGGCCTTCACATCATGGGCCGCGCGCGACCGCGGATAGGTCACCTCCGGGTTAAGAATGCAGCCCACGCTACCGCGATAACCTTTTTCACGGAACAGCTTCACCACCTTCGCCGTCGCCAGCACCTTATGGTGATTCCACTGCATCCAGGTGCTGGTGTTCTGTTCATACGGCCAGCGCAGCGCGTCGAGATAGACCCGGGTCTGGACCACAATCGGCTCGTTGAAGCTGAACCAGCGCTTCACCTGATGGTGATAGCGGGCAAACACTTTTTCGGCATAGCGCACGAACAGTTCCACCACATGCTTTGACGCCCAGCCGCCGTAGGTTTCCAGCAAGACGCCCGGCAGCTCGTAGTGCTCAAGGCAGATCATCGGCTCAATGCCCTGGCGGTGCATCTCCGCAAACAGCGCGTCGTAATAGGCGGCGTACTCCTCATCCACGGTGGCGTTTTCGTAATCGGTAAGAAAACGCGACCAGTTGATCGAGGTGCGGTAGTGGGTCAGGCCGGCCTGCTTCATCAGCGCCACGTCTTCACGGAACCGGTTGATGAAATCGGTCGCGACCGCCGGGCCGTAGCCGTTATGCCACACCTGACGATCGTTTTTGTACCAGAGATCGATCCACGAATCCTGCCCGGCTTTCTTGCCGCTCCAGCCCTCGGTTTGCCAGGCGGAGGCCGCCGCCCCAAGGATAAAATCCTCGGGGATAGTCATCTGTTTTATGCTCATGCGTTATTTGTCGCCTCCTTGTTGGCGGCCTGAATCGCAGCCTGCTCAGCGCGGCGTGAAGCAATTTTCACAAACGGCAGGTAGATCAGGACGGCAGTAATGATGCAGATACCCTGCGTGACCACCGCACCCATCGAACCGGCGGTGGAGAGCCAGGCGTTGATCAGCGGCGGTGTGGTCCAGGGCACCATCACCACGGCTTTACCGGCAAAACCGGTGACGGTGGCGAAGTAACCGATGGAGCCGGTCACCAGCGGGGTGATGATGAATGGGATCGCCAGAATCGGGTTGAGCATGATTGGCATACCGAAGATCACCGGCTCATTGATGTTAAAGATCCCCGGGCCGATGGAGAGCTTGGCGATCTCCTTCATCTCTTTGCGTTTGGTACCGATCATCACGGCGATCAGCAGGCCGATGGTCAGGCCCGAGCCGCCGATGCTCATGTACACATCCCAGAACGGCATGGTGATGATGTTCGGGATCTCTTTGCCCTGCTCAAAGGCGCTCATGTTGACGGTGATCGCCCCCAGCAGCAGCGGCTCGCGGATCGGTTTGATCATCTGGTTACCGTGGATACCAATCACCCAGAACAACTGAGCGACGAACATCAGCAGCAGGATCCCCGGCAGGCTTTGTACCACCCGCTCCAGCGGCTGCTGCACCACCTGGTAGACCGCATCGTACAGGTACATGCCGGTCACCTGATGGAACACAAAACCAAAGGTGGCGATGAGGGTAGTAGTAATGATCGCCGGGATCAGCGCCGAAAACGAGGCCGACACGTTCGGCGGCACGGTGTCAGGCATTCTGATTTTCAGCCCCGGGCGTCCCTCCAGCCAGCAGTAAATCTCCACCGACAGGATGGCGATAAACATGCCGAGGAACAGGCTGCGGGTATCGGAGAACTGGCGCAGCAGCACATCTTTTACGATGTGTATTTCGCCATCGACCATCATCTCAACGGTGGTGGGGGTGACGCAGATAAAGCAGATCACCGCCAGCAGCCCCGGGAACAGGGACTTAATGCCGTTGATGCGCCCCAGCTCGATGCCGATTAAGAACACGGCTCCGATATTAAGGAAGTTCAGCGTGGCGTAGTTCAGGGCGCTGGTGATCGGTTTTAGCGTGGCAAGAAACGAGAGCGACTGAAAGCTGGCTAAGCCATTTTTCGGATCCAGCACCATGTTGGAGATCAGCACCGAAAACGCGCCCACGATGATGACCGGCATTAAGGTGATGAAGGCGGACTTTATCGCCATGATGTAGCGATAACTGTTGAACTTAGTGGCGAAACTGCCCAGAGAGTTGATCAGTTTTTCCTGTAATGCCATGGGGTAATACCTCAGTAAAAGGGCCTTTATTGGGATAAGGTGTACAGCCGGCTTCTATTGGCATACCAAAAATAGCTTCCAGTCACGATTTGTTCTGTGATTAAGCTCCCAACGCGGGAAGAGGTATCCCAGAGAGTAATTTATAATCACTTTGGTATGCCACTTTTACGTGGTCCGCAACCCGTTGCCAGAAAGCGTGATCCTGATGGGGGTTTTGCCCTTCCCGTCCGGCTTATGCCCCTGAACGTCTGTGATAAACTTGCGAGCATAACGTGGAAGCAGGAAGAACAAATGGCAACAATGCTGGATGTCTCACTGCGCGCGGGCGTGTCGAAAGCCACGGTGTCGCGCGTACTGAACGGCACAGGTCAGGTCAAAGAGAGTACCCGTCAGCAGGTGTTTAACGCGATGGAAGAGCTGGGCTATCGCCCCAATTTTCTGGCGCGATCGCTGGCGAACCGGACCAGCAACAGCATTGGTCTGGTGGTCTCGACCTTTGACGGTTTTTACTTTGGCCGCCTGCTGCAGCAGGCCTCGCGTCAGACCGAAACGCACGGCAAACAGTTGATTGTCACCGACGGTCACGATACCCCGGAGCGGGAAGAGGAAGCGGTGCAGATGCTGGCCGATCGCCAGTGCGATGCCATCGTGCTTTATACCCGTTACATGAGCGAAAAAGCGATCATGAAGCTCATCAACAGCGTGCAGATGCCGCTTATCGCGATCAACCGCGACGTCAGCCAGGCCCGGGAGCGCTGCGTGTTCTTCGAGCAGCAGACGGCGGCCTTCAGTGCTGTGGAGTACCTGATAAGCCAGGGGCACCGGGAGATCGCCTGTATGACGGTGCCGATCCACACCCCCACCGGCAAGGCGCGACTGGCCGGCTATCGCAAGGCGCTGGAAAAGCACGGCATTCCCTGGGATGAGAGCCGGGTAAAATATGGCGATTCGGGGATGACCCGCGGGTATGAGCTGTGTCAGGAGTTACTGAACGACAAGGTGCCGTTCAGCGCCCTGTTTGCCTGTAATGATGATATGGCTCTCGGAGCCTCGAAGGCGCTGCACCAGGCCGGGCTGCGCATTCCGCAGGACGTGTCGTTATTCGGGTTTGATGATGCGCCCTGCGCGAAGTGGCTGGAACCGGCGCTGTCTACCGTCTATCTGCCGATCGACAACATGATTACCACCGCTATCGATCAGGCGATCCGGCTGACCAAGAACGAGCCGATCGAAGCGATCCCGCCGTTTACCGGCACGCTGGTACTGCGCGATTCGGTGGCGACGGGACCCTGGTTCGATCAGAACAGTTCGAGCGAGAGCAGTTCCTGAATGGTCTGGCGACGGCGGATCAGCCGCGCCTCGCCCTTATCAAACAGCACTTCCGGCAGCAGCGGACGGCTGTTGTAGTTTGAGGACATCGACGCACCGTACGCGCCAGTATCGTGCAGCACCAGATAATCCCCCGGCACCACCTGCGGCAGTGCGCGGGTTTCCACTTTCCCGCCCTCCTGCTGGGTAAAGACATCCCCGGATTCGCACAGCGGCCCGGCCACCACCGTCTCCACCACCGGTGCCTGGGTTAAATCCCGGCCGTCCGCCGCCAGGGCGGTAATGTGGTGATAGCTGCCGTACATGGACGGACGCATCAGATCGTTAAAGCCCGCGTCGATCAGCACGAAGTGACGGCTCCCCATCGCCTTCACGCTGCGCACCTGGGCCACCAGCACGCCCGATTCCGCCACCAGGAAACGCCCCGGCTCGATCTCCAGCTTCACAGGGTGACCCAGATGGGCGGCAATTTTGTCTCGCGCGCCGTTCCATAAACCGAAGTAGTGATCGGTATCGATCGCCTCTTCCCCTTCGCGATACGGAATGGATAACCCACCGCCCGCGGAGATCGCCTCCAGATCCTGACCAAACTCAATCACCTGGCGCACCATCGCGCCGCACACCTGCTCAAGGTGACCGTAATCCACGCCGGAGCCAATGTGCATGTGGATACCCACCAGCTTCAGGTTATAGCGCTGCAATACTTCCAGTGCCGCGGGCAGATCGCTGTACCAGATACCGTGTTTGCTGTTTTCGCCGCCGGTGTTGGTCTTCTGGCTATGACCGTGACCAAAGCCCGGATTGACGCGCAGCCAGACGCGATGGCCCGGCGATACCTGCCCCAGTTGCTCCAGCATATCCACCGAACCGGCGTTGACCGGGATCTGCAGCTCATGCACCCGGGCAAGGGTGGCGCTGTCGATCAGATCGGCGGTAAAGACGATGGAATCCTGGTCGGCCTGTGGATCGTAGCCTGCCGCCAGCGCACGCTCGATTTCACCGAGCGACACGGAGTCGACCTTGACGCCCTGCTCACGCATCAGGCGCAGAATGTGGATGTTGGAGCAGGCTTTCTGGGCAAAGCGCACCACGTCAAACTGATGCAGTGCCGCAATTTTGTCGCGGATAATCTGCGCGTCATAGACCCAGACCGGGCAGCCAAACTCCGCAGGCAGGCGCAGCAAATTGTTGGCGTTCAGATCGGTATCGGTGTTGTTCAGCGGGCGTGGCATGGTGCTCTCCGGGAAATCAATTTTTTATGATTACGCCACAGCCCGAAGAGAATAAAAAATATCGTTTTATCGGCAGTCTATGCAAAAATGATATGGATTACGCGCAACCAGGTCGCCTTCCATGCCCGCAGTAAACTTACGCCATATTGAAATTTTCCACGCCGTGATGACCGCCGGAAACCTCACCGAAGCCGCGCGCCTGCTGCACACCTCGCAGCCGACGGTGAGCCGCGAGCTGGCGCGCTTCGAGAAGGTGATCGGCCTGACGCTGTTTGAGCGCACACGCGGGCGGCTGCATCCCACCGTGCAGGGGTTACGGCTGTTCGAAGAGGTGCAGCGCTCCTGGTACGGGCTGGATCGCATCGTCAGTGCCGCCGATAGCCTGCGAGAATTTCGCCAGGGCGAGCTGTCTGTCGTCTGTCTGCCGGTCTTCTCCCAGTCGTTTTTGCCTGCCCTGCTGCAGCCGTTTCTCGCCCGCTACCCGGACGTGAACCTGACTATCGTCCCGCAGGAGTCGCCCCTGCTGGAGGAATGGCTCTCGGCCCAGCGCCACGATCTGGGCCTGACCGAAACCCTCGCGACCCCGGCGGGTACCGCGCGCCACGAACTGCTGTCATTAGATGAAGTGTGCGTTTTGCCCGCCGGGCATCCGCTTGCTGCCAGAGCGGTGCTGACGCCGGCAGACTTTCAGGGCGAGAACTACATCAGCCTGTCGCGCACCGACAGTTACCGGCAGTTGCTGGATACCCTGTTTGCCGAACATCAGGTGAAACGACGCATGGTGGTGGAGACGCACAGCGCCGCCTCGATCTGTGCGATGGTGCGGGCGGGAGTGGGGATATCAGTGGTGAATCCGCTGACGGCGCTGGATTATGCCGACAGCGGAATTGCGATCCGCCGGTTCAGTATTTCGGTGCCCTTTACGGTGAGCCTGATCCGCCCCCTGCACCGCCCGGCCTCGGCGCTGGTGGATGCCTTTAGCGCCCATTTGCAACAGGGCTTGAGCACCCTTATTGACCCGCTGGAGCGGCTTTTAACTTCGCCCGCTACGAAAGCATAAACGTCACCGCATCGGCGGCGTGGATCGCAGCGGTATCGAACACCGGGATCGGGCTTTCATCCGCCGGGATCAGCAGG
The DNA here is from genome assembly GCF_043105735.1 of Leclercia sp. GLN_9. Lineage (NCBI taxonomy): Bacteria > Pseudomonadati > Pseudomonadota > Gammaproteobacteria > Enterobacterales > Enterobacteriaceae > Leclercia > Leclercia sp. GLN_9. Next base: position 13,223 of record NZ_JBICLV010000046.1, read on the forward strand.
CCGATCTCGGTGCAGCCAAAGATCACCCCCTGCGCCCCGCGATCGGCCAGCTTCTGGATAACGCTCAGGTAGTAGTGCCGCGATGCGTCGCTGAAGGTGCCGAGGCACAGCTCCTCAAAGATAATCTGATTGATGCGCGCCCGATCTGCCTCGTCCGGGATCAGGCTCTCGATGCCGTACTGGTCCGTCAGCCTCCCGCGGTAGAAATCCTGTTCCATAGTGTAGCGGGTGCCGAGCAGCGCCACACGGTTCATGCCCGCTGCGGTAATGGCCCGCCCGGTGGCATCGGCGATATGCAGGAACGGCAGCGAGCAGCGCGCTTCAATCTGCCCGGCGACTTTGTGCATGGTATTGGTACAAAGCAGAATGGCCTCCGCCCCTGCTCCCTGCAACCCCAGCGCTGCCTCCGCCAGGATCGCGCCAGCCTTCTCCCAGTCACCGCTGGACTGGCAGGCTTCTATCTCATGAAAATCGACGCTGTGCAGCAGCAGGCTGGCCGAGTGTAATCCCCCCAGGCGCTGCTTCACCCCCTCGTTAATCAGACGGTAATACGGAATGGTGGATTCCCAACTCATTCCTCCCAACAGGCCAATCGTTTTCATCGCGCTCTCCTTTCCGGTTTTACCCAGTGAAGCAAACTTGTGATCGAGTTTCCAGTTCTCTGGTTTCACATTTCCTTTTACCCGGCACTGGGATAAATTAAATGAAACGGTGTTTCACTATATAACAGGATATGAGCATGTTTATTTTCCACAAAGAGACCACGCTTCAGGATTTGGGTAATGGCGTTTCACGTCGCATTCTGGCCCATGACGGCAAAATGATGGCGGTGGAAGTCAATTTCGAAGAAGGTGCCGTTGGCCCGATGCATAACCACCCGCACGAGCAGCTGACCTACGTATTATCCGGTGAATTCGAATTTACCATTGGTGAAGAGAAACATGTCGTCACTGCCGGAGACACGCTATATAAAGAGCCTCATGTCATGCACGGCTGCGTTTGCCTGAAGCCGGGCACTCTGCTGGATACCTTTACCCCGGTTCGTGAAGACTTCCTGAAATAATGAAAAGGCGATGCTTCGGCATCGCTTTTTTGGTCCGCGCCTTATGCCCCAATCATTCAACAAGTAAATTATATCCCCGCTACCTTATTTGTAGCCCCCCGCTTGCTACAAATGTTAGTAGTTTGTAACTGCCGCCGATAGTTTCCAGAATACGGGCGTAAAGTCCCTGTTTAACTGGTTTTTTCTCATCGCCTTTCTTCGCAAGCCGATAAAAATGCCACCCATCTCACCTTATTGAAACGCTGTTTCGACCGCGATCACATTTCCACTATTTATCGAATGACGTGGATTTAAATCGCAATAAAATAAATTAAAACGATGTTTTACAAATTGAAAACACCGGTTCATATGTTTTAAAAATGGCTCACCGCACAGATTCCGTTTTAAACCATTAATTACCAGGTAGGTATGTATGAATGAAAACAAGATGCTGGGGCTGGCGTGGATATCACCCTACATAATTGGGCTGATACTCTTCACCGCCTTCCCCTTCGTTTCATCGTTCTTCCTCAGTTTTACTGAGTACGATTTGATGAGCCCGCCGGTATTTAACGGCATTGAAAACTATCGCTACATGTTTACGGAAGATACCCTCTTCTGGAAATCCATGGGCGTGACCTTTGCCTACGTCTTTTTAACCATCCCATTGAAGCTGGCCTTTGCGCTGGGAATTGCATTTGTTCTGAACTTTAAACTGCGCGGCATCGGCTTCTTCCGTACGGCGTATTATATTCCGTCGATCCTCGGCAGCTCCGTCGCCATTGCCGTGCTGTGGCGCGCACTCTTTGCCATTGATGGCCTGCTCAACAGCTTTATTGGCGTGTTCGGTTTTGATGCAGTGAACTGGCTTGGCGAACCCTCTCTGGCGCTGATGTCCGTGACGCTGCTGCGTGTCTGGCAGTTCGGCTCCGCGATGGTGATCTTCCTCGCCGCCCTGCAGAACGTTCCGCAGTCGCAGTATGAAGCCGCGATGATCGACGGCGCGTCCAAATGGCAGATGTTCATGAAAGTCACCGTGCCGCTGATTACCCCGGTGATCTTCTTCAACTTCATCATGCAGACCACTCAGGCGTTCCAGGAATTTACCGGGCCGTATGTTATTACCGGCGGTGGACCAACCTACTCCACCTACCTGTTCTCACTGTACATCTACGACACCGCATTCAAGTACTTTGACATGGGTTACGGCGCTGCACTGGCCTGGGTCCTGTTCCTGGTAGTTGCTGTCTTCGCCGCTATCGCCTTTAAGTCTTCGAAATACTGGGTGTTCTACTCCGCCGATAAGGGAGGCAAAAATGGCTGATATTCAACAACTCTCCACGGCGAGAAGCATCGCAGAACGTGAAGTGGCCCGGACGCTGCGTCGTGAAAAAATAAGCGCCAGCATTCGCTATGTGATCCTGCTGTTTGTCGGCCTGCTGATGCTCTATCCGCTGGTGTGGATGTTCTCGGCGTCGTTCAAACCGAACCACGAGATCTTCACCACCCTGAGCCTGTGGCCAGCCCATGCCACCTGGGACGGCTTTATCAATGGCTGGAAGACCGGGACCGAGTACAACTTCGGTCATTACATGCTGAACACCTTTAAGTATGTGATCCCGAAAGTGATCCTGACCATTATCTCCTCCACCATCGTGGCGTACGGCTTTGCCCGCTTCGAGATCCCGTGGAAGAAATTCTGGTTCGCGACGCTCATCACCACCATGTTGCTACCAAGCACCGTGCTGCTGATCCCTCAGTACCTGATGTTCCGTGAAATGGGCATGCTGAACAGCTACATGCCGCTGTACCTGCCGCTGGCCTTCGCCACGCAAGGGTTCTTCGTCTTCATGCTGATCCAGTTCCTGCGCGGCGTACCGCGTGACATGGAAGAAGCCGCACAGATCGACGGCTGTAACTCCATCCAGGTGCTGTGGTACGTGGTGGTGCCGATCCTGAAACCGGCCATCATCTCTGTCGCACTGTTCCAGTTTATGTGGTCAATGAACGACTTTATCGGGCCGCTGATTTACGTCTACAGCGTGGACAAATACCCGATTGCACTGGCTCTGAAAATGTCCATCGACGTCACCGAAGGTGCGCCGTGGAACGAAATTCTGGCAATGGCGAGCATCTCCATTCTGCCATCCATCATTGTCTTCTTCCTGGCACAGCGCTACTTCGTACAGGGCGTAACCAGCAGCGGAATTAAAGGTTAAGAGGGAAATATCATGGCTGAAGTTATTTTCAACAAACTGGAAAAGGTTTACTCCAACGGCTTCAAAGCGGTACATGCTATCGACCTGAAAATCGCTGAAGGTGAGTTCATGGTGATCGTCGGCCCATCCGGCTGCGCGAAGTCCACCACCCTGCGTATGCTGGCCGGCCTTGAGACCATCAGCGGCGGCGAAGTGCGTATCGGCGACAAGATCGTCAACAACCTCGCGCCGAAAGAGCGTGGGATTGCGATGGTATTCCAGAACTATGCGCTCTACCCACACATGACCGTGCGTGAAAACCTGGCCTTTGGCCTGAAGCTGAGCAAGCTGCCGAAAGCGCAGATTGAGGCTCAGGTTAACGAAGCGGCCAAAATCCTGGAACTGGATGAACTGCTGGATCGTCTGCCGCGCCAGCTCTCCGGTGGTCAGGCCCAGCGTGTGGCCGTAGGCCGTGCGATTGTGAAAAAGCCGGACGTGTTCCTGTTCGACGAACCGCTGTCTAACCTTGATGCCAAACTGCGTGCCTCGATGCGTATCCGTATCTCTGACCTGCACAAGCAGCTAAAGGCCTCCGGCAAACCGGCAACCACGGTCTACGTGACGCACGATCAGACCGAAGCGATGACCATGGGCGACCGCATCTGCGTGATGAAGCTCGGCCACATCATGCAGGTGGATACCCCGGATAACCTGTACCACAAACCGAAAAACATGTTCGTTGCTGGCTTTATCGGCTCGCCGGAGATGAACATCCGCGCCAGCAAGCTGGTGGAACAGGATGGCCAGCTCTCCCTGACCATCGGCAACCAGACCATGCCGTTAAGCCCGGAGCTGAAAGAGAAAGTCGCCAGCTACGTCAATCAGGATATTTTCTACGGTATTCGTCCTGACTTCGTCTCGATCTCTGATGAGCCTTTCGCGCAGGGCTGCTGCAGCGGCGAGATGGTTCGCGCCGAAAACATGGGACATGAATTCTTCGTTTACCTGAAAGTTGGCGAGTATGAACTGACTGCCCGAATTCCTTCCGATGAAGCTAAACCTATGATCAACAAGGGCCTTCACCGTCAGGTGTACTTTAAGTTTGATATGAATAAGTGTCATATTTTTGACGCGAAAACTGAACAGAACATCTCTCTCTAATGGAGTTATAAAAATGAAAAAAGTGCTTTTAAGCGCCGTTATCTCCGCTACTTTTGGAATGAGTGCCCTACCCACTTTTGCTGCGGATAGCACAGATTTGCGTATGTCCTGGTGGGGCGGCAATGGCCGTCACCAGGTCACACTGAAGGCTCTGGAAGAGTTCCACAAACAGAATCCGGATATTAACGTTAAGGCGGAATACACCGGCTGGGACGGTCACCTGTCACGTCTGACCACGCAGATTGCGGGCGGCACCGAGCCGGACGTGATGCAGACCAACTGGAACTGGCTGCCGATCTTCTCCAAAACCGGCGACGGCTTCTACGACCTGAACAAAATGAAGGACGTGATCGATCTGACGCAGTTCGATCCGAAAGAGCTACAGTCCACCACCGTGAACGGCAAGCTGAACGGGATCCCGATCTCCGTGACCGCGCGCGTGTTCTACTTCAATGATGAAGCCTGGAAAAAAGCGGGCGTTGAATACCCGAAAACCTGGGATGAGCTGAAAGCGGCCGGTAAAGCCTTCGAGAGCAAACTGGGCAAACAGTATTATCCGGTGGTCCTGGAGCACCAGGATACCCTGGCGCTGCTGAACTCCTACATGATCCAGAAGTACAACATCCCGGCGGTAGACGAGAAAACGAAGAAATTCTCCTACAGCAAAGAGCAGTGGGTTGAGTTCTTCCAGACCTATAAAAGCCTGGTGGATAGCCACGTAATGCCGGACACCAAGTACTATGCGTCGTTCGGTAAGAGCAACATGTACGAGATGAAGCCGTGGATCGAGGGTGAATGGGGCGGAACCTACATGTGGAACTCCACCATCAAGAAATACTCCGACAACCTGAAGCCACCTGCGAAGCTGGAGCTGGGTAGCTACCCAATGCTGCCGGGTGCAACGGATGCCGGTCTGTTCTTCAAACCAGCCCAGATGCTCTCTATCGGTAAATCCACCAAGAACCCGGAAGCGGCAGCGAAAGTCATCAACTTCCTGCTGAACAGCAAAGAAGGCGTTGAGACGCTGGGTCTGGAGCGTGGCGTGCCGCTGAGTAAAGTGGCGGTGAAATACCTGACCGAAAACGGCACCATTAAAGAGGACGATCCGGCGGTTTCCGGCCTGCGTCTGGCGCAGTCCCTGCCAGCCAAACTCTCCGTATCGCCATACTTTGACGATCCGCAGATCGTGGCTCAGTTCGGCACCTCCCTGCAGTACATCGACTACGGCCAGAAAACCGTGGAAGAGACTGCCGCTGACTTCCAGCGTCAGGCTGAACGTATCCTGAAACGCGCAATGCGCTAATTAGCTTAGGTTATCAATACCCTACCGTTCCGCGGTGGGGTATTTTTTTATCTGAAGGAACATACAATGAAAGGAAAAATCATCCCCCTGAACTTCCGTACCCGTCAGGACAGCCAGACCGGCCACACCGTGATACGGATGACGCCCCCACACATTATTTGTCATCGTAATTACTTCTATCAGAAATGCTTTACCCGCGAGGGTAGCAAGATCCTTTTTGGTGGCGCCTTTGAGGGGCACTGGAACTACTATCTGTTAGATATCGACCAACAGCAGGCGACCCAACTGACCGACGGCGCCGGGGATAACACCTTTGGCGGTTTTCTCTCTGAGGATGACCAGTCCCTGTGGTACGTGAAAAACAGCCGCGAACTGCGCCGCGTGGATCTCCATAGCCTGGAAGAGTATGTGGTGTATGAGGTCGATGAGGAGTGGGTGGCCTACGGTACCTGGGTGGCTAACTCGGACTGCACGAAGCTGGTGGGTATCGAAATCAAGAAAAGTGACTGGCAGCCGCTCACCGACTGGAGTAAGTTCCGCGCGTTTTACTTCACTAACCCGGAATGCCGCCTGATCAACATCGATCTGCACACCGGCGAACGGCAGGTGATTTTGCAGGAAAAACGCTGGCTCGGACATCCGATTTACCGGCCATTCGACGACAATACCGTGGCGTTTTGCCATGAAGGCCCGCGCGATGCGATCGATGCACGCATGTGGCTGATTAATCAGGACGGCAGCAACCTGCGCAAGGTGCGCCAGCATGACGCGGGCGAGAGTTTTACCCACGAATTCTGGGTGCCAGATGGCTCGGCGCTCTATTACGTGGCGCACAAAGAGAACGATCCGCAGCGCTATCTGTTCAGCGCCGATCCCGCGACGCTGGAAAACCGCCAGCTGATGGCGATCCCACCCTGTTCCCACCTGATGAGCAACCACGACGGCTCGCTGATTGTGGGCGATGGTGCCCCGCACAATACCGGCGATATTAGCCTCAACGATCCCTTTATCTGGGTGTTCGACATTAAAAACGGGACGCAAAAAGCCATCTGCCAGCACAATACCAGCTGGAAAGTGCTGGATGGCGATCGCCAGGTGACGCATCCGCATCCGTCGTTTTCACCGGATAATAAGTGGGTGCTGTATACCTCCGACGAAGAAGGGATGCCAGCCCTGTATCTCGCGCAGGTGTAAAAAAAGCCGGGTGGCGGCTACGCCTTCCCGGCCTACGAATAAAGGCTTTTGACCTTCCAGGCCCGGCGAGCGGCGCGCCGCCGGGCATTATCCTCACACGCCAATGTTTCTTAACTTCTCCCCGGCCATCAGCTTGCGCTCGATGTGCTCCAGGGTAACGCCTTTGGTTTCTGGAATCAGCCAGAAGGTGATGCCAACAAATGCCACGTTCAGCACCGTATAGAGCCAGAAGGTTCCCGCAGCACCGATAGAATCCAGCAAGGTCAGGAAGGTGGCCCCAATGATCATGTTCGACACCCAGTTGGTGGTGGTAGAACAGGTGATCCCGAAGTCGCGGCATTTCAGGGGCTGAATTTCAGAGCACAGGATCCACACTACCGGGGCAGCACTCATCGCGTAACCCGCAATGCACATCATGGTCATCCCCACAGACAGCCAGGATAAGCTGCTGGACGCCGTACCGTTATCAAATTGCATCAGGCAGTAACCGAGGATTAGCGTCCCCAGCGCCATCACGCTAAAACCAATCTTGAGGGCTGGTTTACGGCCTGCTTTATCGACGGTAAAGACCGCAATGAAGGTGGCAAACATAAATGTCAGCCCAACCACCAGCGTGGCGATCATCTGTTGTTCGGTCGTTGTGAACCCCGCCATTTTGAAAATACGGGGGGCGTAATACATGATGATGTTCATGCCGGTAAACTGCTGCATCGCCTGCAACAGCATGCCGAGAAATACCGCGCGACGGACGTTGCGGTTTATTTTGAATAAGGACCAGCCCCCCTGTTTCAGCTTGAGGCTTTCACGGATCTCATTCAGCTCTTCACGCGCTTTTTCAGAGGTATCGCGCAGCATCCGCAGCACTTCTTCCGCCTCGACGTGACGCCCTTTCTGCGCCAGCCAGCGTGGGCTGTTGGGCAAAAAGATCACCAGCACAATCAGCAGTACCGCCGGTAATGCCAGTACCCCCAGCATTGCACGCCAGTTGCCGCTGTAGCTGAAATAGGTATCAGACAAAAAGGCCAGCACGATACCCAGCGTCACCATCAGCTGGTACATGCTGATCATTTTTCCGCGCACGTTTTCGCTCGCCATTTCCGAGAGATAAAGCGGCGCGGTGTAGGACGCAATCCCCACGGCCACGCCCAGCAGCACGCGAGAAAGCAGTAAAGCTTCAACCCCTGTGGCAAACGCGGAGCCTAATGACCCCGCCACAAACAGAATGGCACCCACCATCAGGCTGTATTTTCGGCCCAGGCGGAACGAGAGCCAGCCATTGAACAAGGCACCCACTGCTGCGCCCAGCATCATGCTGCTCACCACCCACTCCTGCAGGCGATTACTCAGCGTAAAGTGGTCGGTGATAAAAGGTAACGCACCGGCAATAACGCCGATGTCCAGCCCAAACAGTAAACCGGCTACCGCCGCGGAAACAGAAACAAACATGTTCATCCTTCGGGTATCACGAAGGGCGCGGGGCATAAAGGTAGAGTCGTTAATAGATGTCATATTTTCCTGCCTGAACAGCGTAAGACGTTAAATGAAATTACGAGAAACCCTGAAAAAGTGTCAGGTCGTATAACGTGAAAATATGGATTTATTGGCTGGTAGAGGGCGATCTGTGATGGACATTACACTTTAAAACAAAGATGAAGTTTCACCACTTTTAGTTAACAAGATGATTTATATGAATTAAAAATGTGATACACGTCCTTTTCGTAAAAAGACTATGGATTTTTCTCTTTTATTGATATGGACAATGACTAATTCAGGGCAAAAAAAAACCTCCGCCCGGGGGCAGAGGTCTTTTGGCAGGGGCGAGAATTAACGCGCCAGCCAACCACCGTCAACGGCAACGGTGTAGCCGTTGATGTAGTCAGATGCGCTGGAAGCCAGGAACACAACCGGCCCCATCAGATCGCTTGGCAGACCCCAACGACCCGCCGGGATACGCTCGAGGATCGCTGCGCTACGCTCTTCGTCTGCACGCAGCTGCTGGGTGTTGTTGGTCGCCATGTAACCCGGTGCGATGGCGTTCACGTTGATGTTGTGCTGCGCCCATTCGTTCGCCAGCAGGCGGGTAACGCCCATTACGCCGCTTTTTGACGCGGTGTAAGAAGGCACACGGATGCCGCCCTGGAAGGAGAGCATAGAGGCGATGTTGATGATTTTGCCGCCGTTGCCCTGCGCGATAAAGTGTTTCGCTGCTGCCTGAGACATGAAGAACACGCTCTTGATGTTCAGGTTCATGACGTCATCCCAGTCCTGCTCGCTGAAGTTGATCGCGTCTTCACGACGGATCAGACCTGCGTTGTTAACCAGAATGTCGATTTTACCGAACTCAGCAACCGCACGCTCCAGCAGCTCAGGGATGGCGTCGATTTTACGCAGGTCAGCGGTCAGGCTCAGGAAACGACGGCCCAGCGCGGTCACACGCTCAATGGTCTCCTGCGGCTCAACGATGTTGATCCCGACGATATCACAGCCAGCTTCCGCCAGACCCACTGCCATGCCCTGGCCCAGACCGGTATCACAACCGGTGACGACCGCAACTTTACCTTGCAGAGAAAATGCATCCAGAATCATTTTTTATCCTTTATCTTTCAGCGCCTGAACGAACAGGCAAGTTTATGCTTAACTGTCCGCGACTAGCGCAGATCCTTAACGGCAACATGGTCCATATCATCGAAGACCTGGTTTTCACCCACCATGCCCCAGATGAAGGTGTAGGCACGCGTACCCACGCCAGAGTGAATAGACCAGCTTGGCGAGATCACCGCCTGCTCGTTATGCATGACGATATGGCGAGTTTCCTGCGGCTGTCCCATCATGTGGAATACACAGGCGTCCTCTTCCATATTGAAGTAGAAGTACACTTCCATGCGGCGCTCGTGGGTATGGCACGGCATGGTGTTCCACAGGTTGCCCGGCTCCAGCTCGGTCAGGCCCATGCTGAGCTGGCAGGTTTCCAGCACATCAGGAACGAAGTATTTGTTGATGGTGCGACGGTTGCTGGTGAGGTTGTCACCCAGGGTGACCGGAGAGACCTCCGCCGGGGTCACTTTTTTGGTTGGATAGGTGGTGTGTGCCGGGGCGCAGTTGTAGTAGAACTTCGCCGGTTTGCCGCTATCGACGCTGGCGAAGACCACTTCCTGCGCGCCTTTTCCGACGTACAGGGCATCGCGATGGCCGATCTCATAGCATTGACCGTCAACGGTGATGGTGCCCGGGCCGCCAATGTTAATCACGCCCAGCTCACGACGCTCCAGGAAGAAGCTGACGCCAAGCTGCTTGCCCACTTCACCCCCAACAGAGACCGTTTTTGCCACCGGCATGATGCCGCCAACAATGATGCGGTCAATGTGGCTGTACACCATGGTGTACTCATCCGCGACAAACACTTTCTCGACTAAAAACTCATCGCGCAGTCCCTGGGTATCCAGCGTTTTTGCATGCGCGCTGTGGATGCTTTGTCTGACTTCCACATTAACCTCCAGAATTTATCGGCCCCGAAGGCCTGGATAATTAACAAAACGGTGTTCCGTTTTCATGATGGGCACATATTATCTGCTGTGAAATGGGTTTTCAATTACATTTAAAACGATGTTTCACTTTTTCTGTCAGTTAATCTCAAAATTGCAGTTGCGATCACGATTGTCAGGGAGTTGACATCGCGTTGTTTAAACGATTTTTTAACCGGACATTTTTAATTTTCAAATTTAACAACAGGTTAATAAAGAAAAAAAAGCGATACCGATATGATACAAATCTGAACAGATATAAAGAGGATGATGATTTTGCGGGCTTTTTCTTCAGAAGTGCGCCACCAGTCACACATACTGAAACGATGTTTTGATAATTTAACACCCAGTTTTTAAACTCATATTATACCGAGTGAACCGCAGGGAAATCCTGCCGTCGAATTCAAGGAGCGCATTATGGCAAAAGGCATGCGGGTCAAACTGAACTATGATGTCAGTCGCGACCCGGATACAGGTGTGGAAGTAACCCGCCTGACACCACCTGAAGTTACTTGTCATCGTAACTACTTCTATCAAAAATGCTTTTTCAACGACGGTAGCCATCTGCTGTTTGCCGGTGAATTCGATGGCCACTGGAACTACTATCTGCTGGATCTGGAAAAGGCCGAAGCGGTGCAGTTAACCGAAGGCGCGGGCGATAACACCTTTGGCGGTTTCCTGTCACCGGATGATAAATCGCTCTACTACGTTAAGAATGATCGCACTCTGCGGGAAGTCAATCTGACCACCTTCGAGGAACGCGAAGTCTATCGCGTCAGCGATGACTGGGTCGGCTACGGTACATGGGTTGCCAACTCAGACTGCACTAAACTGGTCGGCATCGAAATTGCGAAAAGTGACTGGACGCCGCTGAACGACTGGCAAATCTTCCATGATTTCTTCCATAAAGGCCCACACTGCCGCCTGCTGCGCGTCGATCTGCAGACCGGCGAAAGCAGCGTGATCCACGAAGAGAAAAACTGGCTCGGCCACCCTATCTACCGTCCGTTTGACGACAACACCGTCGCGTTCTGTCATGAAGGCCCACACGATCTGGTGGATGCCCGTATGTGGATGGTCAACGAAGACGGCAGCAACGTGCGCAAGGTAAAAGAGCATGCGGAAGGTGAAAGCTGCACCCATGAGTTCTGGGTACCGAACGGCTCGGCGCTGGTGTATGTCTCTTACCTGAAAGGTGAGCAAGGCCGTACCGTGTATAGCTTCAACCCGGACACTGGCGAAAATAGCGCGGTAATGAAAATGCCGGCCTGTTCGCACCTGATGAGTAACTTTGACGGCACCCTCCTGGTCGGCGATGGTTCCGGTACGCCGGTAGATGTGAAGGACACCAGCGGTTACACCATCGACAACGATCCTTATCTCTATGCATTCGACGTGGCGAAGAAGGCTTACTTCCGCATCGCCCGCCATGATACCTCCTGGGCAACCGTGGCGAACAGCCGCCAGGTTACCCATCCGCATCCATCCTTTACCCCGGATGATAAAGCGGTACTGTTTAGCTCCGATAAAGACGGTAAACCGGCTCTTTATATTGCGAAGCTTCCTGAGCAACCTGAACTGTTGCGTGAATAAATGTTTGTGTTTGTGTTCCTGTAACTGGCCTTGCCCTCCTTTATGGAGGGCTTTTTTTTTATCTGCGTATGGCTTCAGCAATAAATAGCAGACATAAAAAAACCGGCTCTTTCGAGCCGGTTAATCCCGGAGATACTGTTTATTATTAGAAGGAATAAGCTACACCGACACGGAGACGGGTCTGACGCTCATCGGTCTCTTTCACACCAATGTTGCCCACTTCACCATACGGGGCCCAGTTTTTGTCGATTTTATACGCCAGCTTTACGTTATATTCCTGGGAATAATCTTTGTTGTTATTACGGATAGTGCCTTCGGTGCTTTTCGCGTATACGTAGTTAAGCTCGGTACGCCAGTCGCCCATCACCCAGCCAACCCATGCATCGCCACGGTTAACTTTATCGTCGTCCTTATCGGCACTTGACGGATAACGGGTGTAGTCATAACGATAACGCGCGGCGACGTAGAAGCCATTATCAAAGCTATATTGCGCATGCAGATACGGTTTATAAATGGTGAAACTGTCTTTACTTTCAACCGTAAAGCCTGGGGTTAAGGCAATATTCGGGGTTGCTTTCCAGCGCCAGCTGATCTGATCTTCGTGACCATTGCCGACCACATCCGAAAAGGGTTGGTCAGCCTTATCGCCACCAGATTTCCATTTCGCTTCTACTGAAAAACCAAAACCATTTTCAAAACGGTGCGAAACTGACGCGCGGTCTGCGTTCGTGCCGGTATCAATATATTCGTGACGCAGATCCACGGTGACAGCCTGAGCTGCGAAAGAAGCGCCAATAAGTGAAGCAAGGACCAGAGATTTCTTAAACATGGAATAACCCTCGTTTAAAATGATGTTTCGTTTTTATGGAATTGCATTTTATTTTTTTAAATACGTAATTTTAGTGATCGCGATCGTAATTATTTGTTTCATTTTTTTTGGTAAAGTCAGGCGTGAGCAATATCAACAAAAGAGGGGTTTTAAGCGGAATTTAACGGATCGGGATCACACTAAAATCTTATTTTTGATTTAGCGAATGCAATAATTATTTCGAGGGTGTTTGAGAATTTACTTACAAGGGGAAAAATATGACGCGGCTCACAAACAAATAAGCCTCCGCGACGGGAGGCTTATTTGGGTTGATATATATCAAAACATATTATCGTTCTATGGCTAAGGCCACGCCCTGCCCGCCGCCAATGCACAGCGTCGCCAGCCCTTTACGGGCATCGCGTTTCACCATCTCATGCACCAGCGAGACCAGAATACGGCAACCTGACGCGCCGATGGGGTGTCCCAGCGCAATCGCCCCGCCGTTGACATTGACCCGGCGCTCATCCCACTCCAGCATTTTGCCCACCGACAACGCCTGAGCAGCAAAGGCTTCGTTCACTTCGATCAGATCGACATCCGCCAGCTGCCACCCTGCCCGCTCCAGACAGCGACGCGTGGCATGCACCGGCGCGATACCCATTAAAGCAGGATCCACGCCAACGCTGGCAAAGGCTTTAATGCGCGCCAGCACCGGCAGGTTCAGCGCTTCAGCTTTACTCTCGCTCATCATCATCACCGCGGCGGCGCCGTCGTTGATGGAAGAAGCATTCCCGACGGTGACCGAACCGGTGATATCAAAGGCAGGATTGAGTAACGCCAGCCCTTCGGCGCTGGTGTCGGTGCGCGGCTGTTCATCGGTATCGACCAACAGAGGCTCACCGTTCTGCTTCTGCGCGTTAACCGGGACAATCTCATCCCGGAAGCGGCCCGCGTCAATGGCGGCCCGGGCTTTCTGCTGCGAGCTAAGCGCATAGGCGTCCTGCCGTTCACGGGAGATACCATATTCTCGTGCCAGGTTTTCAGCCGTGACGCCCATATGATAATCGTTGAACGCATCCCATAGCCCGTCATGCACCAGGCTGTCGATAAGCTGGCTGTTGCCCAGTTGAGCACCCGTGCGGCTATCGGTCAGGACGTGAGGCGCACGGCTCATATTCTCCTGGCCGCCGGCGATCACCACATCCGCTTCACCGCACTGGATCGCCTGGGTTGCCAGGTGCAGCGCCTTCAGCCCGGAGCCGCATACGTCGTTGATGGTAATCGCAGAGACAGTGTTGGGTAAGCCACCTTTCAGCGCGGCCTGACGGGCCGGGTTTTGCCCGGCTCCGGCGGTCAGCACCTGGCCGAGGATCACCTCGTCGATCTCGTGGGCCTCAACGCCACTGCGCTCCACCAGCGCGCGAACCACCACGCTGCCCAGATCTACCGCCGAGTGGCGTGAGAGCGCTCCCTGGAAACAGCCAATTGCTGTGCGCAACGCACCCACTATCACGACGTCTTTCATCTCAACCTCTGCGCAAAATGACACCGCACATAGTAGAGGATTGTTATCAATTAATGATGTAATTGTTTAAAAATAGTGAGTTTTATCACAAAGCATCGCGTGGGTGTGGGCCGGGGCTGCCGTATGCATTCACGCCAATTATGATTTTCACGGTAATTATTAGATAACTCATTGGCATTGGGACGGCGCGGCGATAAGTTAGGAGATGCAAACACGCGTTAACACTGGAGTAACAAATGTCCGACTGTATCATTCCAGAAATAAAAGAATCAGAAGACGAAATCATCGCCATCCGCCGTCATTTACATGCCAACCCTGAATTAAGCCTCGAAGAGTTTAATACCAGTAACCTGGTTGCCCGCCAGCTGGAAGGCTGGGGTTATCAGGTGACCCGGGAGATCGGGAAAACCGGCGTTGTCGGCTCGCTCAGCAAAGGCCAGGGCAGCAAATCCATTGGCCTGCGCGCCGATATGGACGCCTTACCCATCTTTGAAGCCACCAATTTACCCTGGGCCAGTACCGTGCCGGGTAAAATGCACGCCTGCGGTCACGATGGCCACACGGCGATTTTACTGGCTGCGGCGAAATATATTGCCTCTGATGCCTGCCAGTTTAATGGCACCGTACACCTTATTTTTCAGCCTGCCGAAGAAGCAATTGGCGGCGCTGATTTAATGATTAAAGACGGGCTGTTTGACCGCTTCCCCTGCGATCGTATTTTTGCCCTGCACAATATGCCTTATCTGCCGACCGGTAAGTTTGGCTTCTATGAAGGCAACTTTATGGCCTCTGCCGATACCGTGAAAATTACCCTGCAAGGGTACGGTGGGCATGGCGCACACCCGGAACGCACCGTAGATCCGATTGTCACCGGGGCCGCCCTGATCATGTCCCTGCAGAGCATTGTGGCGCGTAACGTGCCGCCGGGTGAAACCGCCGTGGTGACCGTAGGGACTTTCCAGGCGGGCATTGCCTCCAACGTGATCCCGGACAGCGCGGTGATGGAACTGACGGTGCGTTCAATGAAGCCGGAGATCCGCGACCTGCTGATCCGACGCATTCAGGAGCTTACCGATTTCACCGCCCGCAGCTACGGTGCCACCAGCGAAGTGGAGATCTATGACTCCTACCCGGTACTGGTGAACGATGCCGAGCAGACTGCCTTCGCCCGCCAGCTGGCCGTCGAATTTTTTGGTGAAGATGCGGTACTCGACAGCGTCTCGCCGTCCAACGGCAGTGAAGATTTCGCCTTTATGCTTCAGCAACGTCCGGGCAGCTATTTCCTGCTCGGCAACGGCGAGAAAGGGGAAAAAGGCGGCTGCATGGTGCATAACCCCGGCTACGACTTCAATGATGAGATCATCACGACCGGGGCCTCCTTCTTTGCCCGTTTGGTTGAAAACTACTGCCGTTAAAACAGGGACCTGAAATGAAAAAATACCTTTTACCGCTGGTCGCGTTACTGGCAGCGTCGTCTGCCTTTGCAGCCGAGACGAAAGAGCTGCGTTTTGGCGTAGATCCCACCTTTGCACCCTTCGAGTCGAAAAACCCGCAGGGCGAGGTGGTCGGTTTTGATATTGATTTGGGCAATGCCATTTGTCAGCAGCTACAGGCCAAATGCGTCTGGGTTGAAAGCAACTTCGACGGCATTATTCCGTCCCTGAAGGCGCGTAAATTTGATGCCATCCTCTCAGGGATGTACATCACTGAGAAACGTAAAGAGCAGATTGCCTTCAGCGATAAAATTTACAGCGGCCCGGCCTTCCTGGTGGCGCGTAAAAACAGCCTTACCAGCGCCAGCGTGGATCAGCTGAAAGGGAAAACCATCGGCGTGGAGCAAGGTTCTGCTCAGGAAACCTATGCTAATGAACAGTGGCGCGGCAAGGGTGTCAACGTCGTGGCCTATCAGGGCGCTGACCAGGTGATCCGCGACCTCGAATCCGGGCGTATTGACGGCGCGGTGCTCTCCGGGGTGATGGCAGAATACAGCTTCCTCAACAAACCGCAGGGGAAAGATTTCGCCTTTGTTGGCGGCGCGCTCCAGGACGATGCGCTGTTTGGTGCCGGGGCAGCCATTGGTCTGCGCAAAGAGGATGATCAGCTGCGCCAGGAGCTGAACGGGGCGATCGCGGCGATCCTGGCCGACGGAACCTACAAAAAGCTTGCTGCCAAATACTTTAGTTTTGATATTTATACCGGCAAGTAATGCTATCCCGCCCTTCACGGGCTGAAGGGCGGGGTTTTCCAGAACTGGGTTAAGGGGAGCGAGTTGCCATGCACCGGATCCTGCTCAGGAAACGGCAGCGAGACGATACGCGACAGGACTGCGGGCGTCGCCGCCTGCTTACACAGATCGAACTCCATACCCGGCGGATAAGCGCCCACTACCTGAAAATCGAGCGTCGCCGATAAGCGGCAGTGTCCGGTTCCCGCAGGCAATAAAAGGGCGTCCCCGGCTTCGACCTCCATCTCTTCTCCCCCAGGACCGCCGATGACCAGGCGCGCCGCGCCGCGGGAAACCCCCAGGACTTCATGCGCAGTGGAGTGGTAATGGTGATAATCAAAAATCCCATCGCGCCACTGAGGCGGCCAGCCATTGTCGGCAAAGCGTTGTTCAAACTGACTGGCAAAATCGCCATCCGTAACTGCCCCTTTATAAATCAGCACCGGCAGATGGGGATTATTCGGCACCCAGTCTTTTGACGAGAGCATCAACACCCGGGGCGTTATCTGGTTGTAAGCGGCCATGTCTCTTCTCAGTCGGTTAATTTACCCCATTCAGTGTAGACCTTTTAGATTTTGCTACCGATCAGGAAAATGTCGTATTCGTCACACGGGATCCGCCTTGTGCTGCAGATAGTGCCGCAGCCAGTTTCCCGCCGTGCCTGGCGGGGAGCGTTTATTCCATACCAGATCGATCGCCACCGAACGCGGCCAGCCCGACACGTTGAGCTGCACCAGCGTTTTTGCAGGCGCAAACTCCTCCACCAGCGCAGAGGGCAGCGCGCACCAGCCGAAGCCCTGCACCGCCATGCTGAGCAATAGCAGGTAGTTGGGTGCCGACCACACCGGCCCCTGCGCCAGCACCGGTTCGCGCTCCAGATAGGTGTTCAGGCGCAGTTCCCGCCAACCGTGCAGTTCGTCGGCTTCGATACGGCTTTGCGCGGCGAGGGGATGCGTGGCGGAGGTATAGATCGCCATATGGGTCTGCATCGGCAGGCGGATAGCGGCAATGTCGGTAGGATAACTTTCCCGCGCCTCGGTGAGGCCGATATGCGCCCGCCCCTTTTGTAGCAGGTCGATAACATCTTCCTCCTCACCAATCAGGCATTCGAACTCGGTATGGGGAAATCGCGCGTCAAAACGAAACAGCATCTCCTCCAGCACGTCCGGGTGCAGGGTGTCCGAGAGAACAAAGGTCAGGTGCGCTTCGGTCTCTTCGCTGAGGGAGACCGCCAGTTCATCGAGCCTTGCGCTGGCCGCGAGGATCGACTGGACATAGCCCAGCACCTGCTTGCCCTGGGGGGTGAGCACCGGCTGGCGGGCGCTGCGATCGAACAGCGCAAAGCCGAGGTCATCTTCCAGATGGGCGATGGCGGTACTGATGGTGGATTGGCTTTTACGCAGGCGGCGGGCGGCGGCGGAGAACGAGCCTGCGGAAACCGTCTCGACAAATGCCGTTAAGGCTTCGGGTGAGTAGCGCATAATGTATCTACTTTATCGATGGAATCTAACTTTAATATATCAGTTTTAGCGATAAAAATAGCGCCCTGGCTCTGCCCATCCTGGCAGGTTAATGAGGTATCAGGTTATGCAGCACAACGATATTCAACGCAGAAAACTGCCGGAACGCATCTTCCACGCCGTCTTATTCGAAGGGATCGCCACGGCGATCCTTGCCCCCACCACCGCCTGGCTGATGCAACGTCCGGTGCTCGAGATGGGCGGGTTAACCATTCTTCTCGCCACGACGGCGATGATCTGGAACATCATCTATAACGCCGGTTTTGACAGACTGTGGCCGCGGCATATCGTTACCCGCACCGCCAAAGTTCGTGCCCTGCACGCCCTTGGATTCGAAGTCGGGTTTATTTTTATCGGCGTCGGTATTGTATCGCTGGTGCTGGGCGTGAGCCTGTTGCAGGCGTTAACCTTAGAGATTGGCTTCTTCATCTTCTTCCTGCCGTACACCATGGTCTATAACTGGGCGTACGACACCCTGCGCGATCGCATCATGAAGCGCCGCCAGCAGCAGCACGCTGCCACGTCTTAATCCCTCCGGCCGGAAATGCTTTCCGGCCCGCTCCCTTCAGCGCCAACTGCGACCCCTACGGGTAATTATGGTAAAATAGTCTCCTTTTTGTTGGTTTCATAGTTGATACGTTTCTCTCATGTCGAAAATCTGGTCTAAAGAAGAGACCCTCTGGAGCTTTGCCCTGTACGGCACAGCCGTGGGCGCAGGAACCCTGTTTCTGCCCATCCAGTTAGGATCTGCGGGCGCTGTCGTCCTGTTCATCACCGCCCTTGTGGCGTATCCATTCACCTACTGGCCCCACAAAGCGTTATGTCAGTTTATCCTCTCAGCGAAAACGAAAGGCAGCGAAGGGATCACCGGTGCGGTGACGCACTACTACGGGAAAAAGATCGGCAATCTGATCACCACGCTCTACTTTGTCGCCTTTTTTGTAGTAGTGCAGATCTATGCCGTGGCGATCACCAACTCCCTGACTGAGCAGCTGGCGAAGCATATCCCGGTAGACATGACCGTGCGGGTGCTGGTCAGCCTGGGCGTCGTGCTGACGTTAAATTTGATCTTTCTGATGGGGCGTCACGTCACCATCCGGGTGATGGGTTTTCTGGTCTTCCCGCTGATCGCTTACTTCCTGCTGGTGTCGCTGTATCTCACCCAGAGCTGGCAGCCTTCGCTGCTCACTAGCCAGATGAGCGTTGATCAGCACACCTTGCACCAGGTGTGGATCTCCATTCCGGTAATGGTATTCGCCTTCAGCCATACCCCGATTATTTCGACCTTTGCCGTTGACCGGCGCGAGAAATATGGCGACGCCGCGATGGGCAAATGTACCCGCATCATGAAGGTGGCGTATCTGATTATCTGTCTGAGCGTGCTGTTCTTTGTCTTCAGCTGCCTGCTGTCGATCCCTCCGTCTTACATCGTGGCCGCTAAAGAGCAAGGGGTTACCATTCTCTCTGCCCTCTCGATGATGCCCTCCTCCCCGTCATGGCTTGGGATCTCCGGCATTGTGGTAGCTATCATCGCGATGTCGAAGTCGTTTCTCGGCACCTATTTTGGGGTGATTGAGGGGGCAACGGAGATGGTGAAATCGGCGTTAAATCAGGTTGGCGTAAAGAAAAGCCGGGCCTTCAATCGGGCCGTGTCGGTGATGGGGGTTTCGCTGATCACCTTTGCGGTGTGCTGTATTAATCCCAATGCTATCTCGATGATCTATGCCATCAGCGGACCGCTTATCGCCATGATCCTGTTTATCATGCCGACCCTGTCCACCTTCCTTATTCCGGCCCTGAAACCTTACCGCTCTATTGGCAACGTGCTGACGCTGATCGTGGGGGTGTTATGCGTGTCGGTGATGTTTATCGCCTGACCAGGAGGCAGCACGCTGGTTTGCGGCAGCGTGCTGTTCAACGTTAAGCGCGGATACTGTCATACTCGCGGTTGTTATCAAATTCATGTTTCGCGAACGGGCACAGGGGGATGATTTTGCGGTTTTCTGCACGCATCTTTTCCACCACCTTCGCGACCAGCTGTTTGCCCACGCCCTGCCCTTTCAGGATGGGATCGACATCGGTGTGCTCAATAATGCTGAGGTGTTCGCCGGTGGGAACAAAAACGATCTCCGCGACCTGGTTACCGTCGGCATCATTCACATAAAACTTGTTATGACCTTCCTGAATTTCCATGTTTTCTCGCTTATTTATGGCGGTATTTAAGTGCGCCGCTTGGGCAGGTGTCAATCACACGCACGACCGTATCAACATCCACTTCATCAGGGATGATCCACGGCTTACGTTTCAGGTTGAAGAGTTTGGCGCTGCCGCGCACGCAGTTTCCCGCGTGCTGACAGATACCGGTGTTGAAGTAGACATCAATTTTCTCACCGGTATAGGCCCGGTACCCGGCTTGCAGGAGATCGTTATCCATGACATTGCCTCTGTCGTTATTATGCTTTCGGGAATAGGGATGATGCTGGCTGTGAGAACCAAAAAGTTAACATTTATTTAATAGAATGATCCAGTGCCTTAAGCGGGGCAGAATTCTGACTGAGAAAGCATGCTATTAATCAACGTTAAGGTGGTGTCTTTCAGGTAGTCTGTTTTTTTATCAGCAGACTACCCGGAGCGTCTGAAACACCATGGATAACCCACTACTTTTAAAAGGATTAGTTGTTTTACTGCTCGCCTTATGGGCGTGGGATATCATTAGAGCAAAACGCAAAAAGCAGCCTGCGGATCCCGCCATTGCACACGCTGATGCCCAGGAACGCCAGGCATGGCGCTATGTCAGATGGGGTTTTCGGATAATACAGATCGCCTGTGCGCTCTATTTCGTACGGATACTGATTCAGATCTTACTGGTGTAAATTGGCAGGAAATAAGGGAACGTAAGAAGAGATGCTGGAGCGGGCGAAGGGAATCGAACCCTCGTATAGAGCTTGGGAAGCTCTCGTTCTACCATTGAACTACGCCCGCTTTGAGGTGCGTAAAGCATTATAGACCTTACGCCCCTTCTGACAAGACTCCCCTGCGCTAACCGGCGATTAAATAACCACTTAGCACTTCGGTTTGCCGCCCGGCGCCGGTAAATAGCGTACCGGGTCGATGGCGGTTGCCTTATAACGAATCTGGAAATGAAGCGCCACGGTGTTGGAGCCGGTGCTGCCCATGGTGGCGATCTTCTGCCCGGCCTTCACGTTTTGTCCGTTATTCACCAGCAGGGTGTCATTATGTGCATAGGCGGTGATGTAATCCTCGCCATGCTTAATCATGATCAGGTTGCCATAGCCGCGCAGCTGGTTGCCGACATAGACCACCTTGCCCGCATCGGAGGCGTAGACCGGCGATCCGCGGGTGCCCGCGATATCAATCCCTTTGTTGCCCCCTTCCGAGGTGGAGTACGGTATCACCACTTTGCCGCTGGCGGGCCAGATCCAGCAGCGCTGTCCGACGGGTGGCCAGGAGGACTTAGGCACGACGTAAGAAGGAGTGACTGCGGCGGTTTTACCTTTGCTACGTGAAGAGGATTTTTTAGCTGTGGCGCTGCTGCCGTTAACCTTCAGCTTTTGCCCCACTTCAATGGTGTAAGGCGGCGAAATATTGTTCAGGCGCGCCAAGTCCTTCACGCTGGTGCCAGTCGCACGCGAGATGCGGTACAGCGTATCGCCGCGTTTAACGGTATACACAGCACCAGAATCCGATGACTGATTGCCTGCGCATCCCGCCAGCAACAGGGCCAGGATCAGGCAAAACAGAGCAGAAACAGGGTTTTTCGTCGGGCTTCCTGCAAACAAAACAGTTCCTCGGTCAACGTGAATGGCCGCGCTATCATAGCAGCCCCACCGCGGATGCCCAAGAGCACCCTATGCGACAAACAGTTTAATGCCGATTGCGATATAATCGCCCGGGTCAGGCCGCGCTGAACTTAGTGGAACACTAACAAGTCAGTATCGCCTGACGATTTCAGCACGGAGTTACAATGGACACACACGAACACGTCATTTTGGTCAACGACCTGGGAAAGATAATCGGCACTCAGGAAAAGTACGCTGCACACACCTCTCACACCCCACTACATCTGGCCTTCTCTTGCTGGCTTTTCAACGACAAGGGTGAGTGTCTGGTCACCCGTCGCGCCATGAGCAAAAAAGCCTGGCCCGGTGTCTGGACCAACTCCGTTTGCGGCCATCCGCAACAGGGTGAAACGTCAGAACAGGCCATAATCCGCCGCTGCCGCTACGAAGTGGGCGTCGAGATTGCCGGGATTATTCCGGTCGCACCCGCATTCCGCTACTGCGAAACCGATCCCTCCGGGATTGTTGAAAACGAAATATGCCCGGTCTTCGCGGCACATGCTGTCAACGACGTAAACATCAATCGCGACGAAGTGATGGAGTATCAGTGGGTAACGCTTGAAGCACTGTTACGCGCGCTGGAAGCCACCCCTTGGGCCTTTAGCCCGTGGATGGTGATGGAAGCGAGAGCGGCAGAAGAGGGTTTGGTCCGCTTCGCAGCAGACGCGAAGCAATAAAAAAGCCCCGACGCGATTAACGCCGGGGCTTTCTGGTAGCTGTGGCTTACTTAACCGGACGCATCGCCGGGAACAGGATCACATCACGGATGGTGTGGCTGTTGGTAAACAGCATCACCATACGGTCGATACCAATGCCCAGGCCCGCTGTTGGCGGCAGGCCGTGTTCCAGCGCGGTCACGTAGTCTTCATCGAAGAACATGGCTTCGTCGTCACCCGCCGCTTTCGCATCAACCTGATCCTGGAAGCGCTGCGCCTGATCTTCTGCATCGTTCAGCTCGCTAAAGCCGTTGCCGATTTCGCGGCCACCGATGAAGAATTCAAAGCGGTCAGTGATCTCCGGGTTCTCGTCGTTACGACGCGCCAGCGGAGAAACTTCTGCCGGGTATTCGGTGATGAAGGTAGGCTGAATCAGGTGCGCTTCCGCCACTTCTTCGAAGATCTCGGTCACGATACGGCCCAGACCCCAGCTCTTCTCAACCTTGATACCGATGCTTTCAGCGATCGCTTTCGCAGAGTCGAAGTTATCCAGGTCAGCCATCTCGGTTTCAGGACGGTATTTCTTGATCGCTTCGCGCATGGTCAGCTTAACGAACGGCTTGCCGAAGTCGAAGACTTCTTCGCCGTAAGGCACTTCAGTGGTACCCAGAATATCCTGCGCCAGCGTACGGAACAGGGATTCGGTCAGCTCGATCAGATCTTTGTAATCCGCGTAAGCCATATAGAGTTCCATCATGGTGAACTCTGGGTTATGACGTACGGAGATGCCTTCGTTACGGAAGTTACGGTTGATCTCGAATACGCGATCGAAACCGCCCACCACCAGACGCTTCAGGTACAGTTCCGGCGCGATACGCAGGTACATGTCCAGGTCCAGGGCGTTGTGATGCGTGATAAATGGACGCGCAGACGCACCGCCCGGGATCACCTGCATCATTGGGGTTTCCACTTCCATAAAGTCGCGGCCCACCATGAACTGACGGATGCCAGCCATAATCTGGGAGCGAATTTTGAAGGTCTTGCGGGATTCATCGTTAGAGATGAGATCCAGGTAACGCTGACGATAACGCGCTTCCTGATCCTGCAGACCGTGGAACTTGTCCGGCAGCGGGCGCAGGGCTTTGGTCAGCAGGCGCAGCTCGGTGCAGTGGATGGACAGCTCGCCGGTCTTGGTTTTGAACAGCTTGCCTTTAGCGCCCAGGATATCGCCCAGGTCCCACTTCTTGAACTGCTCGTTGTAGATCCCTTCCGGCAGATCGTCGCGGGAGACGTACAGCTGAATGCGGCCGCCAACGTCCTGCAGGGTGATGAAAGACGCTTTACCCATGATACGACGGGTCATCATGCGGCCTGCAACGGCCACTTCGATGTTCAGCGCTTCCAGCTCTTCGTTCTCTTTAGCGTCGAAGTCAGCGTGCAGTTGGTCTGAGGTATGATCGCGACGAAAATCGTTCGGGAACGGCACACCCTGCTCGCGCAGTGCAGCCAGCTTCTCGCGGCGGGTTTTCAGTTCATTGTTAAGATCGACGACCGCGTCAGCGCCCTGTGCTTGTTGTTCAGACATGTTGGTTCCTCATAACCCTGCTTTCAGACTTGCTTCGATAAATTGGTCCAGGCTGCCGTCCAGCACCGCCTGCGTGTTACGGGTTTCGACACCGGTACGCAGGTCTTTGATGCGGGAGTCATCAAGGACGTAAGAACGGATCTGGCTGCCCCAGCCGATGTCGGATTTGTTATCTTCCATCGCCTGCTTCTCAGCATTTTTCTTTTGCATCTCCAGTTCATAAAGCTTCGCTTTCATCTGCTTCATGGCCTGGTCTTTGTTTTTATGCTGGGAACGGTCGTTCTGGCACTGTGTTACCAGCCCGGTCGGAATGTGGGTAATACGCACCGCGGATTCCGTACGGTTAACGTGCTGACCACCCGCACCGGAGGCGCGATAAACGTCGATACGCAGATCCGCTGGGTTGATTTCGATGTCGATATCGTCCTTCACTTCCGGGTAGACAAACGCGGAACTGAAAGAGGTGTGACGGCGACCGCCGGAGTCGAACGGGCTTTTACGCACCAGGCGGTGAACGCCGGTTTCCGTACGCAGCCAGCCGTAGGCGTAATCGCCAATGATTTTGACGGTGACAGATTTCAGGCCTGCCACTTCACCTTCAGACTCTTCGATGATCTCGGTCTTGAAGCCGCGGGCTTCAGCCCAACGCAGGTACATACGGGTCAGCATGCTGGCCCAGTCCTGTGCTTCTGTACCGCCGGAACCTGCCTGAATATCCAGGTAGCAGTCGGCGCTGTCGTATTCACCGGAGAACATACGACGGAATTCCAGCTGTGCCAGCTTCTCTTCCAGACCGTCGAGTTCTGCTACGGCTTCGTTGAAGGTCTCTTCGTCGTCGGCCTCAACGGCCAGTTCCAGCAGCCCGGAAACGTCATCCAGACCCTGTGCCATCTGATCCAGCGTATCAACGATAGCTTCCAGAGAGGAACGCTCTTTACCCAGCGCCTGTGCGCGTTCAGGTTCGTTCCAGACGTCCGGCTGTTCCAGCTCGGCGTTTACTTCTTCGAGACGCTCTTTCTTGGCATCGTAGTCAAAGATACCCCCTAAGAACGTCGGAGCGCTCCGTGAGGTCCTGAATGCGGTTTTTTACCGGATTAATTTCAAACATGGTCTGTTTTCTTTTATGGACGAGTCAAAATGCGGTTATAAGGGCGGAATTGTACCGGATTCACGCCCTTTTTTATAGCGGAATAGTGATGCTAAAGTGGCCAGATATGGTCGATGATGATTTGCAGCGTGCGGTTGCCGCGAAACTCGTTGATATCCAGTTTGTAGGCCAGTTCGACTTCGCGCACGCCGTTGTCCGGCCAGATGGTGGTATCGACGTTAAAGGCGATACCGTCCAGCAGCGGGCCGCCGCCTACCGGTTCTACCATCACTTTCAGGTGGCGTTCACCCACCAGCCGCTGTTGCAGCAGACGGAAGCGGCCATCGAACAGCGGCTCCGGGAACATCTGCCCCCACGGACCGGCATCGCGCAGCATCTGTGCCACTTCCATGGTCATTTCGGCTGGCGTTAACGGGCCGTCGGAGACCACTTCGCCCTGCAACAGGGCCGGATCCAGCCAGTCGGTGACCAGCTCGCTGAACAGGCGCTGGAACTGATCGAACTTCGCCTCCTCCAGTGACAGACCCGCCGCCATCGCGTGACCGCCAAATTTGATCATCAGCCCCGGATGTAGCGTGTCCAGCCGCTCCAGCGCATCGCGCATATGCAGCCCCTGAATGGATCGGCCCGATCCTTTCAGCGTGCCGTCGCCTGCGGGAGCAAAGGCAATCACCGGGCGGTGAAAACGCTCTTTGATACGCGAGGCCAAAATCCCGACCACGCCCTGATGCCACTCAGGATGATACATCGCCAGCCCGCCGGGCAGCGTTTCGCCGCTGCGCTCCAGCTTTTCGCACAGGGTCAGCGCTTCGGCCTGCATTCCCTGCTCGATCTCTTTACGGGTCTGGTTCAGCGCGTCCAGTTCGTTGGCCAGCACGCGCGCTTCCGCGATGTTATCGCACAACAACAGCGCCACTCCGACTGACATATCATCCAGACGCCCGGCGGCGTTAAGACGCGGGCCAAGGGCAAAACCTAAGTCGCTGGCCGCCAGCCGCTGTTGATCCCGGTTGGAGATCTCCAGCAGCGCCTTAATGCCCGGACGGCATTTGCCCGCCCGAATGCGGTTTAAACCCTGCCAGGTGAGAATGCGGTTATTGGCATCCAGCGGCACGACGTCCGCCACAGTGCCCAGCGCCACCAGATCGAGGAATTCCGCCAGATTCGGCGGCGCAATGCCCTGCGCCTCGAACCAGCCTTTATCCCGCAGCTTCGTGCGCAGCGCCAGCATCAGGTAAAACGCCACCCCCACGCCTGCCAGGGATTTCGACGGGAAGGCGCAGTCTCGCAGGTTAGGGTTGATGATCGCTTCCGCCGCCGGCAGCGTGTCGCCGGGCAGATGGTGATCGGTGACCAGCACCGGGATCCCCAGCGAGTGTGCACGATCGACACCGTTGTGGGATGAGATCCCATTGTCGACCGTCAGGATCATTTGAGCGCCACGGGCATGCGCTTGATCAACCACTTCAGGACTGAGGCCATAGCCATCCTCAAAGCGGTTCGGCACCAGGTAAGAGACGTTATCGCACCCCATCGCTCGCAGGCTGAGCACGCTCAGCGCGGTACTGGTGGCACCATCGGCGTCGAAATCCCCCACCACGATGATGCGCGTCCCTTCGCGAAAGGCGTTATACAGCAGCTCCGTGGCCGTATCGACGCCACTCAGTTGCTGCCAGGGCAACATGCCTTTTACGCTTCGCTCAAGGTCGTCTGCCGTTTGCACGCCACGGCTGGCATACAGTCGACGCAACAGGGGCGACAGATCCGCGGGTAACGCGGCGCTGTCGTTCACTTCACGACGACGGAGTTGTATCGAAGATTTCACGCGAATTATTTACCGCCAAACTGTTTCTGGTGCTCGTCGAGGAAGGCTTTCATCTCTTTCGGCCCCTGGTAACCTGGCACCACGTAACCGTTGCTGAGTACGATAGCTGGCGTACCGGTCACGCCAAACTGCACGCCCAGCGCGTAGTGGTTGGCAATGTCGATATCGCAGGAGGCTGGCTGAATGCCTTTGCCGCTCATGGCATCATCAAAGGCTTTGTTGCGATCTTTCGCACACCAGATGGCCTTCATGTCCTGCTCAGGCTGGCTCTGCACGCCCGCACGCGGGAAAGCGAGGTAACGCACGGTGATCCCCAGCGCGTTGTAGTCTTTCATCTCTTCGTGCAGCTTGTGGCAGTAGCCGCAGGTGATGTCGGTAAACACGGTGATGACATGTTTTTCCTGCGCCGCTTTGTAGACAATCATCTCTTTTTCCAGCGCGTTCAGGTTTTTCATCAGCATCTGGTTCGTCACGTTAACCGGCTGGGCGCCGCTTACGTCATACAGCGGCCCTTGCAGAAAATGTTTACCGTCTTCGGTAACGTACAACACACCGCCGCTGGTCATCACGGTTTTCATCCCAGGAATTGGCGCAGGCTGAATATCGCTGCTGGTGACGCCAAGCTTCGCCAGAGATTGTTTGATGGCTGCATCGTCTGCATGCGCCAGGCCGGATAATGAGGCTGCCAGCAGAGAGAACAGCACTAAAGTCTTTTTCATATTGATTCCTGTTACACGTCACCACTCACGCGCGTGGGTGATGCTGTTGGTGGAGCTGTCGCAGGCGTTCCGTGGCGACATGCGTGTAGATTTGCGTCGTTGAAAGGTCACTGTGCCCAAGCAGCATCTGGACCACGCGCAGGTCGGCGCCATGGTTCAGAAGATGGGTCGCAAAAGCGTGACGCAGAACGTGCGGCGAAAGTTTTTCACTGTCGATACCCGCCAGTGTGGCGTAATGTTTGATGCGATGCCAGAAGGTTTGGCGCGTCATCTGTTGCGCACGCTGGCTCGGAAACAGCACATCGATGGAGACACCGTTAAGCAACCACGGACGCCCATGCTGAAGATAGTTCTCCAGCCAGTAAACCGCCTCTTCCCCCAGCGGCACCAGACGTTCTTTGTTGCCTTTACCGATCACTCGTACCACGCCCTGACGCAGGCTGATATCGCTCATCGTCAGCCCAACCAGTTCAGAGACGCGCAGTCCCGTCGCGTACAACACTTCAAGCATCGCTTTATCGCGTAACTCCAGCGGTTGGTCAACCACCGGCGCCTGTAATAATCTCTCAACTTGTGCTTCGCTGAGATCCTTCGGCAGACGCTGCGGCAGTTTTGGCGACGCCAGTACGGCGCTGGGATCGTCGGGACGTAATTTCTCACGATACAGATGCTGAAACAGACGCCGCATGGCGCTTAGCAGTCGCGCGGAACTGGTAGCTTTATAGCCTCCCTCCATACGCTCGGCAAGCAGCGCCTGCAGATCGTCGCTTTGGGCCGTCGCAAGAGAGAGTTGATGGTGATGCAACCAGGCCACCAGCATGCCCAGATCGCGTCGGTAGGCGCTGAGGGTATTTTCGGCAAGATTCTTCTCAAGCCACAGCGCATCGAGAAACTGCTCGATGAGTGCGAGATCCTTTTCCACGTCAGCCTCTTTCGTTCTGCAATGGGTGCATTATGCCTGAATGCGGGTTGTTTCTGGTACACTACACGCAAAGTCATAGCAAGTATTGAGACATTTTAGCGATGAATATTGGTCTGTTTTATGGTTCCAGCACCTGCTACACCGAGATGGCGGCAGAGAAAATTCGCGACATTATCGGTCCGGAACTGATCACCCTCCATAATCTCAAAGACGACGCCCCGACGATGATGGAACAGTACGACGTACTGATTCTGGGCATCCCAACCTGGGATTTTGGTGAACTGCAGGAAGACTGGGAAGCCATCTGGGATCAGCTTGATTCCCTGAAGCTGGAAGGCAAAATTATCGCGCTGTACGGCATGGGCGACCAGTTAGGCTACGGCGAGTGGTTCCTTGATGCGCTGGGGATGCTGCACGATAAGCTGGCGCCGAAAGGCGTGACCTTCATCGGTTACTGGCCGACCGAGGGCTATGAGTTTACCAGTAAGAAACCGATCATTGCCGACGGCCAGCTGTTTGTCGGGCTGGCCCTTGATGAGACGAATCAATACGATCTGAGCGAAGAGCGCCTGCAGAGCTGGTGCGAGCAGATCCTTGGCGAAATGGCGGAGCAGTTCAGCTAATCCCCTACCGCCCGTGCGTCGGTTGCTGCGAAAGCATCCGGCGCAGATCCCGCCACTCCCCTTCATCCATGCTGTCTGCCGACAACCACAAATGCTGGTAGCGTTTCCCGTCGCCCTTGCGTAAGCGGAGCATCATGCCGGAATTGAGCATCCACGGCGTACCGATAATCTCCCACTCGCTACCCTGCCACTGCAGGCGGGAATCCATGAACAGCTTGATTTCGCCCTGACGGGAATTGATGCGCCGTTGGCTGCGTACGCTGTCAAACACCACCAGCGACAGTAAAATTAACCATAACGGGGTGTAGCTTAGCGGCCATGGTATCAACAGGATGCAAGCCGCAACCAGGCCGTGGAGCAAAAGAGACATCCACTGGGCGCGCCACGAGACGCGTAAATCAGATTGCCACAGGACCACGTTCCCGATTCCGTGTTTGAATTAAAAGCACCATCCGTTGCAGTTCGGCGTCGGCGGGTTCGCCGTGATTCATTAACCAGTTAAATAAATCAGGATCGTCGTTCTCCAGCAGGCGGATAAACAGCTTTTTATCCTCATCGCTCAGGGTGTCGTATTCGTATTCGAAGAACGGCATGATGGAGATATCGAGTTCGCGCATACCGCGACGGCATGCCCAATGAATGCGGGCTTTGTTAGTAATGTCCATGTGTATTTTCCTGCATAACGTTGAGTTCAGGCAGTGTTCCGTTCGTATCGGCTGAGAAAGAGAGTCCACCGGGAAGAAACGGCTCTTAGTGTAACGTGTTTTTTGCTGTTTCATTACTGGAATATTATGTTCCTGGCGCACTCTTCCAGAAAAAACCACAACAAATACGGGTATTCATCCGTTTTGCGTAGCGTTATGCAGAATGGCGCAAGGGCACGAATAGCCTGTTGAAACCGCTTGCAATGGCTACAGTCTCTTTTACCATTAGGCATCAACAAAGCGTTATGCAATTCAGGACCTCACTATGGCATTTACACCGTTTTCTCCGCGCCAGCCTGTCGCCTCTGCGCGTCTGCCGCTGACGCTTATGACTCTTGATGACTGGGCGCTGGCAACCGTTGTCGGCGTGGACAGCGAAAAGTACCTGCAGGGCCAGGTGACCGCTGATGTCAGTCAAATGACCGAACACCAACATCTGCTGGCCGCGCACTGCGATCCGAAAGGCAAGATGTGGAGCAACCTGCGCATTTTCCGCCGTCAGGACGGCTTTGCCCTGATCGAGCGCCGCAGCCTGCGTGACGCGCAGCTTACCGAGCTGAAAAAGTATGCGGTGTTCTCCAAGGTCACCATCGCTGCCGATGACGAACTGGTGCTGCTGGGCGTGGCCGGATTCCAGGCGCGCGCAGCCTTGAAAAACCTGTTCAGCGACCTTCCTGATGCTGACAACCAGGTCACTCACGACGGTGTTACTTCGCTGCTGTGGTTTGAACACCCGGCGGAACGCTTCCTGCTGGTGACCGATGTCGCCACCGCAGAGCGCGTAACCCAGGCCCTGCGTGGCGAAGCACAGCTGAATAATAGCCAGCAGTGGCTGTCACTGAACATTGAAGCGGGCATTCCAGTTATCGATGCCGCCAACAGCGGGCAGTTTATTCCGCAGGCCACTAACCTGCAGGCGCTCGGTGGGATCAGCTTTAAAAAAGGCTGTTACACCGGCCAGGAGATGGTGGCTCGCGCGAAGTTCCGCGGCGCCAACAAACGTGCGCTGTGGTACCTGGCGGGCCAGGCCAGCCGCGTACCGGAAGCCGGCGAAGATCTGGAGCTGAAAATGGGTGACAACTGGCGCCGTACCGGCACCGTGCTTGCCGCCGTTCAGCTTGATGATGGCCGTCTGCTTGTACAGGCCGTCATGAACAATGATATGGAGCCAGACAGCGTTTTCCGCGTGCGTGAAGATGTCAATACCCTGAGCATTGAGCCGCTGCCATATTCCCTGGAAGAGTGATGTTGTGAGTACCGGGTGGCAAAGGTAAAAGCAAAACGGTAACCCCAGGGTTACCGTTTTTAATGTTTGCGCCGCTATCCGCAGGAGAGGGTTGGCGTGAGGACATCAGGCCGCACCCAACAATCTTAATTAAACCTGTCCAACGTACAGATAAATCGCCAGGAAGTGACACACGCTGCCGCCCAGCACAAACCCGTGCCAGATCGCGTGGTTATAGGGTATGCGCTTACAGACGTAAAAAATCACCCCCAGCGAATAGACAATTCCGCCCACCGCCAGCAGCGTCACCCCACCCGCCGCGAGTTTTACCGCCAGCTCATAGATGACAATCAGCGACAGCCAGCCCATGGTCAGGTAGGTCACCAGCGACAGCACCTTGAAACGGTGCGCGATGGTCAGCTTAAACAGGATCCCCAGTAGCGCCAGGCTCCAGATAACAATCATTAATCCGCGCGCCAGCGGTGAATCCAACCCCACCAGCAAAAACGGTGTGTAAGTCCCGGCAATCAGCAGATAGATGGCGCAGTGGTCGAATTTTTTCAGCCAGATCTTGGCCCGCTGATACGGAATGGCATGATAAAGAGTGGACGCCAGGAACAGCAGAATCATGCTTCCGCCATACAGGCTGTAACTGGTGATCGCCAGCGCGCTGGCGTTCGTGTCGACGGCCTGAACCAGGAGTAATACCAGCCCGACGATGCCAAACACCAGACCTACCCCGTGACTAATACTGTTGGCTATTTCCTCAGCCAGCGAATATCCCTGTGTGGTTAATGGTTTGCTAACCATAGATAACTCCGGGAAAACATAAGTGAATACTGCATCGCTGACTATGCTAACTGAGAATGATTCCAGTGAACACCTGTTAGCTAAAATAAATATCCTCCAGATATTTATTTAATTTAATCATATAGTTGAATGACATTTTCAGCTAACGGATGTTCACGATAAACATTAAACGCATTTAAAATCAATAACATAAAACTGACGCTGATTCGGGTAGATCTCTGCGATCACCCGCTTAAGTTCACCGAGGGTCATGTTCTCCTGCTGGGCATGTTTTTCGGTCAGCGTGTCCAGCGTCACGGTTGAAGTGCCTGTTACCTCAATGGTGCAAAAGTAGCCGTCATCTTCATAACGCCCCACCCGCAAAACATCGCCCGCTTTGAAGTGCGCCTCGCTCTCATCACGGATGGTGATGGTCTTACGTCCGGCCAGAATGTCATCCTGAAAGCGCTGAAAAAAAGTAATGTCGTTTGGCTGCATGTTATTATTCCCTGAAGATGAAGTCTGATGAGTGAGTTTAGCCACTGTGAGCATGTTCTCCCATTCCGCCATTGCCAGTCTCAATAATCTGGAGATGATGGTCTACAACACCGTCATTAAAAACCGTGACCAGGTGATGTACATGACCATTCGCGAACTGGCTGATGCGGCGGGGGTTTCCACCACCACCGTGCTGCGCTTCTGCCGCAAGCTGAAATGCGATGGCTATTCTGAATTCCGCGTCCGTTTTAAATTATATCTTGAACAAAACGAACCGCAGCAGGCCAATTTTGGTGCCAGTGAGATTATCAGTTTTTTCAAAAGCGTAAACAACGACGAGTTTGATACGCTTTTAAATAACGCCGTGGATATTATCTTATCCTCGGAGCGTATTATATTTGTCGGCGCAGGCACGTCAGGTTCGCTGGCAAAATATGGTGCACGTTTCTTTTCCAATATTGGTAAATTCAGCAACCATATCGACGATCCTTATTTCCCGGTGACCAACGATATGGCGAAAAACGCCCTGGCGATTGTGCTCTCCGTCTCTGGCGAAACCGAAGAGATCCTGCGCTTCGCCAGCCAGTTCAGCCTGCATCATTGCAAGGTGCTCTCCATCACCAGCCACGAACATTCACGGCTGGCAAAACTGGCAGACTTTAATCTCTCGTGGCATGTGCCGCAAACGCGTATCGCGGGTGTCTACGATATTACCACGCAAATTCCGGTGATTTATATTCTTGAATCTTTGGGACGCAAACTGGCGAAGAAATTAACGGAATAAAACACCCTGTTTTTTTGCCGTAACAAATCACAATGTCTGCAAATTGTTATATCGTGACTTTTTATTCCCCTTTGTTAGACTCCAAATAAGACAATAAATGAGATTAGCAAAGATGAAAAAACTCACCTTACCAAAAGATTTTTTATGGGGCGGCGCAGTGGCGGCGCACCAGGTAGAGGGCGGCTGGAACAAGGGCGGTAAAGGCCCGAGCATTTGTGACGTGCTGACCGGCGGCGCTCACGGCGTGCCGCGTGAAATCACTCAGGAAGTGGTTGAGGGTAAATACTACCCAAACCATGACGCCATCGACTTCCACGGCCACTATAAAGAAGACATCAAGCTGTTTGCCGAGATGGGCTTCAAATGCTTCCGTACCTCCATCGCCTGGACCCGTATCTTCCCGAAAGGTGATGAAACCCAGCCGAACGAAGAGGGGTTGAAATTCTACGACGACATGTTCGATGAGCTGCTGAAGTACAACATCGAGCCGGTGATCACCCTCTCCCACTTCGAAATGCCGCTGCATCTGGTGCAGGAGTACGGCGGCTGGACCAACCGTAAGGTGGTCGATTTCTTCGTTAATTTCGCTGAAGTGGTGTTTGAGCGCTACAAGAGCAAGGTCAAATACTGGATGACCTTTAACGAGATCAACAACCAGCGTAACTGGCGCGCCCCGCTGTTCGGCTACTGCTGCTCCGGCGTGGTCTATACCGAGCATCAAAACCCGGAAGAGACCATGTACCAGGTGCTGCATCACCAGTTCGTGGCCAGCGCCCTGGCGGTAAAAGCCGCGCGTCGCATCAACCCGGAAATGAAAGTCGGCTGCATGCTGGCAATGGTGGCGCTCTATCCGTTCTCCTGCAAACCTGAAGACGTGATGTTCGCCCAGGAGTCAATGCGTGAGCGCTATGTCTTTACCGACGTACAACTGCGTGGTTACTACCCATCCTACGTGCTGAACGAATGGGAGCGTCGCGGTTTCACCATCAATATGGAAGCGGGCGATGAGCAGATCCTGCGTGAAGGCACCTGTGATTATCTGGGCTTCAGCTACTACATGACCAACGCGGTGAAAGCGGAAGGCGGTACGGGCGATGCGATCTCCGGCTTCGAAGGCAGCGTTCCGAACCCGCACGTCAAAGCTTCTGACTGGGGCTGGCAGATCGACCCGGTGGGCCTGCGCTACGCCCTGTGCGAGCTGTATGAACGTTACCAGAAGCCGCTGTTTATCGTCGAAAACGGATTTGGCGCGTATGACAAAGTGGAAAAGGACGGCAGCATCAACGATGACTATCGTATCGACTACCTGCGTGCCCACGTGGAAGAGATGATCAAAGCGGTGACGTATGATGGCGTGGATCTGATGGGCTACACCCCGTGGGGCTGCATCGACTGCGTGTCCTTCACCACCGGTCAGTACAGCAAACGCTACGGCTTTATCTACGTGAACAAGCACGACGACGGTACGGGCGATATGTCTCGTTCCCGTAAGAAGAGCTTCGAATGGTATAAAGGCGTGATTGCCAGCAACGGCGAGACATTGTAATTTTTTGCCCGGTGGCGCTGCGCTTACCGGGCCTACGATTGATCCCCCTCTCCCCTTTGAGGTGAGAGGGTTATTTCCCGCCCGCTAACTCAATAAAACTGCCCGTCACGTACGACGCCTTCTCGCTCAACAGCCAGACAATCGCCTGCGCCACCTCTTCAGGTTGGCCGCCGCGCTGCATCGGCAGCATCGACTTCACCCGGTCCACACGGCCCGGCTCACCGCCAGAAGCATGAATTTCCGTGTAGATCAGCCCAGGACGAACACAGTTAACCCGAATGCCCTGTGCGGCTACCTCCAGAGCTAACCCGGTAGTAAGAGAATCCACAGCACCTTTCGACGCCGCATAATCGACATATTCCCCCGGCGCACCAAGCCGTGAGGCAGCAGACGAGACATTCACAATCGCCCCGCCCTTACCGCCATGTTTCAGCGCCATGCGTTTTACCGCTTCACGACAGCAGAGGAAATACCCGGTCACGTTGGTGCCCAGCACCCGGTTGATACGCTCGGCAGAAAGATTTTCGATAGTGCTCTGCTCGAACAGGATCCCGGCGTTGTTAACCAGCGCCGTGAGGGGTTCGCCTTCACGATCGAGGCTGTCGAACATTGCCATGACCTGCGCTTCGTCACTGATGTCGGCGCGCAAGGCAAAGGCCTTGCCGCCCTCTTCCACAATCTGTGCGATGACGTCGGTTGCAGCTTTGATGTTGTGGTGATAATTCACCGCCACGGT
Organism: Leclercia sp. GLN_9; assembly: GCF_043105735.1. Lineage (NCBI taxonomy): Bacteria > Pseudomonadati > Pseudomonadota > Gammaproteobacteria > Enterobacterales > Enterobacteriaceae > Leclercia > Leclercia sp. GLN_9. The sequence continues at coordinate 48,895 of NZ_JBICLV010000046.1, forward strand.
GTAGCCTTCCCTCGCCAGTTGCAGCGCAGTTGCTTTGCCAATTCCGCGGCTGGCACCGGTTACAAGTGCAATTGCCATTACACACCTCCAGAAAGAAAAAAGCCGGGTGGCGGCTTCGCCTTACCCGGCCTATATCAATACCTTACTCTAGCTGAACGATTACTGGTATTCGCTCATAGGTACACAGGAGCAGAACAGGTTGCGGTCGCCATAGACGTCATCAAGACGTTTCACGGTTGGCCAGTATTTGTTCGCTACGCCTGCCGGGAAGACCGCCAGCTCGCGGCTGTAAGCGTGGTTCCACTCAGCCACCATTTCGTGCTGCGTGTGTGGCGCATTGACCAGCGGGTTATCTTCCAGCGTCCATTCGCCGTCCAGCACGCGATCGATCTCCATGCGGATCGCCAGCATTGCATCAATAAAGCGGTCCAGCTCGGCTTTGCTCTCAGACTCGGTTGGCTCCACCATCAGCGTACCTGCAACCGGGAACGACATGGTTGGCGCGTGGAAGCCGTAGTCGATGAGGCGCTTGGCGATGTCCAGTTCGCTAATGCCACTCTGCTCTTTCAGCGGGCGAATATCGAGAATACATTCGTGCGCCACGCGGCCATCGCGACCGGTGTAGAGCACCGGGAAAGCAGATTTCAGGCGAGTCGCGATGTAGTTAGCATTCAGGATCGCCACCTGGCTTGCCTGCTTCAGCCCTTCTGCGCCCATCATGCGGATGTACATCCAGCTGATTGGCAGAATAGAGGCGCTACCAAACGGAGCCGCGGAAACCGCGCCCTGACGGGTAAGCATGCCTTCGATCTGCACGACGCTGTGACCCGGTACGAACGGTGCCAGGTGCGCTTTGACGCCAATCGGACCCATGCCCGGGCCGCCACCACCGTGCGGAATGCAGAAGGTTTTGTGCAGGTTCAGGTGAGATACGTCTGCGCCGATAAAGCCTGGTGTGGTGATCCCCACCTGGGCGTTCATGTTGGCACCATCGAGGTAAACCTGGCCGCCATGCTGGTGCACAATTTCGCACACTTCGCGGATGGTCTCTTCGTACACCCCGTGTGTAGACGGATAGGTCACCATGATGCAGGAGAGTTTATCGCTGGTCTGTTCCGCTTTAGCGCGCAGATCAGCCAGATCGATGTTGCCGTTTTTATCACAGGCCACGACCACCACTTCCATCCCTGCCATCTGTGCAGAAGCCGGGTTGGTGCCGTGGGCGGAGCTTGGGATAAGACAGATATCACGATGGCCTTCGTTGCGGCTCTCGTGGTAGTGACGGATTGCCAGCAGACCCGCGTATTCGCCCTGTGCGCCAGAGTTCGGCTGCATGCAGAGCGCATCGTAACCGGTCAGTTTCACCAGCCAGTCGGAGAGCTGGTTGATCATCTGATGATAGCCTTCCGCCTGATCTGCCGGGCAGAACGGGTGCAGCTCAGCAAACTCCGGCCAGGTGATCGGGATCATCTCGGCGGCGGCGTTGAGCTTCATGGTGCAGGAACCCAGCGGGATCATCGCCTGGTTCAGCGCCAGATCCTTGCGCTCCAGAGAGTGCATATAGCGCATCATCTCGGTTTCGCTGTGGTAGCGGTTGAATACCGGATGGGCCAGGATCGCGTCGTCGCGCAGCATGGTTGCCTGGATAGAGCGGCTGTCATGCGCCACCTCTTTGTCCAGGGTATCAATGTTCAGACCGTGGTCATCACCCAGCAGGACGTTGAACAGCACCTGAACATCTTCACGGGTGGTGGTCTCATCCAGCGTGATGCTGACGGCATTCAGAATGTCGCTACGCAGGTTAATCTCTGCTGCCTCAGCGCGTGCCAGCACCGCCGCTTTGTCGGCCACTTCGACACACAAGGTATCGAAGAAGTGCGCGTGGCGCAGTTTTTGTCCTTTCTGCTGCAGACCGCAGGCCAGGATATCGGCCAGACGGTGAATACGGCTGGCGATACGTTTCAGGCCAACCGGGCCGTGGAAGACGGCGTACAGGCTGGCGATGTTAGCCAGCAGCACCTGTGAGGTACAGATGTTGGAGTTCGCTTTCTCACGACGAATATGCTGCTCGCGCGTCTGCATCGCCATGCGCAGGGCGGTGTTACCGGCGGCATCTTTCGACACACCGATAATACGGCCTGGCATGGAGCGTTTGAATTCATCTTTAGCGGCGAAGAAGGCCGCGTGTGGACCGCCGTAGCCCATCGGTACGCCGAAGCGCTGTGCGGAGCCGAAGACAATGTCTGCGCCTTGTTTGCCCGGGGCAGTTAACAGCACCAGCGCCATAAAATCAGCCGCCACGCTGACGACAACTTTGCGCGCTTTCAGCTCGGCAATCAGAGTCGTGTAATCGTGAACTTCACCGGTAGTGCCCACCTGCTGCAACAGCACGCCAAACACATCCTGGTGATCCAGCACTTTCTCTGCGTCATCCACAATCACTTCAAAACCAAAGGTTTCGGCACGCGTACGTACCACGTCGAGGGTTTGTGGGTGAATATCGGCGGCGACGAAGAAGCGGTTCGCCCCCTTCAGTTTGCTGACGCGTTTCGCCATCGCCATTGCTTCGGCGGCGGCGGTGGCTTCATCCAGCAGCGAGGCGGAGGCGATGTCCAGACCGGTCAGATCCAGCGTCACCTGCTGGAAGTTCAACAGTGCTTCCAGACGGCCCTGCGAGACTTCCGGCTGATACGGGGTGTACGCGGTGTACCAGCCCGGGTTTTCCAGCATGTTGCGCAGAATAACCGGCGGCAACTGCACGTTGGTGTAGCCCATGCCAATGTAAGACTTAAAGCGCTTGTTCAGGCCGGCAATGGCCTTCAGTTCTGCCAGCGCGGCAAATTCAGTCGTGGCTTCACCCACCTGCGGCGGGGTGGCGAGCTGAATATCCTTTGGCACGATCTGCGAAATCAGTGCGTTTAACGAATCCGCGCCAACCGTCTTCAGCATCTCCTGCTGTTGCTGAGCATCCGGCCCAATGTGACGTTCAATGAAGGCGCCACGGTTTTCAAGCTGGCTTAAAGTCTGTGTCATGAGCGATGGTTCCTGAAACGTGCAGTGAATGTGTTTTCTCCCTCTCCCTAAGGGAGAGGGCTGGGGTGAAGGTGTCGTCTGTTCCCCTCACCCTACCCTCTCCCCACAGGGGAGAGGGAAAAGGCTTATTCGTCTTCCAGTAATGCTTCGTACGCGGTCGCATCCAGCAGCGCGGCAACCTGCGCTTCGTCGCTGGCTTTGATCTTAAAGATCCAGCCGCCTTCATACGGTTCGCTGTTAACCAGTTCCGGGGAGTCGCTCAGCGCGTCGTTTACCGCAACGATTTCACCGCTCACCGGGGCATAGATATCAGAAGCGGCTTTTACCGACTCGGCCACTGCGCAGTCATCGCCCGCGCTTACGGTCGCGCCAACGTCGGGCAGATCTACAAACACCATGTCACCCAACAGCTCCTGGGCGTGTTCGGTGATGCCCACGGTATAAGTACCGTCGGCTTCTTTGCGCAGCCACTCGTGTTCTTTGCTGTATTTCAGTTCTGCTGGCACATTGCTCATTGAATTTCTCCTGATAAAAATGATTAGGCGACCGGCTTACCGGCGCGAACAAAAATCGGTTTGGTCACGCGGACCGGCATTTCGCGGTTGCGGATCTGCACCACGGCAGTCTCGCCAATACCCGCCGGCACACGTGCCAGAGCAATACTGTAACCCAGCGTCGGTGAGAAGGTGCCGCTGGTGATAATGCCTTCGCAGTGGTTGCCATTGGCATCGGTGAAACGCACCGGCAGCTCGCCGCGCAACACGCCTTTCTCGGTCATCACCAGGCCAACCAGCTGCTCGGTGCCCTTCTCACGCTGCTGCTCCAGCACCTCACGACCGATAAAGTCGCGATCGGCCGGTTCCCACGCGATGGTCCAGCCCATATTGGCCGCCAGCGGAGAGACGCCTTCGTCCATCTCCTGGCCGTACAAATTCATGCCCGCTTCCAGACGCAGCGTGTCGCGCGCGCCCAGACCAGCTGGCTTAACGCCCGCTTCCACCAGGGCACGCCAGAAGTCGGCCGCTTTTTCGTTCGGCATCGCAATTTCATAGCCCGCTTCACCGGTGTAACCGGTGGTAGCCACAAACAGATCGCCCGTCTGCACGCCAAAGAACGGCTTCATGCCGTCGGTGGCCTGGCGCTGTTCATCGCTGAACAGTGACGCGGCTTTCGCCTGCGCGTTCGGCCCTTGCACCGCAATCAGCGACAGGTCATCACGCACGGTGATGTCGATGGCATAAGGTTCAGCGTGTTGGGTGATCCAGGCGAGGTCTTTTTCACGGGTGGCAGAGTTAACAACGAGGCGGAAGAAATCATCGGAGAGGTAATAGACGATCAGGTCGTCAATCACGCCGCCGGAGGCATTCAGCATGCCGGAATAGAGCGCTTTGCCCGGCTTCGTGAGCTTCGCCACGTCGTTCGCCAGCAGATAACGCAGAAAATCCCGGGTGCGGCTGCCGTGCAGATCGACAATGGTCATATGCGAGACGTCGAACATACCGGCATCGGTGCGCACCGCATGATGCTCATCAATCTGCGAACCGTAATGCAGCGGCATCATCCAGCCATGGAAATCGACCATGCGAGCACCGCATAAGGTGTGTTGTTCGTACAAAGGCGTCTGTTGAGCCATCTTATCCTCGTTGAATGAGCAGGGCTGTCATGCGTTTTATGCTGAAAAATTCACCATAAAACCCGGCATCGGCATCACTCCCGGACACCGACGCAAACGTTCTCTTTTACCTGAACTTACCACTGAAAACGGTGGTTAACCATAAGGAAAAACGGGCCATCACATTAGCTTATGGTCAAAAATGCCAACAAAGCGTACAGAGTTATTCACTACAAAAATGCGAAACATTCCGCACAAACGCAAAGCCGGGAAGATGGGATTCAGCACAGGGTGATATTTAGTGCGGAAAAATGCGCGAAATTTCCGTAACATAAAAATCGAGAGATTAGATTATCTAATGCGAAAAAGTCGGTGAAATTAGATTATTTCAAACGAAGGAATTCCCCCGGCCCACAGGCCGGGAGAATAAAGTGTGACGGGGGTCAAATAGACAACGTCATTCAGATTGCAGCACAAAAACCATTACAACGTTTTTGAACAACGCTGGCACTGGCCTTAAAGGGGCGAGGCCGGGTAACGTGGCAAGCCTCAGCGTCCCCAGAAGCTCATTCTGGTCAGTAAGCAGACGCAGCCAACGCAGAGGCAACCTGAAGGATGCAGTATGTTTTAGCGCAGCCAGTCCGGCAGATCGTTAAGACCCATCGCCTGACGCAGGAGCTGTGGCTTAACACCCGGGAGGGTATCAGCCAGCTTCAGGCCGAGGTCGCGCAGCAGTTTTTTCGCCGGGTTGGCACCGGCAAACAGCTCGCGGAAGCCCTGCATGCCTGCCAGCATCATGGCCGCACTGTGTTTACGGCTGCGCTCGTACCGGCGCAGATAAAGATGCTGGCCGATGTCCTTGCCGTCACGCTGTAAGCGGCGAAGTTCGCTCACCAGCTCGGCAGCATCCATAAAGCCCAGGTTAACTCCCTGCCCGGCCAGCGGATGAATGGTGTGTGCCGCGTCACCCACCAGCGCCAGACGATGCGCCGCGAACTGGCGCGCATAGCGACCGGTTAACGGGAACACCTGCCGCTCGCTTTCGACGGCGCAAAGTCCCAGTCGGTTATCGAAGGCCATACACAGAGCCTGATTGAACTCGTCGGCTGATGCCTCCTGCATCTGCTGCGCCTTCTCGGGTGAAAGCGACCAGACGATTGAGCAAAGGCGCGGATCGCTGAGAGGCAGGAAAGCGAGAATGCCATCATTGTGGAAAATCTGCCGGGCCACGGCCTGATGCGGCTCCACGGTGCGAATAGTAGCCACCAGCGCATGGTGGCGGTAGTCCCAGTACGTCAGCGGAATGTCGGCTTTGTTACGCAGCCAGGAGTTTGCCCCGTCGGCCCCCACCACCAGGCGAGCAGTCAGCATATCGCCACTTTGCAGGGTAATGAACGCATCGTTTTCGCCCCAGGCAACCTGCTGCAGCTGCGCGGGGGCAATCAGGGTAACGTCGCTGCACTGTTGCGCTTTCTGCCACAATGCATGGTGAATCACGGCGTTTTCGATGATATGGCCGAGATGGCTGTAGCCCATGCTTTCATCATCAAAAGCGATATGCCCGAAGCTGTCTTTATCCCACACTTCCATGCCGTGATAACGGCTGGCGCGCTGGGCAATAATGTCTGACCAGACGCCGATCCGCGTGAGCAGCTTTTCACTGGCGGCGTTGATCGCCGAAACACGGAGTTCAGGCGGCGCATCAGAAGCGACTGGCTGAGGCTGTTTCTGCTCCAGCACCGCCACGCGCAGACCGCTGCCCTGCAAACCACAGGCCAGCGCCAGTCCTACCATTCCGCCACCGACAATGGCAACATCAACATTCTGCACTTTGTTTACTCCTTAGCGAGCGACCCAACCGAGAGTCCTCTGCGCCAGCACATCGCGTGCCGGAATGAATAATTCCATCGCCATCAACCCCAGGTTACGCCCGACAACCAGCGGTGCCCAGCGATTGGCAAACAGGTGTACCAGCCCGTCGGTCACGCCGATGGTCGCCTCTTTATCTGCCTGACGTCGTTTCTGATACTGGCACAGCACCGGATATGCTCCGCAATCCTGCTGTTGTTCAAACGCCTGCGCCAGCGTTTCGGCAAGGGTCATCACATCGCGCAGCCCGAGGTTAAAGCCCTGTCCGGCGATAGGGTGTAACGTCTGCGCCGCATTGCCTACCAGCGCGACGCGATGGGAGACAGACTGCGACGCCGTGGTTAATGCCAGCGGATAGGCTGAACGCTTCCCGGCCTGGGTGATACGCCCCAGCCGCCAGCCAAAGGCTTTTTGCAGTTCGGCGCAGAAGCGTTCGTCAGACCAGCCCTGCACTTCATCCGCTTTTTCCAGCGGATGGCACCAGACCAGCGAGCTGCGCCCCTGCGACATAGGCAGCATGGCCAGCGGGCCATGCTGGGTAAAACGTTCAAAGGCGCGGCCACGGTGCGGCTCGGCGGTGGCCACGTTAGCAATCACCGCCAGTTGATGGTACGGCTGTTGCTGCCACTGAATTCCGCACTGCTGGCCGAGCGCCGAACGGGAGCCATCGGCCGCCACCAGCAGTTGTCCATCGAGCGTAGTGCCGTCATTCAGCGTGACGCTGACCGACGTTTCGCTGCGGGTAAAATGCTCGACACGTGCCGGGCAATGTAGCGTTACGCCTGGAGCATCCTGCAACAGACGGAACAGGCGCAGCCCCACGTCGTGCAGCTCGACCACCTGCCCCAGCGCATCAATGCGATAATCCTGCGCCTCAAGGGTGACAAACCCGGCGTGGCCCCGATCGCTGACATGAACGGTTTCGATAGCGGTGGCGCAATCGGCAATCGCCTGCCAGATACCACTGCGGGCCAGCTGCTGGCAGGTGCCCTGCGCCAGGGCGATGGCACGGCCATCAAACCCCGGATGGCCGGTCGATTGTGGTGCCACGGCTTCCACCAGATGGACCGGAAGCTTACCCTGGGTCAGCGTGGAGAGGGTCAGCGCCAGCGTTGCTCCCGTCATGCCTCCGCCAACAATGATGATGCTCATGAGCGTGCCGCCGCCATCAGGGCTTCAATCTCGTCGGCATTTTTCACCACGGAGGCCGTCAGGTTTTCGTTACCGGTTTCGGTGATCACAATGTCATCTTCAATACGAATGCCGATACCGCGATACTGGGCGGGCACATCGGCATCCGGGGCAATATAGAGTCCCGGTTCAACGGTCAGCACCATTCCCGGCTCCAGCACGCGCGAACGTTCCGGGCCATACACGCCCACGTCATGCACGTCCAGCCCCAGCCAGTGGCTCAGGCCATGCATAAAGAAGGGACGGTGAGCATTGTCAGCAATCAGCTGATCGACGTCGCCGTTAAGAATACCCAGCTCCACCAGCCCGCTAACCATAATCCGCACCACTTCCCCGGTGACATCCTGAATGGAAGTGCCGGGACGGAACAGCATCAGCGCGGTGTCCAGCGAGTGCAGCACGATGTCGTAGATTTCGCGCTGGGCCGGGGTAAATTTGCCGTTCACCGGGAAGGTGCGGGTGATATCACCGGCATAGCCTTTAAATTCGCATCCGGCATCAATCAGTACCAGATCGCCATCCCGCAGTTCAGACTCGTTTTCGGTGTAATGCAGAATGCAACCATTTTCACCGCCGCCAACGATGGTGTTGTACGCCGGATAGCGCGCGCCGTGGCGGGTAAACTCATGGTGAATTTCGCCTTCCAGCTGATATTCGAACATCCCCGGACGGCACTTTTGCATCGCCCGGGTATGGGCCAGGGCGCTAATCTCCCCCGCTTTACGCATGACATCCAGCTCTTCGTCTGACTTAAACAGGCGCAGCTCGTGGACGGCAGGACGCCAGTCGGTGAGGGTTGCGGGTGCCTTCAGGTTTTGCCGGGAGCCTTTACGCAGCTTATCCAGCGCGGCAAAGACAATCTCGTCGGCATAAGCGTATTCACCCTGCGCGTGGTAGACCGTATCCAGACCATTGAGCAACTGGTAAAGCTGCTCGTTGATTTCGCTGAACGCCAGGGCGCGATCGACGCCCAGCTTTTCCGGCGCGGCCTGCTGGCCCAGACGGCGACCAAACCAGATCTCGGCGGTGAGATCCCGGACGCGGTTAAACAGCACGCAGTGGTTGTGGGTATCGTGACTTTTAATCAGCACCAGCACCGACTCCGGCTCGTTAAAGCCGGTGAAGTACCAGAAATCACTGCTCTGGCGGTACGGATATTCGCTATCGTTGCTGCGTGTGGCTTCCGGTGCGGCAAAAATCAACGCGGCGCTGCCCGGCTGCATCGTAGCCAGCAGCGCCTGACGGCGGCGAAGATACTCTTGCTGAGTCATGACACCCTCCAGTAGTTTTTATTAGTGTAAGGTTGGTTTACGCACTTCCGGCGCAGTGGGCTGTGTGCGCGTAAAGGTATCGTGGCAGAGCAGAGACGCAACGCGCACGTACTCGATGATCTCTTCGAGGGACATCTCCAGCTCTTCCTGATCTTCGTCTTCATCGTAGCCCAGTTGAGCGATGTTACGCAGATCGTCGATCGCTTCTCCCGCTTCGCCCGTCACTTTCTCGAGCTTAGGCTGCGTCACACCCAATCCTAACAGATAGTGGTTGACCCAACCGGCCAGCGCATCGGCGCGGTCGAATACGCTGACGCCGTCTCCATCAGGCAGATAAAGCTGAAAAAGGAAACCGTCATCTTCGAGCGCATCGCTGGTTGCGCCATGCATATTGCGCAACGCCTGGGCAAGATCGTGGCCGAACGCCAGACCCTCGTTCGTCAGGTCGTGAACCAGCGGCAGCCATGAGCTGTCGTTGTTTCCACCACACAGCATCCCGCTGATCAGACCGTGCATTTCAGCCGGCGTTAACCCCACGCCTTGCTGGTTCAGTAACTGGCTAACGTCGTTGTAACCAGGCATTTCGTTCTGTATAGACATGGCATTCGTCATCAATGGGAGGAATATTCATGGTATGCTACCACTTTGGACCCTGGTGAACCAGAATAGGGCTTGTATCTACGCACCAGGGTAGCTATAGTGTCGCCCCTTCGCAGCCCCCGGAAGCGGATGTGAAGGCAGCGCAGTCAAACAGCAGGAAGGTGGCATGTCTGCACAACCCGTCGATATCCAAATTTTTGGCCGTTCGCTGCGAGTGAATTGTCCGCCTGAACAAAGGGATGCTTTGAATCAGGCTGCGGATGATTTGAATCAGCGGTTGCAAGATTTAAAAGAACGCACTAGAGTCACAAATACTGAGCAACTGGTCTTCATCGCCGCGTTGAACATCAGTTATGAACTGGCTCAGGAAAAAGCGAAGACCCGCGATTACGCGGCGAGCATGGAACAACGCATTAAAATGCTCCAGCAGACCATTGAACAGGCATTGCTTGATCAGGGTCGCATTACAGACAGACCGGGGCAAAACTTTGAATAACACTTCGTGGTCTACTATGGTAGAGTGACCCTGAAGGAAAAATTTCTCTGAGATGTTCGCATGCGGGCCAGTCCCCTGAGCCGATATTTCATACCACAAGAATGTGGCGCTCCATGGTTGGTGAGCATGCTCGGTTCGTCCGAGAAGCCTTAAAATCATGACGACACATTCACCTTGAACCAAGGGTTCAAGGGTTACAGCCTGCGGCGGCATCTCGGAGATTCCCTCACCTTTCTACCCAGCGACTACCATGACGCAACTTCCTGAAGTTCCTGCCTCACGTCAACACATTCGTCAGTTAATTCGTCAGCATCGCAGAGCCTTAACGCCTGAACAGCAAGCCCATTTTGCGCAACAAGCCGCGGCCCGCATGATGGCGTATCCGCCCGTCGTAATGGCGCACACCGTCGCCCTGTTTCTATCTTTTGATGGCGAACTTGACACCCAACCGCTGATCGATGAACTCTGGCGCACCGGAAAAAAAGTTTACCTGCCGGTACTGCACCCTTTCAGTCCGGGAAATCTGCTGTTTCTGCACTACCATCCTCATAGCGAACTGGTGGTGAATCGTCTGAAAATCACCGAACCGAAACTGGACGTGCGCGACGTGTTGCCGCTTGAGCAACTGGATGTGCTGGTAACGCCGCTGGTGGCTTTTGATAAAAGCGGTCAGCGTTTAGGTATGGGCGGAGGATTTTACGATCGCACGTTGCAGAACTGGCAGCAGCATGGCCTGCAGCCGGTGGGCTACGCACATGATTGCCAGGGCGTTGAAAAGTTACCGGTGGAGAAATGGGATATTCCGCTGCCGGCGGTAGTGACACCGTCGAAGATCTGGCAGTGGTGAAAAAAGCCGGGTGGCGACTCCGCCTTACCCGGCCAGTAAGATCCGCAGGCCCGGCAAGCGAAGCGCCGCCGGGGATCAGATGGCACTCACTTAGTAGAGCAGACGCGCGCGGATAGTGCCCGGAATGGCCTTCATCGCCTGCAACGCTTTCTCTGCAACATCTTCATCCGCTTCAATATCAATAACCACATACCCCATCTGCGCGTTAGTTTGCAGATACTGTGCCGCGATGTTCACACCCTGCTCAGCGAAGATCTGGTTAATGGCCGTCAGTACGCCTGGACGGTTTTCATGAATGTGCAGCAGGCGACGCCCGCCGTGCAGCGGCAAAGAGACTTCCGGGAAGTTGACCGCAGACAGGGTTGAACCGTTGTCGGAGTATTTGCTCAGCTTACCGGCCACTTCAAGACCGATATTTTCCTGTGCTTCCTGCGTAGAGCCACCGATGTGTGGCGTCAGGATCACGTTGTCGAACTCGCACAGCGGCGAAGTGAACGGGTCGCTGTTGGTCGCAGGCTCGGTCGGGAAGACGTCAATCGCCGCGCCCGCCAGATGTTTGCTTTTCAGAGCTTCGCACAGCGCAGGGATATCCACCACCGTACCGCGCGCGGCGTTGATCAGAAGTGAACCCGGCTTCATCAGCGCCAGCTCTTCCGCACCCATCATGTTTTTGGTGGAGGCATTTTCCGGCACGTGCAGGCTCACCACATCGCTCATATTGAGCAGGTCGGAGAGATGCTGAACCTGGGTGGCATTACCCAGCGGCAGCTTATTTTCGATATCGTAGAAAAAGACGTGCATCCCCAGCGATTCCGCCAGAATGCCCAGCTGCGTGCCGATGTGGCCGTAACCAATAATGCCCAGTTTTTTACCACGCGCTTCGAAAGAGCCAGATGCCAGTTTATTCCAGATCCCACGGTGGGCCTTGGCGTTGGCTTCAGGGATGCCGCGTAGCAGCAGCAGAAGTTCACCGATGACCAGCTCCGCCACGGAACGGGTGTTGGAGAATGGCGCGTTGAAGACCGGAATACCGCGCTTAGCGGCAGCATTGAGATCAACCTGGTTGGTGCCGATGCAGAAGCAGCCAATCGCGACCAGTTTTTCTGCTGCGGCAATGACATCTTCGGTCAGGTGGGTACGGGATCGCAGGCCGATGAAGTGAGCATCACGGATCGACTCTTTCAGCTGTTCGGTATCCAGCGCACCTTTGTGGAATTCGATGTTGGTATAACCTGCCGCACGAAGGCTATCCAGTGCTTTCTGATGCACCCCTTCGACCAGCAGAAATTTAATCTTGTCTTTCTCCAGTGATACCTTTGCCATTTCCCCGACCCTGTCTGATTGTCTGAACTGTTGTTGTGCTGATTTAAAATCCGCTCCCGCCAACATATCAAAAAAAACTATTGCAGCAATATGAACGTTTGCGTCGGCACTCTGAAGAAATGTCATACAGCGCCAATTGGCAGTGAAAAATGCTGTGGAGCAATACGAAAGCGGTAGGATCGTCAGGAGAGGGTTGGAAATGTGACACAAGTCACCGAATATCGCTGTTGCAAAAAAAGTTAGCGGGGGGAGGCTCCCCCCGTCAGATCATTTCACGATGGTTTTAACGCCATCGGCGGTGCCGATCAGCGCAACATCCGCGCCACGATTAGCGAATAACCCTACCGTTACCACGCCTGGCAGGCCATTGATGGCATTTTCCAGCGCCACGGCGTCGAGGATCTCCAGACCGTGAACATCCAGAATCACGTTACCATTGTCCGTTACCACACCCTGACGGTATTCCGGGCGACCACCCAGTTTCACCAGTTCGCGGGCAACCGCGCTGCGCGCCATTGGGATCACTTCCACCGGCAGTGGGAAGTTGCCGAGGATATCAACCTGCTTGGAGGCATCCGCAATACAGATAAACTTGTCTGCCACGGAGGCGATGATTTTCTCGCGCGTCAGTGCCGCACCGCCGCCCTTGATCATCTGCATATGGCCGTTGATCTCATCCGCGCCGTCGACGTAAATCCCCAGACGGTCAACTTCGTTCAGATCGAACACGGTGATACCCAGGCTTTTCAGTTTTTCCGTGGATGCATCGGAGCTTGAAACGGCGCCCTCGATCTGGCCTTTCATCGTGCCCAGCGCATCAATAAAGTGTGCTGCCGTTGAACCTGTGCCCACGCCGACAATGGTACCCGGCTGTACATACTGGAGAGCGGCCCATCCTACTGCTTTTTTCAGTTCATCCTGCGTCATGATCTCTTGCCCGTGGTGATTTTGCGTGACGCGCATTATAGAGCATTCGCCTGCGCCATGTGATCTGCGAGGTCACCAATTTCGTCTGTATCAAACATAAATTTATGTCATAGTGCGAAGTATCGTATTTTTTGGGAGTCAGCCAGAGCAATGAAACGTCCGGACTACAGAACATTACAGGCGCTTGATGCCGTTATTCGTGAACGCGGATTCGAACGCGCAGCACAAAAGCTGTGCATTACCCAATCCGCTGTTTCACAACGAATCAAACAGCTTGAGAACATGTTCGGGCAGCCGCTGCTGGTTCGTACCGTGCCGCCGCGCCCTACCGAACAGGGGCAGAAGCTGCTGGCGCTGCTGCGTCAGGTTGAGTTGCTGGAGGATGAGTGGCTGGGCGATGAACAGACCGGCTCCACGCCGCTGCTGCTCTCTCTGGCGGTCAACGCCGACAGTCTGGCAACCTGGCTTCTCCCTGCCCTCGCCCCGGTGCTGGCTGATTCGCCTATCCGGCTAAATTTACAGGTAGAAGACGAAACCCGTACCCAGGAGCGCCTGCGCCGCGGTGAAGTGGTCGGGGCGGTCAGTATCCAGCCTCAGGCGCTGCCAAGCTGCCTGGTGGATCAGCTGGGGGCACTGGATTACCTGTTCGTCGCCTCGAAAGCCTTTGCCGAGCGTTACTTCCCGAACGGCGTTACCCGTGCCGCCCTGCTGAAAGCGCCTGCCGTGGCTTTTGACCATCTTGATGATATGCATCAGGCATTTTTACAGCAGAACTTCGACCTGCCACCCGGCAGTGTACCTTGCCATATCGTTAACTCTTCCGAAGCCTTCGTGCAGCTGGCACGTCAGGGCACGACCTGCTGCATGATCCCACATCTGCAGATCGAGAAAGAGCTGAACAGCGGCGAGCTGATCGACCTGACGCCAGGCTTACACCAGCGCCGTATGCTCTACTGGCACCGCTTTGCGCCAGAAAGCCGGATGATGCGCAACGTCACCGATGCACTGCTGGCCCATGGCCATAAGGTCCTGCGCCAGGATTAATAAAAAAGCCGGGTCGCATTAACGCGAACCCGGCCTGTATTTGTGCTGACAAACAAGACTTACGGTGCTTTGGTCGCCGTATTTTGCTCCTGAGTCTGCTGAGGCTGCTCGTTCTGCTGATTTTGCTGAGCCTGCGTGCTCTGCTGCTGGCCCTGAGCTGGCTCCAGCTGGAACACCACATCAACCTGATCGTCGAACTGAATCGTTGGCTGTTCGTAGGTATCCTGCGCAGAGACCGGTGCCGCTTCAGATTTCATCATGCGAACCATCGGGCTGGGCTGATAGTTAGAGACGTGGTAACGCACGCTGTAAACCGGGCCAAGCTTGCTGTTGAAGCCAGAAGCCAGTTGCTGCGCCTGACGCACGGCATCATCAATTGCCGCTTTACGCGCTTCATCTTTATACTTCTCAGGTTGCGCAACACCCAGGGACACAGAACGGATCTCGTTCAGACCTGCTTTCAGCGCGCCATCTAACAGAGAGTTAAGCTTATCAAGCTGACGCACCGTCACTTCCACGGTACGCACCGCGCGGTAACCTTTCAGGATGCTTTTGCCATCCTTATAGTCATAGTCCGGTTGGGTACGCAGGTTGGCAGAATTGATGTCTTTTTTACCGACGCCGTTCTGCTCCAGGAAAGAGAGATATTGCGCAACGCGATCGTCTGCCTGTTTCTTGGCGGTGGCCGCATCTTTTGCCGCCACGTTCACTTCGATGGCTAAGGTTGCGATATCGGGTGCCGCATCCACGCTTGCGGTACCAGAGGTCACAATGTGCGGGCTATCAGGCAGTTCACTGGCCTGAACGGATGCTGCGCCAAAACCCATTAATGCCGCCAGGGCGATTACATTCAACTTCACTTTTATTCCTCCATGTTGCGAAGAGTGCCCATGTAACAGGGCGCATGCCAGCAAGCTTAGCGCCTGCTGGTCGAATGTCCATAAGACAACGCTTAGTAGAATAGTTCACGAATATGATGAATCCCCTCTTTCGCCAGCTGAAAAGCGATAAACCACATCACCAGGCCCACCAGTGCGTTGATAATGCGCTGAGCTTTAGCGGTGCGCAGACGGGGAGCCAGCCATGCAGCGAGCAGCGCCAGGCCAAAGAACCACAGGAAAGAGGCGCTGACGGTACCCAGCGCAAACCAGCGTCTCGGCTCGGCATCCAGTTGCCCTCCAAGGCTACCCAGCACCACGAAAGTATCCAGATAGACGTGTGGATTAAGCCAGGTCACCGCCAGCATGGTCACAATAATTTTCCAGCGCCCCTGCTTCATCACTTCGGCGCTGGCCAACTCAATATTGCTGCCCATCGCCGTTTTCAGGGCACCAAAACCATACCACAGCAGAAACGCGACACCGCCCCAGGTCACCAGCGCCAGCAGCCAGGGTGACTGCATCAGCAGTGCGCTGCCGCCGAAAATACCGGCACAGATCAGAAGCATATCGCTTACCGCGCAGAGCAAGGCAATCATCAGGTGATACTGGCGGCGAATCCCCTGATTCATTACAAACGCATTTTGCGGACCGAGGGGCAGGATCATTGCCGCACCAATCATAAGCCCTTGAATATAAAAAGATAACATCGGGATCAATCTCAATAAACTGTCTGAGGGCAAACTATACTGCGGGGGGATAATAAGAGGAAATGGATAATATTAATTGGTAATAAGTGAAGCTAATAAGCCCGGCACGCATTGCGCGCGCCGGGTAACGGAGAAACGTTATTCTGCCGGTTCTTTCACACGCTTGAAGTTAACGTCCATCTGCGGATATGGGAAGCTGATGCCGTTGGCGTCAAAGTCGCGCTTGATGCGTTCCAGTACATCCCAGTAAACGCTCTGCAAATCACTGCTGTTGCTCCAGACGCGCACCACAAAGTTGATGGATGAAGCACCTAGTTCATTCAGGCGTACGGTCATCTCACGATCTTTCAGAATGCGATCATCCGATTCGATAATGTTGGTGAGCAGTTGCTTCACCTTTTCGATATCAGAGTCATACGCCACGCCAATAATGAACTCATTACGACGTACCGGTTCACGGGAAAAGTTGATGATGTTATTGGCGATGATTTTGCCGTTCGGGATCACGACCATACGACCATCCGCGCTGCGCAGCGTGGTAGAGAAGATCTGCACCTGCAGCACAGTACCGGCCACACCGCCGAGATCAACATATTCGCCAGAGCGGAACGGACGGAAGGTTACTAACAGCACGCCTGCGGCCAGGTTCGACAGCGAGCCTTGCAACGCCAGACCAATAGCCAGACCTGCGGCACCCAGTACTGCGATAACCGATGCTGTTTGTACCCCAACACGCCCCAGGGCCGCAATCAGCGTAAACGCGATAACACCGTAGCGCACCAGCGCGGAGAGGAAATCTGCCACCGTGGCATCAATATGACGCGCTCGCATTACGCGGTTAACGGCGTTAGAGATGATGCGCGCCACGATCATACCGATGACGATAATCGCGATGGCCGCCACAATGTTAACGGCATAACTCAGCAGCAACGCCTGGTTGCGCACCAGCCAGGAACCCGCGTTATTGATGCTATCTACAACACCGAGATCTTCCATTCAATATTCCTTATCTAAGCAAACCATAGAAATGCATCCCCCATCGAGGCAGGCAAGTTAGTAAAGGGTAAACAAAAGCGGGGGTTTTTGCCAAACAGATCACATAAATAGTGTCCGTAGACAGTTGAAAGGCATAAAAAAAGCCCGCGATTAACGCGGGCTTTCTGAGGCTGTTAGCAGCGCAAATTACAGAACGTCAACCGCGTTCAGCTCTTTGAATGCCTGCTCCAGACGCGTCACCATAGAGGTCTGCGCTGAACGCAGCCATACACGTGGATCGTAGTATTTCTTGTTCGGCTGGTCTTCGCCTTTCGGGTTGCCCAGCTGGCCCTGCAGGTAAGCTTCGTTAGTTTTGTAGTACTGCAGGATACCGTCCCAGGTTGCCCATTGGGTATCGGTATCGATGTTCATTTTGATAACACCGTAGCTTACGGAGTCTTTGATTTCCTGAGCAGAAGAACCGGAACCGCCGTGGAAGACGAAGTTCAGGCTGTTATGCGGCAGGTTATGTTTCTTGGAAACGTATTCCTGAGAATCACGCAGAATGGTTGGGGTCAGAACCACGTTGCCTGGCTTGTACACGCCGTGTACGTTACCGAAGGAAGCAGCGATGGTGAAACGCGGGCTGATTTTGCTCAGCTCGGTGTAAGCGTAATCAACGTCTTCTGGCTGAGTGTACAGGGCAGAAGCGTCCATGTGGCTGTTGTCCACGCCGTCTTCTTCGCCACCGGTGCAACCCAGTTCAATTTCCAGAGTCATGTCCATTTTGGCCATGCGCGCCAGGTATTTAGAGCAGATCTCGATGTTCTCTTCCAGAGACTCTTCAGACAGGTCGATCATGTGAGAAGAGAACAGTGGCTTACCGGTTGCAGCGAAGTGTTTTTCGCCCGCGTCCAGCAGACCGTCGATCCACGGCAGCAGTTTCTTCGCGCAGTGGTCAGTGTGCAGGATAACCGGAACACCATAGTGCTCAGCCATCTGGTGAACGTGGTGTGCGCCAGAGATTGCGCCCAGGATTGCCGCACCCTGAGGAACGTCAGTTTTCACGCCTTTACCTGCGATAAACGCAGCACCGCCGTTGGAGAACTGAACGATTACCGGCGCTTTAACTTTTGCTGCGGCTTCCAGTACGGCGTTGATAGAGTCGGTACCGACGCAGTTAACCGCTGGCAGAGCAAAGTTGTTTTCTTTTGCTACCTGGAACACCTTCTGAACGTCATCACCAGTGATCACGCCAGGTTTTACGAAATCAAAAATTTTAGACATGTTGCGAGTCCTGTATCTTCGGCCTTGGAAAGGGGCGAGCTATTAAAAGCACGCTGAAAATTGGGCAGGTTTCCCTGCCCTAAAATGGCTTACTTCTTAGCGCGCTCTTCGAGCATGGCTACTGCTGGCAGAACTTTGCCTTCCACGAATTCGAGGAATGCGCCGCCGCCAGTGGAGATGTAGGAGATCTTGTCGGAAATACCGAACAGATCGATTGCTGCCAGGGTATCACCGCCACCAGCAATGGAGAACGCTTCGCTGTCTGCAATCGCGTTAGCCACGATTTCAGTACCTTTACGGAAGTTCGGGAATTCGAACACGCCAACCGGGCCGTTCCACAGAATGGTTTTCGCATTCTTCAGGATCTCAGCCAGCTTCTCTGCAGAGGCGTCGCCCAGGTCCAGAATCTGCTCTTCGTTTTTGATGTCAGAGACAGATTTCAGTTCAGCGGTTGCGGTTTCAGAGAACTCGGTCGCCACGCGAACGTCAGTTGGGACAGGGATATCACAAGTGGTCAGCAGGCGTTTGGCTTCGTCAACCAGGTCTGCTTCGTACAGGGATTTACCAACGTTATGGCCTTGAGCAGCCACGAAGGTGTTAGCGATACCGCCACCCACGATCAGCTGGTCAGCGATTTTGGACAGGGAATCCAGAACGGTCAGTTTGGTAGAAACTTTAGAACCGCCAACGATAGCAACCATTGGACGAGCAGGTTCTTTCAGGGCTTTGCCCAGAGCTTCCAGTTCGTCAGCCAGCAGTGGACCTGCACAGGCGACGTCGGCGAATTTACCGATACCGTGGGTAGAAGCCTGCGCACGGTGAGCAGTACCGAAAGCATCCATTACGAACACGTCGCACAGTGCCGCGTATTTTTTGGACAGAGTTTCGTCGTCTTTCTTTTCGCCTTTGTTGAAGCGAACGTTTTCCAGAACAACCAGCTCACCTTCAGCCACTTCCACGCCATCCAGGTAGTCTTTAACCAGACGTACCGGGCTGGACAGTTTGTCTTTCAGGTAATTAACAACCGGCAGCAGAGAGAACTCTTCGTTGTACTCGCCTTCGGTCGGACGACCCAGGTGGGAGGTTACCATCACTTTTGCGCCCTGCTTCAGTGCCAGTTCGATGGTTGGCAGAGAGGCACGGATACGCGCGTCGCTGGTTACTTTCCCATCTTTAACCGGTACGTTCAGATCCGCACGGATGAAAACGCGTTTACCTGCCAGATCCAGATCGGTCATCTTAATTACAGACATGGTGAATCCTCTCGTTGATTCTTAAAGTTTTGCAGACGCAACAGGCGCCTTACCTGAAACCTTGTGCGGCCATGGCTAACGTGGTGTCGAGCATCCTGTTAGCAAAGCCCCATTCGTTATCACACCAGACCAGCGTTTTGATCAGATGTGCCCCACTTACGCGCGTTTGGGTGCCATCGACGATGGCGCTATGCGGATCGTGGTTAAAATCTACTGAGACCAACGGTAATTCCGTATAGTCAACTATACCATGAAATGCTTGCTGTGCCGCTTTTTGCAGCAACAGGTTGACCTCACAGGCTTTTACCGGTTTTTTCACGGTCACGCTGAGGTCAATCGCCGTCACGTTGATCGTTGGAACACGTACGGCAATGGCTTCAAAACGGTCTTCAAACTGGGGAAAAATTCGGGTAATTCCGGCCGCCAGTTTGGTATCCACCGGGATAATCGACTGACTCGCCGCGCGAGTGCGTCGCAGGTCCGGGTGGTATGCGTCAATGACCTGCTGATCGTGCATAGCGGAATGAATCGTGGTCACGGTGCCCGATTCAATGCCGTAGGCATCGTCCAGCAGTTTGATGACCGGAATAATACAGTTGGTGGTGCAGGAAGCATTGGAGACGATGCGGTGTTCCGCTTGCAGCTCATGATGGTTCACGCCGTAAACCACCGTGGCATCGAGATCGTTACTGCCCGGATGTGAGAAGAGCACTTTCTTAGCGCCAGCCGCCAGATGGGCTTCGCCGTGCGCGCGATTACCGTAAACGCCGGTACAGTCGAGCACCACATCTACGCCCAGCTCACGCCAGGGTAAGGTGTCGATCGTCTGCTCGTGCAGGACACGAATCACGTCATCACCGACGAACAGCTGCTCTCTCTCCTGACGAACGTCCCAGGCAAAGCGCCCATGGCTGGTGTCATATTTCAATAAATGCGCCATGCCTGCGGCATCCGCCAGTTCATTGATGGCCACCACGGTCATTTCCGCCCGACGCCCGGATTCATATAAAGCACGAACCACGTTGCGTCCGATGCGACCGAAACCATTAATCGCTACGCGTACGGTCATAAGTCTCCTGCAAAGCTTTCCCTGATTCGAGGTGGCTGACAGAGTAATCCAGCAACGCTCTGAGGGGAATCCTCGCCTGTCACAAACTCCAACTGATTGGTCATTTGTCGAACGTTTAATCGACTGAAACGCTTCAGCTAGAATAAGCGAAACATGGAATAAAGGGAATGTCCGTCCAGAGCAATAAGCCAGCTATATGACGCATATCACATTTTGAATGGAATAACTTACAGGCGTATTACATTTATGAGGAATAAGATGCACAAAAAGCCGGGTGGGCAGATAAAAGCAAAACGGTAACCAAAGGGTTACCGTTTTTAGGGTTTGCGCCTTCTCTTACAGGGAGAGGGCTGCGGTGAAGGCATTTGCCTGCACCGCATCAACCACGATTACAGCAGTTCTTTCGCTTTCGCGACCACGTTCTCAACGGTGAAGCCGAACTCTTCGAACAGCTGCTCAGCCGGCGCAGACTCACCGAAGGTGGTCATGCCGACGATAGCGCCGTTCAGGCCCACGTATTTGAACCAGTAGTCAGCGATACCCGCTTCGATAGCAACACGGGCAGAAACAGCTTTCGGCAGCACGGACTCACGGTATGCCGCATCCTGCTTGTCGAAGGCGTCGGTAGACGGCATGGAAACCACGCGCGCTTTAACGCCTTCGCCTGCCAGCTGATCCCATGCCGCAACCGCCAGTTCAACTTCAGAACCGGTCGCGATGAAAATCAGCTCAGGCTGACCGTCGCAGTCTTTCAGCACATAACCACCGCGGGCGATGTTCGCCAGCTGCTCTTCGGTACGATCCTGCTGAGCCAGGTTCTGACGGGAGAGGATCAGTGCGGTCGGGCCGTCCTGACGCTCAACGCCATATTTCCACGCTACCGCAGATTCAACCTGGTCACATGGACGCCATGTGGACATGTTCGGGGTCACACGCAGGGAAGCAACCTGCTCTACCGGCTGGTGAGTCGGGCCATCTTCGCCCAGACCGATGGAGTCGTGGGTGTACACCATCACCTGACGCTGTTTCATCAGCGCAGCCATACGCACCGCGTTACGGGCATATTCCACAAACATCAGGAAGGTAGAGGTGTAAGGCAGGAAACCACCGTGCAGAGAGATACCGTTAGCAATCGCGGTCATACCGAATTCACGTACACCGTAATGGATGTAGTTACCGGCAGCATCTTCGTTGATCGCTTTGGAACCGGACCAGATGGTCAGGTTGCTTGGCGCCAGGTCAGCAGAACCGCCGAGGAATTCTGGCAGCCACGGGCCGAAGGCTTCGATGGCATTCTGGGATGCTTTACGGCTGGCGATTTTGGACGGGTTCGCCTGCAGTTTAGCGATGAATTCGTTCGCTTTCGCGTCGAAGTCTGCTGGCATTTCACCTTTCATACGACGGGTGTATTCAGCCGCTTCCTGTGGGAAGGCTTTAGCGTAGGCAGCAAATTTCTCGTTCCATGCGGCTTCTTTCGCCTGGCCCGCTTCTTTGGCATCCCACTGCGCGTAGATCTCAGACGGGATCTCAAACGCGGCGTGTTTCCAGCCCAGCTGTTCGCGGGTCAGGACGATCTCTGCGTCACCCAGCGGTGCGCCATGGGAGTCGTGCGTACCGGCTTTATTCGGGGAACCGAAACCGATGATGGTTTTGCACATCAGCAGGGACGGTTTGTCGGTCACAGCGCGTGCTTCTTCTACTGCGCGTTTAATCGCTTCAGCATCATGGCCATCAACACCACGCACCACGTGCCAGCCGTAGGCTTCGAAACGTGCTGCGGTATCGTCGGTGAACCAGCCTTCAATGTGACCATCGATGGAGATGCCGTTGTCGTCATAGAACGCAACCAGTTTGCCCAGCTTCAGGGTACCGGCCAGGGAGCATACCTCGTGAGAGATACCTTCCATCATGCAGCCGTCGCCGAGGAATGCATAGGTGAAGTGGTCAACAATGTCATGACCCGGACGGTTGAACTGCGCCGCCAGCGTCTTCTCAGCAATCGCCATACCCACGGCGTTAGCAATACCCTGACCCAGCGGACCGG
Organism: Leclercia sp. GLN_9; assembly: GCF_043105735.1. Classification (NCBI taxonomy): domain Bacteria; kingdom Pseudomonadati; phylum Pseudomonadota; class Gammaproteobacteria; order Enterobacterales; family Enterobacteriaceae; genus Leclercia; species Leclercia sp. GLN_9. The sequence continues at coordinate 71,324 of NZ_JBICLV010000046.1, forward strand.
TGGTGGTTTCTACACCTGCGGTGTAACCCACTTCCGGGTGGCCTGGGGTTTTAGAGTGCAGCTGACGGAAGTTTTTCAGCTCTTCGATTGGCAGGTCGTAGCCGGTGAGGTGCAGCAGGCTGTAGATCAGCATGGAGCCGTGGCCGTTGGACAGTACGAAACGGTCACGGTCAGCCCAGGCCGGGTTGTTCGGGTTGTGGTTCAGGAAATCACGCCACAGTACTTCGGCAATGTCAGCCATACCCATTGGGGCACCCGGGTGACCGGATTTAGCTTTTTGTACAGCATCCATGCTCAGCGCACGAATAGCATTGGCAAGCTCTTTACGTGAGGACATTTTGACTCCAGATCGGATGTTGAAGGCCATACCCGTTTCGGCTTGACGACAGCGCGTTTTGGGCTACGCCAGAAAAAAGTGCCAACAATGTAACCCAAGCGACAAAGCATGTACATGGACCATTCTTTTGCCGGTTAAGAAATCTCTGGAACACGCTCGCACGTTGCGCAATCTTCTCGCTCGCCGTCGTTTATATTCTTTATACTTAGCCATACTCCGGCCTCGCTGCCGTGATGTACTTTCAGAATTTATCGTGTTTAACGAGTGCGGAAGCAACCTAATGAAAATGCGTGCAATAGTGCTGGCTCTGGGAACAACGCTCCTGCTGAGCGGATGTCAGAATATGGACTCGAACGGTCTGATGAGCTCCGGTGCAGAGGCGTTTCAGGCCTACACCCTGAGCGATGCTCAGGTTAAAACATTAAGCGATGAGGCCTGTAAGGAGATGGACGGTAAAGCTACCATCGCGCCGGCAGGCAGCACTTACGCTCAGCGTCTGGATAAGATTGCTTCTGCGCTTGGCAATAACATCAATGGCCAGCCGGTAAACTACAAGGTTTATATGGCCAAAGACGTCAACGCCTTCGCCATGGCCAACGGCTGCATCCGCGTTTACAGCGGGCTGATGGACATGATGACCGACAACGAAGTCGAAGCGGTTATCGGGCATGAAATGGGTCACGTTGCGCTCGGCCACGTGAAGAAAGGAATGCAGGTTGCGCTTGGCACCAACGCCGTTCGCGTGGCGGCGGCATCTGCCGGGGGCATTGTCGGGAGCCTGTCGCAGTCACAGCTTGGCGATCTCGGTGAAAAACTGGTCAACTCCCAGTTCTCCCAGCGTCAGGAATCCGAGGCCGATGACTACTCTTACGATCTGTTGCGCAAACGCGGCATCAATCCGTCCGGTTTAGCCACCAGCTTCGAAAAACTGGCTCAACAGGAAGCAGGCCGTCAAAGCTCAATGTTTGACGACCACCCTGCCTCTGCAGCACGTGCGCAGCATATTCGCGATCGCATGGCCACAGACGGCATTAAGTAACAGCGATCATCAGGCCGGGCAACCTGTCCCGGCCTGTTTCTTTATTACTCGCCTTTTTTCGCAGCCTGGATGTAGAGCATTTCCAGCGCCAGCGTCGCAGCGGCAAGCGCCGTGATCTCAGACTGATCGTAAGCCGGAGCCACTTCTACCACGTCCATACCCACGATGTTCAGATCTTTCAGACCGCGTACCAGCTTAATGGCGCGATCGGAAGTCAGGCCACCGATGACCGGGGTGCCGGTACCTGGCGCAAAGGCCGGATCCAGGCAGTCAATGTCGAAGGTCAGATATACCGGCATATCACCCACGATCTGTTTCACCTGCGCGATGATGTCGTCCACGCCGCGATCGTTCACCTGACCGGCATCCAGCACGGTGAAGCCGTTGTCTTTGTCGAACTCGGTACGGATACCAATCTGCACGGAGTGGTTAGGATCGATCAGACCTTCTTTCGGCGCGGTGAAGAACATGGTGCCGTGGTCAAATTCGCAGCCGTTCGCGTAAGTGTCGGTATGGGCGTCGAAATGCACCAGCGCCATCTTACCAAAGTGCTTCGCGTGGGCGCGCAGCAGCGGCAGGGTCACGAAGTGGTCACCCCCGAAGGAGAGCATACGCTTGCCGGCAGCCAGCAGTTTTTCTGCGTGGGCCTGCAGTTTTTCACTCATCTCACGCGCGTCACCGAAGGCATAAACCAGGTCGCCGCAGTCAACCACGTTCAGGCGCTCGCGCATGTCGAAGTTCCACGGGAAACGATTGTGCTCCCAGGCCAGGTTAGTAGAGACCTGACGAATGGCCGCCGGGCCATGACGGCCACCGGCACGACCGGATGTCGCCATATCAAACGGCACACCGGTAATTACCCAATCCGCATCGCTGTCGTACGGCTGGAAATTCATCGGAAGGCGTAAAAAACCAAAGGCGTTAGATACCAGGGAGTTATCGTACTGATGGCCTAAAGTGCTCATGTCCTGACCTCTTTTTAAAGTCGATACATTAAAAATAGATGAAAAAAAATCCCTTCCGCGTCGTTAAACCCGACGAGGAAGGGATTGATTCGAATAGTGCTTGTTGCGGCGGATTATCGCCGCTAATTCATACGGGTTCAAGAGAGTATAAAGCATCGCGCGCGCTTTGCTCCTCACCCTACCCCTCCCCAAAAAGAAGAGGGGATGTGAACACCTGCTCCCTTTTAAAAAGCAGGCTGGAAAAGGGGAAAGCGCGAATGCTTTACTCGTCTTCCAGATACGTGTAGCCGTACAGACCCGCTTCAAACTCTTCCAGGAACTGCTTCTGCAACGTATCGTCAAGATCGGTGTTTTTCACCTGATCGCGGAACTGCGTCAGCAGCTTGTTCGGATCGAGCTGCACGTACTGCAACATATCCGCCACGGTGTCGCCCTCGTCAGAAAGCTCCACTTCGACGTTGCCGTCAGGGAAGACAAACACGTCAACCGCTTCGGTATCCCCGAACAGGTTATGCATGTTGCCCAGAATCTCCTGATATGCCCCGACCATAAAGAAGCCCAGCATAGGTGGACTCTCTGGATCGTACTCCGGCATCGGCATGGTGGTGGCGATGCCATCACCGTCAATGTAGTGATCGATAGCCCCGTCTGAATCACAGGTAATATCCAGCAGCACTGCGCGACGCTCAGGCACCTGGTTCAGCCCTTCGAGCGGGAGGACCGGGAACAGCTGATCGATACCCCAGGCATCCGGCATCGACTGGAACAGAGAGAAGTTGACGTACATCTTGTCCGCCATTCGCTCCTGCAGTTCGTCGATAATCGGACGGTGCGCACGATTGCTCGGGTCGAGCTGTTTCTGCACTTCGTGGCACATGTTCAGATACAGCTGCTCTGCCCAGGCACGCTCCTGCAGGCTGAACGCGCCGGATGAATAGCCGGTGTGAATATCGTGCAGGTCCATCTGGCTGTCGTGCAGCCATTCACGCAGGGAACGACGGGTGCCCGGCTCGTGCATCTCAATCCAGGTTTCCCACATGCTTTGCAGCGCGCGTGGGGCATCGTCTTCCGGTGGCGTGGCTTCGGTGTATTCGTTGCGCTCGACGCCGATGATGTTAGACACCAGCACCGTGTGGTGCGCGGTCACCGCACGCCCGGACTCGGTGATCACCGTCGGGTGCGGCAGGCCGTTCTCTTCACACGCATCGCCAATGGCCCAGATAATGTTGTTGGCGTACTCGTTCAGGCCGTAGTTTACGGAACAGTCGGACTTCGAGCGGGTCCCTTCGTAATCCACGCCCAGACCGCCGCCCACGTCAAAGCACTGGATGTTCACGCCCAGCTTGTGCAGCTCGACGTAGAAACGGGCCGACTCACGCACGCCCGTCGCGATATCGCGGATGTTGGCCATCTGCGAACCGAGGTGGAAGTGCAGGAGCTGGATGCTGTCCAGGCGACCACGTTCACGCATGATCTCCACTAGCTGCAGAACCTGGTTCGCCGCGAGGCCGAATTTGGATTTCTCACCGCCGGAGGACTGCCATTTACCGGAGCCTTGCGAGGCCAGACGCGCACGCACGCCAAGACGCGGCACCACGTTCAGGCGCTCGGCCTCTTCCAGCACGATATTAATCTCGGACATCTTCTCGATGACCAGATAGACCTTGTGACCCATCTTCTCGCCAATCAGCGCCAGACGAATGTATTCACGGTCTTTATAGCCGTTACACACGATCACCGAGCGGGTCATGCCAGCATGCGCCAGCACCGCCATCAGCTCGGCTTTGGAACCGGCTTCCAGCCCCAGCGGTTCGCCGGAGTGAATTAAGGATTCGATTACGCGACGATGCTGATTCACCTTGATCGGATAAACCAGGAAATAGTCGCCGTTGTAACCGTAAGATTCACGCGCGCGCTTGAAGGCGGCGTTGATAGAACGCAGACGGTGTTGCAGGATCTGTGGGAAGCAGAACAGTGCAGGCAAACGCTGCCCCTGCGCTTCACGCGCTTTCACCAGTTTGGCGAGATCGACGCGCGCTTCCGGTACGTCAGGATCCGGGCAAACGCTGATGTGGCCCAGTTCATTGACGTCGTAGTAGTTATTGCCCCACCAGGCAATATTGTAAGTGCGCAGCATCTTGCTGGCTTCCTGGGAGCTCATCGCAACCTCCTGCATAGAACGTAGTACACCCTGTTCGCCTGCTGACGAAGGCGAAAAAGAAGACATGTCGTCAGACATAGCGAACCTCAACTCTTACTATTCAGTGTAAAACAGTTGACTACTATCGCAGCGTCAATCTGCGATAACAACCCATTATCCGACCGGATTTCCAGCACAGAATGCTGAAAGCCGGGGCGTGCGACCGGTTTCTTATTCATATCATTGTAAAACACGTATCCGAACTCTGTATGACAAGGTCCGGCGAAACCACGAGAAAACTCTTGTATTTACAAGAGCGCCCTTGTTCAGACTTCACAAAGCGTAGTGCCTGCCCTGGAATCCTGAGAAGCGCCGAGATGGGTATAACATCGGCAGGTTTGCAGATTAGAAATGCGAATGGCGGGGAGCATGTTCCAGCCTGAAAGGCAGAACTGTTTAAGCGGAAAACGACGGTTCATTATCTCGTATCACCTCCACGCAAGCTTAAGCAAACTCGCGACAAGTTAAAGCTAAAAGTTCACTGCTTTACCCGGCTGGAAGTGGCGACACGAAGAAACGTCGTGTGCTTTTTTTGTATGAGCCGCGCGCCGCGTTTTATACCGACAAGACAGGGAAAATGCAAAATATAAATGTGTGCATTGCCAGGACCGTCAGTAAAAATTTCCAGTCGGGTTTTCAGGGTCGTAGGCGCACCGACAAAAAAAGCTGGAAATCGGGCGAAGAAGTGACCTAAAATAGCCGTCCAGATGTTAATCCATCCATACTGATTAACACTCAGACTGCCAGTGTCATCGTTTGCAAGCCCTGGTGGAAAACCCTGCCGCGGCTATCCCACACGACAGTTTGAGCTAAACAAATTCTCCTTAGGTAAATTAAAACATGGCAAAACACCTGTTTACGTCCGAGTCTGTATCAGAAGGACATCCTGATAAAATTGCTGACCAGATCTCCGATGCAGTGCTGGATGCGATCCTCGAACAGGATCCAAAAGCGCGCGTCGCCTGCGAAACCTATGTCAAAACAGGCATGGTGATGGTTGGCGGTGAAATCACCACCAGTGCATGGGTTGATATCGAAGAGATCACCCGTAACACCGTGCGTGAAATCGGCTATGTGCATTCTGATATGGGCTTTGATGCCAACTCTTGCGCCGTACTGAGCGCCATCGGCAAACAGTCCCCTGACATCAACCAGGGCGTTGACCGTGCCGATCCGCTGGAACAGGGCGCAGGCGACCAGGGCCTGATGTTTGGCTACGCCACCAACGAAACCGACGTGCTGATGCCAGCCCCTATCACCTATGCTCACCGTCTGGTGCAGCGTCAGGCTGAAGTGCGTAAAAACGGCACCCTGCCATGGCTGCGCCCTGATGCGAAAAGCCAGGTAACCTTCCAGTACGATGACGGCAAAATTGTCGGCATCGACGCGGTGGTTCTGTCCACTCAGCATGCCGAAGATATTGATCAGAAATCCCTGCAGGAAGCAGTGATGGAAGAGATCATCAAGCCGGTTCTGCCGACCGAGTGGCTGAATGCTTCTACTAAATATTTCATCAACCCAACCGGCCGCTTTGTTATCGGTGGACCAATGGGCGACTGCGGTCTGACCGGTCGTAAGATCATCGTTGATACCTACGGCGGCATGGCCCGTCACGGTGGCGGCGCGTTCTCCGGTAAAGATCCGTCTAAAGTTGACCGTTCCGCAGCCTACGCAGCACGTTATGTTGCCAAGAACATCGTTGCGGCTGGCCTGGCTGACCGTTGTGAGATTCAGGTTTCCTACGCAATTGGCGTGGCAGAACCGACCTCCATCATGGTTGAAACATTCGGCACCGAGAAAGTGGCAACTGAGCAGCTGACCCTGCTGGTGCGCGAGTTCTTCGACCTGCGTCCATACGGTCTGATCCAGATGCTGGATCTGCTGCACCCAATCTACAAAGAAACCGCTGCATACGGTCACTTTGGTCGCGAACATTTCCCATGGGAAAAAACCGACAAAGCCGCCCAACTGCGTGAAGCTGCCGGTCTGAAATAATCGACTGACAGTCTTTCTGAAAGGCCAGCCCCGTGCTGGCCTTTTTGTTTTAAGCGTTTACAACGCCCGCCATGAAATCGCTTACACCCAAATAAAATCAGGCCCTTTCGGAATACTCTCTTTGTCACTCCTGGCCCTCTGACATATTTTTACTGTCTCCTCATAAAATCTTTACATTGTTGAAACAGCTAAGCCAAATGGAGGGCAAAATGCCTGACAATAAAAAACAGGGGCGGACGTCTAACAAGACGATGACGTTCTTCGTCTGCTTCCTTGCCGCTCTGGCAGGATTACTCTTCGGTCTTGATATCGGCGTTATTGCCGGGGCATTGCCGTTTATCACGGATGAATTCCAGATCAATTCTCACACGCAGGAATGGGTTGTCAGCTCGATGATGTTCGGCGCGGCCGTCGGCGCAGTCGGCAGCGGCTGGCTCTCCTTCAAACTCGGGCGTAAAAAAAGCCTGATGATTGGCGCCATTCTGTTTGTCGCCGGTTCGCTCTTTTCCGCAGCAGCGCCAAACGTGGAAGTGCTGATTGTCTCCCGCGTGCTGCTCGGCCTGGCGGTAGGCGTCGCCTCTTACACCGCGCCGCTTTACCTGTCGGAGATCGCGCCAGAGAAAATTCGCGGCAGCATGATCTCCATGTATCAGCTGATGATCACTATCGGGATTCTGGGTGCTTACCTTTCCGATACCGCATTCAGCTATAGCGGCGCATGGCGCTGGATGCTGGGCGTCATTATTATCCCGGCGATCCTGCTGCTGATCGGTGTCTTCTTCCTGCCTGACAGCCCACGCTGGTTTGCGGCCAAAAGGCGCTTTAACGATGCGGAGCGCGTGCTGCTACGCCTGCGCGATACCAGTGCAGAAGCGAAACACGAGCTGGAAGAGATCCGCGAAAGCCTGAAGATCAAACAGAGTGGCTGGGCGCTGTTTAAAGAGAACAGCAACTTCCGCCGGGCGGTGTTCCTTGGCGTGCTGCTGCAGGTGATGCAGCAGTTTACCGGGATGAACGTCATCATGTATTACGCGCCAAAAATCTTTGAACTGGCGGGCTACAGCAATACCACCGAGCAGATGTGGGGCACGGTGATCGTCGGTCTGACCAACGTGCTGGCAACCTTTATCGCCATCGGCCTGGTGGATCGCTGGGGCCGTAAACCGACGCTGACGCTGGGCTTCCTGGTGATGGCCGCCGGCATGGGCGTGCTGGGAACGATGATGCATATGGGCATCCACTCCACTACCGGCCAGTATGCCGCCGTCGCGATGTTGCTGATGTTTATCGTGGGTTTTGCAATGAGCGCAGGTCCTCTGATTTGGGTGCTGTGTTCTGAGATCCAGCCGCTGAAAGGGCGTGATTTCGGTATCACCTGCTCCACCGCTACCAACTGGATCGCCAACATGATCGTCGGCGCAACCTTCCTGACCATGCTCGATACGCTGGGTAACGCCAATACCTTCTGGGTGTACGGCGGTCTGAACCTGCTGTTTATCGTGCTGACCCTGTGGCTGGTTCCTGAAACCAAACACGTGTCGCTGGAACATATTGAACGTAACCTGATGAAAGGTCGTCCCCTGCGCGAAATCGGCGCTCACGACTGATCCCGCCGGGTTCCTCCCCTCGGGAGGAACCCGCTTGCACCGCTCCGCGACAGGCTCTATGCTCTGCCGTTATGAAAACACCCCGTCTCCCCATTGCGCTTCAGCAAGCCGCCATGCGCAGCCTGCGTGACAACCTGGCGCAGGCCAATCTGAAGCTCGCCCGGAACTATCCTGAACCGAAACTGGTCTGGCAGCAGCGCGGCACCGCAGCGGGCACCGCCTGGCTGGATGCGTATGAGATCCGCCTCAACCCGATCCTGATGCTGGAAAACCAGCAGGCTTTTATCGAGGAAGTGATCCCGCATGAACTGGCGCACCTGCTGGTGTGGAAACATTTTGGCCGCGTCGCCCATCATGGCAAAGAGTGGAAATGGATGATGGAAGCGGTGCTGGGCGTTCCGGCTCGTCGCACGCATCAGTTCGAGCTTGATTCAGTACGGCGCAATACCTTCCCTTATCGTTGCTCGTGTCAGCAGCACCAGCTTACCGTGCGTCGTCACAACCGGGTGGTACGCGGCGAAGCCACCTACCGCTGCGTGAAATGTGGTGAACCGCTTATGGCGGAGTAAGCGGCAGAACTAACAGGAACATTCCTGATCTAGCTGATTGCATACTGGAACAACTTTCGTTACGTTGCGGGCTCGTTTTGACACGGAGCTCACGATGTCCCGTAATTTCTCTCTCGCGGTCGCTTTTCTGACGACGGCGTTCTCAGGCCATGTGCTGGCCGAAGGTATCCATAGTTTCTCTCAGGCAAAAACTGCAGGCGTGAAGGTCAATGCCGATGTCCCCGGCGATTTTTACTGTGGCTGTAAAATTAACTGGCAAGGCAAAAAAGGCGTCGTGGATCTGGCGTCCTGCGGCTACAAAGTGCGTAAAAACGAGAACCGCGCCAGCCGCATCGAATGGGAGCATGTCGTACCGGCCTGGCAGTTCGGCCACCAGCGTCAGTGCTGGCAGGATGGCGGACGAAAAAACTGCGCCAAAGATCCGGTCTATCGTCAGATAGAGAGCGATATGCATAACCTGCAGCCCGCCGTGGGCGAGGTGAATGGCGATCGCGGCAACTTTATGTACAGCCAGTGGAACGGCGGCGAAGGCCAGTATGGCCAGTGCGCCATGAAAGTCGATTTCAAAGATAAACTCGCCGAGCCGCCGGCCCGCGCCCGGGGCAGCATCGCCCGCACCTACTTCTACATGCGCGATCGCTATCAACTGACTCTTTCCCGCCAGCAAACCCAGCTTTTCAATGCCTGGGATAAACTCTATCCGGTGACCGCCTGGGAGTGCCTGCGCGACGAGCGTATTGCCAAAGTGCAGGGGAATCACAATCCGTACGTCCAGCGCGCTTGCCAGGCGCAAAAGAGCTAACCTACACTAGCGGCAATTGTTTCTTTGTGTACCCCTCACCCTCGCCCTCTCCCCTCAGGGGAGAGGAGACAGAATGTGCAAGGGACTCAGCTCTTGATGGACTTCTTAACTATGCGTGTTCCTCGTATTTATCATCCCGAAATGATCGTTGCAGGCAGCGAAATTGCCCTCTCTGAAGAGGCCGCCAACCACGTCGGCCGCGTGCTGCGCATGGGCGCAGGCCAGGCGATTCAGCTGTTTGATGGATCAAACCAGGTGTTTGACGCACAAATTACCCGCGCCGATAAAAAAAGCGTGCAGGTGAGTATCCTGCGTGGCGAGCTCGACGATCGGGAATCACCGCTGCATATCCATTTAGGCCAGGTGATGTCACGCGGCGAAAAAATGGAATTCACTATCCAGAAATCGATCGAACTGGGTGTAAGCCTCATTACGCCACTTTTTTCTGAACGCTGTGGCGTTAAACTGGATGCCGAACGTCTGAATAAGAAGCTCCAGCAGTGGCAAAAAATCGCCGTTGCCGCCTGTGAACAGTGTGGCCGCAATCGCGTCCCGGAGATCCGACCGGTCATGGATCTCGAAGCCTGGTGTGCGGAAGAGGAGCAGGGTCTGAAGCTCAATCTGCATCCCCGCGCCAGCGCCAGCATTAACACCCTGCCGCTGCCGGTGGAACGCGTGCGTCTGTTGATTGGCCCGGAAGGCGGGTTGTCGGCAGAAGAGATTGCCATGACCGCGCGCTACCAGTTTACTGATATTCTGTTGGGACCCCGCGTTCTGCGTACTGAGACCACCGCGCTAACCGCCATTACTGCCCTGCAGGTGCGTTTTGGCGATTTAGGTTGAAGCATTAACGGAGAAGACAATGATCAAGCTCGGCATCGTGATGGATCCCATCACAAGCATCAATATCAAGAAAGATTCCAGCTTCGCTATGCTGCTGGAAGCGCAACGTCGCGGCTACCAGCTCCACTATATGGAGATGAGCGACCTGTACCTGTTTAACGGCGAAGCGCGTGCCCGCACCCGCATTGTCAACGTCGAGCAGAATTACGATAAATGGTACGAGTTTGGTTCCGAGCAGGATCTGCCCCTGGCCGAACTCGACGTCGTCCTGATGCGTAAAGATCCGCCGTTCGACACCGAATACATCTACTGCACCTATATCCTTGAACGTGCAGAAGAGAAAGGGACGCTGATCGTCAACAAACCGCAGAGCCTGCGTGACTGCAACGAGAAGCTCTACACCGCCTGGTTCTCTGACCTGACGCCAGAGACGCTGGTGACGCGCAGCAAAACGCAGTTGAAAGCCTTCTGGCAGAAACACGGCGACATCATCCTGAAACCGCTGGACGGTATGGGTGGTGCATCTATCTTCCGCGTCAAAGAGGGTGACCCGAACCTCGGTGTGATCGCAGAGACCCTGACCGAGCATGGCTCTCGCTACTGCATGGCGCAGAACTATATTCCGGCCATTGTTGATGGTGATAAGCGCGTGCTGGTAGTGGACGGCGAGCCGGTGCCATACTGCCTGGCGCGTATTCCACAGGGTGGTGAAACCCGTGGTAATCTGGCGGCCGGTGGCCGTGGCGAACCGCGCCCGCTGACCGAAAGCGACTGGGAAATTGCCCGCCGCGTTGGCCCGATGCTAAAAGCCAAAGGGTTGATCTTCGTCGGCCTCGACATCATTGGCGATCGTCTGACAGAAGTGAACGTCACCAGCCCAACCTGTATTCGTGAAATCGAAGCGGCGTTCCCGGTGTCCATTACCGGCATGCTGATGGATGCGATCGAAAAACGGCTGAAGCAGTAGTAACCCAGCCAATACTGTTAGTGACAGCATCCGGGTTTGTACGCATACTGGGTGCTGTCGCTTTTTAAACCAGGAAACAGAACCTCTGACAATGAATTTACAGCATCACTTTCTTATTGCCATGCCTGCTCTCCAGGATCCGATTTTCCGTCGTGCAGTGGTTTACATCTGCGAGTACAGCGAAGATGGCGCGATGGGGATTATCATCAATAAACCGCTGGAAAATCTTACTGTTGAAGGCATTCTGGAAAAATTAAAAATTTCCCAGGACGAACGTGTTCCTGAAATTCGTCTCGACAAAGCTGTGATGCTGGGTGGCCCGCTGGCAGAAGATCGTGGCTTTATACTGCATACGCCGCCAGGGTTTTCCTCCAGTATCCGTATCTCTGACAACACCGTGATTACAACCTCCCGTGACGTGCTGGAGACTCTGGGCACAGAGAAACAGCCTGCTGATGTGCTGGTGGCGCTGGGCTACTCCTCATGGGAGAAAGGCCAGCTTGAGCAGGAGATCCTCGATAACGCCTGGCTGACGGCTCCGGCAGATTTGAACATCCTGTTTAAAACCCCGATAGCCGATCGCTGGCGTGATGCGGCAAAGTTGATTGGCATTGATATCCAGACCATGCCTGGCGTAGCGGGGCATGCCTGATGAGCGGCACGCTTCTCGCCTTTGATTTCGGCACCAAAAGTATCGGCGTGGCGATTGGCCAGCGCATCACCGGCACCGCTCGCCCGCTGACGGCGATAAAAGCGCAAAATGGCACCCCGGACTGGAACCTGATTGAACGCCTGCTGAAAGAGTGGCAGCCGGATGTGGTGATTGTCGGGCTGCCGCTGAATATGGATGGCACCGAACAGCCATTAACTGCGCGTGCACGCAATTTTGCCAATAAAATTCATGGCCGCTTTGGCGTGGCGATTAAGCTGCACGATGAACGACTGAGTACGGTAGAAGCCCGCGCCGGCTTGTTTGAGCACGGCGGTTTTCGCGCGCTCAACAAAGGCAGCGTCGATTCCGCTTCGGCGGTGATTATCCTTGAAAGCTTCTTCGAGCAGGGTTACTGATCCCCCTTCCCTTTGCCCGGCTTCCCGGGCAAAGACCTCTTATTGTTCCAGCAAGGTGGCGTTAAGCGTCGTCAGTTCAGCCAGACGCGTGCGAACCTGTTCATCATCAATATTCCACATCCCGGCAAAGGCCAGCGCGGCGTGATGCGCGCCCACGGGTAGTGCCATCGATACTTCGCCGTCGTCATGGTGCCAGACAACATGTCCCTGCTGGCGTTGCTGCGCCACATGCGGAGCAAGGTTTTGCCACTGCTCAGGCGTAAAGCGCAACATCAGCGCCTCGTCCGTCTCACTCGCCAGCAGTGACATACCAATCACCGATTGCCAGGCAGGCAGCATGTGGAAACCTGCCAGCGCCTGGGTGGTCTGGCTGCCGGGCACGGAGTGCCAGATATAGATCACCTGGTCTTCCCACAACACACCCAGCGCCACCACGATATCGCGTGGTGCATCGCGCTCCAGCCGGGGCAAGGCGCGGGAGAAAAGCTCGGAACCGCGGATAGACTGGGCCGCCAGGGCATGAATGCCAGGGCCAGGCAGGTAACGCCGATGCTCATCCTGCATGGTCAGGCCAATGGAGGCCATGGTCATCAGCAAGCGGTTAACACGGGTGGTGTTGATCCCCATCAGCCGCGCAAGTTCACGGCAGCCAATGGCGCGGCCGCTGGAAACCAGATATTGCAGACAGCGAATGCCGTCGATAAGACTTTGGTTCGGTTGTGATGACATAGCCGCTTTTAAGGTGTGCAATCGGAGGCTCGATTTTACCGCCCGCGCAGAAGGATACAAGGCCGTGAAAATCATTCTTTGCCGTAAATTGCCCGTGCTTTAAAGCCGCCCCTGCGCCTTGCGTTCAGCACGGCTCTGCTCGAAGTTCTGCATCCCTGCCTGCAGCCCGGTCTGGATCACGCCAGGCAGTTGATAGGTTTTGCCTTCACGAATCAAATTCGCCGCAGCTGGGGTGTTAATGAGTAACTCAAACAGCGCGACGCGCCCTTGCTTGTTGTCCCTTTCGAGTTTTTGCGCCAGCACCGCCTGCAAACTGCCGGCCAGTTGCTTGCGTACCGGCTCTTTTTCCTCCGCCGGGAAGGCATCCACCAGCCGCTCTATCGCCTGGGCTGCGCCACGAGTATGCAGGGTCGCCAGCACCAGATGCCCGGTCTCTGCGGCGGTAAGCGCAAGGCGGATCGTTTCGCTATCGCGCAGTTCGCCTAACAGGATCACATCGGGATCTTCCCGCAATGCCGCCCGCAGCGCATCGGCAAAGGCGTTGCAGTGCAGGCCAATCTCCCGCTGCTGCACCAGGCAACGTTTGCTCTGATGGATAAACTCCACCGGATCTTCCAGGGTCAGGATATGTCCGTCACTGTGGTGATTGAGAAAGTCGACCATTGCCGCAAGCGTGGTGGACTTGCCGCTGCCGGTGGCCCCGGTCACCAGAATCAGGCCGTTATCCCTGGTCAGCAGCTCGGGGATCGCCCGCGGCGTACCCAGACTATGCAATTGCGGGCACTGTTCTGGCAGCAGCCGGAGCGCCAGCGAACACCCTTGCGTATGGGCGAAGGCGCTGGCCCGCAGCCGGTGGCTCTCCAGAGTGACGGCAAAATCGACCTGCCCCTGAGCACACCATGCCCCCTGTTGTTCATCGCTGAGCCAGCTTTTCAGCAGCACCACCACATCCGGCCCCGGAAAAGGCGCCAATTCCATCTTTCCTTGTCGTCGCCAGCGAGGTGGTGCGTTACTGCACAGGTGTAGATCCGACACGTTATGCTTTACACTAAGAGCCACAATTTCTTCCATATCCATTTAATGATCCTCGGAAAATGAACGACATTGCGCATAACCTGGCACAGGTCAGGGATAAAATCTCAGCCGCGGCAACACGTTGCGGCCGTGCTTCAGAAGAAGTTACGTTGCTTGCAGTCAGTAAAACCAAGCCTGCGAGCGCCATCGCAGAAGCGATTGATGCAGGCCAGCGCATGTTCGGTGAAAACTACGTGCAGGAGGGGGTGGAAAAAATCCGCCACTTCCGGGAGAAAGGCACCGCGGATCTGCAATGGCATTTCATCGGGCCATTACAGTCGAACAAAAGCCGACTGGTAGCGGAGCATTTCGACTGGTGTCATACCGTCGATCGTCTGCGCATCGCCAGTCGTCTGAGCGAGCAGCGTCCGGCCGAGATGCCGCCGCTTAACGTGCTGATTCAAATCAACATTAGCGACGAAAACAGCAAGTCCGGCATTGCGCTTGAAGCGCTGGATCAGCTGGCGGATGAGGTGGCGGCGCTACCGGGCCTTAAGCTTCGTGGGTTAATGGCGATCCCGGCCCCGGAGTCAGATTATGACAGGCAGTTTGCCGTCGCCCGGCAAATGGCTGTAGCATTTGAGGCGCTTAAAACACGCTTCCCAACGGTCGACACGCTTTCACTGGGCATGACGGACGATATGGCTGCCGCGATTGCGGCTGGCAGCACCATGGTGCGCATCGGCACAGCAATTTTCGGTGCGCGCGATTACACCCAATAATAAGGAAACCTGAGGAACGCCATGAAGACGTTGACCTTCCTGCTCTCAACGGTCATTGAACTGTATACGATGGTGCTTTTGTTACGCGTCTGGATGCAGTGGGCCCGTTGTGATTTTTACAACCCCTTCTCACAGTTTGTCGTTAAAGTCACCCAGCCCATCATCGGGCCGCTGCGTCGGGTGATCCCGCCGATGGGGCCGATTGACAGCGCCTCCCTGCTGGTTGCGCTGATCCTGTGCGTGGTG
This sequence comes from Leclercia sp. GLN_9, assembly GCF_043105735.1. Taxonomy (NCBI): domain Bacteria; kingdom Pseudomonadati; phylum Pseudomonadota; class Gammaproteobacteria; order Enterobacterales; family Enterobacteriaceae; genus Leclercia; species Leclercia sp. GLN_9. Next base: position 86,487 of record NZ_JBICLV010000046.1, read on the forward strand.
AAAGCGATAGTGCTGTTTATGGTCATTACCTTCCAGCCGATCATCTGGATCGCGGCGGTGTTGATCCTGATAAAAACGATCGGCCTGCTGATTTTCTGGGTACTGTTGCTGATGGCAATTATGAGCTGGGTGAGCCAGGGCCGTAGCCCGGTGGAATATTCACTTATTCAGCTTGCCGACCCGCTGCTGCGCCCGATCCGTAATCTGCTGCCTGCCATGGGCGGAATCGATTTCTCCCCGATGATCCTCGTGCTGCTGCTGTACGTGATCAACATGGGCATCGCTGAACTGCTGCAGTCCACGGGCAACATTCTGCTGCCGGGGCTGTGGATGGCGTTATGAGTGCTGTCAGCACCTGCGCCGACGGGCTGGTTTTACGGCTATATATTCAGCCGAAAGCCAGCCGTGACACCATTATCGGGCTGCATGGCGACGAAGTAAAAGTCGCCATCACCGCCCCTCCTGTGGATGGCCAGGCGAACGCCCATCTGGTGAAGTATCTGGCAAAGCAGTTTCGCGTCGCGAAAAGCCAGGTACTGCTCGAGAAGGGTGAACTGGGTCGTCACAAGCAGGTCAAAATTCTCAATCCGCAACAAATCCCGACGGAAGTCGCGGCACTGATACAACAGGACTAACGCATGCAAAAAGTTGTTCTCGCTACCGGTAATGCCGGTAAAGTGCGCGAGCTGGCCTCGCTGTTAAATGATTTCGGTCTGGATGTGGTCGCCCAGACCGAGCTTGGCGTGGACTCTGCTGAAGAGACCGGCCTGACCTTTATTGAAAATGCCATTCTGAAAGCGCGCCATGCGGCACAGGTTACCGGTTTGCCGGCCATCGCCGATGACTCCGGTCTGGCGGTGGACGTGCTTGGCGGTGCGCCGGGGATCTACTCAGCCCGCTATTCTGGCATCGATGCCAGCGACCAGCAGAATCTTGAAAAGCTGCTTGAAGCGCTCAAGGACGTACCCGATGATCAGCGCAAAGCGCAGTTCCACTGCGTGCTGGTCTATATGCGCCATGCCGAAGATCCTACGCCAATTGTCTGCCACGGCAGCTGGCCGGGTGTCATTGCCCGCGAGGCGGCAGGCAACGGCGGCTTTGGCTACGATCCGATTTTCTTTGTCCCGACCGAGGGCAAAACCGCTGCGGAACTGACCCGCGAAGAAAAAAGCGCGATTTCCCATCGTGGGCGCGCACTGAAACTGTTACTGGAAGCGTTACGTAATGGCTAATTTGCCACCTCTGAGTCTTTATATTCACATCCCGTGGTGCGTGCAGAAATGCCCGTACTGCGATTTCAATTCGCATGCGCTGAAAGGCGAAGTGCCTCATGACGATTACGTTCAGCATCTGCTTGCCGATCTGGACGCCGACGTCGCTTACGCACAGGGACGTGAAGTTAAGACCATTTTTATCGGTGGCGGTACGCCGAGCCTGCTCTCAGGCCCGGCGATGCAGACGCTGCTGGATGGCGTGCGTGCGCGCCTTAATCTGGCAGCGGATGCAGAAATTACCATGGAGGCCAATCCGGGTACGGTTGAGGCCGACCGTTTTGTCGAGTATCAGCGCGCCGGGGTAAACCGTATCTCCATTGGGGTACAGAGCTTCAGCGAGCCGAAGCTAAAGCGTCTGGGACGCATTCATGGCCCGAGTGAAGCAAAGCGCGCCGCACATCTGGCGACCGGGCTGGGCCTGCGCAGCTTTAACCTCGACCTGATGCACGGTCTGCCGGATCAGTCTCTGGACGAAGCGCTGGACGATCTGCGCCAGGCCATTGAGCTGAACCCGCCGCACCTCTCCTGGTATCAGCTGACCATTGAGCCGAACACGCTGTTTGGTTCGCGCCCGCCAGTGCTGCCGGATGACGACGCGCTGTGGGATATTTTCGAGCAGGGCCACCAGCTACTGACTGCCGCCGGGTATCAGCAGTACGAAACCTCGGCCTATGCGAAGCCAGGCTACCAGTGTCAGCACAACCTGAACTACTGGCGTTTTGGCGATTATCTGGGGATTGGCTGCGGGGCACACGGTAAAGTGACCTTCCCGGACGGACGTATTCTGCGAACCGCCAAGACGCGCCATCCGCGTGGCTATATGGAAGGACGTTATCTGGAGCGCAGCCATGACGTTGAGGCCGAAGATAAACCGTTTGAGTTCTTTATGAACCGCTTCCGCCTGCTGGAAGCCGCGCCACGCGCAGAGTTTTCACGCTATACCGGTTTAGCGGAGTCGGTGATTCGTCCTCAGATTGACGAAGCGCTGGCACAAGGTTATTTGACCGAATGCGATGAGTTCTGGCAGATCACCGAGCATGGCAAATTGTTCTTAAACTCCCTTCTTGAACTGTTCCTCGCCGAAGAATCCTGAAGCCTGATTCAGGATGTTGCATCCCGTTCTGCTGGCTGAGGGAAAAGCTGGCAGAACGGGATGGACATGATTCGCTCTTATGCAAAACAGCTCCGCCATGAGCTGACCACAGAAGAGAGACGACTCTGGTATCGGTTACGTAGTCGTCGATTCGCGCACTATAAATTTCGTCGCCAGCATCCTGTTGGGAATTACATTCTGGATTTCGTTTGTTGCGAAGCCCGCCTGGCTATTGAGCTGGATGGAGGACAACACGATGAAAGAGAAGAATATGACCGGCAAAGAACCGCCTGGCTGAATCAAAAAGGCTGGCAGGTAATTCGGTTCTGGAACAACGAAATGTGGCATAACGAGGAAGGGGTGTTGGATGAAATTTTAGAGAAGCTGCAAACGCTTTTACCCTCACCCCGACCCTCCTCCTGAAAGGGAGAGAGAGCAAACCATACCCGGGCTCACCTCTGGCAGCAAACTGTTCCCCCGCCTCTGTGGGGAAAGCAGGCAAACTCTTCCCAGACTCGCCTCTGGCAGCAAACTGTTCCCTCTCCCTTGTGGGGAAAGCAGGCAAACCCTTCCCGGACTCACCTCTGGCAGCAAATTGTTCCCTCTCCCCTGCGAAGAAAGGAGGCCAAACCATTCCCGGACTCACCTCGGGCAGCGATCGGTTCCCTCTCCCCTTTGGGGAGAGGGTTAGGGTGAGGGGTCCAGACCGCACTACACTACTTCAGCGACCCCACCAGCCCCTTGCGGCTCTCTTCCAGCGACACTACGCGTTTGCACACGTCTTTGCCAAAAGCCTTGAAATCCGCTTCCTGGTTTTTCCACTCGTTCTGAATTGAAGTTTGCAGGCCGCCCAGGCTACCCAGTACGCCCTGCAGCGGGTTGCCACCGCCTTTCAGCACCGCTTTGGCACCCATCTCGTTGATGCTGTCCTGCAAAATGCCGCCCATCGCCTGATTAACCAGCTGTTGGCCATCGGCACGCACCTGATCGATCGCCTGATAGTGGAACGTCAGGCCATCGGTACGATGTTCAATAATACGGTTCATCTGCTCTTTTAACTGGGCATCCAGTTTGGTCAGGCGCGAGCGCATATTACTGCTCTCCCCCACCTCTTTAGCGATGATCTTATCCAGCGCGACACGGCCTTTTTCTACGCGTGTCAGAGCACCTTCATCGATCCACGGCAGCGCGCTACGCAGATCGGCCTGGTAATCTTTTGCCTGTTCACGTTGGGCTGCGCTCAGCGTGTACTGCTTGCCGTTGAACATGACATTGCCATCCGGGGTGATCACCAGATTGCCGTTCTCCCCTTTTACCTGCACGGTTTGCGGGCTCAGGATCACGTCATCACGCGGCGTGACTTCGCATTTGTAGTCGGCGTGAGCGGTCAGAGCCGTCGTCATTAAAGCCGCAGCGAGCAGCGTTTTGCGCATCATATCTTCTCCCTTATACAAAACGGGCCAGCAATTGCTGGCCCCTTATGTTCTATTAGTCCCACCAAATATCGAAAAGTTCGCTGATGCGTACCTCTTCGAATTTACGGTCTTCCAGCCACTTACGCACGATGGCCTGATGCTCTTCGGTGCACTGGCCGATCTCTTGTTTGCAGATCAAACCTTCCCACGCCAGGTAGCCACTGCCGTCAAACGCCAGCTTGTTCGGCTCGATAACTTCATTGATGAAGGCATCTACCTCTTCATCAATTTTTTCTACACTGGTGCCTTCCGGGAAACGCCATGCAACCGAAAAACCAATTTCCTGGAATTCTTCGATGTGCATTTTCTTACGCAGACGACGGCTACGGTTCTTTGCCATTATTTCACCCTCTCGAACATTAAGTCCCATACGCCGTGACCAAGACGATGGCCACGCTGTTCAAATTTCGTTACCGGACGTGAGTCAGGACGCGGCACATAATCATTGCTCGCCGACTGGTTTTTATACCCGTCGAGTGACGACATCACTTCCAGCATATGCTCCGCATACTGTTCCCAGTCGGTCGCCATGTGGAAAACACCACCCAGCTTCAGTTTGCTCTTTACCAGCTCAGCAAAGGGTGCCTGAACAATACGGCGTTTATTATGGCGTGCTTTGTGCCATGGGTCAGGGAAAAAGAGCTGAACCATGTTCAGAGAATTGTCAGGGATCATCTTGTGCAGCACTTCCACCGCGTCATGACACATCACCCGCAGGTTCTCGACACCCTCTTCATGAGCCGTTGCCAGGCAAGCACCCACGCCCGGCGAGTGAACCTCAATACCGAGGAAATTCTGCTCCGGGCGCGCTTTTGCCATTGTCACCAGCGAGGCGCCCATGCCGAAACCGATCTCCAGCGTAATCGGCGCGTCGCGGCCAAACAGTTCCACAAAGTCGAGCGGCTGTTCGGTGAACTCCACGCCCATCACCGGCCAGTAGTTATCCAGCGCGTGTTGCTGCCCCTTTGTCAGGCGCCCCTGACGGCGGACAAAGCTGCGAATACGGCGCAGCGGGCGGCCGTTTTCATCAAATTCCGGTGATATGACGTCGTTTTTCATAAAAGAGTAGTCTGCTTGTGAGAATGTTCGGGAAACGGGCATTATCCAAAGTTAATGATGGGATGCAAGCATGGGAAAGATCCGGTTTACAGCCGCAGGCCTCTGTGCTGCAATCTGCGTCCCTGATATCGCGAAGCGAAGACCATGCAAGCCTCTCAATTTTCAGCCCAGGTGCTGGACTGGTACGACAAATACGGGCGTAAAACCCTGCCCTGGCAAATTGAAAAAACACCCTACAAAGTATGGCTCTCTGAGGTGATGTTGCAACAAACGCAGGTCGCGACTGTTATCCCCTACTTTGAGCGCTTTATGGCGCGTTTTCCAACGGTAACCGATCTGGCTAACGCCCCGCTTGATGAGGTACTGCATCTGTGGACTGGGCTAGGCTACTACGCCCGCGCCCGCAATCTGCATAAAGCCGCCCAGCAGGTGGTGTCGCTGCACGGTGGCATCTTCCCTGAAACGTTCGAGGAGGTGGCCGCCCTGCCGGGTGTCGGGCGATCTACCGCGGGGGCGATCCTCTCCCTCTCGCTGGGTAAACACTTTCCTATTCTCGACGGCAATGTGAAACGCGTGCTGGCGCGCTGCTATGCCGTTGGCGGCTGGCCGGGCAAAAAAGAGGTGGAGAAGCGTCTGTGGGAAATCAGTGAGGCAGTGACCCCCGCTCACGGCGTCGAACGCTTTAACCAGGCAATGATGGATCTGGGAGCGATGGTCTGCACCCGCTCGAAGCCCAAATGTGAACTCTGCCCGCTGAATAATCTGTGTGTGGCTTATGCCAACCACAGCTGGGCGCAGTATCCCGGTAAAAAACCGAAGCAGACGCTGCCTGAGCGCACAGGCTATTTTCTGCTGATGCAGCACGAAGAGACGGTGTACCTCGCTCAGCGTCCACCAAGCGGTTTGTGGGGCGGTTTATTCTGCTTCCCGCAGTTCGAGAATGAAGAGAGCCTTCGCGACTGGCTGGCGCAACGCGGCATCCCTGCCGATACTCTTCAGCAGCTCACGGCGTTTCGTCATACCTTCAGCCACTTCCATCTGGATATTGTTCCGATGTGGCTTCCCGTGTCCTCATTCACCTCGTGCATGGATGAAGGCACCGCTCTCTGGTATAACTTAGCGCAACCGCCATCAGTGGGGCTGGCAGCTCCTGTAGAGCGCCTTTTACAGCAATTACGTGTCGGAGCAACGGTTTAGCTCCGGGCGACAAAGAGGAATCAGTATGGCCAGAACAATTTTTTGTACCTTCCTGCAACGCGACGCAGAAGGCCAGGACTTCCAGCTTTATCCGGGGGACCTGGGTAAGCGCATCTATAACGAGATCTCAAAAGAGGCATGGGCGCAGTGGCAGCAAAAGCAAACCATGCTGATTAACGAGCGCAAGCTCAACATGATGAACGTTGAACACCGCAAGCAGCTGGAGCAGGAGATGGTGAATTTCCTGTTTGAAGGCAAAGACGTTCACATCGAAGGCTATACACCACCGGAAAAATAATTCCCTGCGGGCTGATGCCCGGCGGCGCTACGCTTGCATAGGCCTACGGTAACCAGGCCGGGTAAGCGTAACGCCACCTGCCACTCGCGCCAAAGCAAACACAACACGCACTCCCGGAATGATGAAAAAATTTTTAGCGCTTGCTCTTGTTGCACCGTTACTTGTTTCGTGTTCCTCCAGTAATAAAGGCGATAGCTATAACGAAGCCTGGGTCAAGGACACCAACGGTTTTGACATTCTGATGGGGCAGTTTGCCCACAACATCGAAAATATATGGGGATTTAACGAGGTTCTGATCGCCGGACCAAAGGACTATGTTAAGTACACCGACGCTTACCAGACCCGCAGCCACATCAACTTTGACGAGGGTACCATCACCGTCGAAACCATCGCCGGGACCGATCCTGCGGCGCGTTTACGCGAAGCGATCGTGAAAACCTTGCTGATGGGTGACGATCCTGGCTCTATCGACCTCTACTCCGACGCTGACGACATCACCATTTCAAAAGAGCCGTTCCTCTATGGCCAGGTGGTGGACCAAACCGGTCAATCGATTCGCTGGGAAGGTCGTGCCAATAACTTTGCCAACTACCTGCTGCAAACGCGTCTGAAGAGCCGCAGCAATGGTCTGCGCGTTATCTACAGCGTGACCATTAATCTGGTACCCAACCACCTTGATAAACGTGCGCATAAATACGTCGGGATGGTACGTCAGGCCTCGCGTAAATATGGGGTGGACGAATCGTTGATCCTGGCGATTATGCAGACTGAATCCTCGTTTAACCCGTACGCGGTGAGCCGGTCCGACGCCCTGGGCCTGATGCAGGTTGTTCAGCACAGCGCCGGGAAAGATGTGTTCCGTTCGCAGGGAAGATCGGGCACACCAAGCCGCAGTTATCTGTTTGATCCTGCCAGCAACATTGATACCGGCACCGCCTATCTGGCCATGCTGAATAACGTCTATCTGAGCGGCATCGATAACCCGACCTCGCGTCGCTATGCGGTGATCACCGCCTATAACGGTGGCGCGGGCAGCGTGCTGCGGGTCTTCTCCAGCGACAAAATCCAGGCGGCAAACATCATCAACAGCATGACGCCAGGGGATGTTTACCAGACCCTGACCAGCCGTCACCCTTCCGCAGAGTCCCGGCGCTACCTTTACAAGGTCAATACGGCGCAAAAGGGCTATCGTAGAAAGTAACATTCTCTCTTTTACCCTCTCCTCCCCGGAGAGGGTAAAGATTCACTTCCCCTGTCGCTGCCTCATCCATAGGAAAGTGTTATTTGCATCACAATCCAAACTGCAAATTAATGTGGATTGCATTTTTTTGCGGGAGGTAACAAAACATCACGTCACTCGCTGATAGAATTGCATCAAATACAAAACCTAAATGTTTCTACACCAACATACAGCCCGCTCTCTTGTGAGGAAAGTAACATGAACCTTAAGCTGCAGCTTAAAATCTTGTCGTTTCTGCAGTTCTGTCTGTGGGGGAGCTGGCTAACCACGCTCGGCTCCTACATGTTTGTCACGCTCAAGTTCGATGGCGCCTCTATCGGTGCCGTTTACAGTTCTTTGGGTATCGCCGCCGTCCTGATGCCGACTCTGCTCGGGATCGTGGCGGATAAGTGGATAAGCGCCAAGTGGGTGTACGCGCTTTGCCATCTGGTAGGGGCGGGTACACTATTTATGGCGGCCGAGGTCACTACGCCAGGGGCGATGTTTATGGTGATCCTGCTTAACTCGCTGGCCTATATGCCAACGTTGGGCCTGATTAACACCATCTCCTACTACCGTCTGAAAGACGCCGGTATGGATATCGTGACCGACTTCCCACCGATCCGTATCTGGGGCACCATTGGCTTCATTATGGCGATGTGGGCAGTGAGCTTCGCAGGCTTTGAACTGAGCCACATGCAGCTCTATATCGGTGCTGCGCTGTCTCTCCTGCTGGCGCTGTTCACCCTGACCCTGCCGCATATTCCGGTTTCTAACCAGCAGAAAAACCAGAGCTGGAGCGCGATGCTCGGCCTGGATGCTTTCGCGCTGTTTAAAAACAAACGTATGGCGATCTTCTTTATCTTCTCCATGCTGCTGGGTGCGGAACTGCAGATCACCAACATGTTCGGCAATACCTTCCTGCACAGCTTCGATAACGACCCGCTGTTCTCCGGGAGCTTTATCGTCGAGCATGCGTCGGTAATGATGTCGATTTCGCAGATCTCCGAAACGCTGTTCATCCTGACCATCCCGTTCTTCCTGAGCCGCTACGGTATTAAGAACGTAATGATGATCAGTATCTTCGCGTGGATGCTGCGCTTCGGTCTGTTTGCCTACGGCGACCCGTCAGCCTTCGGTACTGTGCTGCTGGTGCTGTCGATGATTGTCTATGGCTGCGCCTTCGACTTCTTCAACATCTCTGGTTCCGTGTTTGTGGAAAAAGAGGTTCGCCCGGAAATCCGCGCCAGCGCCCAGGGTATGTTCCTGATGATGACCAACGGCTTCGGCTGTATTCTCGGCGGCGTGGTGAGCGGTAAGGTTGTAGAGATGTATACCACTAACGGTATTACTGACTGGCAGCCGGTGTGGCTGATCTTTGCAGGCTACTCACTGGTACTGGCCTTCGCCTTCATGGTGTTGTTCAAGTACAAACATGTTCGTACTCCAACAGGTGCGCAGAGCATCGCGCATTAATCTGTTACGTTCCCCCCTCCTGCTGAGGGGGGAATTTTTTTACTTCAATACATTTACTTCAGTACATAGCCGTACAACCGTTTAATCCCGTCCGCATCTTTCTCGCTGTAAACGCCCTGCAATTCCGGTGAAAAACCAGGCAGCAAATTAACGCCCTCTTCCAGCGCCAGGAAGTAACGCTGCACCGCCCCGCCCCACAGTTCGCCCGGTACGACACACAGCACGCCCGGCGGGTATGGCAACGCCCCTTCTGCCGCAATGCGCCCTTCGGCTTCGCTGATGCGCACCAGCTCGACATTACCGCGAATGAAGGCCTGGTTAGCATCCTGCGGGTTCATTGCCACGGTGGGCAGGCTCTCTTTGCGGAACATCGCTTTCTGCAGATCCTTCACGTCAAAGCTGACGTACAGATCGTGCATCTCCTGGCAGAGCTGACGCAGGGTGTAATCGCGATAGCGCACCGGGTATTTCTTCCAGATGGTTGGCAGAACATCCGCCAGCGGGGTGTCGTCCTCGATGTGCTGTTCAAACTGACCCAGCATCGCCACCAGTTGCGCCATCTTCTCTGCGCTCTCTGCCGGGGTGAGCAGGAAGAGAATGGAGTTGAGATCGCACTTCTCCGGCACAATGCCTTTCTCGCGCAGGTAGTGCGCCAGAATGGTCGCCGGGATGCCAAAGTCAGTGTACTCCCCGCTTTCAGCATCGATGCCCGGGGTGGTCAGCAGCAGCTTGCATGGGTCGACAAAGTATTGTTCCTCGGCATAGCCCTCAAAACCGTGCCATTTCGCACCCGGCTCAAAGCTGAAGAAACGCAGCTCGCTGGCAATGGCGTGGGTAGGATGATCCTGCCACGGACGCCCGGCCACCACCGGCGGGATAAAAGGTTTAATCATTTTGCAGTTAGCAATGATCGCCTTGCGCGCTTCGATACCCAGCGCAACGCACTCAGCCCATAGTCGACGCCCGCTCTCCCCTTCATGGATCTTGGCATTCACGTCGAGGGCCGCAAACAGCGGATAGAACGGGCTGGTCGAGGCATGCAGCATAAAGGCATTGTTGAGCCGCTTATGCGGGCAGAAACGCGCCTGGCCGCGGATATGGTTATCCTTTTTGTGGATCTGCGAGGTCTGGGAGAAACCGGCCTGCTGTTTATGCACCGACTGGGTGACAAAGATCCCCGGATCGTTCTCGTTGAGTTCCAGCAACAGCGGCGAGCTGTCGGCCATCATCGGGATAAACTGCTCGTAACCTACCCATGCGGAGTCAAACAGGATGTAGTCGCACAGTTGGCCGATTTTATCGATTACCTGACGGGCATTATAGATAGTGCCGTCATAGGTGCCGAGCTGGATCACTGCCAGACGGAACGGACGCGCGTCACGGGCTTTTTCCGGTGCAACTTCACGGATCAGCTCCCGCAGGTACGTCTCGTCAAAGCAACGGTCATCAATACCGCCAATGAAGCCAAACGGGTTGCGTGCCGCTTCGAGATAAACGGGCGTGGCCCCGGCCTGAATCAGCGCACCGTGATGGTTAGATTTATGGTTGTTGCGGTCAAACAGCACCAGATCGCCACGGGTGAGTAGCGCGTTGGTCACCACCTTATTGGCGGCCGAAGTCCCGTTGAGCACGAAATAGGTCTTGTCGGCGTTAAACACCTTTGCGGCAAACTTCTGCGCGTGTTTGGCGGAACCTTCATGGATCAGCAGATCGCCCAACTTCACGTCGGCGTTGCACATATCGGCACGAAAAACATTTTCACCAAAGAAATCGTAAAACTGACGCCCGGCCGGGTGTTTCTTAAAGAACGCTCCGTGCTGGTGCCCAGGACAGGCAAAGGTGCTGTTATCCATGGCCACATACTGGCTGAGAGTGTCGAAAAACGGCGGCAGCAGGTTCTCTTCGTAGCGACAGGCTGCGGCTTCCAGCTCTAACCACTCCTGCGCTTTGCCGTCGATCACGCCATCGACGCCCGCAGGGATCTCAACAGGCTGAGGGGAGAACATAAATACAGGCAGGTTAAAGCCGGTGCGTTTCAGTAACGCGAGGATGCCGCTGTGACTGTCAGCGACGGTAATGACGACTGCCGCCACATCCGTAAAATCGGTGTTATCCAGCGTCACGACTTCCCGGTGCGTGGACAACGCGGACGCCAGCTCACGGCTGACGGCAATTTTCATTGATTTCATAAGCGCAAATACCCGTGCAAGGCGAGAAAAAGCCCCGGACAGGGAGTCCCCCTGTCCAACGAATGTGTCTGACCGGAGTTCAGCTCCGACAGCCAGACATCAGTAAAAACAGAACGCGTCTGGTTTTACTGTTGTCCTGCAGTGAGCCTGCATTACCCTCACCGCATGGTGAGCGTAGAATAAGATGTGTCGATACGGCCAGCCATTCGCGCAGCAAAAGAGAGTCTGTTCATCGGCGGCCCCGTATCTGAGAGGAGAAAATTCGCGCAATAATGTCACCTTTCGCCAGGGGGCGCAAGAAAGAATCATTATGCAAAAAACGGGATAACACTTGGCGATTACTCACTGAAAAGAGTAATAATAATGCAAGATCAATGAGTAAATAACAGGAGTTCACAGTGGTTATTGGACCGTTTATTAATGCGGGAGCCGTGCTGCTGGGCGGCGTACTTGGCGCCGTGCTCAGCCAGCGATTACCGGAGCTTATTCGCTCTTCAATGCCCTCTATCTTTGGCCTAGCCTCATTGGGAATTGGTATTTTGCTGGTCATCAAGTGCGCCAACCTGCCAGTGATGGTGCTGGCAACGCTGCTCGGGGCACTGATTGGCGAGTTCTGCTATCTGGAGAAGGGAATTAACGGCGCCGTCAGCAGAGCGAAAAACCTGCTCTCGCGCGGTCAGCATAAGGGCGGCGCTCATGACTTCTATATCCAGAATTATGTTGCCATTATCATTCTTTTTTGCGCCAGCGGCACGGGGATCTTTGGTTCGATGCAGGAGGGGATGACCGGCGACCCCAGCATCCTTATCGCCAAAGCCTTCCTGGATTTCTTCACTGCGACGATTTTTGCGACCACGCTGGGTATCGCCGTTGCCGCGATTTGCGTGCCGATGCTGCTTATTCAGCTCGCCCTCGCAACCTGCGCCACGCTAATCTTACCGCTGACCACGCCAGCGATGATGGCAGACTTCACCGCTGTCGGCGGTTTGCTGCTGCTGGCAACAGGGCTGCGGATATGCGGTATTAAGATGTTTGCCGTGGTAAATATGCTGCCAGCGCTGATGATCGCCATGCCTCTTTCTGCCCTGTGGACCGCGTTTTTTGCCTGAGATAGCAGCAAACTGGTGAGAGAGTGTGCGGTCGGTAGCGAATTCAACAAATTCCGTTGACGGCACGAGGCGGATCGGGTTTAATTCGCCCCGTTGCCCGGATAGCTCAGTCGGTAGAGCAGGGGATTGAAAATCCCCGTGTCCTTGGTTCGATTCCGAGTCCGGGCACCACTATTTAGAAAAACCAGCCTTAGGGCTGGTTTTTTGCTTTCTGGGGTTCAGAACTCTCCATCGAACTACGTTCGATTATTCGCCGCCAGCGGCTTACCCTTTCGGAGCCAGCGCGACAAGCGCGCTGTTCAACGCCTTCGGCGTTAGTCCGGGTCCGGGCACTACTATTTAGAAAAACCAGCCTTAGGGCTGGTTTTTTGCTTTCTGGGGTTCCGAACTCTTCATCGAACTACGTTCGATTATTCGCCGCCAGTGGCTCACCCCTTCGGGGCCAGCGCGACAAGCGCGCTGTTCAACGCCTTCGGCGTTAGTCCGGGTCCGGGCACCACTATTTAAAGAGTCCGCCCGAAAGGTGGTTTTTTGCTTTTGGAGAAACAGTACTACTACGGCACTCTCTCTTCCAGCTTTGCAGTCACCGCATCTGCCAGCTTTTTTGGGCATGCAAAACCCGACTGGACATGATGCGTCAGCAGCTTTGAGCCATACTGGCGGGTAATTTGCGGCAGACAGGCGTCGTGGAAGGCTTTAACGTCCTCAAAGTAGTCCAGCGTATACTTATCCTCTCCAGACCGCCCTCGCGCCATACAGTCGTTATAACAGGACTCTGCATCACGATCGATATAGACCACCAGATCGATATGTGGGTAGCTCTTAAGGTGTTCCTTAACCTGGTAGAAATAGGACATATAACGGGCCGATGGCTGTTCAGTCGTTAGAAAATTCACATGGCAGAACACGATATCGCTGTACAGAGAGCGCTCAATAACGTAGTTGCCTTCCGGGAGATTGTTTAACAGGCGCTGTCGGGAATCGGTTATATAGAGCTGAAAAGCCACCCTGGCGTCTGCGTCGTGCGGGTTCTCAACGAAGACCTGCAGTAACTCAAGGAACACCGGATCTTCATCTACGGGTTCCTTTAGCACATTCCAGTATGCGCCTGTTTTATCTGATAACGCTGCCGCCAGAGGCTCCAGCAGAGTGCTTTTTCCTGCAGCGATATTGGCCTCAATAGCGACGATCTTCATAGCGATCTTCCGGCGGAGGGATCATTTGATCCCGTATCAGCCTGTTGATCCTGATGAAGATCCGGTCACAAAGGCGCTTTGCAGGAAAGATACTCCTGATATTCAGCCACGTGAAGCAGAAGTAGCTCCCCGCAGGATTCCTGCTCGCCGTAGTCTACCCGCGTTGAAGAGTGTCTGAGGAAATGGATCATAATGCTTTCACACTGTATGAAGGAGCTCCCTTATTAATGATAAGGGAGCATTGAGATTATGCCTTTTTCGCGCTGTAAACTTCATCACCGGAAAACGCCGGTTCGGCCCAGAAATTGATATTAAATTGTGCATCATCGGTCATCTCAATACGGTGCCAGTACTGCGGTGGGCTGGTCGCAAAGGTTCCCGCGTTAATCACCACTTTCACTTCTGGCTCTGTCGCCTCTTCATTGGCGAAGCCGTAGTAAGTCACTGTCCCTTCCATCACGCAGAGCTGGCCAAAGATACCGGCTGCGGTGTTGTGGTGGCTCAGAAGCGCTGCTGGAACATTGTCTTTCGTAAAAAAGGGAGTTGAACGTTTGATGGTCCAGTTTTTAGGGATTCTGTGATGGCTCATAAATACCTCCGACTTAAAACATGCATATAAAATACAACTTTGAATTCCAGCTGTAAAGGATTACTGATAATAAATCTCATTTACATTGAAAGCAGGAGATATGCCGAAAGAAAAGCCTTAATTGCCCGCCATCCGGTCGGTTTTTGGGTTTTATGGCTTCAGGGTTTGAGGGTTTGAGGGTTTGAGGGTTTGAGGGTTGCAGGGTTTCAGGGTTTCAGGGTTTGAGGGTTTGAGGGTTTGAGGGTTGCAGGGTTTCAGGGTTTCAGGGTTTCAGGGTTGCAGGGTTGCAGGGTTTCAGGGTTTCAGGGTTTCAGGGTTTCAGGGTTTCAGGGTTTCAGGGCCTGAGGGTTTCAGGGCCTGAGGGTTTCGTGCAGACGACAAAAAACCCCGTACCTTGCGGTACGGGGTTTCCGATTTGATGCCTGGCAGTTCCCTACTCTCGCATGGGGAGACCCCACACTACCATCGGCGCTACGGCGTTTCACTTCTGAGTTCGGCATGGGGTCAGGTGGGACCACCGCGCTACAGCCGCCAGGCAAATTCTGTTTCCGGGCCGCCTCGCGGGCCACCCGGTTAATCC
>NZ_JBICLV010000004.1:0-484583 GCF_043105735.1 Leclercia sp. GLN_9
AACTTACGTTGCCTTTTTGCTTTTAGATTGAAGTCCTGCGGTAGCTGCGGTATTCCGGCTGCCAGAAGTTCTCATCAATCGCCTGCTGCAACGCATCGGCAGAGGTTTTCACCGCCACCCCTTGCTGCTGCGCCATTTTACCCACGGCAAAGGCAATCGCCTTTGACACCACGTGAATATCTTTCAGCTCCGGCAGAACCAGGCCTTCACCGTTATTCACCAGCGGCGAGTGTTTAGCCAGGGTTTCGCTGGCAGACATCAGCATCTCATCGGTAATGCGCGAGGCGCCCGAGGCGATCACCCCCAGACCAATCCCCGGGAAGATGTAGGAGTTGTTACACTGGGCGATGGGGTAGGTTTTATCCTTCCACACGACCGGGGCGAACGGGCTGCCGGTAGCGACCAGCGCATTGCCCTCGGTCCAGGCGATGATGTCCTGCGGGGTGGCTTCCACGCGGGAGGTCGGGTTCGACAGCGGCATCACGATAGGACGCGCGCAGTATTTATGCATCTCGCGGATGATCTCTTCGGTGAACAAGCCGGTCTGCCCGGAGACGCCGATCAGAATGTCCGGCTTCACGTTGCGCACCACATCCAGCAGGGACAGCACTTCGTTGTCGGTATCCCAGTTTTTCAGATTCTCGCGCTTTTGCACCAGTTTGGTCTGGAACGGCAGCAGGTTCGGCATGGCATCAGTCAGCAGGCCGAAGCGATCCACCATAAAGACGCGCGAGCGGGCCAGCTCTTCGCTTAACCCTTCCCGCTGGGTCTGGGCGATGATCTGCTCTGCGATGCCGCATCCGGCAGAACCGGCACCCAGGAAGACAATCTTCTGATAGCTTAACTGGTTGCCTGCCGCGCGGCTGGCGGCAATCAGGGTGCCGACGGTGACCGCAGCGGTGCCCTGAATATCATCGTTAAAGGAGCAGATTTCGTCGCGATAGCGGTTCAACAGCGGCATGGCGTTTTTCTGGGCGAAATCTTCAAACTGCAACAGCACGTCCGGCCAGCGATGTTTCACCGCCTGGATGAAGTCGTCCACGAACTGGTAATACTCGTCGTCCGTGATGCGCGGGTGACGCCAGCCCATATACAGCGGATCGTTAAGCAGCTGCTGGTTATTCGTACCGACATCCAGCACAACCGGCAGGGTGTAGGCCGGGCTGATGCCGCCGCAGGCGGTGTACAGCGACAGCTTACCGATTGGAATGCCCATCCCGCCGATACCCTGGTCGCCAAGACCAAGAATACGCTCGCCGTCGGTCACCACGATCACCTTGATGTTGTGGTTTGACACGTTCTGCAGAATGTCATCCATGTTGTGACGGTTCTGATACGAGATAAACACGCCGCGCGAGCGACGGTAAATTTCAGAGAAGCGTTCGCAGGCAGCACCGACCGTCGGGGTGTAAATCACCGGCATCATCTCGTCGAGATGGTTTTGCACCAGTCGGTAGAAGAGGGTTTCGTTGGTGTCCTGAATATTGCGCAGGTAGATGTGCTTATCAATTTCGGTTTTGAAACCCTGATACTGGATCCACGCCCGCTCGGCCTGTTCTTCGATGGTTTCGACCACTTCTGGCAGCAGGCCCAGCAGGTTGAAGTTGCTGCGCTCTTCCATGCTGAAAGCGCTGCCCTTGTTCAGCAGGGGGAATTCCAGCAGAACCGGTCCGGCATAAGGGATATAAAGGGAACGATGTCGGGTTGAATTGTTGTCCATGTCACTCACTTAATTTTGGGAAATCCGTCCCTGGCACTGGTATTGATCATTGTCGCTATTGTGCCCGCAGGGGATGTCAGGGGCATAGTATAAAGGAGGTGAATGTTAAAAACCGCAACGTACAAATAAAAACACCACCGGCAATGCCGATGGTGTCGGGGATCCTGTAGCGAACTTACTTAGGTTCGTGGCGTTTTCTGCCAGTAGCGTGGGTGACCTGCGTTTCACTGTCGCCCTCAATCACCACTTTACGCTGGTTAGAGAGTTTGTAGCTCAGTCCCAGAATATGGCGTGCCTGACGGTTCGATTTCATAGTAGCTCCTCAATCCTGTTAATAGTGATAAGGCGAACGAAATGTAACCCCTAAGGTTGCAGATCCAGCATAGCAGGTATTTACAAACTGGCGTGCTGACCGCTGACGACGTAATTAATGGTCTGCTGGTAGATGTCACTGAGGATGTCATTGTCAGAGGCTTCAACCCACTTGGTGAGTTCCATCAAAATGTCATCTTCGGTGACAGCGCCCAACTCTGCGCGTAAACCCTGTGCAATAGCATTAACCAGCTCTGGCTGTGCGGATGGGGTAGTTGCTGATGTATAAGTAAACATAGTGCCTCCGTGTCGTTTTCTGTTTAATGTTCCGGTTCGCAATGACTTAACGCACATTCAGAATGGCAAAATTTTATTGCGCTGTGTGTAAGACTCGTCCTGGAAAT
Source organism: Leclercia sp. GLN_9 (assembly GCF_043105735.1). NCBI lineage: Bacteria > Pseudomonadati > Pseudomonadota > Gammaproteobacteria > Enterobacterales > Enterobacteriaceae > Leclercia > Leclercia sp. GLN_9. The sequence goes on from NZ_JBICLV010000004.1 coordinate 2,437, forward strand.
AAAAATATCATTATCCTGGTCTTTTTAAGGATATATCACGGCTTCCAGCGACGCCGGTCTGTATATTTCTCATAAGGCATGGGTGAGGGCCAGGATATCAGTTCAATGACGCTACCCCAGGGCGTTTTCCCGTAGCAAAAAGCATTGCCTTCTCCCTGCTCGGCCGGAAAGGAGAGCGCCTTAGGCTCGGTAAACATCTCGCCACCTGCCGCCGTAAAGCGTGCTATCGCCTGTGCGAAATCATCAACATAGACGGCAAAGTGTTGAAGACCAAGGTCGCTGGCTCGCGCGGGTGGTTGCTGTTCCGGACCATGCATTTCGAAAAGCTCAATCCCCGGTCCATGTGGCATGGCCAGCATACGTATTGCGCGAACTTCTGTGCCGGGTACCAGGCGTAATGTCTTCTGCTGGGCATCGGGATCAATATTTCCGTCGCCAGGCTCTACGGATCGATATATTTCTTTGGCGTGAAAGGCCTGCTCAAAAAATAGCGTGGCCTGATTAATATCCGGTACGGTAATACCAATGTGGTCGATACCTCGGGCGGGTGAATTCATGCGCGTCTCCTCTTTAGAAAAACAAAATATAGCAGGCTGACAGAGGACGTTATATTTTTGCGGCGGGTGAATAACTGCACAATGTCATGAGACTCTTCTGTCTTTGAGGCAATACTGAATCTCTCTTCTATACTTAACCCCTTGTAAGCCAAAAGGAGAACACTTATGACAATTCACAAACACGGTTCGGCACATTGGTCTGGCGATATTAAACGCGGCAAGGGTACGGTTTCTACCGAAAGCGGCGTCCTGAATCAGCAACCTTATGGTTTCAATACCCGCTTTGAAGGGGAGAAAGGCACTAACCCGGAAGAGTTGATCGGCGCAGCGCATGCAGCCTGTTTCTCAATGGCCCTGTCCCTGATGCTGGGCGAGGCGGGTTACACGGCCGACAGCATTGATACCACCGCCGATGTGTCGCTGGATAAAACTGACAGTGGCTTTGCGATCAGCAAAATTGCCCTGAAGAGTAAAGTGACCGTCCCGGGCATTGATCCCCAGCAGTTTGACGGCGTTATCCAGAAGGCCAAAGCCGGCTGTCCGGTTTCTCAGGTGCTGAATGCCGAGATTACGCTCGACTACACCCTGAACTGATCCTTCCGCCGGGCATTATGCCCGGCTATCCCTTCACCGCCTCTGGAAACACCTCCACCAGCCACTCAATAAAGACTCTTAAACGCTGCGTCACGTGCCGGTTTTGTGGATACACGACATAAAACGGATAGTGCGGTGGCCGCCACTTCGCCAGTATCTCCACCAGCGTTCCTGCCTCCAGCATGGCCCCCGCGGCGTAGCGAAAGGTCTGGATAATGCCCATTCCGGCAACCGCTGCCGCCAGATGCGCGTTGCTCTCATTTACCCCGATATGGTGGCGCAGGGTGATTTCGTGGGTTTCATCGTTGTACGTAAAGCGGAAAGGGAACGCGCGGCCGGTCGCCGGGGAGAGATAACTCACCAGCTTATGACCATTGCGCAGCTCCTCCGGGTAGGCGGGGATCCCGTGCTGCTTCAGATAGTCCGGGGTGGCGCAGGTGACCATCTCTGCATTGCCGATATGCCGGGCAATAAGCGTGGAGTCCCCCAGCGCGCCGCCGCGGATCACGCAGTCTACATTGCCACTGATTAAATCCACCGGACGGTCGGCCACCCCCAGGTCGATGCGGATGTCGGGATAACGGCGCATGAAGTCTGGCAGCAGCGGGATAAGTACGTCCCGCGCCGTCGAACCACCCACATCAATACGCAAATGACCCTGCGGCTGTTGTTTGATCGCGCTGAACGAGGTGTCGATATCTTCGATGTCAATTAACACCCGCCGGGCTTTTTCGTAATAGTCCTGTCCTTCCGGGGTGGGCGTCACCCGTCGGGTGGTGCGCTGTAACAACCGCACGCCCAGATGCGCCTCCAGCGCCTTGACCAGTTTACTGAGCGTGGCGATGGGCATGTTCAGCGAGTCTGCTGCCCGGGTAAAACTGCCGGTTTCCACGACGCGCGTAAAGGCGCGCATTGCCATTAACTGATCCATCGGGAGGCGCTCACGAACGGGTGGATTATTGCCACAGGGAAAAAGTGATTTCCATTTTTGCTGATTTTTCCCTAATCCCGCAAGCGGTACAGTGCATCCACACCAACAACAGACAAGGTAAATCAGATGAACACAGTATTAGCAGGTAAAGTCGCTCTCGTCACCGGTGGTACCAGCGGAATCGGTCTGGCAACCGCCAAAGAGCTGGCCGCTCAGGGCGCGAAGGTATACATCACCGGACGTCGTCAGGCAGAGCTGGATAACGCCGTCGCCAGCCTGGGCGGGCAGGTCACCGGCATCCGCGCCGACGCCTCACGCCTTGAGGATCTCGATACCGTTTATGCGCAGATCGCGGAACAGGCCGGGCGGCTGGATGTGTTGTATGCCAACGCGGGGGGTGGCGATATGCTGCCGCTGGGTGCCATCACAGAAGAACATTTTGACCGTATCTTTGCCACTAACGTACGCGGTGTGCTCTTTACCGTGCAGAAAGCACTGCCGCTGCTGGTCTCCGGGTCGTCGGTGATCCTTACCGGCTCGACTGTCTCCATCAAAGGCACTGCTAACTTCAGCGTCTACAGTGCCAGCAAGGCGGCAGTGAGGAATTTTGCCCGCTCCTGGGCGCTGGATTTACAGGGGCGCGGGATCCGGGTCAACGTGGTCAGCCCTGGCCCGATTAAAACCCCAGGTCTGGGAGATCTGGTGCCGGAAGATCAGCGCCAGGGGTTGTTTGATGCGTTAGCCGCGACTGTCCCACTGGGACGCATTGGCGAAGCGGAAGAGGTATCAAAAGTGGTGGCGTTCCTCGCCTCCGATGCCGCCAGCTTTATCAACGCCGCCGAGCTGTTTGTGGATGGCGGGATGGCGCAGATTTAACGCTGATAGAGTAGGGTAAGATTGCCGCCGAGGCGGCGATCCTGTAACGGACGGCTGGCATCCAGGCGTGACAGTGTCACTGAACTGCAGTGAGACAGGGCACACCAGGGTTCCAGCCATTCGAGATCGGCATCCTTCTGCTGCAACACATAGTTCACCAGCCGCGCCAGCGCGCCATGGTTCTCCTGCGTTACATCCACCTTATTCGCCGCGGCAAAACTGGCGATCATCACCAGCGGTTGCAGGGCATAATTATGATAGGCCAGCGCCCGCTCGCGACGGCGTTGTTCGTTTGCCAGCGTGCCGTCGGCGGCAATCTGTCCGGCGGCGATGCGGTACTCTTTCAACGACCAGGCGAACAGATCCCGACGGTCGAGCGCCACGGCGCTGGCCATGACCGCCCATGCCGCCCAGTAGCTGTGGTTATTAGTGCTTTTCAGCGGCAGGCCATCCCACTCCTGTACCACCCGATCCGCCAGCTGGCCCAGCCAGCGTTCAGTGGTCTGCTGCCCGGCAAGGGAAGTTCCGGGGGTAAACTTTAGCTCCAGCCAGCTGCTGGCCAGCGTCGCCAGCGCCCATTTGCGCATTGCGCGGCCGGTGTGGCTGGTTTGCCCGGAGAGTAACGCCCCGGCGTTGGCCCATGTCGCGTAGCCCTCCAGAATACAATGTAAGGTTCGCGGATCCCCGCTCTGTTTATAGCGCCAGACCATGTTCGAGATCCCACGTTCAAACCCGACGATGGGCTTAGTCGCGGCACGAAATGCCTGTTCGGCCTGCGGATTGAGCGTGGCGCGGGCGCTGTCGGATCCTTCATATTTACTGCGCAACGTCAGGGGGGCGGTGTAGGGCGCGGGCAGGGTCACGCAGCCGCCCGATGCCGTGTGCGGTAACGGCTGGGTAAAACCAACGGGAGGCACCAGCGGAGCGGCCAGCGCATACCCCGGCAAACAGAGCAGCAGCCACAACGTTCGTTTCATCAACACCTCCGCCGACATTTAACCGGCACTTTGATTATTTTTGAGCCGAATCGTTTCTTTGCTGATATATCTTTTTAATACTATTAGTCCATGAATGTAATGTATGCTAAACAAGTGTTTAAAAAGCCTAACCATCTTTCGGGAACAATAGCTGTGCTGACCACTCTCATCTACAAAAGCCAGTTAAATCCGTCCTGTAAATCCTTATCCCTCCTCGCACTTGTTGAAAAGGCCAAACAGAGCAATACCCTGTTGGATGTCACGGGCATTCTGCTGTTTAACGGGAGCGATTTCCTGCAGATCCTCGAAGGGTCTGAAGAGGTCATTGAGACGTTATTCGCACGCATCAGCAAGGACAAGCGTCACGACAGCGTGGTGGAACTGATGCGTGATTACGGCCCGCGCCGACGCTTCGAAAACGTCGGTATGCTGCTGTTCGATCTGCGGGTTGACACGCCAAAATCGGTCCTGTCTTCGGTATTGCGCTACAGCAAGCTGGACAATTATCTGGCGGCGCAAGACCGGGTATTTAAATTCATTCAGACTTTTATTATCCAGCCCAAAAAGACGGCGGGTGAGTTAAACTTCCGGCCTGAAAAATGGACGATGGTCCCGGAGCATATGCCTTTCGGCAAAACCATTAACGGGCTGATTGAGAATCAAATTTGCCAGTTTGCCCTGCAGCCGATCGTGGAACCCACCGAGGGAAAAATCTCCTCGCTTGAGGCGCTTATTCGCGGTAACGACGGCGGTAGCCCGGAGCGGTTCTTTAACGCTCTCGATCAGGACAAAGTGTACGAGGTCGATCTGCTGACCAAAGCCTATGCCTTTGCGCTGGCAGAGAAGATCGACATTGGCGATCATAAAATTGCCATTAACCTGCTGCCGATGTCGCTGGTGAATGTGCCCCACGCCGTCGATTTTCTGATGGATCAGATCCTCGCCCACGGTTTGCAGCCGGAGCAGGTGGTGATTGAAGTGACCGAAAACGAAATGATCTCCGGGTTTAACCAGTTTAATAGCGCCATCAAACAATTAAGGGCGGCGGGGATCGGCCTGGCCATTGACGATTTTGGGTCAGGCTATGCCGGGCTGTCGCTGCTGACCCGTTTCCAGCCGGATAAGCTAAAAATCGATCGCGAGATTGTCAGCAACATTCATTTAAGCGGCCCGAAGCAGGCGATTGTGAAGTCGATCATCAGCTGCTGTACCGATATGGAGATTGCGCTGGTGGCAGAGGGCATCGAGAAAATCGAAGAGTGGTGCTGGCTGGAGTCGGCAGGCATCAAGCGTTTTCAGGGCTTTTTATTCGCCCGGCCTAAATTAAATGGTGTGGGAGAAATTCACTGGCCGCAATTTACCCGTGATGAATATTTGAGCGATTAACGCTGCAACAGATAATCAAGCGCTAAACAGATAAAAAATCTCAATGTTTAACAGGGCCGAAATATCCGGCCCTGTTGCGCAATATAATGATTTAAATAAGTATTAACGACATTATTGATGTTCGCATAAATAAATAACTTTAATTCAATATTAAGGGGTAAATGCCGATAACACTTCAGACCGTTTTATTTCTGAGGTAGTTATGTCGTTAAAAAAGTCGTCCCTTGCCATTCTTCTTGCCTTACTGTTTTTCTTTGTTGCCAGCGCCGCAACCAACGTCTGGCTGGCCATTAAAAGCAATGATTCTCTGGATAACGTGAATAAAGAGATTCAGGTGGTGTTATCCATCATCGATCCTATTAACCACAGCCGTACCCTGCGCGTGCGGGTCATGGAGTACATGAAGCAGGTCGAGAGTGGCGATACTGCGGGTCTTGCGGAGAAGCTGGACTCGGTAAAACTTGCCCTCACCAAAGCGGATGGCGCTTTCGCCGCCTTTAACGACGCGCCGCGCCTGGTAGATGAGGCCCCGTTAGTGAAGGACTATGACGACGCCTGGCTCGCCTATCGCAATGAAGGCCTGTCCCCGCTGATCGACGCGGCCTCGGCGCACGATGCGGCAAAATTCAATGCCCTGATCCCGCAGATTTCCCGGCTCGACCGCCAGTATGAAATCGTTCTCGATCAGGTACTGTCTGTGCATCAGAAATATGCGAAGCAGCTGAATGACGATGCGCGCACCCATTTTGCTTCCGGCTTAACCATTATTGCCGCCTTTGCCGCGCTCTTTGTGGTGGTGATTATCGGGGTGAGCGTCCTGATGAAGCGGTATGTGTTTGCTCCAATCAACCTCGCCCGGGAACACTGCAGCCAGATTGCCGCCGGACAACTGACGGAAGCCGTGCCGCAGAAGGCGGGTTCGAATAACGAAATCGATCTGCTGATGGGGTCGATGGAGCAGATGCGTCTGGCCCTGCTGGAGACCATCTCTCAGGTGCGCGAAGCCTGCCGTACCGTTAACTACGCCTCGCAGGAGATCGCCTCGGGCAACATCGACCTGGCCTCACGTACCGAGCAACAAGCTTCAGCCCTGACGGAAACCGCCGCCAGCATGGAGCAATTGAGCGCCACCGTTGCCAATAACACCGACAATGTGTATCAGGCCGGTAAGCTGGTGCAGGATGCGGTGAACAACGCCCGCACCGGGGAGGCGGTAACCCGCGAGGTGATCGAGACCATGAACACCATCGCGGCCAACTCCCAGCGTATCGAAGACATCACCAGCGTGATCAACAGCATCGCCTTCCAGACCAATATCCTGGCGCTGAATGCCGCGGTGGAAGCCGCCCGTGCCGGCACACAAGGGCGCGGTTTTGCGGTGGTCGCGACCGAAGTCCGTACCCTGGCGCAGAAGAGCGCCGTGGCGGCGAAGGACATTGAAAACCTGATCGCCCAGTCGGTCTCCAGCGTGAAAAACGGTTCTCAGCTCGTGAATCGCTCAGGAGAAGTGATTCATGCCATCATTAACTCGGTCAATAAAGTGAACGCGCTGATGGAGCAGATCTCGGTGGCCTCGGAAGAGCAGAGCCGCGGGATCGGCCAGGTCGGCCAGGCGGTGACCGAGATGGATGGCGTGACCCAGCAAAACGCCGCCCTGGTGCAGGAGTCTGCGGCCGCTGCCGCCTCGCTGGAAGAGCAGGCGAAGCATCTTACCCAGAGCATCGCCAGCTTCAGACTGCCGGAACCGGCATAACATAAGAGCACTGCTTCCGGCTTGCGGGTGCGGCCGGTTCTCCCTCGCCCTGACCCTCTCCTCAACGGGGAGAGGGGATTTATCTCCCTCCTTCTGTTCCTGTCGAAGTGACTCATCTCACATTACTTTCCTGGTCTATGCTTGAAGTTCATGCGCGGCGTCATGCCTGCGCATTTTCTCTTTTTCCCTCTGCTTAGTGATAAACGCAGGTAACCCGAGGATCACGGGTCAAACGAGGTGATGGAATGACTGCTAAATCTATTAGGTATTGGGGTTGTGAATATAGCGATGCGAACAACGTTCGCTTTCATCTGTGGGCCAGCGGTCAGCAGCACGTAACCCTGCGCCTGAATGACGAAACGCTGCCGATGAACCCGACCGGCGACGGCGGATTTGAACTGACGGTCAACAACGTTGCCCCAGGTTCTGCGTACAGTTTTATCCTGCCTGACGGCTCCGCAGTACCCGATCCGGCCTCCCGCGCGCAGCAAGGGGATGTCAACGGCCCTTCGCTGGTGTGCGATCCTCACAGCTATGTCTGGCGCAATACCCACTGGCAAGGCCGCCCCTGGGAAGAGAGCGTGGTCTATGAGCTTCATATCGGGACCTTTACCCCTGAGGGCACCTTCCGCGCGGCCGCCGACAAACTGCCGTACCTGGCCTCGCTCGGCATTACCATGATTGAGCTGATGCCGGTCTCCCAGGCCGGAGGTAACCGTGGCTGGGGTTACGACGGCGTACTGCTGTATGCCCCGCACAGTGCCTACGGTACGCCGGATGAGCTGAAAGCCTTTGTCGATACCGCCCATGGTCTGGGGCTGTCGGTGGTGCTGGATATTGTCCTTAACCATTTCGGACCGGAGGGTAACTACCTGCCGAAGCTGGCCCCGGACTTCTTCCACCCGGAACGCATGACCCCGTGGGGGAACGGCATCGCCTATGACGTGGCCCCGGTGCGTCAGTTTATTGTCGATGCGCCGCTGTACTGGCTGACGGAGTTCCGCTTCGACGGCCTGCGCTTTGACGCCATCGACCAGATCGAAGACACCTCCGAGCCGCACGTGTTAATTGAGATCGCCACCCGCATTCGCGCTGCCATTACCGACCGGCCGGTGCATCTGACCACCGAAGACAGCCGCAACGTGGTGTTTCTTCATCCGCGTGAGGAGGACGGCAGCGTGCCGTTGTTCACCGGGGAGTGGAATGACGATCTGCACAATGCCGTCCACGTCATGGCCAGCGGTGAAACCCATGCCTGGTACCAGGATTTTGCTGAAAAACCCGAACAATGGGTGGCGCGGGCGCTGGCGGAAGGCTTTGCTTATCAGGGGGAACGTTCCCCGCAAACCGGTGAAATCCGGGGTGTGAAAAGTACCGCTCAACCGCCAGCGGCCTTCGTCGATTTCATCCAGAATCACGATCAGGTTGGTAATCGTGCTCAGGGCGATCGCCTGTTGAGTCTCATCGGGGAAGAGCGTACCCGGGTACTGATGGCTGCGCTGCTGCTGTCGCCGCATATCCCGCTGATGTTTATGGGGGAGGAGTTCGGTGAAACCCAGCCGTTCCTGTTCTTTACCGATTTTCACGGAGACCTGGCGCGGGCGGTGCGGGAAGGGCGCGCGAAAGAGTTCAGCGATCACGATGAGACCGTACCGGATCCCAATGCCCCTGAGACCTTTGCCCGTTCGAAACTCGACTGGGACAAACTCAACCAGCCTGACGGCCAGAACTGGTTGCGCTTTACCCAGCAGCTGTTGCAGCTGCGCCAGTGGGCTATTGTGCCGTTGCTGGCCGGCGCACAGGGCGGGAATGGCAGGGTGATAAAAACGGCCCCGGGTTGCGTGGTGGTGAGCTGGATATTTATACAGGGTACGCTGTCGCTGGCACTTAATACGGGTGATCAGCCGCAGACGATGCCCGAGATAGCGGGTGAAACATTGTTTGCCTGGCCTGAAGGCCGCACGGAACTGCTCGCGAACACCGTTATTGTACGTTTTGCACAAGGAGAACCGACCTGATGATCCCCACAGCGACCTGGCGTATTCAGTTTCGTAACGGCATGACCTTCGATCGTGCCGCCAGTCTGGTGCCGTATCTGCAACAGCTCGGCATCAGCCATCTGTATGCTTCGCCAATATTTACTGCCGCCCGGGATTCGACGCACGGTTATGACGTCACCGATGCTAACGAGATTGACCCCTCTATCGGAGGCCGGGCCGGTTTTGAGCGGCTGGTCAGCGCCCTGAAGGCGGCCGGGCTGGGTTTGATCCTTGATATTGTGCCGAACCACATGTCCACCTCGCTGGAAAACGCCTGGTGGCGTGATGTGATTGAGCATGGGGAAAAGAGTCGCTACGCCCGTCATTTTGATATCGACTGGTCGCGCCGTCTGACGCTGCCGTTTCTGGGGGATGATTTTGAAGTGGTGCTGGCGAACGGTGAGATCAGCGTGCAGCGCGATCCCAACACCGGCAAACCCGCGCTGGCCTATTTCGAAAACTTCTACCCGCTGACGCCCGACAGCTGGCAAGGGCGCGAAGAGGAGGTGTTGAGCCTCAGCGATCCCGCGGCTATCAGCCGGTTGCACGACCAGCAGCCGTGGCGGCTTACCAGCTGGCGAGATGCGCCGAACGAACTCTCCTGGCGTCGCTTCTTCGAAATCACTGGCCTCGTGGGCGTGCGGGTTGAAGACGACGCGGTGTTTGATGACAGCCATGCCCTGATCCTCGCCCTGGTGCGTTCGGGAGCGGTGGACGGGCTGCGTATTGACCACGTGGACGGGCTGGCCGACCCGCGAGCCTACCTGCAACGTCTGCGTCAGGAGGCAGGTGCCGACTGCTATATCACGGTAGAGAAGATCCTCAGTAAGGGCGAGAACCTGCCCACCGACTGGCCGATCTCCGGGACCACCGGCTACGAATTTATCGCCTCGCTGTCAGAGGTGCTGATAGATGACGACAAAATCGACAGCCTGCGCCAGGCCTATGACAAGGTGATGGGCCGCCCGGTCGATATGCACGACGAACTGCGCGACGCGCGGCTGCTGATGGTGGACAGAAACTTCGCCGGGGAATTTTCCACTCTGCTGAAGCTGGCGAAAACCCTTTCCGAAACGGAAGGCGTCCAGGTGGAAGAGGAGCCTCTGCGGCTGGCATTGCGCGAGCTGCTGGTGGCCTTCCCGGTGTACCGCACCTACGGCACGGCGCAGGGGATGTCAGCCGCGGATGTGCGCCTGCTGAACAGCGTGGTCGCCACGATCAGCGCCGATCCTGACGCCATCGCGCTGCTGATGCGTATTTTGACCGGCGAAGTCTCTGAGGAGGCCCGCGATACTGCCACGCATTTCCGCACCCGTTTCCAGCAGCTGACCGGGCCGCTGATGGCGAAGTCGGTGGAAGATACGCTGTTTTTCCGTCAGCACATGGATCTGGCGCTCAACGAGGTGGGAGCCGAGCCGGTGCCGCAGGCTTTCTCGCTGACGCGCTTCCACACCGAGATGACCGCGCGACGTGACCGTCAGCCGGATGCGCTTTCCGGCACCTCGACCCACGACACCAAACGTGGAGAAGATGCCCGCGCCCGGCTCTATTCCCTGACCGAAGCGCCGGAGGTATGGGCGGAATGCGTGGCCCGCTGGCAGCAGCTAAACCAGACCCACGTTCGCTTTCTGAATGATGGCACGGCGCCGCGCGGTGCCGATACCTGGATGCTCTATCAGGCGCTGGCGGGTGTCTGGCCGCCGGAGCTGGACCCGCAGGATGCGGCGGGGCTGAATGCCCTGGAAGAGCGCTTCCTGGCTTTTGTCGAGAAGGCGCTGCGCGAGGCCAAGCTGCGCACCGACTGGGTGGACAGCAACGAAGCTTATGAAACGGTGGTACTGGAGTATGCCCGCCATCTGTTGTCCCCGGACAATCAGGACTTCCTGCAGGACTTCAGTTCCTCGTTACGTCCGTTTATTCGCGCCGGGCTGGTGAACAGCCTGAGCCAGACGGTGATCAAACTTACCGCACCGGGGGTGCCGGATGTTTATCAGGGCAGCGAGGGGCTTAATTTTAGCCTTGTCGATCCTGATAACCGCCGCGAGCCAGATTTCGACCAGCTTCGTCAGCAGCTGGATACGGTAGACCCTCATATTGCCGCCCAGGAGGCGAGCTGGCTGGACGGGCAGTTGAAGCTGTCGGTCACCCGCACGCTACTGCATCTGCGCCAGCGCAAACCGGCGCTGTTCCGCCTGGGCAGCTATGTTGCGCTGCTGACCCGTGGCGAACGGGCGGATAAGGCGATTGCCTACGCCCGCGTCGATGACGATGACGTGCTGATTGTGGTAGCACCGCGGCTGGCGCTGGCGAACGCCGCACAGACGTTTCCTGTTACCGGGGCGGCCCTGTGGGGCGCGACAGAGGTGGTTCTTCCTCCCGAACTAGCCGGGCGCCGCTACCGGGATTGTTTCAGTGGTGAAACCCTGACCTTAGGCGAAAGCCTGCATTTGAATGAAGCACAGGATTGCTGGCGGGTGTTACTGGCCTGCGGCTGATGATTATTACTGTTCGAGGGAGAGACTCTATGGCATATGACAAAATTTATGAAATTCAGGCGGGGCAAAGTTATCCCCTTGGGGCGAATTACGATGACAAAGGGGTGAATTTTGCCCTCTTTTCCGCCTGCGCCGAACGTGTTGAGCTGTGTCTGTTTGACCCGAGTGGTAAATCTGAAATAGCCCGTCTCGAGTTACCGGAATACACCGATGAAGTCTGGCACGGCTATGTCCCGGATCTGAAACCGGGTGCGTTGTACGGCTACCGCGTCTATGGCCCTTACGATCCTGAAAATGGCCACCGCTTTAACCCGCATAAGTTACTGATTGACCCTTATGCCCGGGCGTTGACCGGGGAGCTTATCTGGAACCCCGCCCATTTTGGTTATGAGCTGGGGCATGACGAGCTTGATCTTAGCTTTGATACCCGCGACAGCGCGCCTTATACCCCAAAATGCCGGGTTGTTGACCCGCGGGTGTTCGACGGTCAGGACCCGCACCGCCCGGCGGTGCCCTGGTCCAGCACCATTTTGTACGAAACCCATGTGAAAGGCTTTACCCAGCTTAACCCGGCGATCCCGCCTGAATTGCGCGGCACCTTCGAAGGGATGGGGCACAAAGCGACGGTGGATTACATCAAGAGTCTTGGCATTACGTCGGTTGAACTGTTGCCGGTGCATGCTTTCCCGGACGATCAGCATCTGCTGGATCGCGGGCTGAAAAACTTCTGGGGCTATAACACCCTTAACTTCTTCGCCCCGGCGTCACGCTACGGCGGCCCGAACGGCATCAAGGGCTTCCGCGACATGGTGCGCGCCTTCCACGATGCCGGTATCGAGGTGATCCTCGACGTGGTGTATAACCACACCGCCGAGGGTAACGAGCTTGGCCCGACGCTGTCATTCAAGGGGATCGACAACTTCTCTTACTACCGCACGATTGCCGGTCAGCACCGTTACTATGTGAACGACACCGGTACAGGTAACACGGTGAATACCTCGCACCCACGGGTGCTGCAGATGGTGATGGATTCCCTGCGTTACTGGGCAGAGTCGATGCACATTGACGGCTTCCGTTTTGACCTCGGCACCATTCTTGGCCGCGAGCCGGAAGGGTTCGATCAGCGCGGCGGCTTCTTCGATGCCATGATGCAGGATCCGCTCCTCTCGCGGCTCAAACTGATTGGCGAGCCGTGGGACATCGGCCCCGGTGGCTATCAGGTCGGGGGCTTCCCGCCGGGCTGGGGCGAGTGGAATGATAAATACCGCGACACCGTGCGCGAGTACTGGCGCGGCGATAACGTCTCGTCCGATTTTGCCGCACGCCTGCTCGGCTCCGGAGATCTGTATGACCAGCGCGGGCGTCGCCCGTGGGCCAGCATCAACTTCATTACCGCTCACGACGGGTTTACCCTGAACGACCTGGTCTCCTTCAACGAGAAGCACAACGAAGCCAACGGCGAGGACAATAACGACGGCCACAATGATAACCGGTCATCGAATTATGGCGTTGAAGGACCAACCGACGATGAGCAGATCAACGCCCTGCGTGAACAGCAGAAACGTAACTTCCTGACCACGCTGCTGTTCTCTCACGGCACGCCGATGCTGCTGGCGGGGGATGAGTTTGGCCGTAGCCAGTTGGGTAACAACAACGGCTACTGTCAGGACAGTGAGATCAGCTGGGTACACTGGGAAAACCTCCCGGAAAGCGCCGAGGCGCTGCGCAAGTTCACCCGACATCTGATTGAGCTGCGCACCAGCCAGCCGCTGTTACGCCGCGAAAGCTGGCGTGACGGAATGGAGATCCAGTGGTTTAACGCGGGTGGCGGGCCACAGTTGCCGGAGCACTGGGACGAGGGGACGACCCTTGGGCTGTATCTCACCCGGCCCGATCTGCACGATCAGCCGGGAATTTGGCAGGAGGTGCTGCTGTTAATCAACCCCTACGAGGGGTCGGTGCCCTTCCGAATCCCGGAATGCGGTCAGGATGGCTGGGTGCTGGAGCTGAGTACGGCAGGGGATGAGCAGATGGGGCAGGCAGTGCTTCCGGATACTGATTTCCCGCTGCCAGGCCGCAGCATCGTGCTGTTACGGCGGCCATAACGCGCGGGGTTACTTGCCAGCCCGTGCTCTTTCCCACGGGCTGGTGGTCTCGTCGTCGACGTCGGTCGGCGCGGGATCGTCCAGGGAGTCAAGATAGAGGGCTTCGACTTCGGCGCGTGCCCACGGGGTGCGGCGCAAAAATTTGAGGCTGGATTTGACGCTGGGATCGCTGTTAAAGCAGTTGATTTTAATCAGCTTACCCAGCTGCGCCCAACCGTAGCGCGCCACCAGGGCATTGATCTGCATCTCCAGCGTGACGCCATGCAAAGGATCTTTAGAAGGGTGTGCTGTCACAGGCATCCTTTTATATTCTGGCAAGGGGTTAAAAGCGGGGAGGGTACAAGAAAAGCAGGGGGCCAGCAAGCGCCTTGACGGGTTCCCAGGCTTAAGGAAAACGCGATGTTGATAGCCCAGATTTCAGATATTCATGCCGCTCCCGATAACGATCATCTGGCCCGCTTTGACCGGGTACTCAGGTGGCTGAGACAACTCCAGCCTGACGCGCTGGTGCTTTCCGGGGATTTAACCGACAACGATTGGCTTGAGGGGTATCAACAGATCGCCGCCCGTCTGGCTGAGGAGCATTATCCTTCTTTAATACTGCCGGGTAACTCAGACAATCGTCGCCTTATGCGCGCGGTATGGCGCGATGAGACAGAGGTAAAGGATGCCTGTTATGGCGCGCTGCATGCCGTTCTGGAGGTTGGTGGTCTGCGTCTGATGGGTCTTGATACAACGGTGGAGGGGCACGATCACGGCTCCGTGACAGAGCATCTGGGCTGGCTGGAGAAGCAGCTTAACCGGGCCGACGCGCTGCCATCCATTCTGTTCCTGCATCATCATGTTTTTGCCTGCGGCATACCGACACTGGATCAGACCCTGTGCAGGGGGCTGGATCGGCTGGAGGCCCTGATTCACCGCGCGGCGACCAGACCGCTTGCGGTGGCTTCAGGACACGTACACAGACCGGTGGCCGGGATGTTTGCCGGCATACCAGCACATATTTGTGCCTCCGTGTGCCCGGCCAATCCGGTCTGGTTTGGTAGCGAGCGGGTTCCTCCCGCCGAGGACGCGCCGGGGCTGATGATCCATCGCTACGTCAATGGCGCACTAACCAGCCATCATGTGAGGGTTTAACCGCGAACGGATGTTTTTGAAACGCTGTTCCGTTATAATGCCTCTCCCGAACCCGATGCCATTGACTCCATGAAAACGCCTCATAAAAACGTCCGTGCCTTTCATTCCTCTGCCTTTCGCTATCTGTTTTCTGCTCGCTTCCTCACCGTGCTGGGGAATGGTATCGCCCCCATCGCCTTAGCTTTTGCGGTGCTGGATATCGGGGGGTCGGTCTCCGATCTGGGTATCGTTGTCGCGTCCCGGTCGATCTTCAACGTACTTTTCCTGCTGCTGGGCGGGGTGTTAGCAGACCGCTATTCCCGTAGCCGGGTGTTAGTTGCCTCTTCCGTGGTGGCGGCCCTTTCACAGGCTATTGTGGCCTGGTCGGTACTGGACGGGTCTGCGACGGTCATCGGACTGGCCTTGCTTGGCGCCATCAATGGCGCTGCTGCCGGCATTGCTTTACCGGCCTCATCTGCGCTCATCCCCCAGACGGTTCCCGCCCACAATCTGCGTCAGGCCAACGCCTTTCTGCAGGCCGGTATTTACGGTGGGACGGTAATTGGCGCGTCGCTGGGCGGTATTTTAATCAGCGCAGTCGGTCCCGGCTGGGGGCTGGCCATTGATGCGCTGGGCTTCGCCGCCGCGGCACCGCTCTATCATTTCATTCGCGTGCAGCCCGTCGAAACCGGTTCATCGCAAAGCAATATCCTGCATGACCTGAAAGAGGGATGGCAGGAGTTCGCCAGCCGGGCCTGGGTCTGGGCTATCGTCGTCCAGTTCACCATTATTAATGCGGCCTTCAGCGGCGTGATGATGGTGCTGGGGCCAGTGATTGCGGATGCTTCATTTGGGCGGGCACACTGGGGATTTATCATTGCCGCCCAAAGTATCGGTCTGATCGTCGGATCATCCCTCGCGCTGCGCTGGCGTCCTCGCCGCGACCTCTTCATTGGGGTGATGCTGATGTCGTTTTGCGCCTTACCCATTTTCATGCTGAGCCAGCTGGCTACCACGCCCTGGCTTATCGCCGCGTTCTTTATGGCTGGCGTCACCTTTGGGCTGTTTGGCGTCGCCTGGGCGCAGTCTCTGCAAACCCACATTCCCCCGGAAAAACTGGCGCGGGTCTATGCCTATGACGCGGTAGGGTCGTTTGTGGCCATTCCCTTTGGTGAACTTATCGCTGGCCCGCTGGCGATTCAGTACGGCACCAGCAACGTGCTGCTGGTTTCAGCCCTGGCGGTGGTGATCGCCACGGCAGGGGCCAGTCTGGTACCGGCAATCCGGCAGCTGGAGAGTGGTTCTCAGCCTGAAGCGCATACTCTGCCAGGGGAACGCAGCCTATAAGGTGGAGAAGCCTCTTTGCTCCCCGTTTGGGTAGGGGCGTAAAGGGAGCCTTTCAATGAATAAACGCGACAGGTACATTGGAAGAAAATTATAAATAAGGGAAATATACTCATGTGCAGAGCCTTCGCGGTTTTTATCTTCCTGTTGGCCCCAACGATTGTCCATGCAGCCTCGCATGAAGAGGTATTGCGCTTAAATGCCGTACAACAGCCGGGTGCTCAGGTTATTTGTCATGTTCCGATAACGATCGTTGCGGATAATAAGCCCGTCATCCTGGATTACAAAAACAGCATGACCGTGATCGCTAATCAGGGTGACACCCGGGTATTTCAGGTCATCACAACCTTTATAGCCAAAGGCAAAACCACCTCTTACATCACACAACGCTATCGGCTCAGTATCACCACAGACGAAACGGGGCAGCTACATACCGTTGATCCGAACAGCATCAGTGTGACCAGCCCCTTTTCAGCGGAGTTGGCCCGGGAAAATGAAGCCCAGCTCCGCAATAATGCTCCCCCGAGTTATCAGTCTGACAGCATGGTCACAGTGACTGATTTCCCGAACTTCACCGTTCAGGGATATGATTACGGTCCCGTTACGGAATGCACCGTTTTGCCTGCAAAGGGACATTAACACCGGCACGAATAACACAGATACCCGGCATCAGGCGCTAGGACCCCCAGCGGGTTCTCAGATACCGAACCGCCTCCTGCGCCTGAGGCTGATTAAGGTTGTTCTCGCGGAACAAAATCGTGCCGTCGATGTGCGGCTCGGATTCGTTCAGGTCAAGCTGCTTTTTCAGCTCCGGCACGCCGCCTTTCACCGTCCAGTCTGGCTCTTTGCTTGACGGCTCGCCCACCTTATACAGCGCAACGCCAATGTAGAGGCGGGTATGGGTTGGTTTCACCACCCCGGCCCACCATTTCGCCAGCACGTCATACCGCGCTGCATCCCGGGAAAACGGCCAGTAGATCTGCGGGGCGATATAGTCCAGAAAACCCTGCTGCACCCAGCGGCGGGTATCGGCAAAGGACTCGTCATACGCCGCGGCACCCCGTGTGTCGGACCCGGCCGGATCGTGGGAGCGGTTACGCCATACTCCTGCCGGGCTGACGCCGAACTCGACGTTAGGGTTGAGCTGTTTAATGGTACGCGAGACCTGAGCAATCAACTTCTGGGTATTATCACGGCGCCAGTCGGCTTTCGAGTCAAAACCCTGTCCATACTGGCGGTACGTCTGGCTGTCATTCAGCATCGAGCCGGGAGTTTCGGTATAGAAGTAGTCATCAAACTGCACGCCGTCCACCGGGTAACGCGACACCACTTCGGCCACGATACTGGTGATCCAGTCCCGCGCTTCAGGAATACCCGGGTCGAGAACATAGCGATCCCCTGCGGTGCGGATCCACTCCCGATGCAGAACAAACACGCTCGGCGGATTTAGCGACAGGGTACGGTTCAGCTCCGCGACCGTGCCGGGGCGGGTATTGGTGGAGACGCGATAAGGGTTAAACCAGGCGTGGACCTTCATCCCGCGCTTGTGCGCTTCATCGAGCATAAACTGCAACGGGTCATAGCCGGGATCTTCACCGATTTTGCCGGTAAGCATATCGGACCACGGCAAAATCTTTGACGGCCACAGGGCTGTACCGTCCGGTTTGACCTGGAAGAATACGGTATTAATCCCGAGACTTTTCAGGTTATCCAGCTTATCGGTCAGCGCCTTTTGCTGCATAGCGATCCGCGATGCGGCAGGGCGACCGTTCACCGACTCCAGGGGCGGCCAGTCGAGGCGGGAGACGGTAGCCAGCCAGACGCCACGCACCGGCTCATGTCGGCCTGTTTTATCCGGCAGGGGATGTTTAGCCACCGGCGGCAGCGGAGTAACCAGCGATTTTGGCGGCGTAGAGCTGCAACTGACCAGCAATAATGCCCCCGCGATCAGGGCACCTGAACGTTTAAGCCGGGTCGTAAGCTGAAAATGACGTGAGCAGGCGATGATAGACTCCATTTCTATAGTGTGTCGCCGGGAACGTTTATTTTCGTTCTATTCGGAGGCAAGTCAATTTTTAACGGTGAGTGCTACTCGTGTGAGTGTTGGTCGTCGCTATCCCTGTCAGCTATGACATCAGCCGATAGTGCGACTGCACCAGACCTGAAGGGAAGCTGCGGCTGGATAACAATGTCAGATTGATATCCCGGGACAGGGAACCGAACAGCGGTTTTCCCGAACCCAGCAGGACCGGAACGGTAGTGATAACGATATCGGCGACTAATCCTTCACGCAGAAACGACTGAATCACTTGCCCGCCATCGAGATAGACGCGCTGTACATTCTGCGCTGCCAGGTCATTAAGCACTTCCTTTGGCGTGTGGCGTGAGAACTGCACTTTGCCCTTCAGCGCCTCGGGCACCGGGGTATCGGCCAGCTGTCGGGAGAGTACCAGCACTGGGCGGTCATAAGGCCATTCCTTAAAGGTCAGCACCTTCTCATAGCTCCCCCGACCCATAACGATCCACTCTTTGTCCGCAATGAACGCTGTATAGCCATGATCTTCTGTCGGATCATCGCGCTGCAACAGCCAGTCGATATCGCCATCCTGGCGGGCAATGTAACCATCAAGACTGACCGCGATAAAAACATGTGTGCTAACCATCCGCTGCTCCGTATTCAGGTGGCCTGTCGCCAGTTAAGTGTAGTGATGTTAGCAATTTCTTCATTAAAACACGGCACGCCTGTTTATTCGTTTGCCTGCCCGTCGATTGCTTTATTGCCTGAGTTAAGAAAAGAGGAGGGCAATGCTACAGACAAGAGCTCGTCTGCGGGCCGTGTTGAGCGGCTCACTGGTTGTTCTGGCATACAGTATTCCCGGCGGCTGGCTGATATTTGTTGGCGGGCACGCGGTCTATATCCTGTTTGGGAGCGGCTTTTTTCTCAGCGGCGTACTGCTGTTACGTCTGCGGCTAAGCGAGCTCTGGTTCTGCCTGATTGACGGGCGTTTGATCCAGACGATCCCAATGACTTGGCTCCGGCCGGGAGTGGCTCAGCCTGTTTCCGCTCTTTTGCATACTGTCGCTGGTGGCCGAATATTATTCTGGTCCGCGCATACACAAGAGACGTGGCCTCTGCATCTGCAACATCCCCGATTCTTGCTGTCCATTACCGGGGCTGTGCTGGTGGGGCAGCTTAAGCGCGAGTATCACTTTCTGTCGTAGGCGGGGAGGCTGGTGAGTTCTCGTTCTGGTGCGCGGTGTTACGTTGTATGTGTGGATCGTCCTGTCTACGATCGGGATGTATCAGGCGACAGCATCACCGGAGACACCACGCGCTCAGCTGATAAGCGTTGCGCTTCTGGCTCCGGTGACGCTGCTGTATAACCCTCATGGTTCCCGGCTGTTTAGCAGGAGAATTCGCGACTTGCTACTGCCCCAAAATCCGCTCCAGCGTGGCACCTGTCGCCAGAATCTGCGCATCGCAGCCTGGCAAGCCGTCTATCTTCAGCCCCACAGGTAGCCCGCTGGTGGCACCAAACCCGACCGGCAGGGTCAGTCCCGGCAGTCGTGCATTGCTGCCAGGATCCACATTGCGGATCAAACGGGCAAAGTTTTCTGTTGAACTCACCTCATCATTCGCCAGCGGGGCGACGACCGGCGAGGTGGGGAAAATCAGCGCGTCGAGATGATGGTCGCTAAAGGTCTGTTCATATAGGGCGAGTAACCGCCCGAGCCCCTGCGAAATCGCCTCCTGATACAGCGGCGGCAGCGGGATAAGATCCCCGTGTCTGTCCGGGATCAGCGCCGGCACAATCCCGTGCTCAAAGATGGCGCGGACATCCGGGCTGGCGATGTGCGCCACGATATCCTCCAGCGTCAGCCCGGTTTCGTGCGCCTGCAGATAATCAATCAAATCGTGTTTGCCCTCGTGCATCACCACCGGGAAGGAGACAGCGGCATTGGCCTCTTCAAGCCCGGGCATATCCACACTAACCAGCGTGACCCCGGCAGCGCGCAGCCTGTCGAGCGCGGCGTGGGCCAGTTGGCTGACCTCTTCATCCAGCGCTTGCCAGAAATAGTGCGCAATTCCGAGGCGAAGGGTCCCGGCGGGTTTAGGGGCTAACACGTCGCCACCGGCTATCAGGCTGTCGAGCAGGGCAATGTCTGCCACGTTGCGGGCCATCGGGCCTGCGGTATCCCGGGTGTGGGAGATGGGGGTGATCCCTATCTGCGAATAGCGCCCGGTAGTGGGGCGAAAACCGACGCAGCCATTCAGGGCACAAGGCTGGCGCACCGATGCCCCGGTATCTGTGCCAATAGCCACCGGAGCCATCCCGGCGGCTACGGCCACCGCGCTGCCCGACGAGGAGCCGCCCGCAATGCGGCTGACATCGTGGGCGTTGCGCACGCCCTTAATCAGAGGCGTGTGATACGCCGCGTTATAACCGGTGACGCCGAAGGCCAGCTCATGCATGTTGCATTTGCCAATAATGATCGCGCCCGCATCGATAAGACGTTGGATCACCGGGGCGGTGGTGTTGGGCACGAAATTTTTCAGCGCAGGCGTACCCGCCGTATTGGGCAAACCGGCGACGTGAATATTGTCTTTCACCGCGACGGGAACGCCACCCAGCGGCAAGGGGGCACCGCCGTCCGAGAGGTGTTTATCCCAGGCTCTGGCCTGGGCCAGCGCCTGTTCCGCATTGACAGTAATAAAGGCGTTGAGGTTCTCATGCGCATCGATGCGAGCTAAGCAGGCGCGAACCAGGGCTTCGCTCGTTATCTTTCGGTCGTTGATGAGCTGCGCCGCATCGGCGGCGGAGAGGGTATCCAGAGGTGCAGGGGTTGCGGGTGTTATTATTTTCATGGGCTGTTTCCTGGCTGTAGGTATCCGCAACATTTAGGCAAATCCCAAACGCGCCCGCCATCCTCAGGATTGAGGAGGCATTAATGCCGGAACCGTGAGGCCAACTCCGTGCGGTTGGCGCAATCCAGCTTTTTGAGCGCGTGATTGAGATGAGTGCGAACGGTGGTGAAGCTGATGTTCAGCAGTCGGGCGACCTCTTTATCCCCCAGGCCTTTACTGACCAGATTGACAACCTCCTGCTCGCGGGCGGTTAAAGCCGGTGACGCGTCATCTTTGGGTAAGGCTCTGGCAAACCAGGGCTCCAGCAACTGCAGCAGCGCGATCTCGCGTTGCCCGAACGGCGGGGCACCTTTGGCCCGCCAGATGCGCAGATCGCCCACGTCTTCACCTTCACGTATAAAGTAGACATTCACCCCGTGATGCATCCCGCAGGGTTTCAGGAAGTGCTGGTAAAAGGGCGTTTTGTATAATTCGCGGGCTGGCATCACCTCATCAACCAGCGTCGGGCGCTGTTTTGCGCGCAGAAGTGGGGTGATGGGATCGATATATTGCCAGGTGCTGGCATGCTCGCGCATCGCTTTGTCGTCAATGTTCCAGCTGACGCCATGGCGTGAGGTGTTAGAGAGAGAAGACCAGATGCAGGATGCCGCAAAATCGGCCTGTAACAGGGCGCAGACATTTTCCAGCGTCTCCTGACGCAGGGTGCGGCTGCCCTGACCCGAGCCGAGTTGCCACAGAATGTGCGAGAAGAGATGAAGCTCGTGGGGTGTTAATGGAGTCTCCATATCTGATCTTCTCCCGATGGTGTTGTGTAAGTGAGTGTAGAACAGACCAGGCGCAGCGGCAGAATTGTCTGTAGTTACAACATACAATAAACTTATACGAATAAGACACCTCAACATCGTGCCCGGTTTGCCTTGGTTCTACAGCGATTGGAGGACCGATCGTCGCCGTTTGCGAACAATACGTTAGCGCAAACGGCGACAGCTGGACAGTTAATGATTTAGCCGTCAGGAAACAGAATGCCGGTAGGCCGATCCGCGGACTTTCTCGACCGCCACTTTCCCGGCGATAAACGCATGGTCTGAATTGTAGTATTCCCATTCGCTGTAACGTCCGGCCAGCGTGATGCCATGCAGCAGCAGCCATTTGCGGATCGTTTCCACGTTCTCTTTCCTGTTCTGATCGTAAATCACGTAGGCATACGGGATATCTATCTGATTGGCGGTGATAATCTCATCGTCTGCCGAAATGATCCCGCATTCGATGCACTCCTTAATGCATCGGTCGATTAACGCCTGGCCGTCAACCGGCAGCGGCTTATCCGGTGAATAACTGATTTCGCAGGTCAGGCCGCAACCGCCCGGCGGGCTGCAGAAGGGGCTGGCATTACCCTGGACGAATATGCGGTGGAAGATCGTTTTCCCGGCGTAGTAGATCCAGTGTTTGTCAGTCAGATTGTCGCGACCAATCCCCAGATTCACGCAGCGAACAGAGACGTGGCGCAGGCCTTTCGCCGCTTTACGGACCTCAGGCGGCACTTCATCGCCCATAAGACGAATCAGTTCCGGCAGCACCAGGGTGCTGATCATCCTTTCATAGCGGTATTGCCGTCCATCTGCGAGGGCAACTATGCGCTGATTGGCATATATTTTACTTACTTCAGCCCCGGTCTCGATCCGGCCTTTGATATGCGGCAGGAACCCGTTCATCAGCGCCTGGAAACCGCCCTGTAACGGATACCCGAAGCGGGCGTTAGGCCCCATCGGTTTTGCGGTCTCATTCAGGGCGCCGTCGATAATTTGCTCCAGGTCGGGCAGGGGAACGCGGCCTCCCAGCCAGGACGTCTCCATCTCCGACAGCGGCACAGTCCACAATTTTTTATTGTAGGGGATGGCAAAGTGCCGGGCGATCCCCTTGCCCCAGGTCTCGTAGATAAAGGCTTCAAAGCTGTCTTTTCGCGGCGCTTTTTCTGCCGCGTCTGCGCTGATGTAGTCCGGCACCGCGCCATCGGCACAGCAGTCGTGGTGATGTTTACCCTGAGCGGTTTTCTCTGTGCAGGTCGTCATGCTTTGCACATCAGACCCTGTCCCGTAGCGCGCCTCGATGGCACCCAGAATGCACTCTTTGACGATCGTGGCAGGCAGTCCGTAAAGCGATCCCTGGAACGGATAGCGTGTATAAACACCGTCGGTATAAACCCAGGCTTCGCGGATCTGCCAGTGAATATTGTCGCCCAGCAACGTCTTGTACAGCGCCAGCACGTCTTCGTCTGCGGAAAACATAATGTGGCCCGCATAATCGAAGGTAAACCCTTTGTCCTGAATGGAGCGACAAAGCCCGCCGACCGTGGCATTGCGCTCAAGTAACGTTGCGCCTTCGCCATAGTGATAGGCTGCGCTCAGCCCGGTTGGCCCGGCGCCGAGGATTAAACACTCCTCAACTTCGCTATGGGCCAGTTTTGGTGGAACCAGCCGTAAAACCGGCTCGGAACTGGCCTCGTCAGAGGGGCTATCCCCGGGCGCGACCGACCCTGCTGAGGCATCCAGATAGCGTGAAAACGCGCTCTCAATCAGCGCATGCATGCTCTGCACGGTCTTATCCCACGAGGTGCTGGCCACAATGCTCTGCATTGTCTGCTGCTGCGCTTTTCGGGTCTCTTCCGGCAGCGCCAGGGCCTGTTCACAGGCGGCGATAAAGGCGGCGTGATCCTGAGCGACGGCAACAACGTGGCTATAAGGTTTTTCGACATCGGCAATGGCGGTGCTGACCACCGGCAGCTGCGCGGCCATGTACTCCAGCACCTTTGTCGGGCTAATGAAACGTGTGGATTCATTCAGCGCGAAAGGCATCAGGCACACATCCCAGCCGGCAAGAAACTGTGGCAGGGCCTGATAAGGCTGCATGCCGCAATAATGAATGTTGCTGCGTTGGGGCAGGGTTGCGGGATCGATCTTCACTACCGGGCCGACCATCACGATTTGCCACTCCGGATGCGAGTCCGCCAGGGCGGCAATCAGCGATAAATCCATGCGTTCATCAATGACGCCGTAGTACCCCAGCCGTGGATGAGGAATGTCGTCCTGCAGCGGGTGATGATTTCCCCGATCCAGCGCCTGTTCAAAATGAACCGCATCGACGCTACTGGCAAAACAGTGAATATTCGGGTGACGGCCTTTTCTGGCCTCATACAGGCTGGGGCCGCCGGTAAAGACAATATCTGCCCGTGTCAGCAGGGCAGATTCGCGCTGCAACAGCTGGCGAGGCGCTTTCTCAAAGGCGGCAAGTTCATCCATGCAGTCATAGATGACGATCGCAGGGGTAAAGACTTTCAACAGCGGCAGCGCCATCGGCGTGTAGAACCAGACCACCGGGGTTTCGTCCGGCTCCCGTAGCTCTGTCAGGAGCGTTTCCAGAAAAGCTATCTGCTCGTCATGGAATCCGGGCGCTTTTGATGGCGTGTGGGGCTGAACCACAGTGACGTTCGGGGCAGGCCGGGAGAGTTTCAGCTCCGGTTTATCCGCTGAATAGAGCGGCTCTTCGATAAAGACGATGTGATAGTGCTGGGCAAGACGTGTCATCAGATGCTGTGGACGCTGAAAGACAAAGTCCCAGCGCAGGTGACTAAATACATATATTTTATTCATATCTGATTCCTCTGTGCCGGTGAAGGTCAAAGCGCCGGATGGCCGTTGAAAATGTTCCAGCCGCGCCTGGGTTTGCTTAAGGGCATGTGCATAAACGGTATTCAGATGTCGTGCTTTATCGGGCGCGATGTCCCATAAACCGCAGTGATGCCAGACAGCGTTATTTTCCCAGTCGGGGCGATCAATAATGGGATAAAGGCATATCCCGGTCAGCTCAACGCCTGCCAACTGAGCCTGAGCGACTTCAGAGGCGACGTCGTTAATCCAGGCGCCACGTCCACTGCCAACATGGCTTGTTTCGGCAAGCAGAATAGGGCGGTGATAGCGTTCATAAAGCTCCTGTAACATCGTATGTAATCGTCGTCGGCGGCCATCACCAAGATGCCAGGCGAGGCGCTGGTTGTTTCCCGTCATCCATTGGTTGTCGTGGTAATAATTGGCCCCAATCAGATCCAGATAGCGTGGATGGCCCCCCAGTTCCGGCTCCAGCCGTCCTGCTAACATGTCCCACGCCTGAAACTGCGCAGTGCGCAACGCCTCAGTTTCCTGTTCGACCGTTGGGTCGTTATCGGGAGAAATCAGATGGATAATGGGATCGCAGTGCAACATTCTGGCGCGGGGATCGGCAGCCCATATAGCGTCGCAGGCCGCTATCGCGGCACGAACCAGCTGCCGTTTGATTTGCATGCCGTCCATGTCTTGCCCAAGGGAGGCGGGAAACAGACCTACCGCGATCCCCCAGGCGGTGAAGGAGATTTCATTGATCGGGGAATAGACCGGCGGCTCCTGATACCAGGGGCGTAAAAAAGCCGCCAGCGCGCCGCACAGACGGGCGAAACGCGTTACAAATTCATCTGAGAAAAAATCGGTATCGTCCGGCCAGCCGTAATGGCAAATTGTCCAGCAAATCTGGACGCTATTCTCCTTTGCTGACACCATTTTTGCGGCCACGGCGCTAAAGTCGTAACCACCTGATTTATCAGCGAGTCTCCAGCCAACACTCTCTCTTACCGTGGCAATGTTAAAGAGGCTAAGCGCCCTGTAATCCTCGAGATGTCTGCTGCCGTGGCCCGTAATATCATCCATTGAAAGGGCATGACCCTGCCGTGTAACAAAATCTGCACCCTCAAACCCCGCCTGCCAGAATGAGTTGAAAATCGGCATCTCACTGCTCCCGTATGGATAGTATTTCTCAATAAAAAAGCAAACCAGCATGGTTTTAAAAAGGAGAAATAAATAAGCACTTCTATGGGTCAAATCCTGGTAAAATAACCTGGCTTTCACTCATATTTAGATCGTATTCAGGCATGCCTACCCCCTCGCCGTATTTCATTAAAGGCTAAACAGAGTCAAAAAAAAACCACCCGGAAGTACCAGGTTTGTTTTAACATCCCTTGCAAAAATAAAGGCGAACCAGATCTACTGTTCTCTTATCTTTAAATGATAGACGGGAACCCTGATGAGCAGAGGGTTCTTTTCATGGAGCACCTGCTTCGCTTTGCTAAAAAATGATTAAAATCATCGGGAGGTAAGGGTGTTTTTTTTACGCAATACGCTTCGTTTAAGCGGAATTATTTTATATTGGACGCATAAATTACCCGAAGCCGCTACGTTAGTTAGTCGCAAAACAGGTTTACAGACTGTAATTAACGAAACGGGAGCTTGTTTTATATTTTGGATTATATTTGGGAAGTTTTTCATTAACGCGGGAATATTAAACTGCGCACCTTTAAAATGTATTAAATAGAGGTCGCTAAAAAAATTTATTCTGTAGTTACAACATACAATGCTACTCTTTTATCTATTACCTCAGCATCGTGCACATTCACACGGTCTGGCAAAACAAGATGGCGGGGGCGATTATCCGTTAAAGGGGATAATTTGCACTTATCCCCTATAGGGGGTATTCTCATTTTATCCCCTATAGGGGATTTTTATAAAACATCCGCTATGGGGGATAAACATGAAAGTTACATCGGCAGACGCACTGGCTCAGGCTGTCCGGGATCAGCGTAAGGTCAATAAGTTAACCCAAACGGCAACGGCTGAACAGGTGGGGATTAAACAAACCACGGTATCGGAATTTGAGAACAAACCAGGCTCTACCAAACTGGAAACCTTGTTCAAAATCCTCTCGGCGCTGGATCTGGAGCTGCACGTGGTGAAACGAGGCGGCACGTTGCCGGATAACAATGCCTGGAAGAAGGAGTGGTAAGCAATGCGCGCACAACGACTGACTGTCGCGATGAATGGCGACGTAGTGGGGACGCTGCATCGTGACGGCAGCGGGGCAATGTCCTTCCAGTATGCCCCGGAATGGCTGGCCGAGCCGGGTTCGCGCGCGATTTCGCTCTCTTTGCCGCTACAGCACGGCAGGATCAGAGGCGCGCAGGTCTTTAATTTCTTCAGTAATCTGCTGCCTGACTCTGAGGCGATTATTGCCCGCATGCAGGCCCGATTCCAGGTTGAAACCGCTCATCCCTTTGATCTGCTGGCCAGTGTCGGGCGTGACTGTGTGGGCGCCATTCAGCTCTATCCGCCGGGACAGGAGATCCCCCCGGTAACGGATATCGTGGCCGAACCGCTGGATGACGATCAGATTGCCGCGTTGCTCGACGGGTATCAGATGGCACCGCTGGGGATGACCGAGGAGGATGCCGACTTTCGCATTTCGCTGGCCGGCGCGCAGGAAAAGACGGCGCTGCTGTGGTACCAGGCGCGATGGCAGCGGCCCCAGGGTAGCACCCCAACCAGTCATATCTTTAAGCTGCCGATCGGCAGAATAGAACAAAACAATATCGACCTGAGCGAAAGTTGTGAAAACGAATGGCTGTGTTTGCGCATTGCCAAAGCCTTTGGTTTCCCAGTGGCACAGGCTGAGATGGCAACCTTTGGCCGCAAGAAAGTGCTGATTATCGAGCGTTTCGACCGTCGCTGGTCCAGCAGCGGGTGGCTGATGCGCCTGCCGCAGGAAGATTTTTGCCAGGCCCTGGGCGTGTCGCCAGCGCTAAAATATGAATCTCACGGTGGTCCCGGGATTGCCGATGCCATGAAGCTGCTGCTCGGTTCCCGCCTGGCGGGGCAGGATCGCGAGCTGTTCTTTAAGGCGCAGATCCTGTTCTGGATGCTGGCCGCCATTGATGGTCACGGGAAGAATTTCAGCCTGTTTATCGAGGCGGATTCCGCCTTTCGCATGGCCCCGCTGTACGACGTGATTTCCGCGTTTCCGCTGTTCGACGCAGGGGGGATCCCGGTCAAAAAAGCGAAGATGGCGATGGCGTTACAGGGCAAGAACCGGCAGTACCATTTTGCGATGATCCAACCGCGTCACTTCATCAGCACCGCTGCTTTTGCAGGTTATTCCCAGGAGGCCGCTCGCCGTTTGCTGGCCGAGATGGCGGAGCGAACAGACGACGTTATTGCCTCCGTCAGGGCAGAATTGCCACCGGATTTCCCCGCGCAGGTCAGTGAGGCCATTTTTAAGGGTTTAGCCAGCCAGGCGGCAAGAATAGGGCGGTTCGTGAGTTAAGGGGTTGTTAATTGCGCAATATAACCGGACTTCAATACTAAAAATGGTAGGTGGTTGAGAATTCTTTACAATTGTAAATGATATTTATTTTCATTATCATTTTCTTTACGTAAGCAACTGTAAAGAATAATGACATGAAAACTACCTCTGCCGGAAAGAACAAAACCCTGTGTGCGCTTGCCGTTTGCCTGGCGGTGCAATCTGGTTCGCTATTCGCGAAAGAATTTACCGAAAAGGATTTCGTTGTACAGCCGCTTGGACATGGTGTTTATGAGCTGGCCTATGATAACGCCCAGAAAGCCCTCTATGCGGCATCCGCGCCCTCTTTTGATAAAGACAAAACGGCCGGGCTGGTCTTCCTGCTGTCGGCACCCACGCTAAAAATTGAACACCAAATCCCGACAGAACGCCGCACTTTTGCCGTCGCGCTGGATCAGGAGCAGCACATTCTTTATCTGGGCAACGCTCTGGAAGGGTCGGTCACGCTGCTTAATACGCGCAACAACGACGTCATCAAAACCATCCAACTGAGCGACGATGCCGATCCGGATAAGAAAGCCCACGTTCGTGAAGTGGTGCTGGATAAGAAGCACCAGCGTCTGTATGTGTCGGGGATTGGTCGTAAAGATAAAGGCTTGCTCTGGGTAGTGGATACGCAGAAGCAAGAGCTTGTACACACCCTCCAGAAGCTGGAGCCTGTAGGTTTTGCGGTGGATGAAGCGGGCGATAAAGTTTACGTCGTCTCCGGTACCGGGGAGCTGATCACCCTTGATGGCAAAACGTCGCAGCCGCTGAGCCGCGTGAAGGTCGATCCTGCCGACCCGGAACATTACTTCCTCAACATCGCCCTGAACACCGCGAAAGGGGTGGGTTATATCGCTGACACAAACACCCGCGATGTGCTGGTTGTGCAGCTGGATTCCGGCAAGCTCCTGCACCGTGTCCCGACGCCTAACTCCGTTGGCGTGCTCTATAACCCTGCACGGGAAGAAGTCTATGTCACGCATCGCAACGATCGCCAGATTAGCGTGATCGACGCGACCAGCAACCGCCTGAAACACACCGTTAAAACCGCGGCGATGCCAAACAGTCTGGCGCTTTCTGCCGATGCCAACACGCTCTATGCCAGCGTGAAGCAGGATGAAAAAGCCAATAAAGCGGACTACGTGCTCAAGATTGATTTAACCCAGTTCTAAGGATCCCGTTGTGATAAAGCAAACACGTATGGCCGTGGCGGTCTCGCTCGCTCTGGCTAACCTGCCGCTGGCCGTTGTCGCCGCAGAAACGACCACCGCAAACGAAGATGAACTGGTGGTGACCGCGACCGGTTTTAGCCAGGAACGCCGCGAAGCACCGGCGACAATTTCGGTGGTGAATGAAAAGGAGCTGAACACCCGCTCGAATCAGAACGTCACCGAAGCGCTGCGCGAGATGCCAGGTGTCCTGGTGGGTAACGGTCACGGCAGCCTGGCAACGGGCGATGTCCAGATGCGCGGGATGGATTCCACCTATACCTCGTACATGGTGAACGGCATCAAACAGGCGACCCGTGAATCTCGCCCTTATGGACACCATATCGGCACCGAAGCGGCCTTCATGCCGCCGCTGGCCGCCATCGAGCGGATCGAAGTGATCCGCGGGCCGATGTCTTCGCTCTATGGTTCTGACTCCATCGGTGGCGTGGTCAACGTTATTACCAAAAAGGCCTATAACCTGGAGAAATGGACCGGGGTTCTGGAGGATAACTACTTCCTGCAGGAGAAGAGCGAATACGGCAATACCAACCAGACCAATGCCTTTGTGATGGGGCCGGTGATCCCAGGCAAGCTCGGGGTGAGCGTGGCCGCGGATTATCTCGATCATCGTGACGATGACAGCATCAACGATGAGCGTTTTGTGAAGCATCAGTCCGGGAATCTGGATGCGACCATCTCCATGTCGCCGACCGATACCCAGCTCTGGGATCTGAATGCCACCAAAGGCAACCAGGAGAAGACCCATAACGATAAGCAATGGTACTGGGGCTTTGACCGCGATGCGGCATCACTGTCGCAACACGCCTGGTATGGCGACGATCTGCTGGAAGTGAAAAACTTCATCAGCTACGAAAAAGCCAAAACCGAATACCGCGTTCCGGGGATGTCTTCGCAGTTTATTACTCAGAAAAACTACGAAGCCAACAGCGCCAACACCTTTACGCTGGGCGATCACAAACTGACGTTGGGCGTGAACTTTACGCGTAACGAACTGGATGATGAGTTCGGCATTAAAGATAAGGAAGCGCCGGGCGTAACGCCGGTCAGCGAAATTACCCGTGACGGCTGGGCGGTGTTTGCTGAAGATGCCTGGATGATTGTTCCGGACTTTACGCTGACCACCTCAGCGCGTCTGGATCATGACAGCTACTTTGGTTACCACGTCACGCCTAAGCTCTACGGCAACTGGACCATTGATGAACGCTGGGCGCTGAAGGGTGGCGTCTCTGCGGGCTATAAGAAACCGGATCTGCGGCAGAATAACGAAGGCTTTACCAGCGTGTATGGCGCTTATCCTTACTCGGAAATCGGCATTGGTAATGACGATCTGAAGCCGGAGGAGAGCGTCAACACCGAGCTGGGCCTGTACTGGCAGCAGGACGCGCTGGCGCTGGATGCGACGATCTTCTACACCAAATTCAAGGACAAAATCAGCGACCATCTCATTTGTACCGCGTCGGACACGCAGAAGTGTACCTACAACGGTTATGTCGCCGATACCGTCTTCCAGTACGCCAACGTCAGCGATGCGGAGATCTATGGTCTGGAGCTGAACGGCGACTGGCAGGTAACGTCATCCTTAAGAGCCAACGCCAACTATACCTATACCCACAGCGAGCAGAAAAGCGGGGACTATAAAGGGTATGCCCTGAGCGATTTCCCGGAAAGTATGGCGAACGTCTCTCTGACCTGGAACGCGGTAAATGACCTCGAGCTATGGACCAAGGCCAGCTGGCGCAGTAATTCGCCGGACATCGGGAAATCCAGCGAAACGGAAGCCTACGCGCTGGTTGACCTGGGGGCGCGTTATCATCTGAACAAGAACGTCACGCTGATGACCGGCATCTATAACCTGTTCGATGCGAACCCGATCTACCGCACCTCGTACAACCAGTCGTCGATGCTGGAAGGACGCCGGTATAACTTCGGCGCCCGTATCGAGTTCTGATCCCACTGCCGGAGCCTGCTGGCTCCGGTCTCTTCTCTTGTTATTCCTCGCTTTTCTTCTACAGAAAGTGATTATCAAAGCGGCCGACATGTGATACTTAAACTGGGATACAACAAACCAGGATAATAAAAGATGTCGCAGAACAAAATTGCCCACAAAGTACAGAACCTCCAGTCATCGGCGATCAGAGAACTATTAAAACACAGCAAGATGGAAGGGGTGATTTCACTCGGCGGGGGCATTCCTAACCCGGATCTTTTCGATCGTGAAGGGCTGGAGCTGGCTATGGAGAAGGTGCTCTCCAGCACATGGAAAGAGGCTTTTCAGTACGGTCTGAGCGAGGGCAGCCCGGAGCTACGCGGCGCAATCTGCCAGCTGCTGAGCGGCAGGGGAATTCACTGCGGCGTGGATGACGTGGTCGTCACCTCCGGCTCCCAGCAATCGTTGGATATTCTGGCGCGTGCGCTGATCAATCCGGGCGACATTGTGGTTGTCGAACGCCCCACCTATCTGGCTGCGCTGCAGGTTCTACAGTTAGCAGAAGCTAACTTGATGTCAGTGGGTACAGACGGCGAAGGGATGATCATTGATGAGCTGGAAGCGCTGGTTAAGACCACGCCGGTGAAAGCCGTCTATATTGTTCCGACGTTCGGCAACCCGGGCGGCGTTACTCTGGCAGAGCAGCGCCGTAAGCAACTGGTGGAATTATCCCAGCGCTACGATTTCGTCATCATCGAGGACGATCCCTATGGCGAAATCAACTTCACCGACAAAACCTTCACGCCACTTAAAGCCTGGGCGGCAGAGATGGGCTGCGGCGATAACGTCATTTATACCTCCACCTTTTCAAAAATCCTCGCGCCAGGCGCAAGGGTAGGCTGGTTAGTGCTGCCGGACTGGGTGAAGCGTCAGGTGGTGATCCTGAAGCAGGCGACCGATCTGCACACCAGCTCGCTGTCGCAATCGCTGACGTACCACTACCTGGAGAGCGGCCGTCTGGCCGGGCAGATCGATCTGATTCGGGAGGCCTATAAACACAAATGCCAGATCCTGTGCCAGCACATTGAAAGCGAGCTGGGCGAGCATCTGACATTCCATAAACCAATGGGCGGTATGTTCCTGTGGGCGAAATTCAAATACGAGATGAACACCACGGAATGGCTGAAAAAGACGCTGAACAACGGCGTGGTTTACGTGCCCGGGGAGTTCTTCTACTGCAACGAGCCAGATCATGCCACGCTGCGCATGTCTTACGTCAGCGTGACGGATGAAAACCTGAAAGAAGCGGTGGCGCGTTTAAAAGCGTCGTTGTAAGTTCCCGGTAAAGCAAACGGGTGGCAAAGGCCACCCGTTTTGTTGCCGTCAGCGACGGATAAATTCCAGTAGATCCTGGTTAATCGCATCGGCATGCGTCGTGTGCATCCCATGAGGATAGCCCGGATACACTTTCAACGTGCTGTTGCTGAGCAGTTCATCCTGCAGCAGGCTGGCATTCTTATAAGGCACAACCTGATCGTCATCGCCCTGCAAGATAAGGACCGGCAGGGTGATCGCTTTCAGATCGTCGGTCTGGTCAGTTTCTGAAAACGCCTTAATGCCTTCATAGTGCGCCTTCGCGCTGCCAATCATCCCTTGTCGCCACCAGTTCTGGATCGTGCCCTGTGAAATTTCAGCTCCGTCACGGTTAAAGCCGTAGAAAGGACCTGTCGCCACATCCAGATAAAATTGCGCCCGGTTTGCGGCCAGGGCTTTACGGAATCCATTAAACACCTCAATCGGCGTACCGCCCGGGTTATCCGGTGTTTTCACCATCAATGGCGGTACGGCGCTGATTAAAACAGCTTTCGCCACGCGGCCCTGAGGTTGGCCATACTTCGCCACGTATCGCGCCACCTGGCCACCGCCGGTGGAGTGGCCGACATGCACCACATTGTGCAGATCCAGATGCTCAACCACGGCAGAGACATCGGCGGCGTAATGGTCCATATCATGCCCGTCGCTGACCTGATCGGAGCGGCCATGTCCACGACGATCCGAGGCGATGACCCGGAAGCCTTCCGCTAAAAAGAACAGTAACTGGTTATCCCAGTCATCCGCACTTAGTGGCCAGCCGTGGTGGAAGAAGATAGGTTGTGCATCTTTGGGACCCCAATCTTTATAGAAGATACGGACATTATCTTTTGTGGTGACAAATGACATGGTAGACCTCTCGGGGAGTAACAACACCTGGGTGAAATGGATGAATCTACACGTGGCGATTTACAGCCGCTTAGAAGTCTAGTTGAGATCATTAGCGTCCGCCTCCCAGCGAGAACGTCACCGTTTTGCGCAGCCGGCTCAGGCTGAATAACACCGACGCGACAGAGGCGGCGACGGCGATCCACAGGGCAACATGCACAGCCTGCTCATGTAATGTCTGGCCGGTATCGTTCGATATGACGGTGAGCAGAATACCCACAACGGCGGCGCCAAGGCATTGTCCAAAGGTCCGCGCGATGGACAAGATCCCGGAGGCATAGCTGGCATATTCACGCGAAACGTTAGACAGCATCTCCCTGTTATTTGGGCTTTGAAAACAGCCAAACCCAATGCCGCACACCAGGCTTCGCAGGCAGATATCCCACATGGCAGGCGTAGCGGGCAGCGTCGCCAACAGGATCAACCCCACGGCAAAAATAACCAGCCCAACGGTGGAGATCAGCGGCGCTGAGAACGTATCGGCCCAACGTCCCGCATGGGGCGCAATCAGCACAATTCCCACCGGCCACGGGACAAACAGCAGCGCCGACACGACAGGGCTATAGCCATATACGCTCTGAAACAGAAAAGGCAGCGCAATAAAAGTGATCCCCTGGCTGATAAAAGAGGCCAGCGAGGTTAATGCAGCGAGGGAAAAACGGCCATTGTTGAAAATAGCAGGGGGCAGCAACGGCTCCCGGGCGCGGCGGATATGCCAGATAAACGCAACGGTGCTGACCATCGCGAGCAGACCCCAACAGGTTGCCTCGAGATGGGTGTGTTGAGCCACGGGCTGAGGGCTGGAAAAGCTGTTCGCCGCCATGATCGTCGCCCCCAGCAGCGTCGACGATAACACCGCCCCGGGGGTGTCGAACGCCGTGTTGCCGGCCATGCGTTTTGCGGGTAACGCTTTACCCGCCAGCACCAGGGCCAGAGTGCCCGGGATCAGATTAATGGCGAACAGCCATTGCCAGCTCAGCGTATCGAGGATCGTGCCGCCCAATACGGGCGCAACTGCAGTACTGGAGGCAATAAGCAGGGCATGCAGCCCGAGGACGCGTCCAAGCAGCCGTCCCGGAAAGACCGATCCCAGGATGGCTGGGGCGATACTCAGTGTGGCCGCGCCGCCGATCCCCTGGATAATACGCATACCAATGAGCATCTCAGGGGTTGTTGCCAGCGCACAGCCCAGTGATGTCAGGACAAACGTGCCGAGGCCAGCCATAAAAACCGTCCGAAATCCGTAGCGGGCCGCCAGCGAGGCAAAAATAAGCAACGTCATCGCAGCGGAAAGCAGGTAACCGTTGGCGAACCAGACGGCGATATTTGCAGGCACCTGCATGGCTTTCGCCATAGAGGGCAGGGCAATATTGATCATCGTGCCATCAAACACGCCCATCAGCGTGGTAATCATGACGGCGATCATAACCCGGGCACGCGCCTGCCCTGGCAACCCCTCATCGCCGGGTTGGTTTGAAAATAGCGTATTCATCTTGACTCCTGGGGATGGTGTTTTGATGAAGAAACTATAATCATGGGGTATACAGTGCGGAAGATGCAGTATTTACACTTAATCATTGCACCAAACGCCTTATCTGATATCGCTTAGAGGTTCACTATGTCCGATCCTGATTTTAACCTGCTCGTCGCGCTCGATATCCTGTTGGCAGAAGCGAGCGTTGCAGGTGCCGCGCGCCGCTTAAACCTGAGTACATCCGCCATGAGCCGTACCCTTAGCAGGCTACGGGAAGTGACGGGCGATCCGATCCTGGTGCGGGCAGGTCGTAACATGGTGCTGACTCCCTGGGCTGAAGCCTCCCGGGATCGCGCCAGAAACGCGGTACATGAGGCGAGGGCGGTGCTGCAGCCGTCCATGGAGACGCTCAAGGTGGAAAATCTGGCGCGGTTTTTCACCCTCCGCGCGAATGATGGATTTGTCGTTGCGTTTGGCCCGGCACTGATTGCCGCCGTGGCTGAGGCCGCGCCTGATGTCTGCATCCGCTTTGCGCCGAAGCCTGAAAAAACGTCACGCTATCTGCGTGAGGGGCTGGTTGACCTGGAAATTGGTGTGCAGAGCAATATGGGGCCTGAAATTCGCGTTCAGAGGCTTTTCCAGGACAGGTTTGTGGGTGCGGTTCGTAAGACGCATCCGCTGGCATCGTTACCGACAATCGGTCTAAAGGATTATGTCGCATGGGGCCATGTGGTCGCGGCACCTGACGGATCCTTGCACGGCTTTGCGGATGATGCGCTGGCAGAATCAGGGATGACACGTAAGATTGCCAGCGTGGTGCCTGGTTTCCCGACTGCGTTATCCGTGGCCCTGGCGTCCGATCTGATTGCCATGGTGCCCGCACTCTATTTGCGGAACCAGCAGATGACAGAGCAACTGCATGTTTTTGAATTGCCATTCAAAACCCGGACGATAACGGTCTCGCAGATGTGGCATCCCCGCATGGAAAATGATCCCGGACATCGCTGGCTAAGAGAGAAGGTCAGGGCAGTGTGTCGGACGGCGGGAGAGTGAAGCGATGAAGGTGATATTGGTGCGGCACGCGGAAACAGAGTGGAATGTGCGAGGCATTATTCAGGGGCACAGTGACAGCCCGTTAACTCATCGGGGTTTGCGCGAAACATCTGCCTTACTGGCGGCGCTTGCTGCAAGTGATCACCAGATAGAATATGTTTATGCCTCTCCGCTTGGACGTGCCTGGCAAATGGGTCAGCGCCTGGCTGAGCACTTTCGCTGCTCGTTGACGGCTGAACCCGCTCTTAAAGAACAGGCATTTGGTGAATTTGAAGGCATGTCCACAGACCTGTTCGGACAAAATCATCAAAACGAAGCCCATGCATTATTTGAGCGAGATGCAGATTACTGCCCACCAGGTGGTGAGTCTCTCGCACATGCGTCACAGCGGGTTATGGATTTTTTATTTCGCCTGGAAGCAACTTCGCGTCATCAAACAGTTTGCATTGTGTCTCACGGGCATGTCAGTCAGGGCGTTCTTGCGAGGCTTAACGAAGGGGCTATCGTTAATTTCCCACGGTACGCGCAACCCAACGCGAGTTACTCTGTGTTCGATCTGATCAATGGGCAGTGCAGCGCTGTCAGTTGGGGAATTGCCACGCACTTGCTTAAACTTGCCTGACCAACAACATGGGGCGCGGCGAGTGGTGAGAGAAATCCGGGACCCAGACCCATGACGAAAAACGACCGTATTGCCAGTGATGCGCTCAATGGTAGAAGCTTGACTGAAATGCTTCGACTTATGAAAAGAAGAGGGAAGTTAGTGATGCGGTATGGATAAAGGACAGGACGCAATCAACTCACAGATCGCATTTAACATAATATACATTATGCGCACCAAGGTGCTGAAGGACTTATCAGCCGCAAACTTGGCCAG
Source organism: Leclercia sp. GLN_9 (assembly GCF_043105735.1). NCBI lineage: Bacteria > Pseudomonadati > Pseudomonadota > Gammaproteobacteria > Enterobacterales > Enterobacteriaceae > Leclercia > Leclercia sp. GLN_9. Next base: position 39,499 of record NZ_JBICLV010000004.1, read on the forward strand.
CCCAGCAACCGCCGGTTGACCGAATCTCTCAAACTACGCGTGCTCAAACTGATACGTGAAAACTACAGCGATTTTGGACCCACGCTAGCCGCTGAAAAACTCAGAGAGCGCCATGATATCCGGCTTTCAATCGAGACTGTCCGCAACTGGATGACGTCTGACGGACTCTGGGTTCCGCATGCTCGTCGCAAATCACGGGTTTATCAACCCCGACATCGGCGTGATTGCTTGGGTGAACTTATCCAGATCGACGGCTCCCACCATGACTGGTTTGAAGGCCGTATTCATGACAGCTCTCGCAGCGGAATTTTTCTCAATGAGCGATGTAAACCGGCTCAGGATCCTTCAGGACGTTATCGACCACCGTCTTATCATACGTCTTGCTGCAACCCAACCCGGCTTAAGATATCTGACAGACACTGTTAACGGTTACTGGAGCGCTATCGTGATTTAGAGCGTAAAGACAGACATCAACCCGTTACATGCTTTTGATGCAATGGGCTAAACTCGTTAACGCAACGGCATCTGATATTCAATCATGCCGCTTCTCTTTGCCACCCAGTCATAGAGACGCTGGCCACGCAGATTGGTTTCATGGGTATGCCAGTAAAGACGCGAAGCATGTCGTTTTCGAGCCTGTTGTTGTACATACTCAATAAGTTGTCTGCCAAACTGTTTGCCACGGACATCCGGGTTAACATAGAGGTCTTCAAGATAACAGTAATCCCTCTCCTCCCAGGTTGAGCGATGAAACAGGTAATGAACCAGACCAATAATGTTTCCCTCATATTTAGCCACCGCGCAATAAATCGGCTCATGCGGTGTGAGAAAGCGTGTCCAGGTGTTCTGTGTAGCGTTGTCTGAAATATCTACACGATAAAATTCCTGATAACGCTTCCAGAGTGGTAACCATTGCATGTAGTCGCTCTCTGTAGCGGGCTGAATGTTTATTTTTGCTGATTCTTCATTTAGATATTCATTGTTCATCGGTTTTCTATCCTTAATTATATAAACCACATTCTCTTGGTTAACATAATTCTATCTACCGTAATGGTTCCATGTAAGTGACACTTTTTGTATATTTATAGGATCCACTTTTATTGCTGAGCTTCTGGATTGTGCATGAAGAGAGTTATTGCGCCGCTGTTCCACGATTTGTTACTCCCTAAAGGCGTGATAAAGGATGCACTGTACAGTGTGCTCCGTAATGCCATTCTGGAAGGTCGCCTTGCCGCGAATTCACGGGTCCCCTCAAGCCGGGCGCTGGCTGAGATGATGTCAATTTCCCGCAATTCTGTTATCGCTGCTTTTGATCGCCTGATGGCTGAGGGTTATCTGGAAACGCGTAAAGGTGCCGGAACTTTCGTATCAACAAACGCTCCTGAAGGGCCGCTGAATGGAACCAGGCCTCTGACACATGTAACTCAGCCTCAGTCTATCGACGGCCAAATTAATCCTGACATTGCGGCGTTACGTCCGCTGTGGAGTGAAAGCCATAAAGAGGCTACTACTCACCGCCTCTTTACTGTAGGCGTTGGATGTATCGACCTCTTTCCCCATGAACTTTGGGGGCGGCTGCTTGCCCGTATCTGGAGACAATCCAGACGTGAACTTGGGCTGCATACCCACGTCGCCGGCTATGCGCCACTCCGGCGCGCCGTTAGTAAGTATATTCAGGCAACCCGTGGGGTTAACTGTGATGAAGGCCAGGTGATAATTGTTAATGGTATCCAGCAGGCGCTTAATATCACCGCGCAAGCGTTGCTCTCGCCAGGGAACGAGGTGTGGCTGGATGATCCTGGTTATAACGGTGCCAGAGGTGCTTTCAGCTCAGTTGGCGCGATTGTCAGACCGGTGCGGGTGGACGACAACGGGATGGATATACACGACGGTATACTGCAATATCCCGATGCTAAACTGGTCTACACGGCCCCGTCCCATCAGTTTCCTCTGGGGGGGACGCTTTGCCTGTCACGCAGGTTGGCACTACTGGAATGGGCTCAGGCAAATCAGGCGTGGATTTTCGAAGATGATTATAACAGTGAGTTTCGCTATGCCACCCGCTCACTACAGGCGTTACAGGGACTCGATAAGCACCAGCGGGTCATCTATACAGGTAGCTTTTCTAAGATGATGTATCCGGAATTTCGTATGGGCTTTCTGGTGGTACCACCTGTCTTATGCGAACAATTTATGGTTACCCGATATTTTTCCGATCTCTGCAACGGCTATCTGGAGCAGGCGGTTTTAGCGCATTTCATTGAAGAGGGGCACTATGCCAGCCATGTCAGACGTATCCGCAAAGCCTGTTTTGAGCGAAAAGCCTCGCTCACGGCAGCGATTCAGGAGTACTTAGGGGAAAAGATGACTGTTCATCCGTCTGACTCTGGCATTCATCTGGTTTGCTGGTTGCATAACGGTCTTCAGGGTAAAGAGGTGGAAGCAAAAGCCGCCCAGCTCGGAATGGGGATACAATCATTTGTACGTTATTGCCAGCGCCCTCTTCCCCGGGAAGGTATCCTGCTTGGTTTTGCTAATCATCCGCCAGAGGTTCTGCGAGAAGGCATTCGCCGACTAGCCGCTGCTCTCTGACAGTTCCTCGGAAAGTTCAGGGATTTCAGTGCAGGATTTATACATTGGTCAGCATCGACTTCTGCACCTCATAACGGCCATTACAACCTCCGCACGCACATTGAGTTTTCCTGCCATTATGTCAGCATGCTGCTCTTGCTGGCGTAATGGCAGTTAATACTAAAACGACCGGCAATCCGTAGCAGACTGCCAGTCTGCATAGATTTAAAATCCGCAGGAATCATCCCCACCAGTAAAGCAGTCTTCGTCCAGCGTCAGACGGCCAATTTTTTGCACCGGGCCGCTCATGCTGACCTGAAAATCCTCACCGAAGGTTATTTGCAACTGCCCACCCGGCATATTTACGCTGACACGGTTATCGACCCGGTCTAATTTGCGCATTACGCTGGCCGCGGCACAGCTACTGCTACCGGATGCCATAGTAAAACCGGCTCCCCGTTCCCAGATACCAATCCGCAGCGTATTGCGATCCACGACCTCCACCAGCTGGACATTGGTGCGTTTGGGGAACACAGGATGATTTTCAATTTGCGGCCCCAAACGGTGCACCAGCGCCAGATCGAGCTTATCCACCAGCACAACACAGTGTGGATTGCCCATTGAGACCAACGATACCCGCCGTGTTTCATCAGCCAGCTTAAGTGGATAATTCAGTACTTCGGGCTGTTCAATCAATGCAGGCAATGCCGCCGGACTAAAATTCGCCCTCCCCATCTCCACCGTGATTTGATGAGGATCTTCATGGACCCTACAATGTACGTCCCCGCCCGCGGTGCGCACCAGAAACGGCTCGTGTCCGACTCGGCCGATATCATAAAGATAACGTGCATAGATACGCAGACCGTTACCGCTTTTCTCGGCTTCTGAACCGTCCGGATTGATGATTCGTAATGTGGGATGATGTTGATCTCCACTATCAATTAGCAGACCGTCAGATCCGAACCCATAGTGGCGATGGCATATGATGCGAATTTGCTCGATGCTCAGCTGCTCTGCGACAGAACGCTCGCACACCAGATAATCATTACCGAGTCCGTGATATTTATGGAATAACAAAGGTGTCATGGTCAGGATTCTAAATTTGATTATTTAACAAACACATTACCGTATTTTTCACCCCACAGAACCAAAAAGTGAACGCCGGGTACAGGGTGAATCCAGGGTATACGACGAATGCCGCACAACCGAAAATCGGACAACCATTTCGAACGATTAAGGGGGCCAGGCCCCCTGAGCATTACAGTGCTTTATCGGTAAACAGCGGTACATCACATGACATGGAGACATGCTCCAGATAGCCGCGTAATGCTGGTGAGTACGGGAAATCTTTCACAATCGTCAGCGAATTCAGGATCGGGAAGAGATAAAAATCCGTGATGCTGACAGGATTTTTGGCGCGTAAATAGGTCTCAATTTTACCCAATGCATCCGACAGCGTATCGATATAGGTCTGGCTATTGGCCATTAACGTATCCAGATCGCCAAACGCGTTAATCTCGCGCTGGGTGTAAGCGTCGCGCGCGGCTGGCGTGGAGAGTTCTTTAAAATCGGCGCGGGTAAAACGCGGGATCGCCAGGTTGAATACGGCGCGCGTATTCTCTTTGCACCAGGCGTCAATCGCCGGATCGCACTCACCTGTTATTACTGGCGAGCCGTCAAGCTGGTCAACATAGTGAACGATATCCATGCTTTCCGGCATATAAACGCCCTCTTCTTTTTGCAGGATCGGCACGACCTTTTTACCCACCATACGGGTTGGCGTTTCGACATCGCCCTCCATAATCACGCCCAGCTCGAAAGGCACTTTTTTCAGGCCAAAGATCATTCTCGCGCGGATACAGAACGGGCAATGCTCATACACATATAATTTCATAGCGCTCTCTTTTCAAAATAAGGGGATGACTCTACACAGCATCTGGCAAATGGGGTCAAGGTTTCCAGACTAAATTTGGTAGGTTGAAGTCAGCCGCAAGGTTTATGATGGCCGAACCCTGTTGACCAGCCACATCCCCACCAGCATAGCCAAAATAAAGAGCAGCCCTTTCCCGACGCCTGCGCCCAACAATACCAGTGCCGGCCCAGGGCAAATGCCCGCCAGCCCCCAGCCCAGACCAAACAGAATGGCACCCACCACCAGCGTGCGGTCTATGGTGTTGTTCGCCGGTAACAGGATGGGCACGCCACAAAACGCCCTTTTTTTGCCTTTGACCAACGCAAAACCGACTATCCCCACCGCAATCGCCCCGATCATGACGAAGGCAAGCGAGGGATCCCAGGGCTGGGAGAGATCCAGAAAACCCAGCACCTTTTCAGGGTTTGCCATACCGCTAATCAACAACCCCACACCAAAAATCAGGCCGCAAAGAAATGCAAAAATGACTAACATCCTTCCTCCTTAACCCAGCCAGAAACCGATTAGCGTGGCGGTAACAATGCCCACCGCCATAAAGGTGAGTGTGGCGACGAGCGATCGCTTAGAAAAGCGCGACAGCCCACAGACGCCATGCCCGCTGGTACACCCGGACCCCAGACGTGTTCCTGCACCCACCAGCAAACCGGCAAGGATAATGACCGGCCAGGAGGTCTGAACGGTTATCTCCGGCAAGGGGTAAAACAGGGAGAACAGCAGCGGCGAACCGATCAGGCCCGCTAAAAAAGCCATTCGCCACCCTTCTGTTCGGGTCTTTTTCGTTAGCATCCCCGCCACAATGCCGCTGATACCGGCAATGCGCCCACAAAAGTGGATCAGCAGTATGGCGGCAAGTCCAATTAACAACCCGCCCCCGAGACTGGTCAGCGGCGTAAAGTGAGAGAGATCAATCGTCATGGTCCACTCCTGTCTGAGGACAATAGAGGTCATATAAGGTATTGAGCAGCGTGAAGATCCGAGGATCCTCAATGCGGTAGAAAATCTGTTTGCCCGTGCGCCGGGTCTCCACCAGCTTTAAGCGCCGCAATACGCCCAGTTGCTGAGACAGCGTAGGCTGATGGATGCCCACCGCCGCTTCAAGTTGCGCGACGTTCGCCTCCCCCTGACTTAACTGACACATCAACAACAGCCTGTCAGCATTGGACAGACCGCGCAAAATCTCCGAGGCACCCAGCGCTGCCTGCTTCATTGCATCCTGAATATCGGTATCCACCCTCACGGTCATTGTTATACACCCATCAATATATGATTTTATATAATATAATATAGTATATTGTTTGCCGTGCGAGATGCAAAAAAAAACCGGCAAGGATACTAAGCCCCCTGCCGGTTGGTTGGTTCAGTGTGAATGAGAACGGATAGCTGATACCGGCCTGGACGCTGGCATCGTTTTCCACATCGCCTGTAACGCAGTACAGCCCCGTATTCAGGGAGAAATTATTACCGATGGCCGTGTGAAGATACCCGTTGAGATGTTATGACCGTCGGTATTGTGCTCATCCGCCGCTTTGATGTCGGTATTATCGCTAAATTCAGTCTGGTAACGGGCATCGACCCACGGATACAACTCGACGTTCTTAAGGACGGTTTCACCCGTCAGCATGGCGTTGGCACCGGTACGCAGCTGGATGGGCTACAGTTTTAGCTCAGGTACCAGAGCTTTTTTATCCGACATACAGGTTTGCCATGCCTTGCCCGGCTGGCCATTATCCAGTACCGAGGAGGTGCGATACTCCACCGTGCGGGTGTGTTGATCGGGCACCACATACTCCACCGTTGTCCAGCGGGTATCAGTATCCTGCCCCTCGGCGGTGAGCTCGATGGTCTGGTTTTTCACGATTTCGGCGCACTCGCTCGCCGCGGCCTCGACTTTACGAAACTTCTTCTCTTCAGGGGATGTGCCTTCGTTGGACATACACCCGGTAAACAGCAAACAGGCGAGAGATAACAGGCTGATTTTTTGCAGCATCACGCAGTCCTTTTGTTAAACACGCATTCATTGAAGCGTAGCTTATGCGGCGGTGCTCTTCCTGCGGGTGGCTCAATCAACGTCGTTTATGCTGTCACTACCGAAATGCCCTTCCGACTCACCGCCTCCACCCAGCGGCTGTCCGTATCCAGTTCAACCACCACAGTATTAATCAGCGAAAGCTCACCGATCATAAAAGACGATGCGGTGTTGATTTTCTCGGGAGACGCCAGCACGACCGTATCTGCGGCTCTGCCGGAAAATGCACGTTTGATGCACGCTTCTTCATAATCGCCGGTGGTTAACCCGGCGTCCGGGTGAATGCCAGTCACCCCCATAAAAAACAGATCGGCATGGATTTGCGCAATGCCTTCAATGGCTGCGGCACCCACCGTAACCACCGAGTGACGGAATAAGCGCCCGCCGATCAGGATCACGTCTACCTGAGGATAATCCACCAGCGCCAGGGCAATACCAGGGCTATGAGTGACCGCCGTAAACGCCAGATCGCCAGGAAGGCAGCGCACCAGCTCGGTTGTGGTCGTCCCGCCGTCGATAATCACCACCTGGCCGGGCGAGATCAATTCCGCCCCCCTCTTCGCCACCCGCTTTTTCGCCTCAATGCCCAGGCTGCTGCGTTCGGCAAAGCTGGATACCGCCTGTGATGCCGGCAATGCGCCGCCGTGTACCCGCTGTAAACGCCCGTCGGCCGCCAGTTCGCGTAAATCCCGGCGAATGGTATCTTCCGACACCCCAAACTCCAGGCTCAGGGTTTTCGACAGCACCTGGCCTTCAGAACTCAGTTTTTCGAGGATCAGCTGTTTGCGTTGACGAGTGAGCATAGGTCGGTTCCTGAAGTTGCATGTTTGATCTTGATATTGCACGAATGTGCGGTTTATGATGCCCACTCTACGTAAACAGGAGGCACCATGCAATCAGAACGTGCAGAAGTACGCATTCATGACAGCATAACGTTGTCAGATGACTGGTATACGCTCAAAAAATACACCTTCGATGTGCGCCGTCGTAACGGAGAGTGGCAGCGCCAGAATCGCGAAGCCTACGACCGGGGCAATGGCGCGACCATTTTGCTCTATAACCGCGAGAAACGGACGGTGATCCTCACCCGCCAGTTCCGCTTTCCGGTCTATATCAATGGTCACGACGGCTATCTGATTGAAACCGCCGCCGGTCTGCTTGATAACATGGCGCCTGAAAAGCGCATCAAGGCCGAAGCGGAAGAAGAGACCGGATATCAGATCGACCACGTGGAGAAGGTCTTCGAAGCCTTTATGAGCCCTGGCTCGGTCACTGAGAAACTCTACTTTTACATCGCGGAGTATCTTCCAGACGATCGCACCGGTGAAGGCGGTGGTATTGAGGCCGAAGGTGAAGATATCGAAGTGTTGGAGTGGCCCATTGAACAGGCGTTGCAGGCGATCGATGACGGCCTCATTGTCGATGGCAAAACTATTATGCTGCTGTACCACGTTGCCCTGAAGAAGATCCTCTAGCGGAGTCGCGCCGACAGAAAAGGATTTCTGTCACCCGGCAAACCTCATCATCTACACTTCTGGAAAGAACAAACCGGAGAACTCTGCATGACCGACTGGAACCCCGCCCTCTATTTGCACTATAACGACGAACGTACACGCCCGGCCGTCGAGCTACTCTCCCGCGTTGCGCTGAATGAGGTTACTGATGTAGTCGACCTGGGCTGCGGGCCGGGTAACAGCACGGCGCTGTTACAGCAGCGATGGCCTTCCGCACGTATTACCGGCGTCGATACTTCACCTGCAATGCTGGCAGAAGCCAGGGCTGCACTGCCTGGCTGCCAGTTTATAGAGGCCGATATTCGCCACTTTCGCCCTGAGCAGGCCCTGAACGTGATTTACGCCAACGCCTCGTTGCAGTGGGTCGAGAACCACTACGAACTGCTGCCCCATTTGGTTTCGCTGCTGAAGCTGCACGGCGTGCTCGCCATCCAGATGCCGGATAATGATCTGGAGCCAACGCACGTGCTGATGCGGGAGGTGGCCTTTGAACAGGGTTATCCCGATCGCGGGCGCGCCGCCCTGGCAGGTGTCCATGCCTATTACGATATCCTGACCGAGGCAGGATGCGAGGTGGACATCTGGCGTACAACCTATTACCACCAGATGGATTCGCATCAGGCCATTATTGACTGGGTGAGCGCCACCGGCCTGCGGCCCTGGCTGCAGGATCTGAACGAGAGCGAGCAACAACGTTATTTACATCGCTATCATCAGCTTCTGGAGGAGCAGTATCCGCTGCAGGAGAACGGGCAGATACTGCTGGCGTTTCCGCGACTGTTTATCGTCGCCAGACGCGAACCCTGATTACGCCTTCGCCTCTTTCAACAGCTGCTGGATCACCTGCTCCTGCTTGTCATTATTCCCTTCCCCGAAAGAGGCGTAACGTAGCTGCCCCTTGGCATCAAAGAAGTAGTGCGCAGGCCAGTAACGATTGCCGAAGGCCGTCCAGATCTTGTAATTGTTGTCGGTGACCACCCGATACGACAGTTGCCATTTGTTGATGGCCTTCTGTACCGATGCCAGGGGTTTTTCCCACGGATACTCCGGGGTATGCACGCCGATCACCACCAGCCCCTGGGCCTGATATTTGTTGGCCCATTCCCGAACATGCGGCAGAGTGTGCTGACAGTTAATGCAATCCCAGGTCCAGAAGTCGATCAGCACCACTTTGCCTTTTAACGACGCCGGGGTGACCGGGTCACCGTTCAGCCATCCGGTGCCGCCCTCCAGCGAGGGCATGGCACTGGTGGTCACCGGTTGGGCGACCGGCTGGAGAGTCGGCTGAGGATGACTGTCCGGGGCCAGCTGCAGCAAGGTTTTCTCCAGACGATCGGCGACGCCGTTTGCCCCCTGAAAGACGCTGTTCAGACCGAACGCGGTAAAGGCTACCGACATCAGCATCACAACCCCCGCCGCTTTTCGCAACCCATCCATCATCGCCGATTTTGCTTTCAACCGCGCCATCAGCGCCTGACCGCTGAAGCCGAGCAGCGCGAGCATCACCGCACACCCGCTGCCGTACGCCGCCAGCAAACTCCCGGTGGCAACAGGGTTATGCCCGGCGATACTCAGACTGAGAATGGCCCCTAGCACAGGTCCGGCGCAGGGCGACCACAGCAGCCCAACCGCCAGCCCGGCGAGCAGCGCCGAGGCGGTTCCACGGGTGCGGGTGCTGCGAGTATTGATGGCATTGCCAAGGCGTAACGCAGGACCCGCAACACGCTGAGCAAAAGACGGGAAGATCAGCCCCAGCGCGGCCAGGCTCAACAACGCCAGCGCAAGCCAGCGTCCGACAAGGGTCGCGCTGACTACCCAGTCGCTGGCGACGGTGATCAGGCTGGCGACCAGGGTAAACATCATCACCATCCCGAACAGCATGGCGATTAGCTGATGCTTCTGGCCGCGAAAGCCAGCAAACAACAGCGGAATAACGGGAAGCGTACAGGGGCTGAGCAGGCTGACCATGCCCCCTAAAAATGCGATCACGAGAAACATAACACACCTCATTAAAGCGGTTGGCTGCGACGATTGCAGTGACGCTATTACAAGGCAGAGATGTGTTTAGCATGTGTGGAGGATTGGCCGTTTTGTCAGATGGTGTATTTGCCTTGCGGGCGGATACAGTACGGTACAAAGGGTGCGGTCTGGCTGCCGCGCGCAATGCCCCTCTCCCTTACGAAAGAGGGAGAAAAGTCAGACCACCGGTAGCGTAATCCGGGCGCAAAGCCCGCCATCAGGCCGGTTCGTCAGCTGCAATTGGCCGTCAAGCTGGGCGGTGAGCTGGGCAGCAATGGCCAGCCCCAGCCCCGTGCCGCCGGTTTCCCGGTTGCGGGAGGATTCCACCCGGTAAAACGGCTGCAATACTGCGGCCAGTTCATCCTCCGGTATACCCGGACCGTTATCTTCCACGGTGATGAGCACCCGTTCATCGCGCTCCGTCAGCGTCACCTCTGCGGTATCACCAAATTTCAGGGCGTTATCCAGCAGATTGGTCAGGATGCGATGCAGCGCCTGAGGCCGGGTAGCAAAAGGAACGGCGGTGCGGGTTGCAGCAAACTGCACGTTTTTACCGGTATCGGCATAATCGCAGACCAGCGTATCAATGAAGTTATAGAGATTGACGTTGCGCACCGGCTCAGGCGATACCCCGGACGAGCGCGCATAATCGATCCCCTCGCGCACCAGCCGGGTCATGCTGCCCAGATCCTGGGTCAGCTTGTCGCGCAGCTCAGGCTGGTCAGCCATCTCCACCCGCAACCGCATCCGGGTAATAGGCGTCTGTAAATCATGGGAGATAGCGGCCAGGATCTGCGCCCTCTCCTTTAACGAGGTCTGGATCCGCGCCTGCATGGCGTTAAACGCCCGCGCAGCGTGACGCACCTCCAGCGGGCCTTGCTCGGTGAGGGTCAGCGGATTCGGGCTGGTGGGTTCGAGAGTATCGACCGCCCGGGTAAAGCGGGTGAAAGGACGCACCACCTGACGCACCGCCAGCCAGGCGCAGAGCACCATCAGCAGCAGCTGGATGATAAACACCACCGGCAGCCAGCGGGCCACTGGCGGCATCCGGGGAGTGAGATCCAGCGTCAGCGGCGAGCCGTCGTGCAGCGTCAGGTGCGCCTGAATATGCGACACTGGCCCCGGCACGGCGGTAAAACGCAGCGGATACTGGGTCGCCAGCGTATCCGTTAACGTTCTTACCGCATTCCGGGAGCGGGCATCCGCGGGCGGAGCGCCTGGCTCCCCCGGTCCGAGTACATAGTGATAGTTATCCCGGTCAAGGCGCGGAAGCCACTGCGCCCGCTCACTGGCAGGCAGGCGGTCCAGAATCGCCACGCTGGTGGAAACATCGTCCTGGAGATTTCCCAGCATCACGTTACGTACGCTGCTCATCCGCTCGGCCATCACCAGGGTCAGACTCAGACCATTGGCAAGCAGCAATCCCAACAGGACGATCAGCAGCAAACGATAATGCAGCGAACGCGGCCAGAGCCTCACTCTTTCGCCTCCAGAATGCTCACCGGCATCGAAAAGACATAACCTTCACTACGTACTGTTTTTATATACAGTGGTGTGCGTGCATCCTCATTCAGACGCTGCCGCACGCGGCTGACCAGCAGATCAATTGAGCGTTCAAACAGCTCCGCATCCCGGCCCTGGGTGAAGTTAAGCAGCTGATCGCGGGTTAACACCCGTTGAGGATGATCGACAAAGACCCGCAACAGACGGTACTCCGCGCCACTCAGCGCCACGATGGTGCCGGTGGGATCCAGCAGATGACGGGCGCTGGTATCAAGCTGCCAGTCGCCAAAGGCGATGATCCGCCCGGCTTCGGTGACCTGCAAATTCGGCGGCAGCGTGCGAAAGCGGCGCATAATCGCTTTGATCCGCGCCAGCAGTTCACGCGCCACAAAGGGTTTAACCACATAATCGTCTGCCCCCATCTCAAGGCCCAGAATGCGGTCCATGTCGTCGTGGCGCGCGGTCAACATCAAAATCGGCAGATCTTTATGTTGCCCGCTGCGCAACTGGCGGCACATGGTCAGCCCGTCGTCGCCGGGCATCATGATATCCAGCACCACCAGGTCTACCGCCTGTTTATCGAGCACGGCGCGCATCTCTTTGCCATTAGCGGCGCCGGTAGCGCGATAGCCCGACTTCAGCAGATAATCGACGATCAGCTCGCGAATATCCCGGTCGTCATCAACAACAAGAATGTGATCGGTTGTCTCCACCCCAAGCTCCTGTTTATCAGCAATGCGCCAAAAATAGCATAGATTGCTTACAACTTATCCGCATCCACCACCGCCTTGACGAAATCCTGCGGATCTTCCTGCGCCGGATTGTGACCGATGTTGCCGGTAAAGGTACGATGCTGATATTTGCCCGTGAATTTAGCGGCATAGGCCTCAGGAGCCGGATGCGGCGCGCCGTTATTGTCGCCTTCAATGGTGATGGTTGGCACGCTGATGGTAGGAGACGTCGCCAGCCATTGCTCATCGCTGTCGTAGCGGCGTTCCCCTTTCTCCAGCCCCAGACGCCAGCGGTAGTTACTGATAGTGACCGCCACATGATCCGGGTTATCCAGGGCTTTGGCGCTGACGTTAAAGGTCGCATCGCTGAATTTCCAGCCGGGTGACGCCAGGGTCCAGATTAATTTTGCAAAATCATGGGTATTGGCGGCATAGCCCTTCTCTCCGCGCTCGGTCGCGAAATAGAACTGATACCACCACTGCAACTCGGCCTGAGGTGGCAACGGTTTTTCCCCTGCCTTCTGATTACCAATCAGATACCCGCTCACCGAAACCAGCGATTTCACGCGCTCAGGCCACAGGGCCGCCACGATGTCCGCCGTTCTGGCTCCCCAGTCATAACCGGCGAAGACCGCACGTTTGATGTTAAGCGCATCCATCAGGTTAACGACGTCTTTCGCCATGGCTGCTGGCTGGCCATTGCGTGGCGTGGATGCCGACCGAAAATGCGTGGTACCGAACCCACGGTTGTACGGCACAATCACCCGGTAGCCTTTTGCCGCCAGCGCCGGGGCAACCTGCGCATAGCTTTGAATGTCGTACGGCCAGCCGTGAAGCAGGATCACCGGTTCGCCATTTTTCGGCCCGATATCGACATAGCCAATATTCAAATCACCGGCATCAATCTGCCGGATCTGTTTGAAGGCAGCAGCATAGTCTGTGCCCGCTGCTTCGGCCTGACAGGCAGAAACGGTGGCGAAAGAGAGGGTCAGCGCGAGGGTTGAGTAAGCCAGTTTGTTCATCATGGTGATATCTCCGGGTTATGAATTTCACCTGCTTATCTCACCACCCTGATGTATGGCGAATATGTGCAAAGTGGCCCGTTTTGCAAGCCGCTGTATCCTGTTCCGGTTCAGATACACTGAGATACAATTCCCCAGAAGCCGGTCAACAAGCCGATCAATCCAGAGGGATAATGCTGTTCAGAGAGGGGAAATAGAACGGGAGAGATACTGGCAACCCCGCAGAATGGAATGGCCAGAAAACAAGAAAATGAGCATCAGGCGAAATGCGCCTGATGCATGCCACGCTTAGGTCAGCTGGTAATACTTGTCCGGCAATTTACGCGTCGGGATCTCCTGCTCATCGTTCATTTGCAGCAAATCAATCTCCATCGCATTGCAGATGGCATCCAGCGGCAAGTCGTTATTCTCGACGCCGAACGGCTCTTCCAGCTCTTCCGCCAGGGTATCCAGCGAAATAAAGGTGTAGGAGATTAAGACTGATACGAACGGGGTCATGTAGTGCAGATCGCTGACCAGCGCGAACGGCAGCATGATGCAGAACAGGTAAACCGTGCGGTGCAGGATCAGGGTGTAGGCAAATGGCACCGGGGTGTTGGCGATGCGTTCGCAGCCAGCCAATACGATTGACATGTCATTCAGACGAATATTCAGGCTGTGGAACAGGATGTCTGACAGCTCCCCTTTCCGGCGTCTTACCGCCAGCCATTCGCCCATGATCAGCAGAATGCGGTTGGCAGGCGAACTGGAATCCATTGCCACGCGCAGGTTTTCCGCTGAAAGATAGGCCGAAAGCTGGTCAGCCTGTGGCTGTCGGCGCAGGGTCATACGCAGACAGTGGGCAAACGCAATTTGCAGACGAACAAACTCACCCAGCGCGGGATCGTCCGGCAGCGTGTTTTTGACTTCGCGGAACAGAGATCGTGATGCAATCATTAGTTGCCCCCACAGCTGTCGCGCCTCGACATAACGTGCGTAGCAGGCGTTATTGCGAAAACCGAGGAAGATAGCGATGGCAACGCCGAGAATACTGAACGGCGCCACCGTAAGATGGATGCCCAGCGAGGAGTACCAGGGCAACATCAGGATCACGACAATCGAGAGCAAAAAGTTGAGAAACAGGCGGGAAAAGATTTTGGTCAACACGGAGCCGTGCCAGACAAAAATCAGGCGCAACCAGTGCTGTTGAGGTCGAACAATCATAGTCAGCTTCATCGGGAAAAAAGAGCGGTGACTATTAAACGTGATCGCTATCACAGTTGCAAGTATGTTAAATAATGCAGACGTTTTTGCGAGGCCGAGGACAGACCGCACGGAGGTAAGGCAGGCTATTACAGGATCAATGTATAGTATGTTGTAACTATTATGGTGAGGAATAACGAAAGTCGTTTGGCCGGGTAAACGCAGCGCCACCCGGCACAAACAGGGATAACCTAACGGATTAGCAGAGCGGTTTTACGGCTTCACGCATCCCTTTCTGCAGGATCGCATCCAGGTCCTGCGCCACCTGCTCCACCAGACCATTTACCTGCGTCAGATCCTGCTCCCAGTGCTCGCTGACGCTCAGTACCGCCGTCACCAGTTCACGGGTGGTGATCTGCTGGTCATGATGCTGGGTCCACAGCTGCTGGAAGCGGGTCAGCCAGTGCGCATCGTCCTGCACCGGATAGCTTTCACCGTGACGTTCCCCACGATAGAAGGCAATCAGCGCCGCCAGGGCAAACGTCAGACGCGCCGGGAGCTGGCCGCTGGCCTGCTGCCCTGCCAGAAGCTGCGGCAGAATACGGGTGCGGTACTTGGTCATGCCGTTGAGCGCAATCGACAGCAGCTGATGTTTGATATACGGGTTGCGGAAACGGCCCGTTACCGCACTGGCGAAGGAGGCCAGCTCATCACGCGGCAGGTCCAGCACCGGGATAATCTCTTCATGAATGGCTTTTTCAACAAAGGCGCAGATTTCCGTGTCGTTCATCGCCTCGCCTACGGTATCCAGCCCGGCCTGAAACGCCACCGGCACCAGCGCAGTATGTGCGCCGTTGAGGATCGCCACCTTGCGCTCTTTGTACGGCTTGATGTCATCCACAATCAGCACGTTCAGCGACAGCTTGTCGAGACGCAGCTCTTGCGCCAGCGATTTTGGCCCCTGGATCACAAACAGATAGAAGTGTTCAGCGGTATCGAGGAAGGCATCGTGATAGCCGAGAGAGGCTTCGAGCTGGGCGACTTCGTCACGTGGATAACCGGTCACGATACGGTCAACCAGCGTAGAGCAGAAGGTATTGGCATCGTTCAGCCACTGGGTAAAGGCCGCTGGCAGCGCCCACTCCTGGGCATAGCGCAGCACCAGTTCACGCAGGGCATCGCCGTTATAGTCAATCAATTCACAAGGTACGATCACCCAGCCTTTATCGGCGGCGCCGTTGAAATGGCTGAAACGCTCGAACAGCAGACGGGTCAGTTTCGCCGGATAGCTCACCGCTGGCGCATCCTCAAACTTATCCCCGGCGTGATAGCTGATCCCCGCTTCCGTGGTGTTGGAGAAGACAAAGCGCATGTCCGGGTTGTGGGCCAGTTTCAGGAATTCGTCGTACTGGTCGTAAACGCTGATTTCGCGGTTCACCGAGCGGATCAGGCGCGCGTCGCTGACTGCTTCGCCCTGCTCATTCAGGCCACGGATGATGGTGGTATAGAGGCCGTCCTGGGTACTGAGTGAAGGGGGGAAATCGCTTTTGATTGGGCGGACAATCGCAATACCGGCGTTCAGGTCGGTGTGCTCATTGAGCAGGTCGATCTGCCAGTCGATAAATGCGCGCAGGAAGTTGCCCTCACCAAACTGGATGATACGTTCAGGGTAGAGAGCACCGGGAAAATCACGACCGTTCAGTGTGTTCACAATGGGGTCCTTGTAATGATTAGTCATACAGCCTGATAAGATTGGTACGATAACTTATCAAAACTTTACGACCACGAACCCCTGTTTTGATCAAATCCGGTGTGAATTGTGACAGGATTTATAAGAATTTGTAGAACACCGAGGTGGCCGTCAGCTCACCGTCCGGCATCAGGGCATAGCGCGGGATCTCCCCCACTTTCTGCCAGCCCGCCCGCTGATAGAAGGTTTCCGCACCGCTTCCGGTTGCCGTGTCCAGCACCAGCACCGTCTTGCCTTTATCGCGGGCCACATTTTCCAGGGCCTGCATTAATCGCCCGGCGTCACCGCAGCGCCGCGCATTCTGGTGAACCAGCAGTTTGGCGACATCCGCCCGGTGCGGCTGGTTATCGGGTTGATCGGTGATGAGTTGCACGGTGCCGGTGAGTTCGCCCTGCGCATTGGTCGAGACCAGCACGGTACGTTCCTCGCGCCCGACGCTATCGGCCACGCCGCGCCAGAACGCGCTGGCCTGCTCATGGTTGTAGGGCAACATAAAGCTCACCGACGCGCCGCCGGTCACGCAGCTATGCAGGATGTCAGCTAACTGAGGAAGGTGTGCAAGGATATCGTCACGCGAAAAAATCTGTATAGCGGGTGATGCCATGATTATTCTCCTTTTTATCAATGGCATCACCATGCACTTTACATTTTTTTAACACAAGGGCGTTGTTCAGAGGATTTTCTTATCTCCGCCGCCAGTACCGCGCTGCTGCTTCATGGAGTACATCATCTCATCGGCGGTTCTCAACCAGCTGCCCAGATCGTCGCGGTGGTGGTTGAACTCGCTCACCCCCCATGAGAAAGAGAGTGCCCACGGATGTTCGGCATGCTCATTCCATACCGCGGCCTGCTCGGTGAGATATTGCATGGCGATCCATGCGCCCTTCTCGTCACTGTTGGCAAAGAGGATCGCAAACTCATCCCCGCCGTAGCGCGCCAGCACGTCGGCTTCGCGGAAGGTGGAACTCAACAGACCGGCCATCGCCTTCAGGGCGATATTGCCATCGGCCCGACCGTATCGGGCGTTAATCTGCTTGAAGCGATCCAGATCCAGCCAGGCGAGGGTCAGCGGCTCCGCTCTGCGGCGCGCGGCACTGATGGCATAGGTGGCCAGGTGATGAAAACCCCGGCGGTTATACAGCCCGGTCAGGTTATCGACGATGCTGGAACAGATCGCTGCGAACTCAGCTTCCACCAGCGCCGCCAGATCGGCCAGGGCCTCAACGTCGGAAGGGGTAAACTGCCGTGGCTGATGATCGATAATGCACAGGGACCCTACCGCGGCGCCGCCAGGCAGATGCAAAGGGTGACCGGCATAAAAACGGATCGGATTGTCATCGGTCGCCAGCGGATTATCCGCAAAACGGGTATCGTCCAGGGTATCGGGCACCACCAGCGGCATATTGTTGAGCACGGTATGGCCGCAAAAAGAGAGATTTCGCGGCAGATTGGTGGCATCGGCACCCTCTGCGGATTTAACCACCACCACATGCTCGTCCACCAGATTGATCATCGCCACCGGCACCGCAAACAGGCGTTTTGCCAGACGGGTCAGTCGGTCATAATTCGGGTGGTTCTCGATCTCCAGCAGCCCGGATTCGCGCAAGGCGCTGAGACGCTCCACTTCATTGTTGGGTCGTGAGGGTGATTTCATGAGATGCTCCGCACGTCAGGCTTTTTAAAAGCTTAGTGCATCCTGACGCCGCTTAGTGGGCAAAGATGCGGTTTTTACCTTCGCGTTTCGCTTGATACAGGGCATTGTCAGCCGCCTGTAACCAGTCCGTTACGTTTCCCATCTCGCGGGTGGCACTGGCAATGCCAATACTCATCGTACATGGGATCTTTTCTTCCGCGACGTCATCGATCACCGCAGCGGCATCCATAATGCGGGTGGCGACAACGTGCGCTTCGTCAAGCGTAGTATTGGGAAGCAGAATTACAAATTCATCTCCGCCCAACCGGGCCGGGGTATCGCTCTGACGCGTAGCGATATGCAGAATTTGTGACACTGTCACCAGAAGCATATCCCCCACTTTATGGCCGTAGCGATCGTTCACCTCTTTAAAGTTGTCGATATCGATAAACATCAACGCCGAATCGCTGCAGGTTTGTCGCAGCTTATGCAGCTCATGATCGATACGCTTCTCCAGCAGACGTCGGTTGGCGATGTCGAGGAGCGGGTCCATCATCGCGATGCGTTCCAGCTCGCGTGATTTAAAGCGCAGCCGCATGGCGATACTGTTGGTGAGAACGCTCAGCGCCACGGTATAAATGCCAATCAGCGGCAGCGTGGCGTACATTGTACGCTGTGACACCTGCGGGAACAGTGCCATCCCCTGGGTCAGCCAGGTGGCCATAAAGACCGCCAGCATCACCGCACCGGCTTTTCTCATCAGCGGGAATCCCCCCGCCGCCAGCCGGTCAGCCAGTAAGATAGTGGCAATCGCGACAGAAGGCAGCGGGTTGGCCGCCATCATGGCGATCCAGAAACCGCCTGCCCCGGCGTCCAGCACCAGGTTTTGATGTTCTGCACGTAAGGGCGCGGCAGATCGACGCGCGCGCCAGAAGGCGATGGTCGGCCAGATAAAGGCATTGGCCGCCAGCAGCCCCATAAGCCAGGGGGAACGTTGTTGTTCCACCAGGACGGAAAGAATGGGGAAAAAGCAGAGAAATGTTCCAAGCACCCGCATCAGAAACATGCGTTTGATAAACCGACTGCCAGGCACGCGAGGGGATTTACTGAGTCTGTCAGTTCCGTTCATCACACGATTTTTCCGATATAATCACCCCTTTATATTATTGACGATGAAAATGCGTATCAAGGCATTTATCAGTTTCGTGAATATATGGTAGGGGCTCTCGCCCCGCACGGGCAAACGATTACAGCTCTTGTGTCGCCTCTGTTTTTTGTCTGGCAGTGGTTATCTCTGTCATTCGGGCGCTGGTGCGATTTCGGCCTGCTTTTTTCGAACGATACAGATAATCATCCGCTTCGCTCATCAGGCGATTAAAATCGTCCGTGAGCTTCCACGACTCTGATTTTCCACTGCCCAGACCAATACTGACGGTCAAAAACAGCGACTGGCCACGCCAGTTGAACGGATGCTGTTCAATAGTGGTACGGATCCGTTCCGCCAGGGCGTAGCCCTGCTGCGCCGACGCGTTATTCACCACAACGGCAAACTCTTCGCCGCCCATTCGCGCCACCCGCCCCGCGCTCCCTACCGTCTCCTGCACTTTGCGGGCAAAGGCCGCCAGCACGGTATCACCGCACTCATGACCGAAGTTATCATTGATGCTTTTGAAATAGTCGATATCCAGCAGCATCACGGTCAGCTGCGGGCTTTTACGCGTTCCCTCATCACTCTTCAGCGCCTCATACAGCCCGGAACGGGAGTAAACCTGGGTTAAAAAATCGTAATCGGCACGCAGGGAGATCTGGCGCATCAGCGAGTTGATTGCCGCCATGCTGACCGACACCATTACCGGGCAAATTGCCATGGTGGCGATTCCCAGACGGGCGGAGAACATCATGGGGGTGGTGAGCGGCGTGGTCGCCACGATGGTAATGATGGAGTTGGCGACGAGGGTGATCTCCACCGCGCCGGTGACAAACGTCAGCAGGCAGGTAGCAGGCAGCGAATAGCGCACCGCGCACCAGATGAGCGCTGGCATCGGAAACGCCAGGGCACCGGCCCCACCAATCACCACTGAGGCCACGACAGAGATCACCAGCGCCACCACCGGCATCAGCTGCTCGGCACGGACAGCCCAGTTAAAGGTGGGCCAGGTAATCGTCAGCAGACAGGGAACAATCAACACCCCGGTAGAGAACTGTTCGCTAAACCAGTCGGCGATCAGCGGCCAGAAGGTGCGATTAGATACCGCGCCTGACGCCACCGCCCCGACGATGGCACACAGCAGTGCGGCCAGCAGACAATAGTTAAACAGCCGCAGGGCATTGACCGGATCCGGGGTGCGGTTTTTCAGCCGCCTGTCACGCTGCACCAGCAGGGCAACGGTGACAATAAACACCATATTCGACAGGTTAATGCCCAGCGAACTAACGCCCCATTGCGTCGTCATGAGGTCGTACAGCAGCATGGCAATATACGAAATCGCATAATAGTGCAGCCGGTTGAGGTAAGCATAACGGGCAAATACCCCTGCCATTACGCCATTCAGCGGCCAGAACATCGACAGGGATTCCACCAGACGTAGCTGCGCGCCAATAAAATAGAACAGCGTGGTCAGGGCAAATATTCCCGCAGCATTACGCAGGGGGCTTTGCGAATGAAATAACGCAAAAGTGCCGCTGGAAGAAGATGACATGCAATATCAATCCATAGGGTTGCTTTTAACAAGGTTTTATCACCCGCGCGGGGGATTGTTAAAAGTTTGGGATTAATTTATATCACATCAGGGGTATGGCGATCACCACTCCGTTAAGGGGGGCTAATCAGTTCGCCGGTCAGCCCCCCGGCTCAGGATCCGGTCAATAGACGGAACGGCCGAGCTTTTGCGTCAGGCGCTCCAGCACCGCGACGCCCGCCAGGGAGTTACCCGTCTCGTCAAGCTCCGGGCTCCAGACCGCAATCGCCATCTCGTGCGGCACAATCGCCACCACCCCGCCGCCGACGCCGGATTTGGCAGGCAGTCCCACCCGCCAGGCAAACTCACCGGCGTTCTGGTACATACCGCTGGTCGCCATCAGGGCATTCACCTGCCGGGCATGCATCGAGGTGACGACAGGCTCAGACAGATGCGGCGCATAGCCCTGGGCCGCCAGAAACAGAAAGGTGTCAGCCAGCTCCACGCAGTTCATCTTCAGCGCGCAGTAGTGGAAATAGTTTTGCAGGACGGTCGGCACATCGTTATGGAAATTGCCGAACGACTTCATCAGCCAGGCTATCGCCGCATTACGCGCCGAGTGTTCGAACTCAGACCGGGCGACGGCGGCGTCATAGGCAATATCACTCACCCCGGAGAGCTGGCGCACAATCTCCAGCATCCGCTGACGGGGAGCGCTAAGACGACTTTGCAGCATATCGCACACCACCAGCGCCCCGGCGTTGATAAACGGATTGCGCGGTTTGCCCTGTTCGATCTCCAGCTGTAGCAGGGAGTTAAACGGCTGACCCGAGGGATCTTTGCCGACCCGCTGCCAGATCTCATCCTCGTCATACTGACGCATGGCTGCCACCAGGCTGAGCACCTTTGAGATCGACTGAATGGAAAAACGCTCGGTGGCATCTCCGGCCTGGAAGCGCTGGCCATCGACGGTACGGATGGCGATCCCGAGCTTATTGCCATTGACAGAGGCCAGCGCCGGGATGTAATCGGCCACCTTCCCCTGGCCCAGTAAAGGACGGACTTGCGCCAGAATGGCGTCCAGGATCTGATTATTAATATTGGCAGCCATCGGTTGCTCCTTGCTCACAGGCCAAAAATGGCCTGCGAGTATATCAGAGGCTTATGGATGACGTCAGGCAGGAAGTCGGAACCGCGATACCGCCTGTAGCAGAAGGCCGGACTCATCATGCAGCCGTTGGGAGGCCACGGATGCTGTGTTTACCAGTTCATCGGTCTGGTGCGCCACCTGGTTCAGGGCCTGTAGCTGGCCGGTCATACGATGAATGCTATCGCCCTGGCTGAGCGTGGCGACGGAGATCTCATTGAGTAAACTGCACAGATTGCCCACCAGGCCGATGACCTGCTGCAGGTTATCCTCCAGCCGGGTCACCGCTTTCGAGCCATCTTCGATGCCCTGCAACGAGTGATTAATCAGCTGCTGGATGGTTTGCGTCGAGTGGCTGCTTTTGCGCGCCAGCAGGCCCACTTCCCGCGCCACCACGGCAAAGCCGCGTCCCTGATTCCCGGCATGTGCCGCTTCGATGGCGGCGTTCAGCGCCAGAATATTGGTCTGAAACGCCACGTTATCAATGATCGCCACAATGCCGCGCATTTCGGCAGAACGCTCCACAATCGCCGCCATCGAGGCGTTTACCGTCTCCATCATCCGATCGCCGCCTGCCGCCATCGCCCGCGCCTCATCTGCCCGCGAACTGGCCAGTCTGGCATAGCCGCTGTTGCCCTCAACGTGGGTTTCAAGGTCGGCAATGTGCGCGGTGACTTCTTTCAGCTCATGCGCCTGCCGTGCAGACTGGTGATACAGCTTCTGATTCCCCTGCGCCAGCGAGCCGATATTGCTCACCATTGAGGTAGTCGCCTCGCTCACCTGGGTCACCAGCTGCTGCAGGCCCTGTTGCAGGGTATCAACACTGTCACCAAGCTGCGCCATTTCGCGGTTAAACCGCTTAACGCCCGGCGGCGGCGAGGAGAGATCCCCCGCCGCCAGCAGATTAATATGGGCGATAAGGCGGCGCAGCGGCACAATCACCCAGCGAGACATGGCAAACCACACCGCCACCGCGATCGCCAGCAGAACCACCGGCGCCAGTAAGAACAGGAATTGCAGGCTGGAGAGGCTGGCCGTCAGCGATTGACGCCCTTCGGCGACACGCTGGGCGCTTGCCTGCTGGTAGCGGGCATAGTTGTCATTAAAATCTGCCTGAAAAGCCTGGGCGGGTACGGCGAAGAAGGCGTCAATCGACTGGCTGTTAACCAGCCCGTCAGCCTGTTCGCGGATGGCATCAAAGAACAGTTGATAGCTGTTGAGCAGCGCCTCATCCCGCGGCGGCTGCATCGCCTGCCACGCCTGCCAGGCCTGTTGAGAGTCACGTAACGCCTGCTGCGCCTCATCCATCAGGCTGTGCCAGCTTCCGTCCGAACCGGTCTCTTTATCCTGCATAAAGTAAACACCTGCGCGGTTAAGCAGATCGCTCGCCGCCAGCAGCGAGATCCGCGCTTGATCGACCTTCGCCTGCTGCATGTACGCCATCTGATTGCGCTGTTCATTGTGCTGGGCATCGCGCAGCGAGACGGAAAGTAAAACAGAAGAGGAAATTTGCAGGGCGGAAAATAGCCCGATGATGCAGAAAATCCCCGCCAGCAAACCAAACTGACGGGGAGTAAAGCGGCGAATAATTTTAGTTAAGTTCATAATGTCATTCATTAACAATGCCTTAGACGTGGGCGAGTCTACGCAGTGAAAATGACAGAACTATTTCAGAATAATGACAGCGGGGCGGAACGCCCGGCGGCGCTGCGCATGAGCCTGTGGGTCAGTCCAGGCGCAGCGTCACCCGGCGAACCCGCGGGTAATCAATCACACCCGGTCTTTCCATACCGTCTGCACATTACAAAACTCATGCAGGCCAAAGTGGGACAGCTCCCGGCCAAAGCCGCTCTTTTTCACCCCGCCAAAGGCCACGCGGGCATCGCTGGCGCTGTAGCCGTTGATAAACACCCCGCCGCACTCAAGCTGGCGGGCAAAGCGTTCCGCCATCGCGGTATTCGCGGTAAAGACGGTGGCTGACAGCCCAAAGTCGCTGTCGTTGGCAAGCTGCAGGGCATGATCGGCATCGGTTGCCACGGTGATGGCGGCAACCGGGCCAAACAGCTCCTGACGAAACGCCGTCATCGTCGGGGTGACGTTACCCAGCACCGTGGCGGCATAGTAGTTACCTGCCCCGGCGATCTTCTCCCCGCCCAGCAGCAGAGTGGCACCTTCTGCAAGCGTGGCCTGCACCTGCTGATGCAGCTCATCACGCAGATCGAAACGCGCCATCGGGCCAAGATAATTTTCCTCATTGTCGGGCGCACCCATTTTCAGCGCCGCGGTGGCGTCAACAAAACGACGGGTGAATTCGTCAGCGATTCCCGCTTCGACGATAAAGCGTTTTGCCGCCGCGCAGACCTGCCCGGTGTTCTGATAGCGCCCGGTTACCGCCGCTTTCACCGCCAGATCCAGATCGGCGTCGTTAAGCACGATAAAGGGATCGGAACCGCCCAGTTCGAGCACGCATTTTTTCAGCGCAGCGCCGGCCTGAGCGCCAATCGCCGCCCCGGCGCGCAGGCTGCCCGTGACGGTCACCGCCGCAATACGCGGATCGGCAATCATCTGGCTCACCCCGTCGTTGGTGGCATTCAGTTGGCTAAATACGCCCTGCGGGAATTGCGCGTCGTTAAAAATTGCCTCAATCAGGTTGGCAGCCCCCAGCACGTTCGGGGCGTGTTTCAGCAGATAGCTGTTGCCTGCCAGGATGATGGGTACCGCGCCACGCAGCACCTGCCACAGCGGGAAGTTCCACGGCATCACCGCCAGCACCGGCCCCAGAGGACGATACTCAATCACCGCGTCCGTTACCTGCGTCGCCTCGGTATTCAACATTGCCGGGCCATGTTCGGCATACCAGTCGCAGAGACCGGCAGATTTCGCCACCTCCCCGCGCGCCTGGGCGATGGGTTTACCCATCTCCCGGGCGATCATCTGCGCCATCTCTTCGCCACGGTTGCGCAGCGCAGCACCGAGATCACGCAGTTTTTGCGCCCGCGCTGCCACCGGCACGTTGCGCCACTGGCGAAACGCGGCGTCGGTCTGTGTGAGGGCAAGTTCAATCTCGCTGTCGGTCGCCCACGGCCAGACGGCCAGGGTTTCACCGTTAGCCGGGTTGATGGACAAGGCAGGGGTGGCTGAAGGTGTAGTCATGATCGGCTCCGTGTAATAACAGTTGCTTCAGTGTGGCCCACTCTGCTATTTCTTAAAACTGAATAATAGTGACCACCTTATTCACGATATGAGAACGATATGGATCTGACCCAGCTGGAAATGTTTAACGCCGTCGCCCAGACCGGCAGCATCACCCAGGCCGCGCAGAAGGTGCATCGCGTGCCCTCCAACCTCACTACCCGCATCAAACAGCTGGAGGCCGACCTCGGCGTGGAGCTGTTTATCCGCGAGAACCAGCGGCTGCGCCTCTCCCCCGCAGGGCACAATTTTTTGCGCTATAGCCGGCAAATCCTCGCCCTTGTGGATGAAGCCCGCATGGTAGTGGCGGGCGATGAACCCCAGGGGCTGTTCACCCTCGGGTCGCTGGAGAGCACCGCGGCAGTACGCATCCCGGCCTCGCTGGCGCGCTTTAACCAGCGCTATCCGCGGATCCAGTTTGCGCTGGCAACCGGCCCTTCAGGGACGATGATCGACGGCGTACAGGAAGGCACCTTAAGTGCCGCCTTCGTTGACGGGCCGTTAAACCACCCGGAGCTTGAAGGGATGCCGGTTTATCGGGAAGAGATGATATTGGTCGTTCCGGCCGGGCATCCGAAGGTAGAGCGGGCAACGGACGTCAGCGGACGCGATATCTATGCCTTTCGCGCCAACTGCTCCTATCGCCGCCACTTCGAGAGCTGGTTTCATGCGGATCGCGCCACGCCGGGGCGCATTCATGAGATGGAGTCTTATCACGGCATGCTGGCCTGCGTGATCGCCGGGGCCGGAATTGCGCTGATGCCGCGCTCGATGCTGGAAAGTATGCCCGGCCATCAACAGGTGGAAGCCTGGCCGCTGGCCGAAAACTGGCGCTGGCTCACCACCTGGCTGGTGTGGCGTCGGGGGGCGATGACCCGCCAGCTGGAGGCCTTTATAGCGCTGCTAAACGAAGATCAGCCACCAGCGGTTTCTCCATAAACAGGCTCAGGGGATCTTCCACGTAGGGAGAAAATGCCGCGCAGGTCTGATATCCGCAGCGTTCATATAGCCGCACCGCCGCAGGCTGGCTGATGCCGGTCTCCAGGCGCAGGGTATGACAGCTGCGGCTGAAGGCTTCATCTTCCAGCGCCGCCAGCAGTTTTTCGCCGAGCCGCTGCCCGCGATGAGCCGGGTCAATATAGACACGTTTCATCTCCCCGCTGCCGTCAGCGTTCAGCACCACGGCCCCGCAGCCGACGGCGTTAAGCTGGCGATCGCGGATCACCATCATGATCAGGGTGTGCGCGGGGAGCCCAGTCAGATCCAGCAGGTGATTGCTTTCCGCCGGATAGAGCGCGCTCTGATAACGGTCGAGTTCAGCAATCAGGGCGATGATATCGGGATGGGCGGGCGATTCTGAGGTAATCGAATACATAGCAGGCTCCTTTTGTCGTTTTTCTCCACCATAGCGCCAGGCGGCGGGCGAACAGGCATATTTTTAACTTATAGCTGCCGCCAGCCATTGCACCCCCTGCGGCTGCGGCGTAAGTTTGAGCGCAGTCACGGTGAAATCTCAGGAAATACAATGAATACCAAAGCCCGCAAAGTGATGATTATCGGGGCCGGAAACGTCGGCACCTCGGCCGCCTATGCCCTGCTGAACCAGAATATCTGCGAAGAGCTGCTGCTGGTGGATATCAACCAGCCGCGCAGTGAAGGCCACGCCTGGGATCTGTCGGATGCCGCGGCCTATATGCCCGGCATGATGACCATCTCCACCCGCGAGGCAAGCGACTGTGCTGATGTGGATATCGCGGTGATCACCGTCTCCGGCGGCGCCCTCAAACCGGGGCAGACGCGGCTGGATGAGTTGACCGCCACTGCCAGCATTGTGAAAAGCATTGTGCCGGAAATGATGGCGGGCGGTTTCAACGGCATTTTCCTGATTGCGACTAACCCGTGCGACATCATTACCTGGCAGGTGTGGCAGCTTTCCGGCCTGCCGCGTCATCAGGTGATTGGCACCGGCGTCTGGCTGGATACCACCCGGCTGCGGCGCACCCTGGCGCAGGCGCTGGATATCGGCGCGCAAAGCATCGACGCCTTTATTCTGGGCGAACATGGAGACACCCAGTTTCCGGTCTGGTCGCATTCGGCGGTATACGGCTCGCCGATTGCCGACGTTTATCAACGCCACACCGGCCAAACGCTGGATTTTGATGAACTGGCGGAGCGGGTGCGTAAGCAGGGCTTTGAGATCTACGCCCGCAAGGGCTGTACGGAATACGGTATCGCCGCGACCATCGCTGAAATCTGCCGCAACATCTTCACCGGCAGCCACCGGGCGCTGGCGATCTCCTGCGTGCTGGAGGGCGAGTACGGGGTGGACGGCGTGGCGATCGGGGTGCCTGCGGTGCTGGCCCAGAGCGGCGTCCAGCAGATTACCGAGCTAAAGCTGGCAGATGACGAACTGCAAAAATTCCGCCATTCGGCGGATGTGATCAAAGCCAATATCGCTCGCCTGCCCTGAGCCTTATGGCGCTAAGGTCAGCGTGGCATCAAGCTGGCTCAGGGTCTGTTGCACCCCCTCGTCCAGACGTTTGTCGGTCACGATATCGGTCAGGGTGTTGAGGTGGGTGACGTTAAACAGCGACCAGGCGCCATATTTCGAGCTGTCGGCCAGCAGGACCCGGCGTCGGGCGTTGGCAATCAAATCCCGCTTCAGGGCGGCTTTCTCTTCGGTCGGCGACGTAATGCCGCGTTCCAGATCCCAGCCGTTACAGCTGACAAAGGCGATATCCGGCCAGACGTTCTGCAACAGGCGGCGACCATGCTCGCCAATGCAGGACTGGCTGGAGTCGTCGATACGCCCGCCAATGATCGTCACCTCGATCTGCTTAAACTCTGACAAAAACAGGGCAATATGCAGATCGCTGGTGATCACGCGCAGCGGCAGATGGGTAAGCTGGCGCGCAAGCTCAATCATGGTGGTGCCCGCATCGAGCACCACGGCGTCACCCGCTTTAACAAACGCGGCTGCCGCGCAGGCGATGGCGTGTTTCTCCGCCAGGCTGCGCTGCATTTTTTCGCTGGTGGTGGGCTGCGAAGGGATGAACCGGTTCAGGGTCACGCCACCGTGGGTGCGGCTGATGACCCCTTCCTGATCGAGCTTAATCAGATCCCGGCGAATGGTCGCGGGCGAGGCATCCGTTGCCGCCACCAGCTGATCCACCGTCACCAGGTTGTGCCCTTTCAGGTAGTTCATTATCTGTTCTAACCGGCTATATCCCTTCATATTATTCCCGTGTGATTTGCATCGCTAACTGGATAGAAACCGTCATGCTCTCAGACTTCGCTTTACCTGTCCACGCAATGTCGAATGCGGTGCCATGGTCGGCAGAAGTACGGATAAACGGCAGCCCGGCGGTGATGTTCACACCGTCGTAAAAACCCAGGAGTTTTAACGGGATATGACCCTGATCGTGGTACATCGCCACCACCATGTCGTACATCCCTTCGTGGCACTGCATAAACACCGTGTCCGGTGGGCACGGCCCTGATACATTCAGTCCCTTCGCCTTCATCGCCTCTACCGCCGGACCGACAATCTTGATCTCTTCGTCGCCAAACAGACCGTTCTCCCCGGCGTGCGGGTTCACCCCGGCCACGGCGATACGCGGGTTCTTATATCCCACGCGCTTAAGGAAGGTGTCTGCAATGCCAATCACGGTTTTTACCCGATCCTGGCTGAGAGTATCAAGGAATTTGCGCAACGCGATGTGAGTGGTGATGTGAATTACCTTCAGCTGGTCGGTATAAAGCACCATCGCGTAATCTTGGCTGTCGGTGAGGTGCGCCAGCAGTTCGGTATGGCCCGGATAGTGATGGCCCGCCAGATGCAGCGCCTCTTTATTGAGCGGAGCGGTGGCAATGGCTTTCACCTCGCCTGCCATTGCCAGCTCGGTAGCACGACGCACACAGCGGTAGGCCAGATCCCCGGCCTGGGCCTGCACCACGCCAGGCTGTAACGCCTCCGGGTCCGCCAGCGGCTCATCCAGCACGTTGATGATGGCCGGGCTGAACCGGGCCTCGCTGACGCGGCTAATCACGCGTAACTCCGCCGGGGCGGTAATGCCTTTCTCCAGCACCCGTTGCAGGGTTCTGGCACAGCCGACCACGACCAGAGGCGCGCCAGACAGCTCGCCTTCGGTCAGGGATTTGATAATGATCTCCGGGCCAATGCCCGCCGGGTCGCCCATGGTTACAGCAATGATATTAGTCACTCATCTTCTCCTCGATAAAATGCAAAACCTCAAGCAGCGTGGATTCAGTACCAAAACCGCCTGCTTTGGTCATGACTGGCCCCTGCCAGCGACAACCCAAAAACCGACCAAACGGCACGCACTGCGCCACTTGTCCGCGAATGGCAAAACCTTGCGCGTTGAGGGCGCTGGCGACTGCCATTGCCACGTCGCCACCGGAGACATACAGTGCCGCCGGGGATGTGTTCTCCAGCACCTGCCGTGTTAACTCCCCGAGAAACGCGCTGATGGTCTCCCCCAGCGCAGCGCGGCTTAAGCCACGCTGCTGACAGAGGGTGTCAATTTGATGCCGGGCCTGGGTATCAGCGCAGGTATGCACCACGCAGTGCTGCCCCGCCGCCAGGGCCGTAACGATCTGCTGCTGATAACCCGCCCGCGCGTCGCTGAACACATCATTAATATCAATCACTACCGTGCTGACGTTGTGTTGGCTGCGCACCTGCTGGATCTGCTGCTGAGCAATTTCACTCATCGAACCGATCACCGCCAGCAGCTGGCGCGGCCTGGCCAGTCGCCGCGCCAGGGCATCGCACAGCCCTGCCGACCCCACCAGCAGGGGGCGTTCGTTGCAGGCAAATGCCGCATTGATAATCTGATCCAGCTCGTCGTCACTCTGCGCATCGACAATCACCAGTTGCGCATCACTCTGAAGGGCCGCCGCCAGCTGCGCCGGGCTGACCACCAGGCTGTTAAGGCGGGTTTGCTCCGCCAGTACCGCCGCGATGTAGGCATGACGCACCGGGGTTTTCGGATCGCTGGCGAATTCGGTTTCAGTGACCGGCACGCCCTTTACCAGGCAGACGCCGTTTTGCGTGGTGCGCCCTGCCGCCGGAAATGCCGGGGCGATGATCGCCTGGCGCTGACCGCTGATGCGCAGCAGCGCCTCAATTTCTGCTCCTGGATTCCCCCGCAGGGTGGAGTCGATTTTCTTCACCAGCCATGTTGCGGCGTCAATCTCGGCAGCGTAGCGCGTCAGCTTTTCAGCGGCCTCTGATGCCCGAAGTGCCCGACTGTCGCTATTAATAACCAGCGCATCGGTGTCGCCGGTGAAGGGGGTCTGAAACGCCACGCTGACTTTTTTGCCGCTTAACGCCAGGCTGACGCCCGCATCGTTAGCGCCGGTAAAGTCATCGGCGATCACCACCACTTCTCTGTTCAGGTTGTTCTCTTTCATCCCCGCTCCGGGTTAGCCTTTCCTGTTAATGATTATATTCAATCATGATTGATTATATGTGAGCAAGATCAAGTTATTCAGTTTGCGAATAAATTATAAATTTAGACACACGATAACTGTGATTGCCTGAGTTGAGCGAAATCAATCACAGACACAGCAACAGGAGAGCAAAGTGTTAACCATTAACAGTACGATTATCAGCGGTGCAGGTGCGATCCCGGCCATCGCGCCCCTGCTGACAGGCAAAACGCGCCTTCTACTGGTCACCGACGGCAATATCGCCCGTCTGGACGCCGCCCGCGCCATCCGCGCCCTGCTGGAAAACGACAACCGCAGCGTCAGCGTGATTGACAACGTGCCGCCGGAGCCGACCCATCATGATGTTCATGCCCTGCTCGCAGAAATTAATGACACCGCCTTTGACCTGGTGGTGGGCGTCGGCGGCGGCAGCGTACTGGATGTGGCGAAGCTGCTCTCGGTGCTGTGCCATCCCGCGTCTCCGGGGCTGGACGCCCTGCTGGCAGGAGAAAAACCGAACGAGCGCCTCGCCTCGCTGCTGATCCCGGCCAGCGCAGGCACCGGCTCCGAAGCCACGCCAAATGCGATCCTCGCCATTCCTGAGCAGAACACCAAAATCGGCATTATCTCCCCGGTACTGCTGCCGGATTACGTGGCGCTGTTACCGGAACTCACCACCAGCATGCCGCCGCACATCGCCTCCTCCACCGGGATCGACGCCCTGTGCCACCTGATCGAGTGCTTTACCGCCACCGTGGCGAATCCGGTGAGCGATAACGCGGCGCTGATTGGCCTGCGCAAGCTGCTGAACAATATCGAAACCGCCTGCGCCGAGCCGCATAACCTGGCGGCGAAGCTGGAGATGCTGTGGGCCTCGTACTACGGCGGCGTGGCGATTGCCCACGCGGGGACGCATCTGGTGCATGCCCTGTCCTATCCGCTGGGGGGCAAATACCACCTGCCGCACGGGGTGGCGAACGCCATTCTGTTAGCGCCCTGCATGCGCGTGGTGCGCCCGGATGCTGTGGAAAAATTTGCGCAGGTGTGGGATCTGGTGCCAGGTGCCGATACCACCCTGTCGGCGGAAGAAAAATCCCACGCGCTGGTGGACTGGTTTGCCGCCCTGGTGCGCCGCCTGAACTTACCGGACAACCTCGAAACGCTGGGCGTTCCGCGCAGTGACATCGCGTCGTTGAGCGATGCCGCGCTGAACGTAAAACGCCTGATGAACAACGCCCCGCGTCAGGTCAGCCACGCCGAGGTGCAGGGCATTTACCAGACCCTGTTCCCCGAAATTTAACATCGAAGGAGTGAGACATGCGTAACAAGATTGAAGGCGTGCTGACGGCGATCGTCACCCCTTTTACTGAGGAGGGTGCCCTGCATCTGCCGGGACTGAAACGCCAGATCCAGCGCCAGCTGGCGGCGGGGAACGGTATTTTCTGCGGCGGGACCAACGGTGAATTCTTTGTGCTGACCGAAGAGGAAAAAGTGGCCGTCGCCCGCACCTGTGTGGAAGAGGTCGCAGGCCGTGCGCCCGTGGTGGCGCATATCGGGGAGATCTCTACCCGCGCCACCATCCGGCTCGGTAAGCAGGTCGAGACGCTGGGGGTCGATGCGGTTTCGGTGATCACCCCGTGGTTTGTGCCCCTCACCCAGGCGGAGCTGATTAGCCACTATACCGCCATTGCCGATGCCCTGACGGTGCCGGTTTTCCTTTACAACATTCCGGCGCGTACTGGCAACACCATCGAACCGCACACCGCCCGCGTGCTGGCTTCGCATCCGAACATCATCGGTATTAAAGACAGCGCAGGCAGCTATGACAGCCTGAGCGGTTTCCTGCAGGCCGCGCAGGGCATTGACGGGTTCGACGTGTTAAACGGCCCGGACTCCCTGATCCATCAGGGCTTTGTCGAGGGCTGCTCCGCCTGTATCTCCGGGCTGGCGAACGTGGCCCCGGAGGCAATCAACGCTATCTGGACCCGTTTTCGCGCGGGTGATGTTGAGGGTTCGCGACAGGCGCAGGAGAGCGTCACTGACCTGCGCACCAGTTTATATAAAATTGCCTTCTCCCCGGCGGCGGTGAAAAAAGCGCTGCAGGTGATGGGCGAAGAGGTGGGTGAAAGCCGCTACGCGGTGGCTTTCGATGCGCAACAGACTGAACAGATCCGCCAGATAGTGACGAAGTCACTGCAGTAACCGGCGTTTGATTTCGTCCATAAGAATACCGGGTACCGCTGGGTGCCCAGGGTTCCTACGCCCTGATGAGAGGCAAAGATGAACAATTTTACCGCTGAAGATACCCTGATCATCGTAGGCATTGTGATTGTCTACATCCTGTTTACCACCTGGCTGACCTTCCGGTTGCGCAGTAAAAACTCCGGCGACTTCATGGAAGGCTCCCGGGCGATGCCGGCGTTTATCGTCGGGATCCTGCTGATGTCTGAATACATCGGCGCAAAATCCACCATTGGTACCGCCCAGGCGGCGTTTGAGGACGGCTTTGCCGCCTCCTGGTCGGTCATTGGCGCGGCCATTGGCTTTCCCCTGTTTGGCCTGCTGCTGGTGAAACGCATCTACAGTACCGGCAAAATCACCATCTCCGGGGCGATTGCCGAGAAGTACGGCACCAGCACCAAAAACATTATCTCGATCATCATGATTTACGCCCTGCTGCTGGTGAACGTCGGGAACTATGTGTCAGGCGCGGCGGCCATCTCCACCGTGTTGAAAGTCAATCTGCCGGTGGCCGCCTTTATTACCGCGATTGTCAGTACCTTC
Organism: Leclercia sp. GLN_9; assembly: GCF_043105735.1. NCBI lineage: Bacteria > Pseudomonadati > Pseudomonadota > Gammaproteobacteria > Enterobacterales > Enterobacteriaceae > Leclercia > Leclercia sp. GLN_9. The sequence continues at coordinate 72,638 of NZ_JBICLV010000004.1, forward strand.
TACTTCGCCTTTGGCGGTATGAAAGGCGTGGCCTGGGTGACCCTGCTGCACAGCGCCCTGAAGTACTTCGGTATTCTGATTATCATGGGCTTCGCGCTCTCGAAAACAGGCGGCTTTGCGCCGATGATTGAGCAGATGCCCGCTTACTACTGGACCTGGGATGGCAACATCGGTGCCAGTACTATCTTTGCCTGGCTGATTGGCACCATCGGCTCCATCTTCTGTACCCAGTTCGTGATTCAGGCGATTTCGTCCACCAAAGATGTGAAGTCCGCCAAACGCTCCACCTGGGTCGCCTTCTTCTTCTGCCTGCCCATTGCGCTGGCCATCGCGGTGATTGGCGTGGCGGCGAAGTATCTGCACCCGGAGATCGACAGCCTGTACGCCATGCCGATCTTCCTGCAGGACATGAACCCCTGGCTGGCCGGTTTAGTGACAACGTCACTTGTAGCATCGATTTTTGTGAGCGTAAGTACCGTGGCGCTGGCTATCGCCTCGCTGGTGGTGAAAGATTTCTACGTGCCCTACCGCAACCCCACCCCGGAGCAGGAGTTTAAAGCCACCCGCTGGATGTCGCTGCTGATTGGCTTCCTGCCGCTGATTTTCGTCCTGCTGGTGCCGGAGGTGCTGAAGCTCTCCTTCTTCACCCGCGCCATTCGTCTGTCGATTACCGTGGTGGCTGTGATTGCCTTCTATGCGCCGTTCTTTAAGAGCACCCGCGGGGCAAATGCCGGTCTGATTGGAGCCTGCGTAGTAACATCGCTCTGGTATCTGCTGGGCGACCCGTTTGGTATCAACAATATGTATATCGCGCTGATCACCCCGGCGGTGATTATGGTCCTCGACCGTCTGATCCCGAATAAAGCGGATCGCAAAGTGCCTGCCCCTGTTCAACATAATGGAGTCTGATATGTCTGTAACCGTAACCCGTGACGGGATTGTTCGCCCGCAGCCGCAGGATGCCCGCGTGGAAACGGCAATGTTGCCCTCTTCCTGCCCGCAGAATCACGCCGCGAACCTGCTGCCGCTGCCGGATGGCACCCTGATGTGCGTCTGGTTTGGCGGCACCCAGGAAGGGATCGCTGATATTTCGGTCTGGGGGTCACGTCTGGCCCCTGGCAGTCACCAGTGGAGCGAGGCGGTGAAGCTGTCGGACGACGCCAGCCGCTCGGAGCAGAACCCGGTGCTGTTCCTCGCCCCGAACAACGTGCTGTGGCTGCTGTGGACGGCCCAGCTTTCCGGCAACCAGGATACCGCCATCGTGCGCTGCCGTCAGTCGCAGGATCTGGGTCAAAGCTGGGGCGAAATTACCACCCTGCTGGATAAACCCGGCACCTTTATTCGCCAGCCCATCGTGGTGCTGGAGAACGGCAACTGGCTGCTGCCGGTCTTCTATTGCCGCACCCAGCCAGGCGAAAAATGGGTGGGCAACGACGACATCAGCGCGGTGAAAATTTCGCAGGATCAGGGTAAAAGCTGGCGCGACGTCGAGGTACCCGAGAGCCTGGGCTGCGTGCACATGAACATCACCGCCCTGAAGAACGGCCATCTGGTGGCGCTCTTCCGCAGCCGCTGGGCTGACAATATCTATATCAGCCAGTCGCTGGACCACGGCGAAAGCTGGTCAGTGCCGGAGCCAACGGATTTGCCGAACAATAACTCGTCGATTCAGGTCACGACCCTTGCCAGCGGCGAGCTGGCGCTGGTGTTCAACCACATGAGTGCGGCGGGTGCCCTGGAGCGCCGCGCCTCGCTGTATGACGAGATTGACGACGGTGACGGGGGTAAAGAGCCGGAAGTGACCCACGGTCGCGCCGCGTTCTGGGGGGCACCGCGCGCGCCAATGACGGTGGCGATCTCTGCCGACGGCGGCAAAAGCTGGGCCTGGCAGCGCAACCTCGATGAGGGTGACGGCTATTGCATGACCAACAACTCGCTGGAGAAACTCAACCGTGAGTTTTCCTATCCGAGCATCAAACAGGGTGCCGACGGGGCGCTGCATATTGCCTATACCTACTTCCGCCAGGCAATCAAATATGTGCGCGTGTCGCCGGAATGGGTGAAGGAGTCGCAACAGTGATTATCGGCCATCTTAATGCCCTGCCGCTGGCCGGGCTTCCCCCGGCACTGCGGCAGATCCTCGAACGGGCCGACTGCTCTCTGGCGGCACTCGCCGCCCGGGATGATGGACGCTGGCAGCCGCAAGGCTGCCCGTGGTTCTGCCATATTGGCCCGGCACAGACTCAGCCCCAGGCCGAGCGTCATACGGAATATCACGCCTTCTATGCTGATATTCAGGTGGTACTGACCGGCGAGGAGACAATCCGGGCGGGAATGCAGTCTGTCGCCCGGACGGGTGATGAAGAGCGCAAGCCGGATCTGTGGATCGCGCCAGGGGTTGTGCATCCGGTCAGCATGACCTTGCGCAGCGGCGATTTCGCGGTGTTTCTGCCCGGCGAGCCGCATCAGGCGCTCTGTGCGGTGGAGGCACCCATGACCGTGCGCAAGGCGGTGTTCAAGGTGCCGCACGCCCTGCTGGAGGTGTGATATGCGTCATGCGATAGTCACCGGAGCCAGTTCAGGCATTGGCGAAGCCATCGTCACCCGTCTGCTGGCTGAGGGCTGGCAGGTGACGGGCTTAAGCCGACGTGGAATGGACTGCGGGCATCCAAGCTTCACCAGCCTGCGGGTCGATTTAAGTGACAGCGTCACGTTTAGCGCAGCACTTGATACCCTGCCGGTGCCGCAGGCCATCGTCCATGCCGCCGGAATGATGGCCGCCGCCCCGCTCGGCGAGCTGGATCCGGCGGTCAGTGGCCGTCTTTGGGGGCTGCATATTCACGCGGCCGAAATCCTGTTTAACCACTTTGCCCCGCACATGGTTGCAGGTGGCCGGTTGGTTGCTATCGGCAGCCGTACTTCACGGGGTGCCGCCGGTCGTTCGCAGTATGTCGCCACTAAAGCCGCGCTGGTGGGCATGGTGCGAAGCTGGGCCGCCGAACTGGCGCCGCGTGGGATCACCGCCAATGTGGTGGCCCCTGGGGCGACGCAGACCCCGATGCTGAATGCGCCGGGGCGGGAAACCTCACCACCAAAAGTGCCGCCAATGGGGAGGCTCATCGCCCCGGAAGAGGTGGCGGCGATGGTGAGCTATCTGCTCAGCGCCGAGGCCGCGCCCATCACCGGGCAGGAGCTGGTGCTGTGCGGAGGGGCGTCGCTGGGGTAACGAGTGCGGTCTGTTTGCCGGGGGGTGGTCACGCCTTACCCGGCCGACTATTCGGGTTGCCGTTTTGCCTTTACCTTGCCAGGGTTTAATCACCCTAACCTAACGCCGGAACCCGCCATGGAATACATGCCTCTGCTTGAATTCTGGTTTCACGACCAGCATCGCCCCCTCTGGTTTTCCCGCAATGATGATTTCGACGCCCAGTGCAAACATCGTTTCTATCCCTTGTGGCAGGCCGCCTGCCAGGGGGAGCTGTTTCACTGGCGGGACAGGCCGCAAGGACGGCTGGCGGAGATCGTGTTGCTCGATCAACTCTCGCGCAACCTGAACCGCAACGACGCACGCGCCTGGCAGCAGGATGGCATGGCGCTGATCCTCTCCCAGGAGTTAGTGTATCAACCGATGTGGAATGACCTTAACAGCAACGAAAAAGGGGTCTCGCTGATGCCGATGATGCATGCGGAGTCGCGGGTGATTCATCAGGAGGCAGAGCGGCTGTTCACCGCCCTGAACGAGCCGGGCTTTCTGAATGCGGAAATTAAACACCGGGCGATAATCGAACGCTTTGGCCGCTACCCGCACCGTAACAGCCTGCTGGGGAGAGACTCCACCCCCGACGAGGTGGAGTGGCTGAAGCACAACAAAGGCTTTTAATGACTGCGCAGGTAGACAGTCCCCTTCAGATAGAGCGCCGCCTGGCCGCCAATCAATACCCGGTCGCCTTTCAGCTCACAGCGCAGCTCGCCGCCGCGGGGAGAGACCTGCCGCGCCTGCAACGCCGTTTTGCCCAGCTTTTCGCTCCAGTAGGGGATCAACATACTGTGCGCCGAACCGGTAACCGGATCTTCCGCAACCCCTTCACCCGGGCAGAAAAAGCGGCTGACAAAATCATGCTCATCCCCTGGCGCGGTCACGCAGACCATTTTCCCCAGCGGCATCATCGCGTCGATGTTGGGGGTTAATGCCTCGACCTGCTGCTGGTTTTCCAGCACCACCATATAGTCCCGCCCTGCCCGCACCTCCTGCGCCCCGCTAATCCCGAGGGTGCTGAACAGCAATGCAGGAGGGTTTTCCACTGCCTCGCAGCCCCATGCCGGGAAGTTAAGCGTCAGCCAGTCGCCGCTGCGGGTCACCTTCAGATCGCCCACGAACCGGGTGGAGAAAACAATCTCGGTATGTGGATAGTCCAGATACTCAAAAATCACATGTGCGCTGGCAAGCGTGGCGTGCCCGCACAGGTTAATTTCGTACTGGGTGGTAAACCAGCGCAGTTCGAACCCGGTGTCGGTGCGCACGAAAAACGCCGTTTCGGACTGATTGTGCTGCTGCGCCATCTTTAACAGTACGTCATCCGGCAACCATTCTTCGAGAGGACAGACGGCAGCAGGATTCCCACCAAACGCGCGGTCGCTAAAGGCATCGACCAGATAAAATGCAATTTCTTTCATTGGGTTAACCCTTATTGTTAGCGTAAAAACAGATGACCTTTCATATACAGCGATGCCCTGCCGCTCATGCGTACCCGGTCGCCTTTCAGTTCACAACGTAGCTCCCCGCCACGCGCCGAGACCTGCCGGGCGAAGAGCGAAGTTTTAGCCAGCTTTTCGCTCCAGTAAGGAATAAGCATCGTGTGCGCCGAGCCGGTGACCGGATCCTCCCATAACGCTACGCCCGGGGAGAAAAAGCGGCTGACGAAGTCGTACTCCCCCTCGCCGCGGGCGGTAATCGACACTTTGTGCTCGCCGGGCGTCATGGCGTTGATATCCGGTTTTACCGCCTCAACCTGCTGGCGATTTTCCAGCACCAGCAGCCAGGCACGCCCCTTGCGAGCCTCGACATAGGTCTGGATCCCCAGCGCCCTCAGCATCTCTGGCGGGGGCGTTTGCGGCTCGGTGGGACATGCCGGAAAATCGAGGGTTAACCAGTCGCCGTCACGGGTAACGGTAAGCCTGCCGGAGGCCGTCTCAAAATGAATATGGGGATCGGGGTATCCCATCTCGTTAAACAGGACCCAGGCGGTCGCAAGCGTTGCGTGGCCACAGAGGTTGACCTCACCCTGGGTTGTAAACCAGCGCAGTTCAATGCCCGCTTTATCGCGCACGAAAAAGGCCGTTTCCGACTGGTTGTGTTGCTGAGTCATCCTGAGCAGCGTTTCGTCCGGTAGCCACGCAGGCAAAGGGCAAACCGCGGCCGGGTTACCGCTAAACGCGGCGTCGCTGAAGGCATCAACCAGATAAAACGCAATCTCCTGCATCCTTTTGTCCACTGTTAACATAATGTTGCGTTCTATATTCATGGAAAAACAGGCATTTCACCAGTATTAATCCATCGGCCATATTGAGATCTGCGTCACAAAACGTTTGTAATTCCGCCAGCGATGGATTTATGATCGTCCGCTCTTTATTTACCTCAATCCCTCCCGGACATCTCAATGACAACCAACACAGTTTCCCGCAGGGTCGCGTGGCTACGGGTGGTTACGCTCGCGATTGCCGCGTTTATCTTCAATACCACTGAATTTGTCCCCGTTGGCCTGCTCTCAGATATCGCCAGCAGCTTCGGCATGGAAACCGCGCAGGTGGGGATCATGCTCACCATCTATGCCTGGGTGGTGGCGTCGCTCTCCTTGCCGTTTATGTTGCTCACCAGCCAGGTGGAGCGACGCAAACTGTTGATCGGGCTGTTCGTGCTCTTTATCGCCAGCCATGTCCTGTCGTTCCTGGCATGGAACTTTACGGTGCTGGTGATTAGCCGGATCGGCATTGCCTTTGCGCACGCCATTTTCTGGTCGATTACAGCCTCGCTGGCGATCCGCCTGGCTCCGGCCGGCAAGCGCGCCCAGGCGTTGAGTCTGCTGGCCACCGGTACGGCGCTGGCGATGGTGCTCGGGCTGCCGCTGGGCCGTATCGTCGGGCAGCTTTTCGGCTGGCGTACCACCTTTTTCATTATTGGCCTTGGGGCGCTGTTCACCCTGCTGTGCCTGATTAAGCTGTTACCGAAACTGCCGAGCGAACACTCTGGCTCGCTGAAAAGCCTGCCGCTGCTGATGCGCCGTCCGGCGCTGATGAGCCTTTACCTGCTGACGGTTGTGGTGGTCACTGCCCACTACACCGCCTACAGCTACATCGAGCCGTTTGTGCAGACCGTAGCCGGATTCAGCGCGAGCTTTGCCACGGTATTGCTGTTGCTGCTGGGCGGCGCGGGCATTATCGGCAGCCTGCTGTTTGGCAAGCTCGGCAACCGTCACGCCTCGCTGCTGGTGAGCAGTGCCATTGGCCTGCTGCTGGGATGCCTGCTCCTGCTGTTGCCCGCCGCCGGTAGCGAAACCCATCTCGCGCTACTGAGTATCGTCTGGGGTGTGGCGATCATGATTATCGGCCTTGGGATGCAGGTGAAAGTGCTGGCGCTGGCACCGGATGCCACGGACGTGGCGATGGCCCTCTTCTCCGGGATTTTCAATCTGGGGATTGGCGCAGGTGCGCTGGTGGGCAATCAGGTGATCCTGCATCTGTCGATGGCGTCGATCGGCTATCTGGGGGCCATCCCGGCGCTGGCGGCGTTGATCTGGTCAGTATTGATCTTCAGGAAGTGGCCCGTCGCCCTGGAAGAGCAGCCGCAGCACGGCTAATGCGGTGACCGGGTGGCAGAGCGCCACCCGGCCCGGGAATCAGTGGTAGTTTTGAATAATTTCCAGCACGCCGTTGATAATAAACTGCACGCCCATGCAGACCAGCAGGAAGCCCATCAGACGGGAGATCGCTTCGATACCGTCCGTGCCCACCCAGCGCATAATCGCGCCCGAGCTACGCAGACAGCCCCACAGGATCACGCCGATGAGGGCGAAAATCAGCGGCGGCGCAATCATCACCACCCAGTCCGGGAAGTCAGTGCCACTGCGCACCGTCGAGGCGGAGCTGATGATCATCGCAATCGTACCCGGCCCAGCGGTACTGGGCATCGCAAGCGGTACGAAGGCGATGTTCGGGGCCGGTTTGCTGTGTTTATCGTCCAGTGCATCCTGCATATCAGCAGCATCTGGCGATTTCGGTGCCGGGAACAGCATTCTGAAACCGATAAACGCCACGATCAGTCCCCCGGCGATACGCAGACCAGGAATGGAAATCCCGAAGGTGTTCATCACCAGCTGTCCGGCGTAATAGGCCACCATCATGATCGCGAAGACATAAACGGAGGCCATAAGCGACTGTTGATTACGCTGTTCGCGATTCATGTCGCCCGCAAGGCCCAGGAAAAGCGCAACGGTGGTTAACGGGTTTGCCAGCGGCAGCAACACCACCAGCCCAAGCCCAATTGCTCGAAGTAAATCAACCATGTTATGGATTCGTCCTTAGCAAAATGTAACCCGGCAAGTATAGGGTTAAAACCACCCTAACCTCCATGCTCACCGCGTAAGTAATATTTACGCACCGAAATCAATTCATGCCCGTTATACGACGCAACAAACCTGGGTGAAACTTTGATATGAATCGTTTTAGCAAATCGTGTCATAAGCAAATGCATTCAGTTGACTTATAGTTGCCTGAGCAATAATATCTGCCGTGATTAAACTACTTGCCAGGGCAACCATTGTGAAAAGCACCAGTGACCTCTTCAACGAAATCATTCCGCTGGGTCGGCTTATCTATATGGTTAACCAGAAGAAAGACCGCCTGCTCAATGACTATCTGTCACCGCTGGATATCACCGCAACCCAGTTTAAAGTGCTCTGTTCTGTGCGCTGCGAAGTGTGTATTACGCCGGTTGAGCTGAAGAAAATCTTATCTGTCGACCTCGGCGCGCTGACGCGAATGATGGATCGACTGGTCTGCAAGGGGTGGATTGAACGCCGCCCAAATCCGAATGACAAACGCGGCGTACTGGTGCAACTCACCAGCGACGGCGCGGAAATGTGTGAACAATGTCATCAATTAGTAGGACAAAAACTGCACCAGGAACTAACAAAAAACTTAACGGCGGATGAAGTGGCAACTCTTGAGCATTTGCTTAAGAAAATCCTGCCGTAAACAGAAAGAGGTATGACGATGTCCAGACGCAATACTGACGCCATCACTATTCATAGCATTTTGGGCTGGATCGAAGATAACCTGGAGTCACCGCTCTCGCTTGAGAAAGTGTCTGAGCGTTCAGGTTACTCAAAATGGCACCTGCAACGGATGTTCAAAAAAGAGACCGGCCACTCATTAGGCCAGTACATCCGCAGCCGCAAATTAACGGAAATCGCGCAGAAACTGAAAGAAAGTAACGAGCCGATCCTGTATCTGGCTGAGCGTTACGGGTTTGAATCGCAGCAGACCCTGACCCGCACGTTCAAGAACTACTTTGATGTTCCACCGCATAAATATCGCATCACCAATATGCGCGGGGAATCCCGGTATCTGCTTCCGATCAATCACTGTAACTGCTAATCGCCTGTATTAAGAGCCTGGCCCACCTGGCAACAATTTGAACATGGACAGCGCGCAACAACCGGAGTGCACTGCCCATGTTCAAAATGGCAAATAAAACACCCTGGTGGGACAGGCTTTAAGACGTATCGAGGAAATTATGAAATTATTCGCTTCCGCCGCCCTCACCGCCCTGGTGCTGGTCTCCGGCCAGAGTTTTGCGGAGCAAACTCCACGTGTTCCGCAGCAGAACAACCGCGACACGATGATCCTGCCAACGGCTAACGGCCAGTCGCCCCATGACTTTAACCATATGGGCGCAGGCAGCGACAAATCCGACGAGTTAGGCGTCCCTTATTACAATCAGGGCGCCTGATACGTTTTGCCCCGCCCGTGCGGGGCTTTTTTTTAGCCTCTGACCCGCGTCGCCCGACGCAAGCGCAAGCCGAAGACGTTGATATATAGCCCGGCCATCACCAGCAGCGCACCCACCAGTTGTAATGCCCCTAGTTTTTCATCCAGCAAGAGCGCCGCACTGGCGATCCCCACCACGGGTACTAACAGCGACAGCGGTGCCACGCGCCAGGTTTCGTAGCGCCCAAGCAGCGCACCCCAGATGCCGTAGCCGACGATGGTGGCGACAAAGGCAAGATAGATCAGCGACAAAATGGTGGTCAGGTCGAGAGTAACCAGGCTGTGCAACATCACCGTGGGGCCATCCAGCAGATACGACGCCACCATAAAGGGCACAATCGGGATCAGGGCGCTCCACACCACCAGCGACATCACTGCCGGACGAGTCTCAAGCTGCATGATCTTTTTGTTGAAGATATTGCCGCTGGCCCAGCAGAACGCCGCCGCCAGGGTCAGTAAAAAGCCCAGCAGCGCCACGTGCTGACCGTTGAGGCTGGCTTCCGCCAGCACCAACACGCCCACTACGGCAAGGGCGATCCCCACCAGCTGTTTGCCCTGCAAACGCTCGCCAAACACCAGTGCCCCGAGAATGATGGTAAAGAACGCCTGAGCCTGCAGCACCAGCGAGGCCAGACCGGCGGGCATGCCGAAGTTAATGGCGCAAAACAGGAAGGCAAACTGACCGAAGCTGATGGTCAGGCCATAGCCCAGTAGCAGGCGAAACGGAATTTTCGGCCGGGCAACAAAGAACAGCGCTGGGAAAGCCACCAGCAGAAAGCGTAAACCGGCCAGCATCAGTGGAGGCATGTTGTGCAACCCGACTTTGATCACCACAAAATTCAGCCCCCAAACCACCACCACCAGCAATGCCAGCAGCCCGTCTTTGCGCGTCATAACCTGCCCCTGTTTATTAAATTTTTGTAAACACTCTTCAAGGTAACGAAAAAAAACGTCGAGGAACAGATCATTAATTCTGGCAGTCAGGCGAAGCACTTAGGGATAAATTTGGAGGTATACAAGCCTCTTATGCCGTGATAATCCTGATAAGACATAACAAAAACTTTACATGCAATTGTCGGGCAGGAAAATGAAACCATCACTCAGGCGCTCAACCGCAGCGCTGCTGGCGTCGTCGTTGTTACTCACCATTGGGCGCGGCGCCACGTTGCCGTTTATGACTATTTATCTCACTCGCGTCTACAACATGAGCGTCGAGAATATCGGTTATGCCCTGACGGTAGCGCTGACTATCGGGGTGGTTTTCAGCCTGGGTTTTGGCATCCTGGCGGATAAATTCGATAAAAACCGCTACATGCTGATCGCCATTACGGCGGTTGCGCTGGGCTTCCTGGCGATCCCGCTGGTGGATAACGTTGTGCTGGTCGTACTGGCCTTCTCGTTAATCAACTGCGCCTATTCGATCTTCTCTACGGTGCTGAAAGCCTGGTTCGCCGATGTGCTGAACCCGGCCGAAAAAGCCCGGGTCTTCTCGCTAAACTACAGTTTCCTCAACATTGGCTGGACCATCGGGCCGCCGTTGAGCACCCTGCTGGTAATGTACAGCCTGCAGCTGCCGTTCTGGGTGGCGGCCTTCTGCGCCGCGCTGCCGCTGGTACTGATCCAACGCTATGTGCAGAAAGGCGTGGCGGCCGATAGCGAACATGTGCCTGTGCCCTGGCAGCCGTCGGTGCTGCTGCGCGACCGGGCGCTGTTCTGGTATACCCTTTCCGGGCTGCTGGCCTCCTACGTGGGCGGCTCGTTCGCCAGCTGCATTTCTCAGTATGTGCTGGCGGCAGATTATGACAGCGATTTTGCCCAGAACGTGGTGGCCGTGGTGCTGCCGGTCAATGCCGCTATGGTGGTTTCATTGCAGTACATCATTGGCCGCAAGCTGTCGGCGCGTAACATCCGTCCGCTCATGACGCTGGGCACCCTGTTTTTCGTCCTCGGCCTGGCCGGGTTCATGGTCTCCGGGGAGAATCTGATCTACTGGGGGCTTGCCGCGGCGGTCTTTACCATCGGTGAGATTATCTATGCGCCAGGCGAGTATATGCTGATCGATAACATCGCCCCGCCGGGAATGAAAGCCAGCTACTTCTCCGCCCAGGCGCTCGGCTGGCTGGGTGCGGCGTTTAACCCGATGATCACCGGGCTGATCCTGACCCATCTCCCGCACTGGTCACTGTTTGTGATTATGATGGTCGCCATTGTGCTGGCGTGGATGATGATTTTGCGTGGCATGCGGGTGAAGGCGTGGGTTGAATTACCTCGTGTCGCCTGAAAGCAGTGCCCGGCAGCGCTAAGCTTGCCGGGCACTGCCGATAAGCAAAGAAGATGAATGTTCATCTTTTTACGCAATTACATAATTGTTCCAGCTATCTTCATACAAAATATTACCTTCAGTATACTTCCATATTATTGTTTCATAACGTAATTCAATATCTTCAAGATGTGTGCTGGTCACTCCGCCAGGGTGCAAATTTGGTGCAATGGCAGTAATTTTAACGTTCTGCATGACAATATTGAAATACTCCACTTCAATCCCTGCATCGTTGGTTTGATACATCTTCAGCGTTGCTTTTTTAATATTCGGCCTTCGCAAAGTGCTCGAAACAGCAATGGCGTGGTTCTATCGAACTCTTTTTGAATCTTTAAAGGCGTATGAAGTCTGGTTGCCGTCAGTTTGCCCGTATTAGGATCCGTAGGTAACCAAACATGGTGGCTAACTGAACGCAACTCGATAGAGCCAAGCCGGGCGGGCATAACACAGGAGCCTACAATGGGTGAACCATTCTCATCCACTAACCATAAATGCGCTGGGTTAGACATACTTTTATCCTCTATATTATTTTTTAAATTTAAACCAAAGAAAAACGTGGAAACAAACATGAAACATAATAAATAACCCTATCATCTTGATTGCGAATCCAGGGAAGTAAGAGACAGCGAAAATAGCAAATGCAATAATAGACAAACAAATCCCCCACCCCCATAAAAGCAAGAGGAACTCCTCTTTCAACCATTTCTTTAAAAACTCCATCATTTATCTCATCAGTCTAATAATTAAATCAACAAGTTCATCATCAGATATAAGCATGGGGTTTAAATAAGGACTTCGGGAAATTAAAGGCTCAATCAAGAAATACATCATTTCAAGATTACGTTCATACAGCGCCTGATAATAATAAGCATTAAACTTCTTAAGATTCTCAGCGCAGTTTGAGGCTTCATGAACTAAACCATAAACGCTGAGCGATATTGCTGAAGCAGTCACACTTCTTTTTAAAATAAGCGTTCGAGCCTGGCTTAAACGCTCATGTATAATGGCATGAAAACTATAGCTTTGGCATACGGCGATTGCCACAGAAGTGATAAGCAGTCGGTTAGTGGTCCCCGTTGTGGATAGATAAACACCGGCACTTACAAGTTTGCGAAGGATATTCTGAACACGCCCTTCTGTTTTGTTTTTAAAATGAACCTCAATATACAGACGAATCATTTCAAAAATGATATTACGGTCTTTATATAATTGAATAAGACCAGAAACAAACCTTATATCATCATGTTTAAGTTTCGCACAAACATCTTGATAATTATCCGTAAAACATGAAGTATAATACGATGCACGAGTAACACCATTTCCAATCTGCTTAAGAGTTGAAGTGACGTTGTTCTTTACACCTGCCAGCGCTTTATCCAACTTAAGCGCGAGGATCTTCTCAGCCTGTAATGAAGTAATAATTGAATCACTAAAATACATACTCCCTCCATCAGTAAATCATTTTATTTAAATTTAGATGATGGGATATAAGCACACGTGAATTGAAGAAAATATTAATGAATTCCTAAAGATATTGAAGCCGGGTAAGGCATAGCCTCTACCCGGCTTACAGGCAGCGCCAACATTAATGGTGCAGCATCTCCTCCACCACCTGCTTGTTATACATTTCGTTTGGATAATAGGTCGGCCAGTTATCCATCTCTTTTAATAACGCCTCGTGGGAGGTGTTGCCCATAAAGATATGGAAATGCGCAGACTGGCGTGGGCCGATGGTGTGGTCGCTGAACTGGACGAACTTCGGCGCTTTGCTGCTGGCGTCTTTACATTCGAACAGGTAACGGACGCCCTTCTTGCCGGAAGCATAGGTCAGGATTTTGTAGCCGTTAGAGACGTATTCACAGCGGCTGACGTTTTTCCCGGTATGGAACTCCATCACGTTGTTCTCGATGCCGATGGTCTCCACGTCGGTGGCGTAGCCGGTGCGGTAATAGGCCTTCACCTCGTCAAAGGTTTTGCTGTTGTCTTTCTCGGCTTTCTTTTTAAACACCGGGTCGAGATCGCCGCTCAGCAGGAACGGATAGACCGACTGCCAGACGCCGTCCCAGTTGGACAGCGGCCGGTCTTTTACATCTTTATCGTCAAATACGCCGTTAGCAGCTTTTTGTTCCGCCTCGGTCATCTGGTGGCCGTGGGAATGGGCGTACAGCTGGCCGCTCACCAGCATCGCCCCCAGAGTCATTGCAATTTTACCAATATGTCCTGCCAAGATAACGTCCTCACTCCATTTTAAAGAGTGATGGATGTTATAATATAACATACTGCAAAACAAGCCTCCTAAATCGCCACCAGGCCGCGAACGCCCTCCTGTGCCATGTTCTCGCCGCGCCCGCGCTGAATGATGCTGCCCCGGGACATCAGCAGATAGCTGTCCGCCAGCTCGGCGGCAAAATCGTAAAACTGCTCCACCAGCAGGATCGCCATATCACCCCGGTTCGCGAGCTGGCGGATCACCTGACCAATCTCTTTAATCACCGACGGCTGGATCCCCTCCGTCGGTTCATCAAGAATCAACAGCTGGGGACGACTGGCCAGCGCCCGGCCAATTGCCAGCTGCTGCTGTTGTCCGCCCGAGAGATCGCCGCCCCGGCGCTGCTTCATCTCCTGGAGAACCGGAAACAGCTGCCAGATCTCCTGCGGTACCTGTTTCGCCTCGCGCGCCGGGAAGCGCGATAAGCCGAGCAGCAAATTCTCCTCTACCGTCAGGCGGGGAAAGATATCCCGCCCCTGCGGCACATAGGCCACCCCGGCCTGCACCCGCTGATGCGGTTTTGCGTGGGTGATGGCTTTACCCTGCCAGAGGATCTCGCCGTTACGCGCCGGGATCAGCCCCATCAGGCATTTCAGCAGCGTGGTCTTGCCCACCCCGTTGCGCCCCAGCAGACAGGTGACCTCCCCGGTCAGCGCTTCAAAGCTGACCCCGCGCAGGATGTGGCTCCCGCCGTAATACTGATTCAGTTCGTTAACCTGTAGCATCCACACTCCTTAGCGTCCGAGATAGACTTCAATCACCTGCTCGTTGGCCTGCACGTCGCGCAGCGAGCCCTCTGCCAGCACCCGGCCCTGATGCAGGACGGTGACGTGATCGGCGATGGTTTCGACAAAGCCCATATCATGCTCCACCACCATCAGCGAGTGTTTGCCCGCCAGGGTGCGAAACAGCTCGGCGGTGTACTCGGTTTCGGCGTCGGTCATTCCGGCGGCCGGTTCATCCAGCAGCAACAGATGCGGCTCCTGCACCAGCAGCATGCCGATCTCAAGAAACTGCTTCTGTCCGTGGGAGAGCAGGCCCGCCCGGCGATGACGCTCGGCACCGAGGCGGAGCAGGCTCAGCATCTCGTGGATCCTGTCTTCCTGCTCGCTGTTCAGCCGGGCGCGCAGGCTGGCCCACACGGATTTATCCCCTTTCATCGCCAGCTCAAGGTTTTCCCACACCGTCAGCGCTTCAAACACCGTCGGCTTCTGAAACTTGCGACCGATACCCTGACGGGCAATGGCGATCGGATCGAGGGTGGTGAGATCCGTTGACTGGTCGTACAGCGCTCGCCCGCTCTGGGGACGCGTTTTCCCGGTGATAACATCCATCAGCGTGGTTTTGCCCGCGCCGTTAGGGCCAATCACGCAGCGCAGCTCGCCGACGCCAATATCGAGCGACAGATCGGTAAGCGCTTTAAAACCGTCAAAGCTGACGTTGATGTTCTCCAGCTGCAACACCGGGTCGGTCCGATCGCGATAGCGATCCCCGGGCAACTGACGGGTAAAGAGTTGATCGCTCATTACTGATCTCCCTTGCGAAACAGACCCATTACGCCGCGGGGTAAAAACAGCGTGACGGCAATAAAGATCAGCCCAAGAAACAGCTGCCAGTACTCCGGCATCGCCACGGTGAACACGCTTTTTGCGCCGTTGACCAGGGCGGCGCCTATCACCGGGCCGATCAGCGTGCCGCGGCCACCCAGCGCCACCCAGATTGCTGCTTCGATGGAGTTGGTCGGCGACATCTCGCCGGGGTTGATGATCCCGACCTGCGGGACGTACAGCGCACCCGCCAGCCCGCACAACACCGCCGAGAGCGTCCAGACCAACAGCTTAAAACCGCGTGGATCGTAGCCGCAGAAGGTGAGCCGGTTTTCCGCGTCGCGCACTGCCGTCAGGATGCGGCCAAACTTACTTTTTGCCAGGGCGTATCCCACTGCCAGCGACGCCGCCAGCAACAGCACGGTGGCCAGAAACAGGGCTATGCGCGTGGAGGTGGCGGTGACCGAAAAGCCCAGCAGCGTGGTGAAGCCGGTAAAGCCGTTGTTGCCGCCGAAGCCGGTCTCATTGCGGAAGAACAGCAGCATCCCGGCAAAGGTCAGCGCCTGGGTCATGATCGAAAAGTAGACCCCTTTAATTTTTGAGCGGAAGGCAAACCAGCCGAACAGCAGCGCCAGCAGGCCGGGTACCAGCACAATCAGCACCAGCGCCCAGGCAAAATGCTGGGTGCCCCACCAGAACCAGGGCAATTCGCTCCAGGAGAGAAAGGACATAAAGGCCGGGAGGCCGTCGCCCGCAGCCTGGCGCATCAGGTACATCCCCATCGCGTAGCCGCCGAGGGCGAAAAACAGGCCGTGGCCCAGCGACAGCATGCCGGCGTAGCCCCATACCAGATCCAGCGCCACGGCAACGATGGCATAGCAGAGGATTTTGCCGACCAGCGTCAGCATCCAGGTGGAGACCGCCAACGGATGCGTCGCGGGCAGCAGCGCCAGAAACGGCAGCACCAGCAGTGCGGCGAGGATCAGGCCGAGCAGTATCGGTACGCTGCGTGGCGCTTTCCGCGCCAGGGTTAAGGTCAGTGGCTGGCTCATCAGTCGATTACCCTCCCTTTCAGTGCAAACAACCCCTGCGGACGCTTCTGAATAAACAGAATAATCGCCACCAGGATCACGATTTTGCCGAGAACGGCGCCCATCTGCGGTTCGAGGATCTTATTGAAAATCCCCAGCCCGAAGGCGGCCGCCACGCTGCCAGCCAGTTGCCCGACACCGCCGAGCACCACCACCAGGAAGGAGTCGATGATATAGCCCTGGCCCAGCTCCGGCCCGACGTTGCCCAGCTGCGACAGCGCCACCCCGCCCAGCCCGGCAATGCCGGATCCCAGCCCAAAGGCCAGCATATCGACGCGCCCGGTGGGCACACCGCAGCAGGCCGCCATGCTGCGGTTTTGCGTTACCGCCCGCACGTTCAGCCCCAGACGGGTTTTGTTGAGGATAAGCCAGGTGAAAAACAGCACCAGCAGCACAAAGCCCAGCACCACCAGCCGGTTCCACGGCAGGATCAGGCTGGCGTAGACCTGCACGCCGCCGGAGAGCCACGCCGGGTTCGCGACTTCGAGGTTTTGCGCGCCAAAAATCATGCGTACCAGCTGGATCAGCATCAGGCTGATCCCCCAGGTGGCGAGCAGGGTTTCCAGGGGACGACCGTACAGGTGGCGGATCACGGTGCGCTCCAGCGCCATCCCCACCGCAGCGGTGAGTCCGAACGCCACCGGCAGCGCCACCAGCGGATAGAAGGCGAGCCACTGCGGCGTAAACTGCGCCATCGCCTGCTGCACCATCCAGGTGGCGTAGGCGCCGAGCATCAGCATTTCTCCGTGCGCCATATTAATCACCCCCAGCAAACCGTAGGTGATCGCCAGCCCGAGGGCGGCCAGCAGCAGAATGGAGCCGAGGGACAGTCCCATAAATGCCTGACCGAGCAGATCGCTGATGGTCTGACGGTGCTGGATCTGACGCAGGCTTGCGGCGGCGGCCTCACGCACCCCAGCATCCGGCTCGGTCTGCGCCTGGGTATAAGGCAGCAGCCGGGCCTGCACTTCCGGGTCGCTCGATTCGCCCAGCAGCGTGACCGCCTGCTGGCGTACCGCTGGCTGGGTGCTGGTCAGTTGCAGGCTGGCAACGGCGAGGGCCAGTACCTGACGCACCGCCTCGTCGCGTTCGCTTGCGAGTTGACGCTGCAAAAAAGGGAGCATCTGCGGTTGTGGGTCGCGCTGGAGCTGCCGGGCAGCGGCCAGCCTTTCGGTGACACTGTCACCTGTCAGCTGATGAGTGGCGAGCGCCGTGGCGGCCAGTACCCGCAGGCGGTTGGTAAGCCGCACGGCTTTGGTGGCCCCTTGCGGTTGCGCGGCCTCACCGAGCGCAGTTAACTCGCCGCTTTCGCGGGTAAAGGCGTGTTTATTGGTATCGACAAAGACATTTTCCTGCTGCAATGCGCGCAGCAGCGCCAGCCGGGCTGGCTCGGGCGCGGCGGCCCACTGCTCCAGCATGGCTGCCTGCTGGCTGCGGCTGGCAGCGACAAAGTTATCGGCGTCCGTTGCCTGCGCCATCCCTGGCAGCAGTCCGGCAAGCCATACGAGAGCGAAGATCATGCGCATGACGTTCATGGCTTTACCTCTTTCGGATCAGGATCAGTTGCTGGCCGTTTTGATCGGAGTGTCGGGCTTTTTATCATTCCCGGCGATAAACGGACTCCACGGCTGGGCGCGCACTGGCGCTTCGGTCTGCCACACCACGTTGAACTGGCCGTTGCCTTCGATTTCGCCAATCATCACGGGCTTATGCAGGTGGTGGTTGGTGGCATCCATGGTCAGGGTAAAGCCCGATGGCGCTTTGAAGGACTGACCCGCCATCGCGGCGCGCACTTTATCCACGTCGGTCGTGCCGGCTTTTTCCACCGCCTGCGCCCACATGTGGATCCCCACGTAGGTGGCTTCCATCGGATCGTTGGTCACCACCGTTCCGGCGTTCGGCAGCTTCTGTTCTTTGGCCCAGTTTTTATAGGCTGCGACAAAGGCCTGGTTGGCCGGGTTATCCACCGATTCGAAGTAGTTCCACGCTGCCAGATTGCCCACCAGCGGTTTGGTATCAATGCCGCGCAGCTCCTCCTCCCCGACCGAGAAAGCAACGACCGGCACGTCGGTGGCTTTTACGCCCTGGTTAGCCAGTTCTTTATAGAACGGAACGTTGGAGTCGCCGTTGATGGTGGAGACCACCGCGGTTTTGCCTCCGGCAGAGAATTTCTTGATGCTGGCGACGATGGTCTGGTAATCGCTGTGGCCGAACGGGGTGTAGACCTCTTCGATGTCTTTATCCTGAACGCCTTTGGAATGCAGGAAAGCGCGCAGAATTTTGTTGGTGGTGCGCGGGTAAACGTAGTCTGTGCCCAGCAGGAAGAAGCGCTTCGCCGCCCCGCCATCTTCACTCATCAGGTATTCCACCGCCGGAATAGCCTGCTGGTTAGGTGCGGCGCCGGTGTAGAAGACGTTCGGCGACATCTCTTCGCCCTCGTACTGCACCGGGTAGAACAGCAGGCCGTTCAGCTCCTCGAATACCGGCAGGACCGATTTGCGGGAGACCGAGGTCCAGCAGCCGAAGACTGCCGCCACCTTATCCTGGCTTAACAGCTGACGGGCCTTCTCGGCAAACAGCGGCCAGTTAGAGGCGGGATCCACCACCACCGGCTCCAGTTTTTTGCCCAGCACGCCGCCTTTGGCGTTGATCTCGTCGATGGTCATCAGCGCCACGTCTTTCAGCGGCGTTTCAGAAATGGCCATCGTGCCGGAGAGCGAATGCATGATGCCAATCTTGATGGTGTCGGCTGCCTGCACGCTGAAACTCATCCCCATGGCCACCACAGAGGCCGATAAAGCAAACGCTTTTAACAAGGTACGACGATGCATGATTTTCACTCCTGAAAAGAAAGCTGTGCGAAATCGTCCGTTACGGCGTGGACGCAGAAAAAGCAATCAGGATTAGAGAGAGCAAAAAGGATGCCAGAACGCAAAATTAGTGAGATCAGGGGGCTGGAGAGGGTTTTAAAGGCAGGGACGGATCAGAATGGCACAGCGTTGCACTTTATTAATGCAACGCTGTGGATAAGCAATTACCAGACTTCGCTGGCGATTTGAGTAACCAGGCGAACCTTGTCCCACTGCTGGGCTTCGGTCAGGGCGTTGCCCTCTTCAGTAGAGGCAAAGCCGCACTGCGGGCTGAGGCAGATCTGGCTTTTCGCCACATATTTTGCCGCCTCTTCGAGACGCGCTTTCACCCCTTCCGGGTTCTCCAGCTCGCCGCTTTTGGTGGTGATCAGCCCCAACACCACCTGTTGTTTGCCCGGACGCACAAAGCGTAACGGGGCAAAGTCGCCGCTGCGATCGTTGTCGTACTCCAGGAAGAAGGCATCGACATTGACGGTGCCAAACAGGATTTCAGCTACCGGTTCGTATCCCCCTTCGGAGATCCAGGTCGAACGGAAGTTACCGCGACAGACATGCAGCCCGATGGTCAGATCCTCCGGCTTGCCTTCCAGCGCCTTGTTCAGCACCCGGGCATAGGTACGCGCCAGCTGGTCCGGGTCATCGCCACGCTCGCGGATCTGGCGACGCTGATCGTCGGAGCAGAGGTAGGCCCAGACGGTGTCGTCCAGCTGCAGGTTGCGACAGCCCGCCGCATAGAAAGCGTGAATGGCATCGCGCCATGTTTGCGCCAGGTCGTCAAAATAGACATCCAGATCCGGGTAGACGGTGGCGTCGATATCTTTGCGGCCGCCACGGAAATGCAGCACGCTCGGGCTGGGGATGGTCATCTTTGGCTGGGCGTTGCCACTGACGCTCTGCAGATAGCGGAAGTCCTCCAGCATCGGATGGCTGCCGAACCCCAGCTTGCCGGTAACGCGCACACCGTGGGCTTTGGTCTGCACGCCGTTGAACTGAATGCCCTGGTTCGAGTCGTAACGCTCCACGCCCTGCAGGCCGTCGAAGAAATCAAAATGCCACCAGGCACGACGGAACTCGCCATCGGTAACCACCTGCAGGCCGCAGGCGCACTGCTGCTCTACCACATGGCGAATCGCTTCATCTTCTACCGCTCGCAGCTGCTGCGCGTCGATCTCACCGCTGGCGAATTTTACTCGCGCCTCTTTGATGGCGTCGGGACGTAAGAAACTGCCTACCACATCGGCACGGTTCGGGGCGTGTTGTCGCTGCATGCTTATCTCCTTTAACTGCCGCTAGGTAATTGCCGACAGTGATAATTCATTATTTGAACATTTAGACTTCTGGATGGCTATATGTCCAAAAGATGTCACAGCAACCGCCTTCCGGCAAACGAGAAAAATTCATGGGTGTTGAAAAAAATTCATGTTGGTCAGCATGGCAAAAAAAAACCGCCAGAGACTGGCGGTAAATGCTTGCATGGATAGATTTGTATTTTGAAATCTACGGACCCGGCATTCCATACCGGGCTGCGGATCCTGACCAGGTTAGCATGCGCAAGATAAATGAAGGTTAAACGGTGTTTGTGCTGTTTGAAGATGAGCGATAGCGCGCAACAAGCCAGACGGCAGTACAGGCCACAACCGGCACCAGCCAGTCGAGCAGGCTCGCCATATTCCACACCTGCCAGTCAAATCCGCCCCACCACGGCATGTTGGCGCGCTTACCCTGGCCGAACAGCGCGATCCAGCGGTATTCAGCCTGCGTCTGTTCCCGGGCGATAAACCACAGCGAACCCAGCGCACCGCCGATGCCCCATCTGCCCCATCGCAGGCCGCAGAGGCACTGGATCGTCATTGCAGCTAACGCATGCAGTAAAGGGGAAAAATCCATTATCGTGTCCTGTCCATTAATGTCTCTTGTCCGGCAGTGGTCTGGATGTTGAAAGAGCAATCTTCATTTATTCCCTGACTGAGCGGGATCGTTGGCGCTCGTTTTATTCCAGCTGATCGCCATACCTTCGCAGGCAGGTGAAACATATTGAAAGCCGAACTTTTCATAGAGTGCAGGAACATCCGCCACCAGAGAGATATAGGTGCCGTCCCAGGCATTTTTGCTCAGCCAGCCCATGATGTGTTCCATGATGGCTCTGCCTAAGCCCTTGCCCTGAAAATTCGGATCGACCGCGATATCCACAACCTCAAAATTCAGTGCGCCATCGCCAACCACTCTTCCCATTCCTACGGGTATCCCCTTGTGAAGGATATGCACCGCGTAGCAGCTCGCGGGGAGTCCTTTTCTTGCGGCGTCCAGATTTCGGGGTGAAAGTCCGGCGATGGCACGCAAACGGCAAAAATCTTCAGCTGAAGGAGGGGTTTCGATAAATGTAAAATCTTCCGACATCCGGGGCGCTCTAAAAATTCAAAAAGGTAACTTTTAAATAACATTTTAGAATGCTATCTACAATATGCTTTTTTGGTGAGTCAGATGATCACAGAATGATAAGCCCGGATTTTGACGAACAACTACCGGGTATTTTGTTGGTTATAGTTTGCTTATTATACCGCCCCGCTACTGGTCTAATATGTCGCGTTCTTCAATCGTGTCATCATTTTTATGAATCATACAAACAATAAGGTCATTTATGAAAAAGTTAATTATGGTAGCGCTGATTGCGGGTGCGGTTTCCGGCTGTGCGCAGCAATCCTTTTCGGTAAACAAAGGGACTGCGTTCGAGCCACAGAAAGTCACGACACACCATTTCTTTGTTAGCGGAATTGGTCAGTCAAAACAGATCGATGCAGCGCAGGTGTGCGGTAGCGCAGACAAAGTCGTTCGCACTGAGGTACAGCAGACTTTTGTGAATGGCCTGTTGGGCGTTCTTACTTTTGGTATTTATACGCCGCGTGAAGCGCGCGTTTATTGCGCCAAATAAAGACGCAGTCAGCAGGATTTAATCCTGCTGACATTCTTACCCTGTCTGAATATTCTTCATTACGCTTATCCTTATGCTGGCAAAATAATCACCGTCACTCCTTCTGAACTTTCCCTGGGTGTCTGGGAAGAGAAAATCGATATCTCGACCGATTCTGTTTCCAGCCTGAAAAAACTCCTACGTCTAACCCGCGATCACCGGCATCGGTTCAATCACCGATTGTGAACAAGCGCAATTATCCTTCAAATATTGATACCCTCCGGACTCATTGTGACGCCAGGGCCAGCATGCGGTGTGCTATAAAGAGAGACTCCCGGTAAAACCGGGCCACGAGATGTTGAATACATTACGATGGAGAAATTAAATAATGCGCGGGATACGAAACCTCAGTCTGGTCTGTTGTATGGGGTTAACCGGTTGTGTAGTCGCCGATATGGACTCAACAAATTACACCTCCTTCCCCTATATTCAGACGTTCCAGAAACCAGAGACCATGGGACACACCAATGTTCAGAAACGCCGAAACGATCTCTACGAGTGTGGCGTTAATAAAAAATTGTCGCTTAATTCATGGGATGAAAAATTTCGTCGTAACGCCCTGCAACCTGGCGAGACAATAGACCAGCTCATTACCAGAACGAATAAAGTAGAGGACTGTATGAAGTCAAAAGGATACGTCCTGCTGGATTTCGGAGAATGCGGACCACTCAAGAAGCCAAGCGGATTGTGTAATTGACGCCGCGTCATTTTCAGCTCTGACGCAGAGTAAAAAGGCCACCCAATGGCAGCCTAAGAACACTATTGTGATGGCATTGTAGTGCCGGGTGCCTCCCGGTGACTCTGTGCCAGACCACAGAACCGCGTTCAAAAAACCCGACTGCTTTTGCCTGGCCGCCCCACCGCTTAGGGGGATTCACCACCCAGGCACTCTACGTGGGCCGGATTCTAAAAGATACATTTAATTTACCCTTTTATTAATAATATAAAATTCCGCCGTCATTCGTTCTGATCACGCCCTGCTGAGCGGTCAGACCTTACTGATCGCCATACCGCAACCACGGTATCGCAACTAACCCGCGCACATTACGTATATGGGGAAATCTGAATTAACATGGGGTAATTATTTGGAAGATGAATATTCTCTTCAGGTTATTGCACAGGATATTAATGAAAAACATCCGTTACGTGAAAAGTCTATGATTGCTGGAGTGGCAACGATGTCAAAGCCTCTCCCTTTGATCATGTCGTTGCCAGCAAATTACTTATCGATAAGGATTCATCTTATCTGTGGTTTCAATATTGAAGCAGCATCAGCATCCAGCTTTCAAACCGCTAAACATAAATAGGTGTGGCTCCGTTAAATCAGCCCTTCGGTATCCAACGACGTTCTGTAGCCCCTTCATCGTAGTGAACACCGGCTGGAAGGGATATTAATTCAATTAATACGCCAAACGGCGTCATGCCAAACCACGTCTGGTTACCTTCACCCTCTTCCTGGGCGAAACAATCTGACGGCCCATCAAACATCTTTGCTCCGTGTAAACGCATGTCGGCAGCGGTCTTATGGATATCATCTGTATAAAGCGAGAAATGATTAATTCCCGGCTGGCCAGGACTGGCGGGTTGGTCCTGAACAGCGGGAGAGGTCTGAAAGAGTTCAACGTTGCAGCCGTTAGCCAGACGTAACATGGCTAATCCTGTGAGGTTCATTTCCGCGGGGAAACCATTCAGAGGGGACATTTTATCGCCTGTGATGGTCTGATCCGGATTGTCAGATGCCACCAAACGATAAAGGACTGAGGCACCCAGCGCCTGACAGAAAAATGCTTCAGCTTGACCAAGATCGGTAACCGTAATGCCAATGTGTTCTATACCGCGAATCATTAAAATCCTCCATTCGATGCTATTCATGAGATTGATATCTCAGATGTTTAAGCATGGCAGAAATGTCGTATTTGTCACAAAAAGCGGGATACACGTATTTTACAGACGAAGCAATATCATCTGATAAGTGCCACAAATGGACGTGAGTGCTGCGAAATAACGCCTTCAGGTTTAATGCATAGAAGGCGTTTTATTGCCTGTTAAGCCGATTCCGTCGGAAATCCTTTCTGCCTGGCCGCCCAGATAACGGCCAGCGCCAGGAGGAGCAACATGACAATTGCAGGTGAAAATGCGCTGACGCTTAACGATCCCAGCAGTAAGCCACCGAAAAATCCGCCACCGGCAATCGCCAGATTCCATGCCGTGACCAGCATTGACTGTGCCACGTCAGCAGCGTCGCCAGCGGTCCTGGCAATGGCGGTCTGGAATAACGTTGCTGCGCCACCAAAGGAAAGCCCCCAGACAGCGACTGCCGTGTAGACAGCAGCGGGGATATCACCCATGACCCACAGTACCAGCGCTGACAGAGCGAACAGTGCCGTGCTGATGAGCGCCAACGTACGCAAACATCTGTCAACGAATACGCTGATAACCCAAATGCCCAGCAACGAAGCAACGCCAAACACCAGAAGTATCAGGTCTGTTCGTTCGGCCATCCCTGCGGATGCCAGAAATGGCGCGATATAGGTGTATAAGATGTTATGCGCCATCACAAAAGTCAGCACGACAAACAACACCGGGCGGACACCAGCAAGCGTGAACACCTGTCCCAGCGGCAGGCGCTTACCCGCTGCCAGCCCCGGGAAGTCAGGCACCAGGAAGCGCACCCATACCATCAGCGTTATAGCCATCACACTGATAATACCGAAACACATGCGCCATCCGACCAGGCCACCGAGGAACGTTCCGGCGGGTACACCAAGCGACAGAGCTAGCGGCGTACCGACCATCGCAATGGCAATAGCCCGTCCTTTCTGCTCAACCGGCACCATGCGCGCTGCATAGCCCGCCAGTAGCGCCCACACAAGCCCCGCTGAAACCCCCGCCATAAACCGCGCAATCATCGTCATGACATAGTTAAGGGAGAACGCAGTGACGGTGTTAGTCACAACAAACCCGGCCAGGGCCAACAGTAATAACGGGCGTCGGCGCACGCCCTGTGTCGCTGTGATCAGGGGAATGGCAGCAACCAGCGATCCGACAGCGTAAAGCGTGACGAACTGCCCCGCCATTGCGCCTGAAATATTCATGCCAGCGCTAATCTGCGGCAGCAATCCTGCCGGCAGAGTCTCCGTCAAAATGGTAATAAAACCCGCCAGCGCCAGCGCCAGAAGTGAAGCGACCGGTAGAGGGGCGCTCTGCGTAATTTGGCCGGGTGCGGCGGTAATATTCGTCATAAATATGCCTTATCAGATGTGAGAAGCAGATGCGTGTGCCTGAAAACGGCACGCATTTATTGGTTCCGGTCATGGTGAAGGCGTTACCTGAGCAAGACAATAATGCTAATGTTCATGACATATCGGACAAATATTCTTAAATGGTAAGCAATGGAATCCCTTAACGGCATCGCCTTTTTCGTGCAGGCAGCGGAAGCCCGCAGTTTTTCCGGGGCCGGGCGCAGCCTTGGTGTATCTTCATCAGCAGTAGGCAAAAGCATATCCCGGCTGGAAGAACGTCTGGGCGTTCGCCTTTTTCATCGCAGCACGCGCAGCATCACCTTGACCGCTGAAGGGACGCTGTTTCTTGAGCGTTGCCGCCGGATCCTGAGTGAAGTTGAAGCCGCCGAGCTGGAGCTGTCTGAAACTCAACAGATGCCCAGCGGGCGTCTGCGCATCAGCCTGCCTCTCGTTGGCCCGCTGGTGATGCCAGCGCTAACCGCCTTTATGCTTCGTTATCCTGCGGTTGAGCTGGATGTTGATTTTTCAGATCGCATGGTGGATGTGATAGAAGAAGGTTTTGATGTGGTGATGCGCACCGGCGAACCTACGGATTCACGCCTCATGTCCCGTCCGCTGGGCAGCTACCGGCTGCAGCTGGTCGCCTCCCCGGACTATCTTAAACGCCATGGAGTGCCAGAGCTTCCTGCAGAGCTATCCCATCATGCCTGCCTGCATCACCGATTTCCGAGCACCGGCAGGCTGGAGCCCTGGCCTCTGACGTGTGGACCTGACGCTGAGGAGCTGAAACTCCCCACAACGATGGTATGTAACACCTCGGCAGCCTTGTTGGATGTCGCGACGGCAGGTCTGGGTATTGCGTGCCTGCCTGACTTCATGGTGCGTCAGGCCGTGGCTACAGGCAAACTGTTACGCGTACTGGATAAATATATTGATCATCAGGGCACGTTCAGGCTGCTCTGGCCATCCAGTAAATACCTTTCGCCTAAAATACGTGTGTTCATAGACTTTATGGTCGGTACCCTCTTTGCGGAGATGGAGTCTTAAAAAGAGAGATAAGGGCGTTCCAGCCAGGGGGTCGGCTTCGCAGTGATGACCAATTTCACCGCAATAAAGAATTTTGAGCACAAAAAACCGGGCATTGCGCCCGGTTTTGCTTCCAGCCTGAAAAAGCCCTACGCAGTTAACCCGCGATTCACCAGCATCGGCTCGATCTGCGGATCGTGTCCGCGCCATGCCCGATAAAGTTCAGCTAAATCAGAGCTATTCCCGCGGGACAAAATCGCCTCGCGGAATTTCTGCCCGTTTTCGCGGCTCAAACCGCCCTGCTCCACAAACCACTGATAGCCGTCGTCGGCCAGCATTTGCGTCCAGAGATAGGCGTAATAACCTGCCGCATAGCCGCCGCCGAAGATATGAGCAAAGTAGGAGCTGCGATAGCGCGGCGGTACGGCGGGGAGATGCAATTGCTCACGCTCCAGCGCGGCGACTTCAAATGCCTCCACATCGTCTGGCGCTTCGCTGGCACTTAACCCATGCCAGTTCATATCCAGCAGCGCGGCGCTGAGCAGTTCGGTCATGTCATAGCCTTTATTGAACTGAGTGGCACTGAGCATTTTCTCGCGCAACGCGTCGGGCATCGGCTCCCCGGTTTCATAGTGGCGCGCATAGTGAGCGAAGACCTGCGGATGGCTGGCCCAGTGCTCGTTGATTTGCGACGGGAACTCCACAAAATCGCGCGGTGTGTTGGTGCCAGAGAGCGTAGCGTAACGCTGGCTGGCAAACAGCCCGTGCAGGGTGTGACCAAACTCGTGGAACAGAGTGATCACATCATCCCAGGAGATCAGAGCAGGTTGACCTTCCGCCGGTTTTTGATAGTTACAGACGTTATAAATCACCGGACGCGTCCCGAATTCATGGGACTGTTCGACAAAGTTACCCATCCACGCCCCGCCGCCTTTTGAGTCGCGGGCGAAGAAGTCACCGTAAAACAGCGCCATCCCTTCGCCGTTCTGGTCAAAGATCTCCCAGACCCGCACGTCAGGATGATAAACCGGGATGTCATTGCGCTCTGCAAAGGTAATGCCGAACAGTTGGGTCGCCGCCCAGAATACGCCGTCGGTCAGCACCCGGTTAAGGGCAAAATAGGGTTTAACCTGTGATTCATCCAGGGCGTACTTCGCCAGCCGCACACGTTCAGCGTAAAATAGCCAGTCCCAGGCCTGCACGTCAAAGCGGCCCTGCTCGTCATCAATCACCTTCTGGATATCGGCCTGTTCCAGCAGTGCACGACCCCGTGCGGCCGGGACGATACCGCGCATAAACGCCAGCGCAGCATCAGGGGTTTTTGCCATCTGATCGGCAATTTTCCAGCTGGCATAGCTGTCGAAGCCCAACAGCTCAGCCTGACGCGCCCGCAGCGCAACCAGACGACGAACCAGCTCGCGCGTGTCGTTGGCATCGTTTTTTTGCGTACGCAGCCAGCCTGCTTTGAACAGATTTTCCCGGGTCTGGCGGTCTCGCAGCTGTTGCAGGGCCGGTTGCTGAGTAGTGTTGAGCAGCGGGATCAACCAGCGATCGCTCAACCCCTTATCCGCCGCCGCCCTGGCAGCCGCATCCAGTTCGGCCTTGCTCAGGCCATCAAGCTGATGAGGATAGTCCACCACCAGCCCACCCGCTTTATCGGCGGCCAGCAGACGCTGGTTAAACTGGCTGGTGAGCGTCGCCGACTCGGTATTGATCGCCTTCAGGGCCTGTTTTTCCCCCTCTCCCAGCCGGGCTCCGGCGAGGATAAAGCGCTGGTACAGCTCCTCGATCAGGCGAAGAGACTCCGCGTCTGGCGCCATCGTCTGCCGCGCCTGGTAAACTGCATCCACCCGGGCAAAGAGGGCGTCATTCAGCCAGATATCATTGGACAGCGCCGCCAGCTCGGTGGCGATCGCCTCTTCCAGCTGCTGCAAATAATCATTGGTATGCGCCGAGGTCATGGCAAAGAAAACATTGCTCACCCGGCCCAGCAGGCCGCCGCTGTGCTCCAGCGCCAGCACGGTATTGTTAAAGTCAGGTGCTGCTGCGGACCCGGCGATGGCTGCGATCTCGTCGCGTTTCTGGCGAATGGCTTCGTCAAAGGCCGGGCGATAGTGACTGTCGTCAATCAGATCAAAATGCGGCGCCTGGTACGGTAGCAGGCTATTTGCGAAAAAGGGGTTAGTGCCAGACATATCAGACTCCTGAATATGATGAATCTCACCAGAGTAGGCCAGCCCGGCAGTCGCTGCAATCGTTGTCACCCGACGGAGCAAAAAGTGGCCTTACTCTGCGCCAGATCACATGCTATGGTAGTACTACACAAAAAGCGTTGAGGAACAGTGACATGATAATTTTAGTTACCGGGGCGACAGCAGGTTTTGGTGAAAGCATCACGCGTCGCTTCGTCGCCAACGGCCATAAGGTGATTGCCACCGGCCGCCGTCAGGAGCGTCTGCAGGAGCTGAAAGAGGAACTTGGCGACAGCATTCTGACCGCGCAGCTGGACGTGCGTAACCGCGCCTCCATTGAAGAGATGATCGCTAACCTGCCAGCGGAATGGCGCGACATCGACGTGCTGGTCAACAATGCCGGGCTGGCGCTGGGGCTGGAGCCTGCGCACAAAGCCAGCGTTGAAGACTGGGAAACGATGATCGACACCAACAACAAAGGCTTGGTCTATATGACCCGCGCTGTGCTGCCAGGTATGGTCGAGCGCAACCGCGGCCATGTGATCAACATCGGCTCCACTGCAGGTAGCTGGCCTTACGCAGGCGGCAATGTCTATGGCGCGACCAAAGCGTTTGTGCGTCAGTTCAGCCTGAACCTGCGCACCGATCTGCACGGCACCGCTATCCGCGTAACGGATATCGAGCCAGGTCTGGTTGGCGGGACCGAGTTCTCCAACGTGCGCTTCAAAGGCGATGATGACAAAGCCGGTAAAACCTACGAAAACACCACTGCCCTGACGCCGGATGATGTCACCGAAGCTGTCTGGTGGGTGGCGACCCTGCCGAAGCACGTCAACATTAACACCGTTGAAATGATGCCGGTCAGCCAGAGCTTTGCCGGTCTGAGCGTCCATCGCGGATGATTTTTCCAGACCTGGTCTGCGGGCCAGGTCTGGGATGCCCGACAAAAGAATGGTAGTATTTATCGGTTAATTTTCTGAGAAATCACAACCAATGGCCGCTGAATCGCAACTTAATCCTACCCAACCTGTTAATCAGCAGATTTACCGAATTTTGCGCAGCGACATTGTGCATTGTTTGATCCCGCCGGGAACGCCGCTCTCTGAAAAAGAGGTGTCGGTCCGCTTTGATGTCTCCCGCCAGCCGGTTCGCGAAGCCTTTATTAAGCTGGCTGAAAACGGCCTGATTCAGATCCGCCCTCAGCGCGGCAGTTACGTCAATAAAATCTCCCTTACTCAGGTGCGTAATGGCTGTTTTGTGCGTCAGGCTATTGAGTGCGCAGTGGTGCGGCGGGCGGCGAGTCTTATCGACGATCATCAGTGCTACCTGATTGAGCAAAACCTGCATCAGCAGCGCATCGCCATTGAACGTAAACAGCTGAATGATTTTTTCCAGCTGGATGACGAGTTTCACCAGAAGCTGGCGCAAATTGCCGACTGCCAGTTGGCCTGGGATACCATCGAAAATATCAAGGCCACCATAGACCGGGTGCGCTATATGAGCCTTAACCACGTCTCGCCACCTGAAATGTTGCTGCGTCAGCATCATGATATTTTCAGCGCGCTGGAAAAACGCGACGCTGATGGGGTGGAAAAAGCGATGACCCTGCATCTGCAGGAGATTGGCGAGTCGGTGCAGTTAATTCGTCAGGAAAACAGCGACTGGTTCAGCGAAGAGTAATGATTGCGCATCCCGACCCGGGTCGGGATGCAGCGCGTTATTATCGTACGACAAGAACCGGTAATTTGGCGTAGCGTAATACCGATTCTGCATTTGAACCCAGCAGATGGGTCGTAATCCCCGGTTTTTTTGAGCCGATGACGATGACGTCATATTCCCCTTCGGCACTCATCGCTATTATTTCATCGCGAACGCTACCGAAGCGCACTTCTGTATGAATATGTGCCGGGTCAATATCAAATAAGCGTTTTAAATCCCTGAGCTTTTTCTCTGACTCCGCGGCCATATAGGTTTCAAACTTTTTAATATCAGCAGAAAAACCGCGCAGCATGGCCCTACTGTTGACGGGCAGAACGTTGAGCAGCGTGATGCTGGCGTTATCCGCACGGGCAAGGAAACTGGCATGCCGTACCGCTTTATCGCTTAACTCCATTTCAAAGACATCAACTGGCATTAATATTTTCTTATACATACGCCCTTCTCCTTAATAACGATAAATTCTTTTCCTGAGGACTTAAGGATGACAGGGCAATATCAAACCAACCTTAAACGATTTCAGTATGTAACTATCAATATACGTAAAGAACTGTCCGGCTGCGCTTATTCACAGTCCCGATAAAAAAGTGTGATATTGATCGAAAACAAAAACAGCAGCAGCCAACAGGCGTATTAATAGCCCCCCGTGAGCGGCAGGAAATTACATGTCGCTTCGGTTTGTTAGAAAGGAGAAATTATTATGATGACTTACGACCGTAACCGTAATGCTATTACCACCGGCAGCCGCGTAATGATTAGCAGCACTGGCAACACAGGCAAAATCAGCGCCATTCACGGCGAAGGGCTGAGTGCCGCACAATTACGTCGCAGTAAAACGGTAGAAGTAGAAGGCTATGAAGGCCGCTTCGAACCAGTTGAACTGATCCGTCTGGGGATGCACTAATTCGTGCAGCGTCATGCCGCCGCGAACGGCGGCATGGAATGGCGTCAGATTGCCGCAGCGTATTGTGCGACCGTGGCTTTCGCCCCTTTCTCCAGCAGAGTGAGATACGCGCTCATCACCGCGTCGATAAAGACCCCGTCCAGCGGTAACTCATTACCAAAGATCGCTTCAATGCCCAGCAGCGCGTTGACCCGGCTCTCACCTTCGGCACTGCTCTTTACCGCTTCCTGAATCGCTGACAGCAGCGGATCGCAGACGTCAATGGCTGTTCCCTGTTCATCGACGCCCCCTACATAGCGCATCCAACCCGCAATACCCAGCGCCAGTAACGGGAAGCTGCGCTGATGCGCACGATGCCAGCGCACAGAGTCCAGCATACGCTGCGGTAACTTCTGACTGCCGTCCATAGCAATCTGCCAGGTACGGTGGCGCAATGCCGGGTTGCTGTAACGCGCAATCAGCAGGTCTGCATAACGTGCTAAATCGACACCTTTTACTTTTAACGTCGGTGCCTGCTCGTTCAGCATCAGGGCATGTGCAGCAGCACGGTAATGGCTGTCTTCCATGCAGTCATTGATGTGCTGATAACCCGCCAGATACCCAAGATAGGCCAGGAACGAGTGGCTGCCATTAAGCATGCGCAGCTTCATCTCTTCGAAAGGCACCACATCGGCCACCAGCTCCGCGCCGGCTTTTTCCCACTGCGGTCGCCCGGCCACGAAATTATCTTCGATTACCCACTGACGGAACGGCTCACAGGCCACCCCTGCCGGGTCGCGTACGCCGGTAATTTGTTCAATTTTCGTCAGAGTATCGGCCGTGACGGCAGGCACAATGCGATCCACCATGGTGGACGGGAAGGTCACGTTCGCGTCGATCCAGTCAGCCAGTTCGCTGTCCACCGCGCGGGCATAGGCACAGGTGACATTGCGCATCACATGGCCGTTCTCTGGCATGTTATCGCAGGACATTACCGTAAAGGCAGGCAGACCCGCCGCTTTGCGTCGCGCCAGCGCTTCTACGACCACGCCGACGGCGGAAACCGGGGTATGCGGTTGTTGCAGATCGGCAGCGATTAACGGGTGATCAAGCATTAACTCCCCGGTGGCGGGCGAGTGACAGTAGCCTTTCTCGGTGATGGTTAACGAGACGATCGCCACCTGCGGTTCACACATAGCAGCCAGTACCGCTTCCAGCCCATCCACCTGGGCGTGCAGCGCTTTTTTGACCACACCCACCACTCGCGCCGTCCAGGCATCGGCTGACATTTCTGCCACGGTGTAAAGATTATCCTGCGCCTTGAGATCCGCGATCTGCTGCTCACCGCCAATCAGGTTGACCTCGCAGTATCCCCAGTCGCTGTCGTGCTCTGCTGCCAGCATATCGGCATACACCGCCTGATGGGCGCGATGAAAGGCACCAAAACCCAGATGCACGATGCGCGACTTGAGTTTATCGCGATTGTAGTGAGGCAGCGTGGCTTGCGCATGTAATAACGGATTTTTCATGTTAGCACTCGTCAATGTGATTAAGCAGGCGTTGCGGGCGGGTGTTAACCCCTGGCCCGACGCACTAACCCAACTAGAATGGTAGATGGAATAAAAAATTCTCTGTGGTTAACCATACTGATTGTTGTCAGCGGGATATTGATTTACGTTAACTTTTCACCATCTGGTGTGACATAAATTGAAAGTTGTGTGACAGCTTTCGATGTAAATCACAATGCGGTAAACCACGCAGAGAGGGATAAAAAAAGACTCCCCTGCATCGGCAGGAGAGTCATCAGATATCAGGAGATAACGCGATGTTTATTGTTCATACCCAGCGCAGCAGCTTTGTCTTCTGCGGCATCGCCCAGGATGCTCAGGTCACGGTCACGCACTTCCGGCATCAGCAGGGCTGAGATCAGGCCGATAACGGAGTAGACCACCACCA
The DNA here is from genome assembly GCF_043105735.1 of Leclercia sp. GLN_9. Classification (NCBI taxonomy): domain Bacteria; kingdom Pseudomonadati; phylum Pseudomonadota; class Gammaproteobacteria; order Enterobacterales; family Enterobacteriaceae; genus Leclercia; species Leclercia sp. GLN_9. The sequence continues at coordinate 105,763 of NZ_JBICLV010000004.1, forward strand.
TCACCGCAATTGGCCACCAGGAACCGGTCATGTTGCAGAAGATCCCCGCCAGCACCGGACCAAAACCAACCGCCACCAGACCGCCCGCCTCTTTCGATATCGCCATGCGGGTGAAGCGGTTACGGGAGCCGAATATTTCGGCCATGGTGATATTTTCCAGCGCAAACAAGCCCAGTACCGCAAAGTTATGGATCACGATAATGGACGTCATGATCACCCCCGGTGTATTCGATTTATCGACAATGAGCGACAGCATCGGATAGGCCAGAATAATGGCGGAAATGTTCAGCAAAATATAAGGCAGACGACGGCCATATTTATCAGACAACCAGCCCAGCAACGGAATGGTAATAAAGCCAAGGATGGAGCTGATCATCAGGGCATCCGTCGGGATGGCTTTGTTGAACAGCAGCGTCTGTACGAGATAGCCCGCAAGGAACGTCTGGATCAGACCGGAGTTACCCGCCTGGCCAAAACGCAAGCCTGTCGCCAGCCAGAACGATTTGCTCTTCACCATCGCTCCCAGGGTATTTTCCTGCGCGGCTGCCTGCGCAGGGGCTTCTTCGGCATTGACCTGCTCAAACACCGGACTCTCTTTAAGATTCATCCGCAGCCAGATGGCAAAGATCATCACCACCACACTGGCCAGGAACGGCACACGCCATCCCCAGGCCAGCAGCTCTTCACGGTCGAGAGCAAAGAACATCACCGCCCAGATCGCCGTGGCGCTGAGGGTCCCGCAGTTGGTGCCCATGGCGACAAGCGAAGAGATAATGCCGCGTTTCCCTTTCGGGGCATATTCCGCCAGCATAGTGCCCGCGCCGGAGATTTCGGCACCCGCGCCCAGCCCCTGGATAATACGCAGCGTCACCAGCAGCACCGGCGCGAAGATTCCAATTTGCGCATAGGTCGGCAGTACACCGATCAGGGTGGTACAGATCCCCATCATGGTGATGGTGATAAACAGCACCTTTTTACGCCCCACGCGATCGCCCATTTTGCCGAAGATAAATGCCCCGACGATACGGGCAATATAGCCCGCACCGTAGGTCCCCATCGCCAGAATCAGCGCCATCGCCGCCGACTGTTCCGGGAAGAAGATCTCGTGAAAGACTAAGGCTGCGCCCAGCGAGTAAAGCTGGAAGTCCATGAATTCTAACGCGGTGCCCAGCCACCCGGATACCGCGGCTTTGATCAGGTCAGATGTGGATCTTTCATGTTGTACTTGAGTCATAATGGCTATCTCAACAGGGTAAGATGCGTACCGCTAAACCGCATTCATAGTAATTAGAACGTCAGCAACACCTTGCAGCACTGCCGCTGGTCTTTCTCAAACAGTTCGATGGCGTCTTTAACATGTTGATACTCAAAGGCGTGAGTAATCAGCTTGTCGGGGTCGATAAGCCCCTTCGTCAGCCAGTCGATTACCACCGGGAACTTATTGGCGTTAAGACGGGACGAGAAAATTGAAATTTCTTTGCCGGTAATCCCCTGCTGCACGATCTGGCTCGGCTCGCTGGAGAAGCCCATCAGCACAATACGCGCCGCAGGCGAAGCCAGCGTGACCGCTTCCTGCAGAATGGACGGATGGCAGGCCGCGTCGATAATCAGCGTCGGCTTAATGCCCTTCTCTTCCAGTAATGCTGGCAGGGACTGGCTGCCGTTGTTGATGACCCAGTCGGCTCCGCTGCGCTCGGCCATTGCCAGGCGCTCGTCGATGCGATCGACCACAATCACCTGTTTCACCCTATAAACGCCTTTCAGCGCCTGAACGGTGACCAGCCCCATCGGACCCGCGCCATAAATCAGCGCCACGTCCTGTTCCGTTGGGCTGGCGTGGCCGGTGACGTTAGCTGCAATGGTGAATGGCTCCACCATCACCGCATGCTTATCACTGATAGCATCCGGGATAACCCAGGCATTTTTAGCCGGTACCACGGCGTACTCACTGAAGCCGCTGTCGCGATGGACGCCCAGCACCACCAGCGAGGTACAGACGTTCGGTTTGCCGACCGAGCACGGGTAGCAGTGGCCACAGCTGATCACCGGATCCACCGAGACGCGCTGCCCCAGGCGAGCGGTATCGACGCCGTCGCCGACGGCATCAATCACGCCGAAGAACTCGTGGCCGATCACCCGCGGATATTTGGCGAAGGGGTTATGGCCGCGATAGATATGACTGTCGGAACCGCAAATCCCCGCCAGCTTCACTTTGACGCGCACCTCGCCAGCCGCGGGGGTCGGTAACGGGCGATCTTCGATCACCAGCGTATTGGGTTGTTGAATGACGATACTTTTCATTTTCGGCTCCTTTACCAGTTCCACAGCGTGCCATCTTCAAGACGTGCAACCGGCAGGTAGGCTGGATCGTAGGGATATTTCGCTGCCAGTTTTTCGTCAAAGTCGATACCCAGCCCTGGCTTCTCGCCCGGGTGCATATAGCCGTCTTCAAACGTCCAGTTATGGTGGAAGACTTCCAGCATCTGCTCGGAATAGCCCATGTACTCCTGCACGCCAAAGTTTGGTACCCACAGGTCAAAATGCAGTGCCGCCGCGTGGCAAATCGGCGACAGATCCGATGGGCCGTGCGAACCGGTGCGTACCTGATAGAGCGAGGCAAAATCGGCAATCCGGCGCATCCCGGTGATGCCACCCGCGTGGGTGATGGTGGCGCGGATATAGTCGATTAACTGCTCTTCGATGAGCTGCTTACAATCCCAGATGCTGTTGAACACTTCGCCCACCGCGATCGGCGTAACGGTATGCTGGCGGATCAGGCGGAAGCACTCCTGGTTCTCTGCCGGGGTCGGATCTTCCATCCAGAACATGCGGTACTGCTCGATGCTCTTGCCGAAGCGCGCGGCTTCTATGGGCGTCAGACGGTGGTGCATGTCGTGCAGCAGGTGTTCATTGAAACCATATTTGCTGCGCACGGCGTCAAACAGTTTCGGAGTAAAATCGAGGTACTTTTCGGTTGACCACAGCTGTTCTTCCGGCCAGTTGCCTTTGGTGGCGGGTTCATACGCCAGCCCTTTCCCTTTAGACATGCCGTAAGTGGTTTTCATTCCCGGCACACCGCACTGAACGCGGATGGCTTTGAATCCCATCTCTTTATGGCGAGCGTAATCTTCCAGCACATCGTCAATCGTGTGGCCGGTGGTATGGCAGTAAACCATTACCCCTTCACGGGAGGCACCGCCCAGCAGTTGGTACAGCGGCATATTGGCGGCTTTGGCTTTGATGTCCCACAGCGCCATATCGATAGCAGAGATCGCCGACATGGTGACCGGGCCACGACGCCAGTACGCGCCTTTATAGAAGAACTGCCAGATATCTTCGATGCGGTGGGCATCACGGCCAATCAACTGCGGGCAGAGATGATCTTTCAGGTATGAGGCCACGGACAGTTCGCGGCCATTTAAAGTGGCATCCCCCAGGCCAACGATCCCTTCGTCGGTAGTGATTTTCAGCGTGACAAAGTTGCGCCCTGGGCAGGTGACAAAGACTTCAGCCCCTACAATCTTCATATTTCGGTTCCTTACATCTTTCGTTGTGATGAAGGAAATTTACGCAACAACCCTACTACCATACAAGTATGAAGATCAAAAAACCCTCGCTGGATCACACAATGAGGCGCTTACGCGCGCCCCCAGCCTGCCACGATAATCAACATGCCGCACAAGGCGATCACTGCACCGGCCCAGTCGTACGGGCTTAACTTCACGCCATCCACCACCCGTAACCACAGCAGCGCCGTACAGACGTATACGCCGCCGTAAGCAGCATAGACGCGCCCGCTGGCTGCAGGATGCAAGGTTAGCAACCAGACGAAGAGCGCCAGGGCGATGCCCGCAGGAATGAGCAGCAGGATTGATGCGCCTTTCTTTAGCCACAGCCAGGGCAGGAAGCAGCCGATAATTTCGCACAGCGCGGTGGCAAAAAAGAGCAGCGTTGTTTTAAACATATTTAGCGTTGTCTGAGGAGTGATGCGTTATCATACCTGAATGTGAAAGGATCCTTTCCACATGCCTGATGTGGGTTTGCCCTTAACATGGACTGTTATAGAATCTGCGGTGGGGATTCAAATTTCCACCATCCATAAGGAAATTGCTATGCGTAAATTGAGCACACGTCTCTGTCTGGTTGCCGTGCTGGCTACGGTCTTCGTCGCGCCAGTATCCGCCAACACCAGCAAACTGATTATTGAATCCGGCGACAGCGCTCAGAGCCGTCAGAATGCCGCCATGGATAAAGAGCAATGGAACGACACCCGTAGCCTGCGCCATAAGGTGAATACCCGCGCAGAGAAAGAGTGGGATAAAGAGGATGTGGCCTTTGATGCGCGGGATAAATGCCAGCAGAGCGCCAACGTCAACGCCTACTGGGAGCCGAACACCCTGCGCTGCCTGGATCGCCGCACTGGCCGGACAATGACTCCCTGATCTCTGCCCGACCGTACCGCGCAGCCTGCTGCGCGGTGCTTAGTAGTATTCGATACTGTTTTTGATGGTGTACTTGCGCGAAACCGCAGGCTTTACGGTCGCATCCACAATCACCAACTCGCACTCCTCCGGGTTGTTATGCCGGTCGTACTGGCAGGTCTGCTTCACATTGCCCAGCGGTTTATCGTTCAGCAGGCTCACGGCGGTATAGTCCATTCTTTTACGCTTGTCGGCAGACGGTGTTGCCGTAATCGACAGATGCTGCTCCCCGGCCACGGTGGTTTTACCCAGCGGATAACCGTCGGTGTCGTAGCGATAACGGACTTCCATATTTTTGCCGTGGGCGCTGACGATAAACCCGTTGTCATCGGTATCCCATGAAATGCCCGACGCAGGCATCTCTGCCAGCTGGCATTTACCCTGCAACCGCAGCTTTTTCTGCTGGGTCTGGGCATCGAGATAGTAGTTAGCATCCAGCACCAGGGCGATGCCGGAGTTCGACTCCAGATCCTGCATTTCCAGGCTATCAAAACAGCCCTCTGCCGATAGCGTGCCGCTGACGCGCTTCGCCACTTCCCCTTTGTCATTGAAAAGTGTCTGGCTGAAGTCCTTCACCGGCCCGCGAAGCGGATCAAAATCGAACTCATTAGAGAAGCTGGCCATCTCTGGCGTAAACGACAGCGGCGCACTGGCGTTGTCACACCCCGCCAACAGACCTGCCAGAAGAAGCATAAGCGCGTGTTTATTCACATGACCTACCAATAGATGAAGATAATTCCCGGTCATATTAGCAAATACAACCATTTACATTAACCCTGCTACTATTATAGTCACACCCAGTCGTAAGGAGGCAGAGATGAAACGGTTACCCTGGATTACTGCACTTTTGCTGGCGGGGATTGCCCCGGCCGCGCTGGCGGCACCTGATAACTGCGAGCGGATCAAAAGCGATATTCAGCAGCGAATCATCAACAATGGCGTACCGGAAAGCGGCTTTATGCTGAACATCGTGCCGAACGATCAGGCCGATAAACCCGACGCCGAAGTGGTCGGTCATTGCGCCAACGATACCCTTAAAATCCTTTACACCCGCACCAGCAGCGGAAATTACCCGGTAAGCGGAGGTGGCACTCAGGCCCCGGCGCCGCGCGAACCGCAGTAGAGATTATCCCCCGCCCGGGCGGGGGAATCCCCTTTGTTTTGATATACATTAATATTATCTCCCCCTTAATAGGTAACACTGCCACTCCATTAGCCTGATCCTAATCACGGCTTAAAACGTTCATAGATAACGAACATTATGGAGTGAGCCATGTCAGATAATGCGCAAAGCGGCGGGATCAGCCGCCGCACCCTCGTTAAATCTTCTGCCCTCGGATCCCTTGCGCTGGCCGCCGGCGGCTTGTCATTACCCTTTGGATTACGCCCTGCCGCAGCCGCCCTCAAACAGGCCCAACAATCCGGCCAGGATAAAGTGGTCTGGGGTGCTTGTTCGGTTAACTGCGGCAGCCGTTGCGCGCTACGTCTGCACGTGCGGGACGACGAGGTATTCTGGGTCGAAACGGACAATACCGGCGACGATATCTACGGCAACCATCAGGTTCGCGCCTGCCTGCGCGGACGCTCGATCCGGCGGCGAATTAACCATCCTGACCGGCTGAATTATCCTATGAAGCGCGTCGGTAAACGCGGCGAAGGCAAGTTCGAACGCATCAGCTGGGATGAGGCGCTGGATCTGCTCGCCAACAGCCCGCGCGACGTCGTGACTAAATACGGCAACGAAGCGGTCTACATTAATTACAGTTCCGGTATTGTTGGCGGTAACATTACCCGTTCTTCGCCCTATGCCTCTCTGGTAGCGCGTCTGATGAACTGTTACGGCGGTTTTCTCAGCCATTACGGTACTTACAGTACGGCGCAAATCGCCTGTGCGATGCCCTATACCTACGGCAGCAACGACGGCAACAGCACCTCGGATATTGAAAACAGCAAGCTGGTGGTGATGTTCGGTAATAACCCGGCGGAAACGCGCATGAGCGGCGGCGGGATCACTTATTACCTTGAGCAAGCGCGCGAACGCTCGAATGCGCGCATGATCGTCATCGATCCTCGTTACACCGATACGGCTGCCGGACGCGAAGACGAGTGGATCCCCATCCGTCCGGGCACAGACGCCGCGCTGGTGGCCGGTATCGCCTGGGTATTGATCAACGAAAATCTCGTCGATCAACCCTTCCTGGATAAATACTGTGTCGGGTACGACGAAACGACGCTGCCGGAAGGCGCCCCGGCCAACGGCCATTACAAGGCGTATATTCTGGGCCACGGCGAGGATGCCACCGCCAAAACCCCGGAATGGGCCGCAGCTATCACCGGGATCCCCGCCGACCGTATTATCAAGCTGGCGCGGGAGATCGGTACGGCTAAACCTGCCTATATCTGCCAGGGCTGGGGTCCACAGCGCCAGGCTAACGGCGAATTGACCTCTCGCGCCATCGCCATGCTGCCGATCCTCACCGGCAACGTCGGTATTAACGGCGGCAACAGCGGCGCGCGTGAATCGACATACACCATCACCATCGAGCGAATGCCGCTGCCGGAGAATCCGGTCAAAACGCAGATCTCCTGCTTCAGCTGGACCGACGCCATCGCCCGCGGGCCGGAGATGACCGCCACCCGCGACGGGGTGCGCGGCAAAGAGAAGCTCGACGTGCCGATCAAGTTCATCTGGAACTACGCTGGCAACACCATCATCAACCAGCACTCTGACATCAATAAAACCCACGACATTCTGCAGGATGAGCGCAAGTGCGAAATGATTGTGGTGATCGACAACTTCATGACCTCGTCGGCGAAATATGCCGACCTGCTGCTGCCCGATCTGATGACCGTCGAACAGGAAGACATCATTCCCAACGATTACGCGGGGAATATGGGCTATCTGATCTTCCTCCAGCCGGTAACTGCGCCGAAATTCGAACGCAAACCCATCTACTGGATCATGAGCGAAGTGGCGAAACGCCTCGGGCCGGATATCCATCAACGCTTCACCGAAGGCCGCACCCAGGCGGAGTGGTTGCAGTATCTGTACGCCAAAATGGTGGCCAAAGATCCACAACTCCCCTCTTACGAAGCGCTAAAAGAGATGGGCATTTATAAGCGCAAGGACCCTAACGGTCACTTCGTGGCCTATAAGAAATTCCGCGAGGATCCCGAGGCTCATCCGCTTAAAACCCCGTCAGGCAAAATCGAGATCTACTCCAGTCGGCTGGCTGAGATCGCCCGCACCTGGGAGCTGAAGGAGGACGAAACGATCAGCCCGCTGCCGGTGTATGCCTCGACCTTCGAAGGCTGGGATTCGGACGATCGCGGTCAGTTTCCGCTGCAGCTTTTCGGCTTTCACTACAAAGCCCGCACCCACTCCAGCTACGGCAATGTGGACGTGCTGCAGACCGCCTGCCGCCAGGAAGTGTGGCTCAACCCGGTTGATGCGCAGAAACGCGGCATTAAAAACGGCGACATGGTGCGGGTCTTCAACACCCGCGGCGAAGTGCGCATTCCCGCCAAAGTGACCCCGCGGATCATGCCGGGCGTCAGCGCCATGGGCCAGGGGGCGTGGCATCAGGCCGATATGCAGGGTGACCGCGTTGACCACGGTGCCTGCATGAACACCCTGACCACGCACCGTCCGTCGCCGCTGGCGAAGGGCAATCCACAACACACCAATCTGGTGCAAATCGAGAAGGCGTAAGGAGTAGCCGATGACCACTCAGTATGGATTTTTTATTGATTCCAGCCGCTGCACCGGGTGCAAAACCTGCGAGCTGGCGTGCAAGGATTACAAGGACCTCACCCCGGATGTCAGCTTCCGCCGTATCTATGAGTACGCGGGCGGCGACTGGCAGGAGGACAACGGCGTCTGGCACCAGAACGTCTTCGCCTACTATCTGTCCCTCTCCTGCAACCACTGCGAGGACCCGGCCTGCACCAAGGTCTGCCCGAGCGGGGCGATGCACAAGCGCGAAGACGGCTTTGTGGTGGTGGATGAGGATGTCTGCATCGGCTGCCGCTACTGCCACATGGCCTGCCCGTACGGTGCCCCGCAGTACAACGCCGCCAAAGGCCATATGACCAAGTGCGACGGCTGCCATGAGCGGGTGGCGGAGGGCCAGAAGCCGATTTGTGTCGAGTCCTGCCCGCTGCGGGCGCTGGACTTCGGCCCGGTTGAGGAGCTGCGCAAGAAGCACGGCAAACTGGCCGCCGTCGCCCCGCTGCCGTCGGCGCACTTCACGAAGCCGTCTATCGTCATTAAACCCAATGCCAACAGCCGACCCACGGGTGATACCACCGGCTATCTGGCTAATCCGCAGGAGGTGTGAGATGGGAAACGGATGGCATGAATGGCCGCTGGTCATTTTTACCGTACTAGGCCAGTGTGTTGTCGGGGCACTGATTGTGGCGGGCGTCGCCTGGCTGCGGGAGCGCGACCCGATGGCGCGCAACCGGCTGGTGCGCAGCATGTTCTTTTTATGGCTGGTGATGGGCGTGGGCTTTGTCGCCTCGATCCTGCACCTCGGCTCACCGCTGCGCGCCTTTAACTCCCTTAATCGCGTCGGCGCATCCGGCCTGAGCAACGAAATCGCCAGCGGGACGCTGTTCTTCGCCGTCGGCGGCTTCTGGTGGTTAGTGGCCGTGCTCGGCAAAATGCCCGCGGTGCTGGGCAGGATCTGGCTGGTGCTGAGCATGGTGCTGGGGCTGGTCTTTGTCTGGGCGATGACCCGCGTGTATCAGATAGACACGGTGCCTACCTGGCACAATGGCTACACCACCCTGAACTTCTTCCTGACCATGCTGCTCGGCGGTCCGCTGTTCGCCGCCCTGCTGGTGCGGATGGCGAAGGTGCCGTTTCACGCGCATGTAGCAGCAGGCATCGCCGTTGTCGCACTCTTGGTCAGCGCGGCGGCGGTGGTTCTGCAAAGTCACGATCTCGGTTCGATCCACAGCTCCGTCCAGCAGGCCAACGCCCTGGTCCCGGATTATGGTTCCCTACAGGTCTGGCGTATCATGCTGCTTGCGGCCGGTCTGGGCTGCTGGCTGTGCGCGCTGGTGCGTCGTAAAGTGCCTACGCCAGCAGGACTGGCGCTGGGGCTACTGCTGGTGGTGGTCGGGGAGCTTATTGGCCGCGGCGTCTTCTACGGCCTGCATATGACCGTGGGTATGGCGATTGCCGGATAATCTGTGCGCGCGGGGTAACCCGCGCCGTTCAAGGAATGCAGTAATGAATGAAGGTTTTGCGTTTACCGCCCGGGTACTGGGCGCACTGTTTTATTTCGCCCCTGACAGCGAGCAGGCTGCACCGCTGGTGGCGGCATTGACCGGGGGCGACTGGCAGCAGGACTGGCCGCTGCCGTCCGGGCAGTTAGCCCCTGTCGCAGAGATCCTGCGCCAGCCGTCTGACGAAGCGCTCCCGGATGCCTGGCAGCGGCTGTTTATTGGCCCCTGGGCGCTTCCCGCGCCGCCATGGGGATCGGTCTGGCTGGATCGCGAGAGCGTACTGTTTGGCGACTCCACTCTGGCACTGCGCCAGTGGATGCGCGACAACGGTATCGCCTTTGAGATGGCGCAGAATGAGCCGGAAGATCACTTTGGCACCCTGCTGCTGCTGGCCGCATGGCTGGCCGAAACGGGCCGGGATGCGGAGCGGGATCAGCTGCTGGCCTGGCATCTTCTGCCGTGGAGCACGCGTTTTCTTACCCTGTTTGTCGAAAACGCGGGCCACCCGTTCTACCGTGCGCTGGGACAGCTGGCGCAGTTGACGCTGGCAGAGTGGCAATCCACGTTATTGATCCCGGTAGCAGAAAAGCCGCTGTACCGTTAACGAGATGCCTGGCTGCTCACCCCTGGTGGGCAAGCCAGGCTCTCCAGCCACCAAACGCCGTTATCTCCTGCGCCCCCTGCAAACCATACTCTTCGCAGATAAACCCTGTTAACCAGCGCCCGTCCTCCAGCTCCACTTTGCCCAGTCCCAGCGGGGCCGGGATGCCTGCCAGAAACGACCCCACTTCAGTATGGGGCACTTCCCATACCTCAACGGCAATGGCCGCTCCCTGCTCCCGGTCGCGCACCATGCCGGGGCGTTTTCCGTCAGCCAGAGCGTAAAGCCGATAGTGCGGCGCGCTGTGGGTTGCTTCCCGCAGGACGGCTCCCCGCTGGCGTAGCTGGTGGTTGAGCGCCAGCCCGTCCAGATGCGCCCCACAGACCACGACCGACAGGCGATCGTGCGTGGCGGGGGTAGCCGGTGCAGCAGTCTGGATCAGGCGATCGCCGGGTAAGGCCAGGTTCTGGTGACGTTGTAACGCCCCGGCAAGGCTGAGCAGATACTGGTCGGTGAAGGCCCGACCAAACAGCGTCACGCCCGATGGCAGGCCATTCGCCATTACACCCGCAGGCACCGCCACGGCGGCGTAGTCCAGCAGGTTCATGAAGTTGGTGTAAACCCCAAGCTCGGAATTGCGTTTAACCGGCTCCTCCGCCAGCTCTGCCAGCGTCACCGGGCGCGGATAGGTCGGGGTGAGCACACAATCCAGTTCCGCCATGATTTCGTCACACAGGGTTTTGAAATGCTGGAGTTTGTACTGGGCGTCAAACGCCGCCACCGCGTCGGTGCTGGGGGCTTTGCGCAGCACATCGCGGATCACCGGCAATACTGCCTCCGGCTGCTGCTCAATCAGTTTTCCGGCAACGTGATAGCGCTCCGCCACCCACGGGCCGTCGTACAGCAGCGTCGCCGCCGCTAAAAACGGCGCAAAGTCGATGGTCACCGGAACGCCGCCCAGCGCCATGAGTCGCTCACGGGCGCGGTGATACAGCGCTTCGCTCTCCGCGCAGCCGAGGAACTCCAGTTGGTCCGGCACGCCAAAGCGGAAACCTGCCTCAGGCACCCCAAAGGCCTGCGCCCCGTTCCACGCCGGGTTGGCGCGGCTGTAGTCGTCGCGCGGGTCTTTCACCGCCGTCAGGGCCAGCAGCTGACTAGCCTCGTCAGCGGTGGCCGTGAAGAAGGTCACGCAGTCCAGCGTCCGGCAGGCTGGCACCACGCCGGCGGTGGAAATTAACCCTTTGGTGGCTTTCAGCCCGACCAGGTTATTCAGCGCAGCCGGAACACGACCGCTCCCGGCGGTATCCGTGCCGAGGGCAAAGCTCGCCAGCCCCAGCGCTACCGCCAGCGACGACCCGGCGCTGGAGCCACCCGAGGGATAATCCGCATTAACGCTGTTACGACAAAGCCCGTAAGGCGAGCGCGTGCCGTTTAAGCCGGTGGCGAACTGGTCAAGATTGGTTTTACCCAGCGGAATTGCCCCCAGCGCAATCAACTGGCCGACGATGGTCGCATCCTGCCCGGCCCGGTACGCAAACGCCGGGCAGGCTGCGGTGGTCTCGATACCCGCCAGATCGATATTGTCTTTGATGGCAAAAGGCACGCCATAAAGCGGCAACGTCTGCGGCGCCGCACCGTCCAGCGCAGCGAGGTACGGCTCCAGTTCTTCGGAGGTAAGGAGATAAATAAAGGTGTTGAACTCCGGGTTTAACGCCAGCGCCCGCTCGCGCAGTGTAGCGATCACTTCCCGCGGCGTAAAACGGCCATCACGGTAAGCCTGCGTCAGGGCATCAAGCCGTAAATCAAAGGGATGCATCATGCTGTTTTCTCCAGAACCACTACACACTGACCCGCGCGCACCGACGAACCCGGCTGGACACGCACCTGGCTAACCACGCCGTCCTGCGAGGCCAGCAGCGGGATCTCCATCTTCATTGACTCCAGCACCACCAGCACATCGCCCTCGCGTACCGGCTGACCGGGTTCGACATTGACTTGCCACAGGTTGCCGGAAATCGGGCTGTCGATACCTGCCTGTCCTGGCTGGAGCGGTGCATCTTCGCCCTCCTCCGCCAGCACATCGCTGCTGTCGAAATGCGCCTGGCCGTTGGCAATCCAGCGCTCACGCTCGGCGTTAAAAGCCCCCTGTTGATGGGCGCGAAACGCCTCTATGCCCTGGGCTTCGTCAGCCAGGAACTGCTGATACTCGGCCAGTTTCAGGGTGGTGTGCTCGATGCGCAGCGGATAGCGCCCCAGCGGGAAGTCGCGACGGATGGTGATCAACTCCTCAGCAGAGACCGGATAGAAGCGGATCTGGTCGAAGAAGCGCAGCAGCCAGGGCTTGCCACCAAAATCATCGACGGCGTGATAGCGATTCCACATCTGTAACGTCCGGCCGACAAACTGATATCCACCCGGCCCCTCCATGCCATAGACGCACAGATAGGCCCCGCCGATCCCCACCGAGTTTTCCGCCGTCCAGGTACGCGCCGGGTTGTATTTAGTAGTGACCAGACGATGACGCGGATCCAGCGGCGTTGCCACCGGCGCACCGAGATAGACATCCCCCAGTCCCATCACCAGATAGCTGGCGTCAAACACCGTTTTGTAGACTTCATCGACATTCGCCAGATCGTTAATGCGGCGAATAAATTCAAGGTTACTCGGGCACCAGGGGGCATCCCGCCGCACGGTGGTCATGTATTTGTCGATGGCTTTCTGGCAGGCCGGGTCGTCCCAGGAGAGCGGCAGCCAGACGATGCGCGACGGCACATCCAGCGACGCCTGCTCGCAGACGTCATGCCAAATCCCGGCCACGCTATCCAGCAGGCTCGCCAGGCTTAGCGCCTCGGGCTGATAGTGAATTTGCAGCGAGCGAATGCCCGGCGTCAGATCGATAACCCCCTCAAACGCCCGCGCCTCCAGGGCCTGCATCAGGGCGTGGGCGCGAAAACGCAGGACCAGATCCAGCTCAGGATCGCCAATCTCCAGCAGCAGATGGGTATCGCCGGAGAGACGCGCCACCAGCCGTTTATCGCCCTGTCCTTGCTCCAGCACCACTGGTGAGGCCTCTTTCGCTGACTGCCATTCGAGCTGCTGCGGGTGCAGGCTGCGGATCTCCGCCTCCTGCGCCTGGGCCAGACGTCGGGCCGTGGCGATATCTACCGGGACAAAACGCACTTTGTCACCCGCTTTCAACTGCCCGACCGCGTGCAAATCGGCCTCGATGATGGTGACCGGGCAGACAAACCCGCCCAGGCTTGGGCCATCCGGGCCGAGGATCACTGGCATATCGCCGGTAAAATCCACCGCGCCTATGGCATAGGGATTATCGTGGATGTTCGACGGATGCAGCCCCGCCTCGCCGCCGCTGTCCCGTACCCACTCAGGTTTCGGGCCGATCAGGCGCACGCCGGTGCGGCTGGAGTTGAAATGCACTTCCCAGTCGGTAGCGAAGAACGTCTGCATGTAGTCAGGGGTGAAATATTCCGGCGCACCGTGCGGTCCAGAGATCACCCGCAGCTCCCGCACCGCCGCCAGGCGGGTGCGCAAGGCCTGCGGCAGCGCCTGCTCCGGGCACGGCGAGGTTAACGGCGAAATGTGCAGGATGTCGCCGGTACGCAACGCGCGTCCGGCGTGACCGCCAAACTGCCCGAGGGTAAAGGTACTTTTGCTGCCGAGATAATCCGGCACGTTAAACCCGCCGCGCAGGCACAGATAGCTGCGCACGCCAGCGTCAGCAATATCGCCCATCCTCAGCGTCATGCCGCGACGCACATGAATAATCCGGTTGTTTTCCAGCGGCTCGCCGTCCAGGCTAAGGTCAATCTCGGCCCCGGTCACCACCAATTGGGCATCGCAGTTGAATTTAAGCGTTGGGCCGCTAAGGGTGATCTCCAGCGCCGCGGCGCGGTCGTCATTGCCCAAGAGACGGTTGCCGAGACGCAGCGCCCGGCTGTCCATCGGCCCGGAAGGTGGCACCCCCACCGCCCAGTAGCCCGTGCGCCCCGGGTAGTCCTGCACTGTGGTTTGTGTTCCGGCGCTCAGCACCTCAAGGGTGAAGGCCTGATACTCCAGCCCTTCCAGACAGCGGGTCCAGGGTTCGCCGCAGGCGAATGGCGTAAAGGTCAAAATCTGCTGCAGATAGCTGCGGTTCGTCTCCACGCCGTACAGGCGGGTATCACCCAACGCGGCGTGCAGGGCATCGATGGCCGCGTCGCGCGTGGGTCGCCAGGCGATGATTTTCGCCAGCATCGGGTCAAAAAATGGCGGGACTTCGCAGCCGGACTCTACCCAGGTGTCGATGCGCAGGGTACGGCGGTCATCCGCCGGGAACACCACCTCGGTGAGCAGACCCGGAGAAGGCTGGAACTGACGACCCGGATCTTCGGCATAGACCCGCGCCTGAATGGCATGTCCCGACGGGGTGAGGCTTTCAGCCAGGGCGGCCAGCGGAGGCAGCGTTCCGGCCGCCAGCTCTATCATCCAGCGCACCAGGTCCACGCCCCACACCTGCTCGGTAACGCCATGCTCCACCTGCAGACGGGTATTGACCTCAAGGAAATAGAAGCGAGCGGCGTCGCTGTCATAGACAAACTCTACCGTGCCCGCGCTGCGGTAGTTAATCGCCTTGCCCAGGGTGATCGCGGCCGCACAGAGCGCATCGGCCATCCCCTCCGGCAGGTTGGGCGCGGGCGTCTCTTCCAGCACTTTCTGGTTACGGCGCTGTACCGAGCAGTCGCGCACACCGAGGGCGATCACCTCCCCCTTGCCGTCGCCAAACAGCTGGACTTCCAGATGCCGCGCCCGCTCGATGTACTTCTCAATAAAGACGCCCGCATCGCTGAAGTTATTTTTGCCCAGCCGTACCACCGCATCGAAGGCATCCACCAGTTCCGCGGGGGTATAACACACGCGCATTCCGATCCCGCCACCGCCCGCGGTGCTTTTCAGCATCACCGGGTAACCCACCTGCTCTGCCGCCTGCTGCGCCTCGTTCACATCCGCCAGCAGTTCAGTGCCTTCCAGCATCGGCACGCCGTGGGCTTTGGCCAGTGCCCGGGCGGTATGTTTCAGGCCAAACAGGCGCAGTTGCTCCGGCGTAGGTCCGACGAAGGCAATACCGGCTTGCTCGCAGGCCTCGGCAAAGGCGGCGTTTTCCGACAGAAAGCCGTAGCCCGGATGGATGGCCTGGGCACCGCTGGCTTTTGCGGCGGCGATAATGTTGTCGCTGACCAGATAGGTGTTCGCCGCCGGGCCGTCGCCCAGGCTCAGGGCCTCGTCGGCCTCGCGAATATGCAGGCTGCTGATATCCGCCTCGGAATAGACCGCCACGCTGCCAATGTTCATGGCGCGCAGCGTGCGCAGAATGCGGCAGGCAATCGCCCCGCGGTTGGCAATCAGGAGTTTTGTCAACATAGTTCAGACTCAATCGTGGCGGGTCGTCCCGCCGAAAATTGGCTCACCGCATGGTCGTCCACGGGGAAAAACGGTTACGGCAGGATGCGTCCGGCGCGGACTTCAAACAGGCGATACAACGCCTGACGCAGGCGCTGCCAGCGGGTGGGCGTCAGTTCCATACCAGTACCTCCGCAGGCGTCGGGTTCCAGCCGTTGCAGGGGTTGTTCAGCTGCGGGCAGTTGGAGATCAGCACGATGACGTTGCACTCTGCGCGCAGCTCGACATATTTCCCCGGCGCGGAGATGCCGTCGGCAAAGGTCAGCCCGCCCTGCGGGGTCACCGGCACATTCATAAAGAAGTTGATGTTGGCGCCGATATCGCGTTTGTGGAGGCGACCATCGTGCAGACAAGCGCAGAGGAAGTTGTCCCGGCAGCTGTGCATATGACGTTTGTCGAGGGCATAGCGGACGGTATTGCTCTCCTGAGCGCAGGCTCCGCCGAGGGTATCGTGACGTCCACAGGTGTCGGCCACCAGGGTCAGCAGCGGATTGCCGAGGTTGGAGTAGAGCACGCTCCCGCTGGTGAGATAGGCATTATTCTGGCGGCGCAGCGTGCGCTGTGCATCGTAGCGTTCGCGCGGGTTATCGGCGTTATAAAACAGGGTATCCACCGCCTGGTTGCCCTCCAGATCGAGCAGGCGCAGGGTCTGGCCTTTTTTCACTTCGAACAGGTAAGGCTCGCCCGCCGGGATCACATGGCGGAAGATCGCATCCTGGGGCTGTTTTTCGCTGACAATGGTCATAGTACGGTTCCTTACAGGGCGAAAAGTTGCGTGTTGGTGATGGCGCGGCTGTTTTCCGGGCGCGTGAGGAGTGCGTTAATGGCCGCCTCTTCGTCCCCGGCCTGCCGCCAGCTCAGCTGTACCGGGCGCGGGGCATACTCGGTGGAGGGGTCCATCGGATGCTGCAAGGCGGTCATCACGATCAGGGTGTCCATCGGGGCAAACAGCTCCACGTAGCTTCCCGGCCGGGAATGGTCGCGGTGGAAGCTGAACTGCCCCTGATCATCTACGGTGACTTTGCTGAAGAAGTTCACCACCATCAGCAGATCTTCGAGGTTGAGATCCCATTTACCCATCTCTACCAGCAAATTGTCGGTGCCGTTCCGGTAGAAGCCGTTGCGCAGTTCCTGATAACGTCCCTGACCATATTTTTCCGTGACTTCAGCGGCATTAAGCACGCCGCCAAAGGGATCGTGCCAGCCAGAGGTGTCGGCGATAATGCCCGCCAGCACGCGGCCCATATCCGAGTAAAAACAGTGCCCGGCGGTCAGGCGCGCAGTGTGCTGGCCTTTCAGGGTGTCCGGCAGGTTCAGGCGTTCGCTCTTCTCGTGCGGGTTAAGCATCATCAGGCTGACGTTCGCCCCGCCGTCGATGTCGGTCATCCGCAGGATTTGCCCGCGCTTAAGCACAAAGGAGAGGTGGCCGCCGCCCGGCAGGGTCTCTTCGCGTAATGTTGTCGTGTTCACAGGGTTATCCTCTTAATGCATACACGTTGTCGGGAGCCGTTCCGCTCAGGCTGGAAAGCCGTGTCTCGTTGAGAGGAATGTCGTAGGTGATGCGCGCGCCGTAGGCATTCGGGGCCTGCGGATCGAGGCGCACCTTATCGAACACCAGCAAACGGGTGCCGAGGTTGAAGCCTTCGGAAAGATCGTGGGTGACCATAAAGACCGTCATGCGGGTTTCGCCCCACAGCTGCAGCAGCAGCGCATGCATGTCTTTGCGGATGCCGGGATCCAGTGCCCCAAATGGCTCATCCAGCAGCAGGACGCGCGGCTGCATGATGAAGGCCTGGGCGATGGCTAAACGTTGCTGCATCCCGCCGGAAAGTTGGGCGGGATATTTTTGCAGGGCATGGCCCAGCCCCACCTTCTCCAGCATTTCAGCCGCCCGTTCACGCGCGGCGCGTTTTTTCGCGACAAACAGCCGTCCGAACAGCGGGGATTGCGGCAGTTCGATGCCAATGGCAACGTTATCCAGCACGCTGAGGTGCGGAAAGACGGAATAGCGCTGGAACACCACGCCCCGGCGGCTGTCCGGCTCGGCGGTAAGCGGTTTGCCGTCCAGGGTGATTGTGCCCCTGCTCGGCTTTTCCTGGCCGAGCAGCAGGCGCAGAAAGGTCGATTTCCCGCAGCCGGAGGCGCCGACCATTGAGCAGAACTCCCCCTCGTTGATCTGCAGATTCAGGCGCTCCAGCACCACATGGTCGCCGTACTCCTGCCAGATATTGTTGATGGTGATAAAACTCATGCTTTCCCTCCTTCTGCCCACGGGAAGCAGGATTTGTGCAGCTGGCGCAAGGCCAGATCCATCAGCCACGCCAGCAGCGTGATCCACAGGACATAGGGGATGATGACGTCCATCGCCATATAGCGGCGGACGAGGAAGATGCGGTAGCCCAGCCCGGCGGTGGAAGAGATGGCCTCCGCCGAGATGAGGAATAACCAGGCCGAACCAAGCAGCAGACGCAGCGAAGTCAGCAGACGCGACAGCAGCTGCGGCAGTACCACCCGCAGCACCAGCGTCCAGCTGTTGGCGCCCAGGGTCTGGGCTTTGATCAGGATCTCCGGCGGGATTTCGCAGGCGCGATGCTCCAGATCCCGGGCCAGCATCGGGGTGATGCCAATCACAATCAGCATAATTTTGGACAGCTCATCCAGCCCGAAGACGATAAACAGCACCGGTAAAATCGCCAGCGGCGGAACCATCGACAGCACCGTCATCAGCGGCGAGAGCGACGCGCGCCACAGGGGGAACACCCCGGCGGTGACGCCAATGCACAGGCCAATGAGCGACGCGATCCCAAGCCCCACCAGCAGACGGGCCAGGCTTACCAGCGTATCGACCCAGAACAGATACTCCCCGCTGCGTTTATCCGGGGTAAAGGCCATCCGCGAGATCGCATCCAGCATCTGTTGCAGGCCGGGCAGCAGCTTGTCCTGGGGGTTAGCCTCGAGGCGTACCGCCGAACCAAAAAAGTAGGCGGCCAGCAGCAGGACAAAGGGCAGTATCACCAGCATCAGCCGCATGCCCGGACCAGGATGGCGATTAATGTGTCGCATGGAGACTCCGTCAGTCATCACAGCTGGCCCGCGGCGGCCATTTTCACGAAGCTGTCGTCAAAACGCAGTTTGACGTTGTTGGCATCGCCCTGAGTGACGTTGCCCGGGAAGCTCATACCGATAAAATCGGCACTCTGCGCGCCCTCACCCAGCAGCCCTTTATCGAAAGAGAAGGCTGCTACACGCTGCATGGTTTTCGCCAGATCCGCAGAGGTGACAAAGGCAATGTTGTCCTGCGGGGTGTAGAACAGGTGGGTGGTTTTCAGCTGTGCCTGATAGCCGGTGAGATCGGTGCCGGACGCCGCCGCCATGGCATTCAGAGCGTTAGCATCCTGGGCTTTCATCAGCCCCATCATCTCGTACCATGCGCCGGTCAGTGCTTTGCCGAGCGCCGGGTTGTCCTTCAGGGTTTCGCTGTTAACCACCATCATGTCGATCAGCTCGCCCGGCACCTGCGAGGAGCTGAACACCTCGGTGGTTTTCGGCGTGCCTTTGATCACCGATAGCTGGGGGTTCCAGGCCACGGCGGCCTGCACATTTTGGGTGGCGAAGGCCGAGACGATATCCGCATCCGAGGTATTCACCACGGTGACGTCTTTCTCCGCCAGCCCGGCTTTTTCCAGCCCGCGCACCAGCAGATAGTGCGAGACGGACAGCTCCGGCAGGTAAATTTTCATCCCTTTCAGGTCGGTGAGGGTTTTGCCCTCGCCTTTCATCACGACGCCGTCGTTGCCTTCTGAGTAGCTGCCGAGGATCAGCGCCGTGGTATCCACCCCACCCGCCGCCGGAATGGTCAGCGCATCCATGTTGGTCATGGTGCAGCCATCAAACTGGCCCGCGGTGTACTGGTTGATGGATTCGATGTAATCGTTGAGCTGTACAACATTGATTTTGATGCCGTACTTGTCGGCCCATTTATCAATGATCTTGTTGGTGCTGATGGTGCCCCAGGGCATCCAGCCTGCGTAGATGGTCCAGCAGACGTTGAACTCTTTTTTGACGGCGGCAAAGGTGGGGAGACTGACCAGCATCGCCAGCGACAGTACAAGAGAGCGGAGTAATGGCGTTTTCTTCATGCTTGACCTCTGAGTGGCACAAAATAAGGGGGCAGCGCGACACCTTCTGGTGCTGCTGTCTCCCGGGCTTTTGTCCCGCCGTGTAACCTCTCAGAGGTCGCCAGCTCTTGGACCAGCCATTCACCAACGTGAACCGGAACCCTAGCCAGCTATTTTTATATTGTGTGATGCACTGCCCTTCGCTTGTCGTTATTGCAAGGGGTATGCCAGGAATTTTTTTCGTTTCTTATCAGGATGTTGTTGAATTGTGTGCAACGCGTTTCACTGTTTTGGGGAACCTGCGCGGGGAGAGTGCACTGTGGTGGTGCTGGAGGAATGGGGCGACAGCGCGTTGTTTAAGAACGTCTCGAGAAGAGCCTGATGCGCGAAAGTAAAGGGCCGCGTTATGCCGCAAGCGAACATTGATGCTTCAGGCAATGGTCTGGCTAAAGCGTAATAACCATCCACTGGATTTCCTCTAACAGGCCGTCGTTTCTCCCGTTTTATAGTGATACCTGGACTTTATCGTCCGTTGGGATCCACATCGTTTTGGGCACAATTTGTAAGCTTTTTCATGAGATGGAATGAAAGCCCCCGCAATAAAGCTGCATTTTTGTCAGGAAGTTTTGATCTGTCCAGACCCGATAAGCCGCCAGATTGCGGTGGGTTATCTCTGCGGGTGATACCTCGCAAAATGCAGTCAATTTTTCGTCAAAGAGGTTTATGCCTTACATCGCCTCTTCTAAAAATTCAATAAACGCCCTGACCTTTGAATTAAGTGCTGAACGTTCAGTAACACACGCAAAAAAATCCATCGGCAGGGATTCAATGGTGCTCTCACTGTGACCTGACCAGTACACAGGCCTTAGCTGACCGGCGTCTATCAATGGCTGTGCGACAAAACTTGCCAGACGGGCAATGCCGCCCCCGTTCACGGCTATTTTGGCGATGATATCAATATCATCGCTGATAAAGCTGGGGTTGAGTTTCGCATTGACGAGCTGTCCGTTGACCATAAAAGACCATGGCAGAAATCGTCTGTCGGTTGGATAGCGGAAAACCACGCAGTCGTGCTGGCTGAGGTCTTCAGGTATCTGAGGCGTGCCTGCACGGTCAAGGTAAGCGGGCGCCGCGCAGAATATAAAGGGTAACGATGCAATTTTTCTGGCAATCAGTTGATCATTCAGTTGTGCCTCGATGCGGATACTGACATCGACCCCTTCCAGGTGATGACTGACGTTGCGATCGGTACTGATCAGTTCAATATCTATATCGGGAAAAGACGCTTTGAAGGCTGGCATGAGTGGAGCCAGAACGTATCGGCCAAACGCGGCCGTCGTCGCGATACAAAGTGGCCCCTTCGGTTTGGTTACGTGTGCGGCAGCCTGCGAGGCGAGTTCAACATCATCGGGAATGTGACGAACTTTCTCGAAATACCGTTTACCATTTTCAGTTAACGTCATGCTGCGGGTGGTGCGCGACAGCAGTCGTACGCCCAGATGCCCTTCAAGACGAGAAAGGCTCTGGCTAACGGCTGCCGGACTCATCCCTTTAGCGCGTGCCGCCGCTGCAATACTGCCATTCTCCACCACGCGGATAAACGTACTGATGAGGCCTAAAACGTCCATAGCATCCTTAATACCGAATTCGTCACTTTTGTTTAACAATGATTAAAGCATAAGTGCTCTACAACAGGCTTCATAAGCTTGTTAAGTTAGCCGCAGTTTCGTTAACCTTTGTTTAACAGGATATCCCGATGACTGATGCTACTGCAAAAAAAACCCTGCGAACCCGCCTTCCTGTGCGCTCGGCACCCTACATATTTGCTCTTTATATGGCGACAATCATGGCGTTCCTGATGAGTCTGGTTATTACTTTTGCTGAATTCGGAATGGGCCCCCATTACATGGCAAATGTGATGAATGCTTACCAGGTTGCTATGCCAGCGGCTTTCTTTTGCATACTTGTTGTCCGGCCTGTTGTTATCCGACTCGTCGGATTGACCGTTCAGGGTCACTGAGGCATTCAGCGCACGTATTACAGGCGTCGAATAAGATCGGCCCCGCTTTTTCATTAAGGCAGAACTATGTAACACATAATCACGAAGAATGGGGTAGGCCATACCAGCGTCCTACCTGATTCCGTTAAGAATACTTATTCCTGTTCTTAGTTATTCTTCCACCGTGGTTATTCTTCCAATTTCATTAACTATCCCCTCCTTGCATTGCATGAGTTCTTTCCGATAAAAGGCTTCATGTTTATGGAAACGTGCCGCCGGAACTAATAATGAGATAGAAAAGCGACCCAAAAGTGTGTCCAGCGCTACAGCTATCGTGCAGACGCCTTCAAGAGTTTCACCCAGATCTATAGCTAGCCCATTGGCACGAACATCGGCGATCAGCTCCTGAAGCTGTGGAAAAGTTTTAACTGTCATTCCGGTGAGATCTTCATAGGCGTCGCCTACCAGTATGCGGACATCTTCATCACTTTCCATAGCCAGTAACACACGGCCGCCGGAAGTGCTGTAGAGCGGCAAATTAAGTCCAATACGAGGTACAACACGTAATTCACGTGATGCGACGACGTAGTGGATGATGGCCAGTTGGGTACCACTGGCACGTGCAAGGGTCACTGTTTCATTAACATTGGCCGAAAGTTGCTCCAGGAAGGGACGTACAAGATCCACTACATCACTGTGCACACTGGAAATAAGTTTGAGTAGTGCAGGTCCCAGACGCAGGCCACCGGCCCCACTGCTACGCACAAGTTGAGCGCTATCTAAAGCCGCGACAATACGCTGCACCGTTGAACGAGGGAGAGCAACCTCCTGCGCAATTTCCCCCAGACTCATGCCGCCAGGGTGTTTACCCAGCACATTCAAAATTGCAGCTGCACGGGCGATAACCTGAATCCCGCCGGGTTTTTCATCCTCAAAGCTTGAAGCATTAACGGCCATATAGAGCTCCTTATCGTCCGGTGACGGACAGCTTGTTATCTCAGTTCTTGTCTTAATTATCACATTGCAATGGACGCTGTCGCAATGTAAGATGCCAAATTGTACCACAATACGGTACACTGTATTGATTAAATGCATGAGAATTTTGTATGAATGCACAGCGTTCTACCCCACCCTCGCCCCCTTTTACCTGGCGCCTTGCATTGGGGTTTGTGGGGGTACTGATTGCAGCCTTGACCTCTGGGCTTAATGGTCGGGTTATAGATATAGCGCTTGCAGATGTGCGTGCCGGAATTGGCGTGACGTATGATCAAGCCAGTTGGTTCACATCTGCCTACCAGGCCGCGGAAGTAGTGGCGATGATGATCGCACCATGGTTTGCTGTGACTTTTTCGCTGCGTAAATTCGCTCTTGGTTGCGCTGGCGGTTTTATGGTTTGCGGCATACTTTTACCCTTAGTACCGAATGCGCAGTTGTTTCTTCTCTTGCGAACGATACAGGGTCTGTTTAGCGGCGCACTTCCGCCTTTACTCATGACTGTGGCGCTACGTTTTCTGCCACCATCGATAAAACTTTATGGTCTTGGAGCTTATGCTCTGACTGCGACTTTTGGTCCAAATGTGGCGCCTACACTGGCGGCATTCTGGACGGATGATGTGAGCTGGATGTTCATGTTCTGGCAAGTGGTCCCCGCCATTTTGATTTCGATGCTATTTATTGGCTGGGGTTTGCCGCAGGACCCGATTCATCTCGACCGATTTAAGCAGATCGACCTGTTCGGCATGCTCACCGGCTGTTCTGGTATGGCGTTTTTAATAATCGCCATCACTCAGGGTGGACGTATGGACTGGTTTGAATCGCCATTATTTAATGGTCTGTTATCCAGTGCCATCGTCTGCCTGACAGTTTTTCTGATTAATGAATGGTTTCATCCCCTTCCTTTGTTCAAATTACAGATGCTGGAGAGAAGTAACTTTTCATATGGCCTGATGGCGCTCGCTGTGGTGTTGGTACTGGCGCTGGCTGGCTCGGCTTTGCCGTCCAATTTCTTTGGCAAAGTTGAGGGTTTTAGAACAGCGCAATTTGCGCCGCTAGCTTTGACCATTGGGCTCCCGCAGTTAATTATCACCCCGCTTGTTGCCGCACTGCTTAGTCTGCGCTGGGTTGATTGTCGCTGGCTGATAGCTTTCGGGATTGCCCTGATGATTTTCGCCAGCCTGATGGGTATGCAGATAACCAGCGACTGGGCACGCCAGAATTTCTGGGCCATGCAGGCTCTGCAGGCGATTGGATTACCGTCAATTATTTTACCTTTACTTATGAGCGCAACCAGCGTTGTGGCGCCCCCGGAAGGACATTATGCCTCTGCTATGTTCAATACCGTACGGGGTTTTTCAAGCATCGCTGCTGGCGTTTTAGTTGAATGGTTTATAAATCACAGAGAACAATTTCATTCTAATGTTCTGGTCAATAACGTAGCCAACCGCCCATGGTTGATATCGACACCGGTAAGTGAGCAGGCCAGCAGCAACTTCCCTTTATTACACGACGGCAGCATCAGCAACACCGAGAACATCGCTGGATTTATCACCTTATTAAAACATCAGGCAATTGTTCTGAGTCTGGGCGACAGCTATCTGCTCATGGCTGGCTTTGCCGTCCTGTTGCTATTACTCACCGTCTGGCTGCCAAAACGTGTCTGGCCGCCCCAGATACGTTTTTAAACTGCCATGACAAAATAGAGGTGGTCAAATGAAATTTCCTGTATCCAGAAGAACGACTCTGCTCAGCGCATTATTAATCCTGATGATGACGATGATATTTTTTGTCTGGTCGACAATGCTGAATAATGATACCCGTACTAATGATGCCTATGTGAATGCGGATTACACACTGGTGGCACCAAAAGTATCGGGATATATCAAAAATATCTATGTCGCAGATAACCAACGCGTTAAAGCAGGGCAAACACTGGCCACGCTGGATGACCGTGACTACAAAATAGCGCTTGAAATGGCGCAGGCGAATTTGCAGCTTAGTGAAGCAAAACACCTGAGCAGCCTTGCACAACTGGAGCAGCAACAATCCATTATTGCTCAGACAAAAGCGACCCTTTTAGCCAGTCAGGCATCGGCGCAGTACGCCAGTCAGAACGCTGAACGTTTTAACAAGCTTTATCAAAGAGGTACCGTCGCTGCGGACGATCAACAAAAAGCCCATTCAACACAGCGTTCTGCATCCGCAGTCGTTCGTCAAAACGAAGCTGCACTGACCTCAGCAGAAAAACAGGTAGGCGTGTTGAGGGCTGCATTACGTCAGGCGGAAGCCGATGTTGCAGTCGCGCAGGCAAAGGTCAGTCAGGCGAGGGTTAATCTTTCTTATACGCGTATTGTTGCACCAGTCGATGGGATGGTAGGCCAGCGTTCGGTGCGCCTCGGTGCCTACGTTAACGCAGGGACACGTCTGCTGGCTGTGGTTCCGCTACATCAAACTTACATCATTGCCAACTATCTTGAAACACAGCTGGCAAATGTTCAGCAGGGGCAGAAAGTCTTAATTAAAATTGATGCCATGCCTGGCAAAAAGTTTACTGGACATGTCGATAGTATCGCTCCTGCAACCGGCGCAACGTTTTCTGCCATCCAGCCAGACAATGCAACTGGTAACTTTACTAAAGTCGTTCAGCGTTTACCGGTAAAAATAGTGCTGGATGGTAATCAGCCCGATGCAAAATTATTGCGCGTTGGGATGTCAGCCGTTCCTGAAATTGAGATCCGCTAATATTCCATACATTCTCAAAACCCCGATCTATTTTTGAACGTCTGGCTTAGAAACGGTGTTCCCGTTATCTATACATAATTTCCTGTAGAAAATAAAGGGCACTGACACCAGGCTAGCTTCCTGTAAGAAAAACGCATGTTCTATCACGACCATATTTAGTCGATCCTCATTTACAGAGAGTGATCGACTAAATATTTTTTTCAGGCGACAATACTGGTAAACAATGGATCATTATTCACGCCCGGCTATCAAAAGCTTAATGCTGCATAAGCGCCAGTGTTTTTGCCCTAACGCGCAGCAAAATTTTCTGCGCCTCTTCGGTTGAACGAATATTAGTGTATCCAATTACTAACCCATAACGTTTCTGTGTCTGCGTATACCAGCTTGAGAGTGGCCGGACATAAAGATCGTGCTGTGTCCATAATGCAGCTAATGCAGTGTCTTCAATACCGCGATGCAGGTAGGCGACAATATGCATCCCGCCATCTGTAAGCTCAAATTCAAATAGCCCAGGAAAGCTCGTTTCAATTGCCTCAAGCATCATGCGACGCCGTTGCTGGTAGAGTAAACGCATTTTTTTTATATGCCGGTAGAAGTGCCCTTCGCTAAGGAATTGCGCAAGAATTTTTTGCGGCAGTAATGGCAGACCCGTTTCAAGGATTTCGCCCAGTTCGCTGAAACGGGCTACCGTCTCTTGTGGCATTACCATATAGCCGATACGCATAGCTGGCATTATGGTTTTACTAAACGTACCGGTATAAATAACCCGGTCATGCATATCGAGACTTTTCAACGCCGGGATTACTTTTCGTGTGTAATGAAACTCTCCGTCGTAATCATCTTCGATGATCCAGCTACTGTTTTGCTGTGCCCAGGCCAGCAACTGGTGCTTACGCGGTAATGAAAGGCTAACTGCGAGCGGACTTTGATGAGTGGGTGTAACGATAGCGAAACGCCCATCGTTGTGATAGCGCTGAAGATAATCAACATCCATGCCCTGCCGATCAACAGGTATATAGTGCAGGTTGGATGCCATTCGCTTCAATAATTGCTGACCATAAAAGTAGCCAGGATCTTCAAACAGCACTTTATCTTCAGGCTGTGCAAGTACCGACAGAATTAACCGTAAGTTGGCCCGATAGCCGCTGGTAACAAAGATTTGCTCCGGTCGGCAATTCAGTCCTCTTGAAATATTGAGATAACTTGAAATGGCCTCACGTAGCGGCTGGAAGCCCATTGCCGGGGGCATGAGCATTTCTTCTGGGCGAAGACTTCGCGCCGCTTTTCCCGATATTAGTAACCATTTTTTATGGGGAAATTCATCCAGAGCAGGGATTCCGAGCCGCAGATCACCCTTCCTTTCAGTAACCTGTGTGTTAAGTGAACAAGAAGATACAGCGTTGTCTGCGCTGACCGTTGAAGTCAGCCTGAGCTCCGGGTTTATATAGGTCCCCTTCGCCCCCAGACTCACGAAATAGCCTTCTCCAATAAGAATTTCATACGCGGTTTCCACCGTTTTACGCGCTACCTGCAACTCGCTCGCTAGCGAACGAATCGAGGGAACGCGCGCTCCCGGTTTCAAAGCACCGTCCTGAATCTGCTGACGATAGCGGGCATAAATCTCTTTGTACCCCATGAAATGCACCCTTATATGTCCTACCAATTAAGTCTAATAATGGCCCTTTTTAATCAGACATACAAGATTAAGATATGGCTATTAACAAAGCCACTCAATATGAGGCGTCATGAAAATTGAACATTACGACACCGCCACCGACCTTGCCCATTGCTTTGCGCTGATGCGGGAACTACGCAGCAAACTGACGAATGAGAAACAATTTATTGCCCAGGTACAGCGCCAGCAGGCGCAAGGCTACCGTCTTGCAGGACTTGAGCAGGATGGCAAACCAATGGCGCTAGCCGGTTATCGGCTGCTCGAAAATTTTATTCACGGGCAATTCTGTTACGTCGACGATCTGGTAACAGTGAGCGAGGCTCGCGGTCAGGGGATGGGTGCAACACTGTTGAATCACTTAGCGGTAATCGCACGTGAATACGGTTGTGGTCAGATGGTCCTTGATACCGCCATAAGTAATTCAGGAGCCCAGGCATTTTATCAGCGTGTCGGATACACCGCCCTCGGCCTGCACTTTTATCGCGATCTCACCTGAGGAAAAAATGATGAAACTGCTTCACATTAAGGTCAGTCCGGATTTATCAGGATCGACATCCCGCGCGGTGTCTGAACGCTTGGTAGAAAAATTACGCGCGCATCATGCCGAGCTTGAAGAATTAGTGCTGGACCTGGCTCAACGGCCGCTACCGCATCTTGATGCATTTACCATTGCTGGTTTTTTTACCCCACCAGACCTACGCAGTGAAGCTCAGCTCACTGCTATTCAGACTTCGGAACAACTGGTAGATCAGCTTTTTGATTGTGACACGCTGGTTATCTCATCACCGATGTGGAACCTCGGCCTGCCTTCCGTACTGAAGGCTTGGTTCGATCATATAACCCGCGCCGGACGAACTTTCGTCTTTACGCCAGAGGGCAAAAAAATAGGACTCGTCAGCGGCAAAAAGGTGTATTGCGTTGTCGCCAGCGGCAGTGTATTTGCCCACGGTCCTTTTGTAGCAGATGACCAGTTCACTCCATACATTCGCGTAGCGCTTGAATATATTGGCATTACCGACGTGCAATTTATTCGGGTAGACGGAACGCATGATCCCGTCGCTCGTACAACAGCATTACCCTATGCACTGCAAACCATTGATCGTTTATTTTAAAAAGAGGATTACAATATGTCGTCACGTGTGAATCATTTCAAAACTATCCCTGCACTGGCTAAAACACTTGCCGATGCTTCTATGGCATTAGGAAAAATCTCGCTGGATAAAAAACTTAAGCACTTAGTAGATATACGTGCCTCACAGCTGAATCATTGTGCATTTTGTCTGGATATGCATGTTAAAGAAGCAAAAATGCATGGGGAGCGTGAACTGCGTCTTTATCATGTTGCAATTTGGCGGGAATCGCCATTATTCAACGCCAAAGAGAAAGCTGCGCTGGCACTGACTGAAGCTTTGACCCGCATTGGTGATAATGGTGTAAGCGAAGCGCTTTACAGCGAATTGCGTGAACATTTCTCTGAAGTGGAAGTATCAGAGTTAACATTTACCATTGCTGTAATCAACGCCTGGAATCGTCTACAGATTTTATCACAGATGGCACCAGGCTCGATGGATAGCGCTTACGGTCTGGATCGTGCTGAATTACATTAATAAATGTCCGCCAGCATCACTTCTTGTTGGCGGATTTATTTTTTTAAATCTAAGCTTGCATATTTTTTATAATCGCTCACGAATAGTATTCATAGTGTATTTTCAACCTTCACGTAAGGGAATATTATACGTACATTAAAAGAACGTTAAGAGCGATTATTTTAATGACTTTCTGTTAAAAATGGAAAAACCGCCGAAAGGCGGTTTTTCCATTAGGGAGAATTAATAACCGGTCTCGTTAAGAAAACGAATGGTAATTTACGCCTTGGCTAGTGGTTTCATTCGAAAGCTGATGCCCATACGATTCAGAGCATTCATTGTTGCAATAACGATGGTTAAGTCGACCAAATCTTTTTCACCAAATACTGACAGCGCTGCAGAATACGCTTCATCCGAAGCATGTGTCTCACTTACACGGGTAACTTCTTCTGCCCATGCCAGTGCCGCTTGCTCCAGGTCCGAGAATAAATAAGTAGCCTCATCCCATACTGGAATCAGTACTATTTTCTCTACTGACATACCACACTTTATAAGATCGCGTGTGTGAATATCAATACAATGCGCACAGCCATTAATCTGCGATACTCTTAAAAAAACCAAATGTATTAGCTCTTCCGCAAGACTTGTTCCTTTTGTAGCGAAATGATGCAGCGCTCCCAGTGCCTTTGAGCCTTCTGCAGATACTTGAAACCAATTTGGACGATTCATTTTCTTTCCTTTATAGAGAGTTAGGTGCATGATTTATCTACGAAAATAGACCTCACCTTTATCAGAAGGGTTACTAACTGATACTTCAGAGTTAAATCATAATAATCAATATTGACATATAAAAAAGACACAAAGAAGAAGAAAACGCGTAGGACATGATAAAAAACGGAATACTATGACTCTAATTTGAGTTTAAGTTTATCTAACAATGATGGTATTGGAATGGCCAATTTTAGCCTTTTTGTGGATACGACATTTTAGGGCATGACTCGGTGAAGGGCTTAATAATTACAGTTTAAAAGGTGCATGATATATCGCTGAAAAAATATTTTCGTCTCGCTGGGCTGACGATTACCAGCACGCTAAAACTTGGCTATCGCAAATGAAAATCGACGATCCTGAATAATAGATACTTAATCCATCAGTAAAGAAAGTAATTCTGGATGTCCGTCTCTCGCTCATAGCAGACCTTCAGCTCTGTTAGTCGGTCCGCTTTGTGCCAGAAGCGGACTTTTCCTGAAGCGCCATTCAATCTTTTAGCAAGCTCATTTCTTCAGAGAGCCATTGTCTTAGAATGCTTATTTTAAATGAATCCTGATTATCTGGACGGTAGACTAAATCGTACCCCCGTTCAGCCCTAAGCTTGTGCTGTGGAAACGGAACAACAAGCCTTCCAGCAGCTACATCATCTGCAATCAGAAGACTGCGTCCGAGAGCAACACCTTCGCCACGTATAGCAGCCTCAGTCGCCATGCTGCCAAGAGTCCATAAGGGCCCCTGATGGCAACTGAAATTT
Source organism: Leclercia sp. GLN_9 (assembly GCF_043105735.1). Taxonomy (NCBI): domain Bacteria; kingdom Pseudomonadati; phylum Pseudomonadota; class Gammaproteobacteria; order Enterobacterales; family Enterobacteriaceae; genus Leclercia; species Leclercia sp. GLN_9. Next base: position 136,178 of record NZ_JBICLV010000004.1, read on the forward strand.
TTTTCTCCGGCCATCTCAAACCATGCCTGCCAGTTCGCCTGCATTCTATACTCATGAAGAAGAACGCAGTTTAAAAGTTCCTTAATCTCTGTCAGACCATTATGTTTCTCAAGAAAACCTGGACTACAGACAGGGGTGACTGTTTCATCAAACATACGCTCAGACGAAACATATTGATAATTGCCAAGGCCGTAACGAATTGCAGCATCTACCTGACCATCGTTAAGATCTACATTAATGTCAGTAACATCCAGTTGAATATCAAATTCTGGATATCTCTGCCTGAACCGGCTGAGACGAGGTGCTAACCACTTACTGGCAAATGAAACCGTTGTACTTATACGTAAACTCTTTATCAGGTTTCTTCCACGCAGACGCTCAGTCTCCTTCATTAAATCACTTAAAAGACGGGTAACCACATGGTGAAATTCACCCCCTTGCTCCGTCAGAATTATCTGCCTTGTCAGCCTGAAAAATAGCTTAAACCCCAGATGCTCTTCGAGCTTTCGGATTTGCCGGCTTATCGCGCCATGCGTAACGTGCAACTCCGCTGCCGCCAGCGTCATGCTCGAGAGGCGGGCAGTGGCTTCAAAAGCGCGCAGAGTCTGCAATGGGGGAAGGCGATCGAATATCATACGCGTGATAATAATTCACGCGTGTAGTGAGAACAAATAATTTGTCAGGTCAGAGTTCGAAAATCAAAATCAACATAAAGAACATTACTATTTTCATAGCGATACCGGAGCATTAATGGAAAGTTTGTTTGTTTACGGGACTCTCGGTCTTGGCCGGCCTAATGCTCATATTCTTGAAAATATTGGGGGAACATGGCAGGAGGGTCACGTGGGAGGATCTCTTCTTGCCAAAGGTTGGGGAGCAGAAATGGGTTATCCGGGAATTGTGCTGGATGATTCAGGAAATCGTGTGCAGGGCTTTCTTTTCACGTCAGAGAATTTACTTAATCACTGGCACATACTCGACGAGTTCGAAGGTTATGAGTATGAACGTGTTCCAGTAGAGGTAACCATATCTACCGGTCAGACAGTGCAATCATGTATCTATATGCTCAAAGCATAAACCAAGAGACCTGCTGCTAGCGGAGTCGAGATTTTTAACTGTACCCGTTAACAAATCAAGATGACTGTCGGCCGGTTACAGATAATATAATCTGACGATGTCAGCAAGCCAGTTTAGATATTGCTGTCTTAACTACCCATGATGCTAAAACGCTTTTCAGGTTCTAATGCAGAGAATAAATCATCCTTAACTCATCATGCACAATTCTCTGGCCTCAACGATGTTCGCTTTTCGCTCAAAGCGGAACTTGATGTCTCAGGGACGGTCCGTTTCGTGCCTGAAGCGAACCTAGCCCAGCCAGTATGCTACATCCTCACATTGACCTTAGTGAGAGTGAACGGACGCGTTCAGCGCGAGTCGCTTAACCACTCATGCATTTTTATCGAATAGAGAAGACTTGGCGGTGCATCTTTAACGTCATGGATCTTTTTGATAAATCTCAACCCCGTTTTCAGAAGCACTTTCTGTGACGCCAGATGGTTCTCACGGACAACCGCTGAAATCTCCGTGAGTTTGCTCTCCTCAAAGCCAAATTTTATCGCGCGGGAAGCAAATTCTGTGGCCAGGCCTTTGCCCCAGGCCTCTGTGGAAAATCGGTATCCAAGATTATTGACAACGAGATCCCCATAACTCCGAATCCTCAACCCGCCAAAACCGATAATTTTTTCAGGCTCAGCAAGAAGCGAAATTGCCCAGTTTCCAAACCCCTGAGTTTGCCAGTGGTCGAGCCAGCTGTTCAGAACCGTTTTTGCATGGTCAATGTTCGGATAGGGGCCCGCCGGATTAAACGTGTTCGTCGCAGGATCACCATAGATTTTGAAGAGATCGTCTGCATCTGATGAGATTACAGGGCGAAGGTATAACCGATTTGTTTGAATTCGCAATTTTATCTCCCAGGCCCTCAGGCCAACAGGCTGTTTTTTTAGAGGGTTCCTTTTGATTTAAGCACACTTTTGAGGGAGTCTGGAGATGACGTTAACCGCGATGTCCGCTTCTCGCAGATAACAGAAGGTGTTCATTATCTGCTCATGACTGATTCGACCGACTTGCCTGCTATTTCGCCTAAAGATAGCTATGAATAGCGTTCAGTAGCAGGCTGCATACCGGAAAGTAAGTATTTTCAATATTTGCGCAGACTACAAATTCAACCGGGATCTTTATTAATCAAAATATGCCGGTAATACTTGCGCATGACATAAATAGTACACTGGTCCCAGGCCATGACTGCTGGAGGAATACAAAGCACACATTGTGCAATATCTCGCCATAATGCGTTTTCGCCTGGAAATAATGTATTAAAAAGGGAAAAAAAGATAAAAATCAGCGCAAAAAATAAAAGCGCACCCAACCAATGTTCATAATGTGCACTGGCTTTGCTGCGCGCTTCTTTATAATTGCGATCTCTGATTGGTTTAGGCAGATCCCTAAGCTCAGGAATACTCTTTTTCGTCCAGTATATTTTCACTGTCTCTCCTTTTGCACATCTGTTTATGATAATGAATATCATTTACAATGGCAAACTGATCTGTCCCCTGCCCTCATCAAACACGCTTTTAGCTATTCCCTTGCTCCGATAGCTGCCGGGCAGACTTAACATGCTCCAGAAGCATCGACTTGATGGACGCTCTGGATCTTATTCCTTTAAGAATGTCGCCACCGCGTCGGAGAAACGCTCGGGCTGATCAAGCATGACAAAGTGAAAACTGTCATCGATACGGGTGAAATGAATCTCTTTTGCAAAGGCATAGGCTTGACGGTACATCGAATCCACGCTGGCTGCCGGAATACCGAATAAAGGGTCATAGGCGTACACAACCTCAATCGGCGCTTTAATGTGGCCAAGTTCGGGGCGCAAATCGGTCATCATCAGTTCGTACACGGCATCCGCCACGGTTTTGGGATCGGAATTGATCCCTGCCGCCACCAGGGCGGGTCTCACCGCATCGGTCTTAACTAAACGGGCGATGGAGCTAGTCTGAAAATCTGCACGCTGCTCCGGCGACTGCGACAGCAGCCAATCCCGCATCCGGGTGGCAGGTTGGGCCGCCGTTTCGCAGGTCGCAGTGGGATCAATCATCAACGTATAGAATGGCAACGCATCGACAATCATCAAGCGACTGACCAGGTCGGGATGGCGGGCACCCAGCATCAATGCGATTTCACCCCCAAGGGAGTGACCAATAAGCACAGGGGCTTTCAGGTGCCGGGTGCGAATGTACTCCGCGATCGCGTCAACTGCCGGAGCGATAACCTTCCCGTCAGGATTGGAAATGGCAGGGGTACTCGCAAATCCCGCCAGTTCGACAAGATGAATGCGGTGGTTCTTACGTAAATCTGCGGCTAAACCGGTCCAGACGTCTCGGGACGACGCCAGCCCCGGAATCAGTATGACATCCGTACCTGAGCCTTGCGTCTGTACAGAGATACGCTGCGAGTTCGGATGTTCGGCAGGTGTAGGCAGAGACTGAGCTGTGGACGTCGAGACTAAGGCTAACATCAAAAAAAACGTCCCGCCGATCATGGTACGGATAGTTGCGGTATACATTGGATTTCCCTGTTTAAGCTAAGCGGTCAGAAAGTAGCGGGAGCCGCGCCAGATCGCGAGTCGCCGGGACATTTTATAAAGCGAGGACGCATAAGGTCGTAGAGAGACGCGTTTTTAGAATGGCTGGATGACATAAAGCCATGCAGGCATCAGTCCATCTTTTTGAAATACATAGCTTAATATACCGATTTTGTTCCGCAAAAAGTAGTCAAGGGCGGGTGCGAACGGGAGCCGTCTGTGCCGTTTACATCAGACCCGGCCCCCTGAAGGTGCGCCGCCATTCGCTTGGGCTGACGTTGTAGCGCGCCTTGAAACTCTGGCGGAAAGAGACCGGAGACTGGTATCCGGCAAGGGATGAGACGACTTCAATGCTGTGATCCGTGGTTTCAAGCAGCTCCTGGCTGCGCTGCAGACGCTGGGCGCTGAGCCAGTCTCCGACAGTCATACCGGTAGCCTTGATAAAATGGCGGGTCAGCGTGCGACGGCTCATGCCAGCGTAACCGGCTAAAGAGTCAATATCGTGTCGCTTGTCCAGATTGCGGCGCAGGTAATCGATAAGGTCATTTATCTGCTCGTCACGCGTCGTTTCAGGTACCGCATGCTCAATAAACTGCGCCTGCCCGCCCTCCCGGTAAGGCGGAATGACCATCCTTCGGGCTACGCGGTTCGCCAGCGCGGTACCGTAGTGTTCCCTCACGATATTGAGGCAGCAGTCGATACCGGCCGCCGTACCGGCGGATGTGATGAGGCGTTCATCGCTGGTATAAAGCGCATTGCTGTCCAGCCTGACATGCGGAAAGCGTCTGGCAAAATCCTGCTCAAATTCCCAGTGCGTGGAGGCTCTGCGGTTATCCAGCAGTCCGGCGTAAGCGAGAACATAAGCGCCAAGACACAGCCCTGCGACTTCGGCTCCCCGTTGCCAGGCTCTGCGCAGCGCGTCAAGCAGTGCGGGTGCCGGGCGCGTCTCAGGATGCTCCCAGAACGGTACGATAATGATGTCCGCCGTTTCCAGTTGCTCAGGCCCGTGCTCCACGTTGATTGAAATCCCGATATCGGACACCACTGTACCGGGCTGTTCAGCGCAGACCGTCACCTCGAAAAGTCCCCGCTCCGGCATCGCCTTGTCAAAGACCATGGACGGAACGGAAAAGTGAAACGGGCTGAAGCCCGGCGTGGCGATAACAACAACGTGCAGAGCGGACATGATGGTGACCTTTTACTGATTAAACCGGGTGTGGCTGATGTTATGCCGTACAGGCGACAGTCGGATCTTAGCCGCCTGCAGGCATGTCGGCGTCAGAGGCTCAGCGTCTCGCCGTCTTCAGGCACCAGCACATTTTGCTGGATACCTTGCTCTGCGGTGTAGTCGCGCAGTTCCGCGCGGCTCAGCAGGCAATGGTTCACCGCTTCCATATGGGATGCCACGATGGTCGCAGCAGGCAGAATGTCCAGCGTGCGCAGGGCATCCTCTTTACCCATTATAATGGCGCCAATCCCGTCAACCGTGGCACATCCGATATTCAGGACCACAACGTCCGGCGCGTATTTTGTCAGGCTGTCCACGTAAGGGGGAACCCAGATGGTATCGCCTGCAATATAGAGCGTTTTTTCACCCTCTGCAGAAAAGACCAGTCCGCACGCATCCCCCAGACGCTCAGCCACCTCTGGAATGGCATAGGCTTCATCACTGCCATGCTGTCCATCGGTTTTCACGATCTTAATACCGGAGATGACGTTGCTGTCAGCCAGCACCTTGACGGCGGTAAAGCCCTGAGAACGGATCAGTGACGCGTCGCTTTCATTCTGGGTGTAGATCACCTTGTCTTTAGGGATCAGCTGCTGTGCCGCTTCGTCCCAGTGGTCCTGATGCGTGTGCGTCACAATAATCACGTCCACGTTCAGCAACTCATCAACTGCAACCGGCAATGCTACCAGAGGATTACGCAGGTGAGCGCGTGCGGTTCCGGCAAAACCGGGCCAGGCCTCTTTATCAGCGAGCATCGGGTCGATCAGGAAGCGAACCCCGGCATAGTCAAGCTTCAGTGTGGCGTTACGTATTTGAGTCAGCTGCATTTTTTACTCCGTCAGATAAACCGCTGCGACGCGGTCTGTGCATTGAAAGTGCAGTATAAAAAAGTTGCAGACGAGGTTGTGAGGTGCACGAAGGTCATTATTCGATGAAAAAGGGTCAAAGCGCCAGGCCAGATCGCCGCCGCTACAGAGGAGGCTGATGCACCACAGCGAACGCGCGCTCTGGCGCCTGAGCAACTATCTCAGGCGGTGTACCCTTTTGGTCGGACAGGGTTCTGTTTTTCGGGGAATGCCCTCTGACCCGATATCATCGCATTTTGACTTTTCTGCCTCTCACGCGGTTGCGGATTGCCCTTTATCCTTACCGGACTGTAAACACCGAGGTAAAACTATGGCATACGCAATCACTGACGACGGCATCGAAATCTACTACGAAGCAAAGGGCCAGGGCCTGCCGGTCATTTTTGTCTCCGGCTATTTTGGGATCAGCGATATCTGGCAGGCGCAAACCGACGCGTTATCTGAAAAATTCCGCACGGTCTCTTATGACAGCCGTGGATACGGGCGTTCAGCCAAACCCCTGCCAGCAGAGGCATACAGCATTCCCCGTCACGCAGACGACCTGAAAGCGGTTATTGACGCCGCGGGCATCAATGGCCCCGCTGTTCTTGTTTCCCATTCGATCGGCTGTAACATCATTTCCACCTTTGCAGTGAAATATCCGCAGCAGGTGGCCGGGCTGGTCTATACCGCCTGCTATGTTGACGGCAAACAGATGCGCGACGCGGGTATGTCTGTGGAAGGTGTCAGCGAAGCGGTATCCACACCCTCGGGTGCGGTGGCATTTTATAAACCCTTTGGCGTAACCGAAAGCGTGGGTGCAGAGGCTGCCAAATGGGCGACGCATGCATTGCAGGCGAATGCGGCGGCGTTTCTGAACCATGAAATGGCGGATCAGTATTCAGCCATTACCGCACCGGCACTCATCCTGCAGGGCGAAAACGATGCACCTAACCCGCTTACGTTTGCCACTGCGCTGCAGCAGGTTCTGGGCGGTGGAGCAGAGTTGAAAGTATTGAAGGGGGTCAACCACTTCCCGCCACTGGAGGCACCAGAAACCGTTACGGCTTTTGTGGAAGAACATGCACGCAAATGTTTTGCTGACTAACTCTGTGCCAGGTAAATCCAATCACTAAGCCATCTGTAAAGGTGGTTTTTTTATGCTCATGAAGTTCGGCGACAGTCGATGTGCGCGGTGTCGGTATTTCCCGGGCATTGCCAGCCGGATTGTCAGACTGTTTCGCTACGTGATCCCCGCCATTACAGGCATCGCACGGCGCACGCTTATTCATGCCCTGCTGTATTAAGCGAGCCGCAGGCAGTCCATAAAAACGTGCCGGCAAACATCCAGAATGACCGGCAGGTTTTAGGTTATTTGCTCTGCACGTCAACGAGGTTTTTCGCCATCCACACGCGGTCGATTCCCCCCGTATTATAATGGGAAAGGGTAAAGACCTGGGCCTGACTCATCATGAGCGCCAGTTCGGGGGTGATACTGAAACTTGCCGCAACTTCATGGTGCTCAAGTTCAGGCCGACGCTTACGCCGTTCAACTCGAAAGCGCAGCTGGTTGTATTTTGCCCAGCCGATCAGCGCCATATCGATAAGACAGGCCACCAGCAGGTAGATACTCAACGTACTGAGCGTGGTGTAGAACGGCCTGGTCCCCATAAAAGGATCATGTTCAATCGCGTTTATCAGACCACTGTAGATCAGCCAGCAAAACCCCAGCCAGGCAACGATCGTTAACAGCAGATCCAGCGCGCGTGGAAACAGACGTTGTTCAGTAAAAATTAAAGGTTGAATCATGGTTTTAATCTCCCAATACCGCGATCGGGACTCACCCAACGAGCTCTGCTGCGTTTGCGGCGCAGCATGACTTTCGGGAAAGCCACAAGCGTAGTGAACAGGCTCAGCATCCAGTAGACCACCGGAAACCAGATAACCCAGAACAGTGACGCCGCAATACCTTTCTCGTAGCGTCTTTCAATAAACAAACTGACCGCGAACTGCAACAGACAGACCACGCCCAGCATCAGGCCAGTAAAAGCCGGCGGGAAAAGGTGCTGAACATATAAAGAATCGGGCATCGGAATAAGCAGCCCGATGAGAAACAACAGAATGCTGACGGCATAAGCAAACGCCCATGCGGTTGACATACAAAACTCAATAAATAGCGGCCACATGCGCCGGTACTCCCAGTTCCACAAGCGACGCATATTGACAATGAACACTTCCGCGCCCCCCTGCGCCCAGCGCAGACGCTGCTTCCAAAGCCCTTTCAGCGTCTCGGGCATTAATATCCAACACAGCGCACGAGGTTCGAAGAAAATTGACCAGTGGCGCAGTTGTAACTTCCAGCTGATATCAATATCTTCCGTGATCATATCCGGGCTCCAGTACCCCACCTCTGCCAGGGCGCGACGGCGAAAAGCGGCAATGACACCGGAAACGGTAAAGACCTGACCATAGATGCGCTGGGTACGCTTGATGAGGCCGATGATCGATGAAAATTCCCCCACCTGGACTCGCCCAATCAGCGTTGAACGCGTACGGATACGCGGATTACCGGTCACCGCCCCCACGCGAGGGTAATTGAGCAGCGGTGCGACCAAATACACCGCCGCATCTTTATCCAGCAGCGCATCCCCATCAATACACACCAGAAAATCACTGCGCGCCGCCGCGGCACCCGCCTGCAGGGCTACCGCTTTGCCCTGATTTTCCGCCAGATGAATCACCCGCAGCCGCGCATATTCACGCGCTAACTGATCCAGCACCGCCGCGGTGTTATCGAAAGAACCGTCATTGATAGCAATGACTTCGATATTTTCATAACGTTGCGCCAGCGCCGCTTCGATAGTCTCACGTGCATTCAGCCCTTCGTTAAAGCACGGCACAAGAATGGAAATCAGCGGATTGCCTTCGAGTACAGGTGGCGGTGTGCCCGGCCCCCATGGCCAGTGGCGCTCGCGGTAGAACCAGAAATAAAGCCCACCGCTTATCCAGAGGGCCGACATAAACAGCGGCCAGAAAAAGACGAAATCAAGGATCACTTCACCGGTAAAAACCACCGCCACGCCGAGCGGAAAACTGAACATCAGGCAAAGGATCAGAAAGGCGATGAGGCGATCGGTCATTTTTGCGGATACCAGTAGGAGGAAAAAGCAGAACGGATCTCTGCCATCCGGGGTTGATCGTTAATGAAATCGTCCGGGTAGTAGCCATAGTTTCTGGCACCGCTTAGCTTGAGCTGCCGCATCCACCCGTTGAGCATTTCACCGCTTATATCGTCCTGCCCTGCCCCCTTACGCCAGTCGCGTGCCTGAAGTTCAAAAACGGTTTTATCCAGCGCGCCAGGGTAACGGGCTACCTGCCCGACGAGTCTGTCCAGCCAGGCATTGGCATCGTTGACCGGGACATTTTCCATCAGCGGCATCGCCATCGGGGCTGTCCAGTCGTAGGTGCTGAGAAAATCATTCAGATTCTGCGCAAACCAGGTTTCGCTCTGCGGATCCAGTATCGGCATGGCGTAAATGTTGCGGGCGGTTTTGACCTGGGGGCCGCGCACGGCACGCACGGTTTGCGTGAGCTGTCGGGTAAAATCAATCAGGGCGCGACTTTTAAAGCGCGTCCAGCGCGCCAGCAGTTGCGGGTTGGCGCGGATCTGCGCGAGGTTGTCCGGGAAGCCCGCTGCCCGATAGGCTTTGAGCGCATCCGGGGAGGCATCCTCAAAGTCGGTCAAAAACGCGTCATCATGGAACAGGATGCCGCTGAAGTTGGCATGGCGCGCCAGGTCTTCGTAGATGTCGTTGATTCTCTGCCGGGCAACCGCACTCCAGGGCGATAAGCGCAAATATTGGCGGGTATCTGGCGCAATGCGTCCGTTGTCTGGCGACCACGCCGCCACACGAGGCACTGAAGGGTCTAACCCAAACGCCAGTACCGGCATCCAGGCGTAAACCTTCACCCCGGCACGGGTCTGCAACTGCCAGGAAACGAAGTTAAACAGATCCGCCCGCATAGGCAGCCAGCGACTGCGGAAATAGAGCGCATTGACGTTGCCGTCCCCTTTCGGATCGGCATAGGCCTGTAAAAAGACATGGGTAATCTTCATATCGAAAACACGCTGGATGAGCAGATCGATATTCTTACGCTGTTGAGCCTGGTTTTTGTCGTACACATAGTCGAGATCGATATGCATAACCCGCATGGTTTCAGGTTCCCTGACCTGAGCTATCTGGCTGGCGAAGCTTCGCAGCGAAGGGTTGTTGGAGATCAGCACCCGGGGGATATCTTCCAGATTTGCGGCATTCGCCAGCCCCTGATTCAGGGTGAACGCCATCTGGTAGCCCTCCTGATGCGCAAGCTTCAGTGTTGTACCGCTCGCCGCACCGTAGGGCCAGACCCAGGCACGCGGCGCTTTCCCGGTGACCTCTTTGATTTTGTTTGAAATGCGCTGCAGGTCGGCACGTATACGCTGTTCAAACTGTGCATCCGTTTCGTACTGCCCGCGGGTTTTATCGTATAAACGGTTAGCGACCGCAGGCTCCAGACTGCCTTGCGGATTGGCCTGAATACCGTAATGGGATGCCCAGGTGTGCGCGCCCACTTCCACTAACCCCGACTCGCTGGCCTCGCGTACCATTTTCCAGGTGGCAAATTTTCCCCGCGGCGTCTTTAGCCCGCCAAAATCCACCAGCGAATGTTGCGGTGCATCCACCCAACTGCCGACAGGCGCCCACAGAGCCGGCCATTTGAACAACCGAAGCAGCGGCAGAACGCGGGTTGAGAAGCTGCTGTACCCATCATCAAAGGTCAGCAGCACCGCTTTTTCAGGCAAGGTGATTTTCCCGGCATGGGCATCCAGCACCTGCTGCACGCTAATCGGGTGGTAGCCGTTATCATGCAACCAGGCGAACTGGTCGTTCAGGGCACTGGTACGCACGGACAGATAGCGCTGATCGGCGGCACCGTCCTCCACGTCATGCCAACCCAGCACAAGAAAACTGTTTGTGGGCCAGCGCTGGTCCGCATACAGCGGCGGCCGTTCGGCAGGAGGAAGATAACGTGGTGCCGCGGCCAATGCACACATGCTCATCATCATCCACCCGACGATTACCCTCGCGGCGAGAAGCCATCGTTTCATCATGAAGCGCCCTTAGAACCTGACATTCAGATCAAATGCGAGGGCAATATTGCGCTCCCGCTTCCCATCGTAAGGACGTTTATCCCAGGTCAGTTTCACCCCGGCATCCACTACGTTATTCCATTGAATACGTTGCCCGTAACCTAACTGATTGATGGCCCCGGCACTGTGCCCTTTTTGCCAGTAACCGCCCGCCCCCGCCTCAAACTGCTGCCTCCAGACCGTGTCGTAATGGCGGTACAGCACATGTTCGGCGCGCAGCCCTGCAACCGCCGAAACATCACGTTTAGGGTTGTAATAAGGCACATCTTCTTTGGTGTTATGGCTGCCGCTGATGCCAGGGATAAAATCAAGAGTAAAAAGTGGCAGCGTCCAGAGGCGTTCTTTGCCGCTGATGCCATATTCCAGCCGATCGTTGCCGTCGGTGAAATGGGCGCCGAAAATTGAAAGTTGATATTCGCGTCGTTCGTTCTGATACCAGCGTAACCACAGATCGCCACCGTTGGCGTTTACCCCATTGCGCAGGGCACGCAGCGGCGTGTTACGGGATAACCGCTCTGCCGAGCCACCGGCCCGCCAGTTGTCGTTGAAATCGTACCAGCCCGAGAGGCGTCCGCCGATTTTCTGATCGCTACCATCGTTGCGTCCGGAGATCTCCATTTCGGCCCAACTGCCCCGAGACGTCCATTCCGCCCCCGCCAGAAGATCCCGGCTGATGCCCTTCCCCTCCTCAAAATCGCCACGGGCAAAGTTGTAGCCGGTAAACAGGCGCCAGTTTTGGTTAATCGGCGGGCTATAAAGCGCAGTGTTGAGAGTAAAATCGTGTTTGCCACTGACCGGACTGTCGGATGAGATGCCCTGAGATCCGGCTATCCGCAGTTCAGCTTTATTGTGCAACGCCATCAGTCGTTCAAGCTGCAACGAGGCGACATCATCCGGGCTGCGGGCGACAACATCCTTCGTCAGCTCGTCAGCCTGCCGCCACTCCTGTAACTCCATGGCCGTCCATGCCTGTTGCCTTTCCAGCGCCAGGTTGCTGGGTTCAATGACTTCGGCAAGCTTCAGTTCGCGCTCTGCGGCACGAGGTAATCCTCTCGCCAGCAGCACTGACGCATAGGCAATACGCAGGGCCTGGTTACCCGAACCGGTACGCGCCAGGCGCTCCGCATGCGTCTCGGCTGCGGGCAAATCATTGATAGCCACCAGATAGTCGGTTTGTAAGGTTTTGGCCAGCAGCCAGTTGTCATTGGGCTGCGGCGTGGGAGAACCATAAACCTTTTGCAGGTAAGGGGTTTCGTTACTGTATGCATCCAGTTGCTGCTTCGCTTCGTCGAAGTGGTTGTTATCAAGACGGGCATACAGCAGCTCCTGTTGATCGTCCATGGTCAGCGGCTTTGAGGCCAGGGTCGAGCCACGCGGAAAATAGATGCTTTCAAGCAGCGACTCGGCTTTGTCCGGCTGCTTCTGCGCAAGATAGGCAGACGCGATCCATCTTCTGGCGTAGTCAGGAACAGGGGTTCCGTCCGCTTCGAGGGATTCAAATTCAGCGACCGCTTCAGCCGTGTGTTTACGGACAACCAGCGCCCCCAGCCGGTCAATTCTGGCGCGTCGCACATCAGCTTGCGCTTCGGGATGGTTTTTCCACTCGGCGATCAGCGCGTTATAGCGAGCCAGTGCTTTGTCTGCCACCAGAAAGCGTTCATCTTCATTGCGGGTAGGCGTGAACGCCGCGCGGACGGTTTGCGCCGCCGCGTCCAGTTCAAGTTGACGTACAATGGCATCCGGCTGTGGGTAGCGTTCTGAAAGGGTCAGCGCGGGGCCGGCAATGCGGTTGGCCGACATGGCAGCCAACAGGGTGGGCACCGCGTTTTTGTTGCGGTCTGAATCGGTATCGAGGTGGCTGGCCGCCAGTACGGAATCCCAGTTTTTCCCCTGAGCATGATAAACATAAGCCAGCAGTGCCTCTCTCTCTGGCCCCGGCTCCTCGTCAGCCCAGCGCTGCGCTTCGGTGATGGCCTGCTCGTTGCGATGGGCATCGGCGAGCGTCATTATCCAGCCGGTGCGGGCGTCGCTATTGCCGGGTTCATCTTGCAGAACGGTTTCCCAGACGGCCAGCGAGGCATTCCACTGCTTTTGGTTACGCAGCGCGCGGGCGGCAGCGACCTGCCCTCTGGCAGGGATGGCCATGCTGTGGCGATAACGATCCCATACCGCCAGCGTCTCGACGTCATTATTGGCCCATGAGGAAACCTGAAGCCAGTCAGCAATCTCCCCTGCCGTTAATTGTGTCTGCTTTTCCCGAACGGCAAGGTATTGCAATAAAGGCTGGCGGTCGCCCTCCCGTGCCTGAATAATAAGTTCGTCGTAAGCAGATGTTTGGGCGTATGCCCATGTCGGGAATAACATGCTCACCATTAATAAGTATCGTCCTGAACGCAAGGGTTTAATAACGCAAGAGGAGCAGGAAACGCTGAACATAGTTAACCCTTTATCTCTGTTTTAACGTGAGCTTTTCATTTATTCATGACTGAATGATGACGAGAATTTATTTGCCAAACAAGAAACAAAAAAGCACAGGAAAATGTTGAATGTCATACTTTTTTCGTATTTACCCTTACCCAATAAAGCACTACTTATTTTCAAATAAACACCTGGACGCTGCTCAAAACGTTAGCAGTCACGCTTACCTTTTACCAACGCATGAAATAAAAAAACACGCCGAAGCGTGTTTTTCAGGTTAATTTCATTCTTTCGTATCAGACTTTTTCTGCAGACTCAGTAAAATGACCTGGCATACGTCTGTTAAAAATTCTTATCCAGAGAAAGCGTGATATACCTCTGTTGATAATCATAGAAATTGATATTGCTATCGACCCGCTTATAGCTGAAATTCAGTTTCGGCATCACCCCAAAGAAATAGAGGTCGCGATGCCAGAGCGAGAGGTTATAGATCTGTTCGTTATCTTTACGTCGCGTGGAGAAGATATCACTGTCGGCCTGGTAATTGCGTTTGGCAATGGCCGTGGTGGCGGCAAAAGAGAGTTGCCAGGGCATATCAACCTGCACCCCGCTGCGCAAACCTACCCGATGGTTAGATTCACTGCGAGTGGAGGTCTGCTGCTCAAGCAGATCGACGCCGGCAAAGCCTGACACCCGGTTACTGAAGGCATGGGACAGGGTTGTAGAAGAGTAACGATTTTGCCCGCGCAAGAAGCGATAATCTTCATCATCATAATCCAGTTTCTGATATTCCAGCGCCTGACTCACCTGCCAGGTGGGCGTCAGTAAATAACTGTATTCCGCGCGGACGCCAGGGCCAGAAGAATAGGCCTCGGTGCCATACCATCTTTTTTCATAAAACGGCAACAGGGCAAATTGCTGCCGGAAATTACGCCATTGATATCCGGCATAAGCCCGGGTAGTCACATCATCAAAATCATGATTATTCCAGTAACTTTTACCGTTTACCGTACCAAGAAATCGCAAGCCATGCTGATCAAAGAGCTGAACATCTTTTTGTAATGCGCCATTGAACCAGAAACCTTCTCCCCGCTGTGGGAAACTATCCTTATTACGAATAAACAGACGATCGCCAACCCGAATGGTTTTACCCGATGAAGCATTATTCACATTACTGTCATTCAAATAACTCACGCTGAATGAACCCGTTAATGCGCTGCCATTCTGAATGCGCTCAAGATACTGTGCAATAACCTGCTGAATATTCTCAGGCGGATTGCTTTGTAATACACGACGAAACTGATAATCAGCCGCGTCAAACTGACGATTTTCAAACATGGCACGCGCTAAATCCAGACGCACTGCAGCAAAGTCAGGATGACGACTCAGAATGGCGCGATAGTGTTCAATCGCCTCTGCATAATTCCCCTTACTGCGCGCCAGGCCAGCGTTGGCAAAATGAATCAGGGTAGCATCGGGATTCGGTGACGCCGCATAGACAGGTAAAATGGCACGAACCATCGGCCACTTTTCTTCACGAATGGCCTGATCGAGTAGCGCCATCGCCAGCTCAGGCTGTTCCGCCAGTTGCGCATTGGTCACATGCAGCGTTTTATCGCCAGGCTCGGTGCGCTTGTCCGGCGTAGTCAGTCGTTCAAGGTGGGGAGCAGCAGGAATCGAGTCGGTTTCCGGCGGCGCAGCAAACGCAACGCTGAGCGGGCACAGCAAACTCAGTGCGCCAGTACGCAAAATATTCATAGAAAGGCTTACCATCTGAAGGTCCGGTCAGCCAGGCTGACCGGAAAACGATTTATTGACGTGTCGCGCCAAAGGAAGCGTTTTTAGTCGAGTCTGCAAACTGCGCCAGACCGCCTAGCTCTTCAGCTGTGGGACCGTTGAAATGTCCGGTGAACGTCCCTTCCTGCCCGCCAGATTGCGCATTCCCGGTGAAACCACCGTTGGCAATGTTGCCCTGCATCGCAACTTCGCTACCGAAAGTATCATTTCCGGTAATGGTGCCGTTGATGGTTTTCGCAGCGAAATCAATGTCAAAGTGAGCATCACTCAGATTATTTTCACGCATACCGTGACCCACATAGGTCGCCGTTCCCTGGGTTGGCACGTTAGCCGCGAGCGTGGCATCCCCGGTGTAGAAGACGTCATGCTGACCTTTTTCATACTGTGTCCAGGTACCGAAGGTGGTGTAACTCATGCGGCCACAGCACCATGACGTTGAAGAGACCGGGGAATGGTCGTCACGGGTGAGTCGCTGGGTTTGCACCAGACCCGCAGAGATCCCGGTGCCGCGCATAACATATTCACGGCCCTCAGGTGTGGTGTAGGTCCAACCAGAAATGGTACCGCCGGTGGTCAGACTGACCGGTGCCGTAGCAGGGGTTTCCGGTGCCGTGACAGGGGTTTCCGGTGTGGTGTCCGTGTTGCCGTTATCCGTTTGCACAGGCGCAGTGGTTACCGGGGGCGTACTGTCACTGCCACCGCCGCCACCACCACCACCGCCACCGCCACATGCAGTCAGTACAAAAGCAGTCAGTAATAAACCAGGTTTTAAGATCCCCATACGCTAAACGTCCTTGGTTGTGAATAAATTCGTAGGATTTGTAACATAATTTTTTTGAGTGAATTTACGCCAAAATATTTAGCATCTCTAATGATTCGTCCATATTTTCGTCAATTCTAAGATTAATCTTAACAACCACTTACACAACGTTGCGCCTGTGGTTCTATTAACCGGCGTTAATTTGACTTAAGGCGATTAATTAGCGCCTTTTTCACGTGCCGTCTATTCTGTGCCCTTATTCATCCTATCTCCTGCTTCTGACAAATAATGTCAGCCAGGTCTTTGCATTTTTATCAACATTTAACTGTTTAACGGAGCACCACTGAACTTATTTTACACCCCTTTATCAGAGGAATAATGTCAGACTGCGTTCAACCAAAACGCCCCTTCCGCCGTTGTCGGTTATTTTGCCCGAGCCTCGCAGCGGCAAACGCGGGGTTAGCTTACCCGTGAAGTCTTCTGTACGGGAGAGCGCCTGAAACAAAGCGTTCAAGCGTATTTAATGCGTGGTGTAATTAATCCGGATTCAATGACTAATTTAATGAAGTCAGAATGAATCCGGATTCATTTTTACAGCATAGGCTTGGTCTTTTTTTGTTGATTCATGTAACTGATGACGGCATTCTGCCACGCAGGATCAATCAGATTTATTTTCGTATTCCCCATAGTAAGGCTTGCCGTACCGCTCTCACAGCCCATTCCTGAAGTGGGCATTGGTTTTTCACACCAGACAGGAAATACACCGCCTGTAGATACCGGCCCGTACTTTTTCAAGGCTGCTTCGACCATGTTGACTTCATTCTCTTTCGTCCATGGTATTTCATAGGTGACATGCGAAACAGCCATCGGATTAGATTTGTTATAAGGAACTCGAGGTTCGAAACTCACCTGCATGCGGGTTCCATTCTCTTCATATACCAGATGAATGATCTGCTGACTTCCTGTAACGATGCTTGGCGTCTGACTTTCCATCGACTTTGATGCTCTTATTTGAGCAGGCTTTATACCAAAGTTTTTCTGCATTGCGGCTTGCGCTTCTTCAATGCTCATTCCCATTTTAACGCCACCAACGTCAAATGATTTGACATCTACGGCACGAACAGGAGGAATTGCATTTGCTGATACAGAAATAAGCGCAGAAGATAAAGCTACTAAATATAAGGGGTGTTGCAGGCGAGTTTTCATTTTCCCTCTGATTAATGCGATGAATTATGGCTATAACTTACATTCACAAAATTTGCTTTGCAACTGAATGCAATAATTTCTCATCAGTTATTAATAAACGCACCAGCAGACCGCGGTTATTGTGTTTTTAAAATTTTAATTACCAACAAACCCATCAAGGATATATTTCGTGCATTAGGAATATTCCTGTTTACATGATCAGTGCGCCCCCTAAAAAGGTCATTCAATTCATGGTTTAAATTATGAAGAGGGATATATCTTGCAGATTCCAGTCAGGCCAAGGCATCAACATGGGGGCCATAATCAAATCGCATACATCGGTAGGTGGACTTTAAGTACCTCCCTTTTATTTCAACGTATTTTGTGAGACTCCCGGATTTTTAACCATCAGCAGGTACTCTTTCGGCATCAGATTATTCAGTGATTTATAAGACCTCTCGTCTTTGGATTGCTTCAAGCCCAACGTGTTGTCCATACAAAAACGCTAATGTATTACCATCAGGTTTGCGCCGCTGGTCAACAGACATGCCGCTCATAAAGCGCAATACTTTTATCTCATTCTCTGCGACAACAGCGCTCCCCTGACGTCCGCTTTGTGCAGAAGCGGTCGCGGGCTCCTTCATGATCCTCTGACGGGGTCATCCTATGAGACAGGCGTGCCTTTAATGGCGATTTGAGCGCGTTGCGGAGTAGACCATCGCGGCTCCGGGAGCAACTTTACCGTAAGCTGTAGATACCCGCGTTCCAGTAGCCCTTACCCTGTCGCTGGCACTTTTTCCAGCCCAACGATATGAGTTCTTTTGCAATCAGTCTGTTCATCACTCCATGCCCCATCAGTAACACCGGGCCGTTTGATTCTTTTGCATACGCCACAAGGATTCTCGCCGCCTGAAAGGCACGGTGTTTCGCTACTTCCAGAGGCTCCGCATTACGGGATATGCCCAATAGCCACATGACACGGAAAAAAGCAGCCCAGAGGGTTGGAGATAATCTAAAAATGGGCATGTGAAATATCGGCAATCCCGCTTCCCTGAATACCTCATCTACGCATTCAGGTTCACGGCCTAATGCGTTCAAAGAAGAAAGTGCTCTGGGAAGATTGCTGCTTAAAATCCGATGCGCGCTGGACGCTATGGCTAAACTGGACTCTGACGGAATATCGTTGCCCGTATCAGAGAGATCATATCCTGTGATCCAATCGGCCATTTCATAGCTCGTTACTTTCGAAGAGCCAGTAAAAGCAGGCCTTCCATGACGCATTAAAATAATTTCCATGCAACGCTTCTTGTTAATAAGTCTTCAAATGCAGGCAGACTACGCTATCAAGACAGCGTGCACTACCACCCTATTTAGGGTTGACTACAGGATTGAAATATCTCATCAAGTGAATAACGCAGAACCGATCAAATGACTCAAAGAGCGCAAAGCAGCGTTAATTGCGGCTTTTGATTTTGACTTACCTCCTCAAAACAATGTTAGCGAACCCTTATTTCCAGCGTTTACGTCTCAGGGCGAGAATTAACAGGAGAAGAGATATCCAAACTGATTTAAACGCAGGGACGCTTCAGGCAAAATTTGGTGGGTAATGGGGATGCTGGTCGTTTCGATACAGCACCCCGTGTGATACCAGGAACAAAGTCAGGAGGTCGTCACTGTAGACTGCAAAGAGCGAATGTTACTTTCGAGATACTGGCTGAGCGGTTTACTACACGCTTCGCTTAACCAGGTATCCACTGCGATCCGCATAGCACCCACACCTGTCATAGCAGCGATCTTAAGCGCCTGCACTCTCTCCGTTTCTGGCCAGAGTACGCAGAGAGCAGCATGAGCGGCCTCCTCCATTTTGAGAAACTTCATCTGGTTTCCCAGACGCAACTGTTCTGTCGACTGAGTGATCCTCGCTATCAGTATCGCCACGTCAGGAGACATATTGATTGTCATCGTCATCAGGGCTTCGCTGACTAGCCCGAACGGCGTTACCGTTTTACCTCGTCTGAGAATTTCGGCATACAGGGCGTCAGGCAGACCATTCTGCCAGGCAAGAATGATCTCTTCTTTAGAGCTGAAATAGTTAAAGAATGTGCGTCGCGCGATACCCGCGTGACTGGCGATATCATCAAGGGTGGTCGCCTCAAACCCTTTTTCGGAAAACAGTTTCAGCCCTGTTTCAGTCAGGTGCTGGTACATTTCCCGGCGCTTCCTCTCACGCAGGCCTTCATGCGGTGATGACGATTCTGACACGATACTTTCCCGTCCTTATTGAAATAATGCACTCAGTGCAATATATTGAATTGCACCGGGTGCAATTTTATCCCGGTCAGGCTGGCCTTCACAAGCCATAAAATTTATTCGCCACTCACTCCCTCCATGATCAGGATAATCCTATGAAAACTCACCTCGCTGACGATATTTTCACACCCACCGGAACCCGTCTTAGCCTCAGGAGGATGGGTTATGGCACCATGCAACTGCCCGGGCCGCACGTATGGGGGCCGCCGCGCGATAAAGAGGCGGCAATTGCCGTGCTCAGAGAGGCGGTAGAGAGAGGGGTAAATCATATCGATACAGCCCAGTTTTATGGCCCGGACGTTGCGAATCAGCTGATACGCGAGGCACTGTCACCCTATCCAGACAGCCTGACCCTGGTCACCAAAGTAGGTTTTGTCCGGGGAGCCGATGCCTCCTGGCAAATTGCCCGACGTCCAGAAGAGCTTGAACGCGCAGTGTATGAGAATCTTAATACGCTGGGACTCAGTGCGCTTGATATCGTCAACCTGAGACTGGGGAATGCCAACGGCCCTCAGGATGCGCCTTTCGCTGACTCACTTGAGGCGCTTGTCCGTTTACAGCAGAGAGGATTAATCCGCCATATCGGGCTGAGCAATGTGACTCACAAGCAGTTTACCGAGGCTAAAGCTATCGCTGACATTGTTTGTGTACAGAATCAGTACAACCTCGTCAGTCGCAGCGATGACGCATTTATCGACGCGCTTGCAGATGAAGGGGTGGCCTACGTACCCTTTTTCCCGCTTGGGGGGTTTACGCCGTTACAGTCCTCGCTGCTTAACGAGATTGCAGAAGAAGCCAGTGCGACACCAAAGCAGATAGCACTTGCCTGGCTGCTTCAGCGATCGCCCAATATTCTGGTTATAGCGGGCACTTCCTCGGTGGCGCACCTGCGCGAGAACCTTGCAGCAGCCAGTTTGTCGCTCTCGGCAGACCAGGTCCGTCGTCTTAACGAAATGACTGAAAATAAATAAAAAAGCCGCCGAAAGGCGGTTTTGACGTTTCAGGCTCGCAGGTGTTCTTGTGCGTCATAGTGCGCCCGGAAACGGACTCTTTACGCCTCGACGCCTTTAATGACAGGTGCCATAAGCCATTCTGTAAAACGTCCGCTTTTCGCTCAAAGCGGACGAGTATGAAGTTGGTAGCCATCGCAGCGAGTACGGACAAACAATGCAGTGAGCAAGACTAGAGTCTGTCGCCAGCTTCGTTCAGGAACTTAAGCAATGGTGAAAAGTTGCGACTCACATCAACTGACGTGGCGCTGGTACAGCGCTACTTTCTCGGCCGAGAAGGGACATACCCTGCTGACCACGCGGCGCGGCTGGGACAAGGGCAATCGCGCCTCCGTTGAATCGCTGCTGAATAAACGCTGCACTATCCTTACGGCTCCGCCAGCTGACAGCCCTCATCCCGATTTTTCTTAGTCGCGCAGCTGCTGCGCGATTGCGCTATACATCAGCGACGCCTCCAGCGGCTGGGCGCTAAACGAGGGTTCCGCCTGCGGCCAGGTCGACCACTGCACAATCACCAGCTGCTCGGCGGGGTTAACCATAATAATCTGGCCATAGATGCCCAGCGCCCAGAGCGACCCCTTCAGCGACTGCTGCGGCGTAGGCTCGACGTTTTTCGCGTTCGCCGGCACCTCGTTGTTCCACCACTGGAAGCCGTAAATGCCCTGCGGATGCGCGACGGAAACCGAGCCCTGTGCCTGCGTCCAGCCAGAGGCGAGCTTCAGCCAGCCGTCCGGCAACGCTTTATCGCCGTCCGGCAGGCGCCCCTCATGCCGTACAAACTCGCCGAAGCGCCCCCAGTCCTCCAGCGTGGCGTTGAAGCCGTGCGCGCCAACGTCATGTTTGCCGGGCTGATAGGCGTGCCAGACACCGTCACTCGCCATGCCGTAAGGCTGCCAGATGCTCTGCTGCAGATACGCGGCGAGCGACATGCCGGTGGCGCGCTCCAGCACGTCACCCAGCAGCCAGGCGCCGCCCGATGAGTAGGACCAGTGCTGGCCCGCCGGATGTGCCTTCTTCAGGCTGGTAATCAGCCCGCGCACGCAATCATAGGTGCCAGCACGCGCCTCGCACTGGGTCAACTGGGCAAAATCGGAGTCGGGTCTTGTGTAATCTTCATTCCACGCCACGCCGGAGGTGTGGGTAAGCAGCTGTCGCAGCGTCACGTCCTGCCAGGCGGTGCCTTTCAGCTCCGGCTCGTAATCGGTGACCTTGTCATCCAGCGAGTGGATTTTCCCCTGTTTCAGCGCCACGCCGACCAGCGTCGACACCACTGATTTACCCACCGAGCGCGAGGTCCAGAGCGTGCTGTCGTTGTTGCCGTGCGCCAGATATTTGTAGGCGATCTGGCCGTTTTTCAGGACCAACATCCCCGCCACGTTCTGACGCTGCAGGTAGTCCGCCATGCTGTAGCGGTGGCCGTTGACGCGGTAGCTAACCTCACCGAGCTGATGCTTCGCCAGCGGCAGCGGCTGGGCGGTACCGTGATGAAAAACATCGGCGGGATAGTTGCGGTAGTCGTTGCGAAAGCCCACCACGCGATCCTGTTGATCCCAGTTGAGCATGGTTTTGGGATCGGGCAGGTCGCGATCGAACGGCGTCGGACAGACGCTCAGCGGTACGCCGCCGCAGGACTCAGGCTCAGCGGCTGTTGCTGCATACGACAGCAGCGCAGCCGTCGTCAGCGATGCTGCCAGTAGCAGGTTTTTTTTACTTTTCATCACTCTGTTTCCTTCTTAGCAAGCCTTAAAATTGACGAGCCGTAGTATAGATTTGGCCTGCGCTGTGCAAAAATCAGCATATGTGGGGAAATCCCCCCAACCAGTTACATCAGGGAGCAGATATGGCCTGTCTCAGTTTTTCCTTTGCGCAAATAGAGGCGTTTTCTACCGTCGCCGCGCTCGGCACCGTTTCGCAGGCGGCGAAACAGCTTGGCAAGGATCGCGCCACGGTCAGCGAGCTAATTGAGTTTCTGGAGGCGGCACTGGGCTATGCGCTCTTTTCGCGACAGGGCCGCACGCTGGCGCTGACGCCAGAGGGTCAGCGGCTGAAGCGACAGGCGGCGCTGCTGATGCGCCAGGCGCAGGCGTTCGACGCGGCGGCGCGCCATGTCCGTCATGATATCTCCGACGAAATCAGCCTGGTCTACGATCCCTTTGTGCCACGCCCTTTTCTCTGCCGTCTGATTGAGACGCTGGCGGAGAGCAACATCCGCGTCAGCGCCTGGAGCGCGGCGCGCGAAGAGGCGGAAGCGGCGCTCGCCTGCGGCGCGGTGCAGCTGGCGCTCTGCCAGGCGCGTAACCGCAGTCTGGGCAGCGAGATGGCGTGGCGCTCGGTGGGGGTGGTCGAACTCGATTTTTACGCCGCCGCATCGCTCTTCGCGGACGAGCAGCCGGTATCGCTATTCGAACTCGCCTCGCAGCCGCAACTGGTGATGCATCCGGCGCCCGACGGCGTGGCGGCGAAGCAAGGACGCATCGCCGATCGTACCTTCTACACCAATGACCGGGCGCTGCTGCGCCATATGCTGGAGAGCGGCCAGGGATGGGCCTTTCTGCCGAAGCATTTTGCCGCCGCCAGCTGGCGTGACGTTAAAGCGATTGATGTGGAGGTGGGCAATCTGGCGCTGAGCCAGATGATCGTGATGCTGTGGAAGCCCGGCATGACGATAGATTTCGCCGTCAGCGAGGCGATAAAGATCATTCCCGATGTCTGGGCGGAGCCAGCCGTGACGCTTGCCGGCCATGCTGGTTAGCGGATGGGGCCGACGACCTGGCTATATCGGGAAGCCGGAGGAGGCCCACAGGCTGTGAGATTGAATGTCCGCTTTGTGCCAGACGCGGCCATTGGCTCTTATATGATGCCCTGTCGGAATCATCCTGAGAGGCAGGCGTGCCTTTAATGGCGATTTGAGCGCGTAGCGAAGTAGACCACCGCGGCTCCAAGAGCAACGATGAGCGTATCTTCAACCAGGCCACTTTTGGTCTGCCCTATCCCTTCGATGGCTTTTTTGCGTGCCGCCAGCGTGGCATAGGCCAGTGGCACGGCGGCAGAGACAGCGATCGCTGCTCCGGCTTTTTCTTTTCCGCTGGGTGCCAACGCGGCACCCGCAATTCCTGCACTTGCCACGCGGGCTGACAAGCCCAAAAACACGGTGCGGTCTGGCGCTGACTTCATCTTGTCGCCAAAGAGTTCACCTACCCCCATCGCGAACGCGCCGAATTTAAATAACGGACGGTCGAGCAGAAAAAGATGGCCCGTTGTGTTGCGCCCGGCAATGCGTGCTGCGGCGATGGCCGCCATCGGCGTCATGGAACGGCAGCTGGCAACAACGCCAATTAAGGCGGAATAAACAAATTGGGTTAATTTCATTCATTATCTCCCGGATAAATAAAAGTTTTTATTCTTTAAGCTTTATTGCGGTAGAAGTCAGGAACACTCTTTCTGATTAACGCATTTACACGGTCACGTTATTTACGCTTTTTCATCTGAGCACGGTATGTCACTGCAACAGTCAGTATAGATGAACGGCCTGAGACAGCAGGATTGACGGGAATAGCGGGTTGAAGAATGCTGCCGCAATTATTTGCCGGGCCAAACCTCAGCGATAATCCTCAGGCAATCTGGCTTCTGCATGAATGGCGACGTGCTGACGCCACTAGGTGGATTATTGTTCTTCAGGAAGAACGCATGCCGATCGGTCGCTCCTCGCTTATAGCGAAACAGGCAACGGACTGTGGAGTAAGCAGACATGGCGAGCGTCATTATTAATAATCGTTGAGCATTAACAGGGGAATGGTAAGGTTGTTGTTTGCTCACTTCCAGAAAGGCCTTCGTTATGAACAATATAATACGGAAGAATTATCCTGAGTTAGGTGAAGTAAAGGCACCTTATGTTCATTCTGTAAAACATGGCAGCACGCTCTATGTTTCAGGATTGACCGCATTTGGCACACCTGCTCAACATAAAGGCATTGTTGAGCAGGCTGAAGAAATATTCAGTCAACTCAGGAAAATTGTCAGCGTAGAAGGCGCGGATTTCTCAGCCCTGATCAAAGTGACCATTTTCATTACCTCTTTTGAAGAGATCGCTGCGCTTCGTGAAGTGCTGTACCGAAATTATGGTCATCACTTACCTGCCAGTTCGCTCGTGGAAGTCAGCCGCCTTTTCTCTCCAGACCTCTCAATCGAAATTGAAGCTATTTTTGGGCTTTAATTCATTCCTGACGGCCGGGTAGTGATGGCTATTCGGTTAAATGAACGCTTTATCATTCCCGTATGTCCGCTTTGCGCTCCTGACTGACATTCAAGCCGTCGTCATGGCCTGGGTGTGATTCACCTGAACTGCCGTGCCCTGCAAGCATGCCGACACGCTGGAAGTCATTTCCCCCATGAATAGTGGCGAGAAGGACACAGTGCTGGCTTGAGATGTGCGAGGCACCTGTCAGCGGGAACGCTGCGCGGGTACGGCCTGCGCAATAGCGGCCTGCATCTTCTCAGCCTCGCCCCTCGCCTACAAAAACCCCATTAAAATCACGCCTTTATAGAAACATTTTTTAACACTAACTGTTTACATTGAAATGAGAATTCATATTATTCCGATAATCACTATCACCTTTAAAGGGTGATTCACGTGCGGTACGGGGCATCAACGCCTCTGACACCTTGAATAATCAGGATGATCACAATAATGAAAGCGCGTCGCTATTGGGCTTTAAACCCTTGTTTATTAATGATGTTAGCCGCTAATGCCTCGGCTGAAGGACAAAAAGAAGAGTCGCTGGTGGTCTCCGCCAGTCGTACAAATCACAGCATTACCGACATGGCACAGACCACCTGGGTCATTGAACAGGCTGACATTGAGCAGCAGGTTCAGGGCGGGAAAGAACTTAAAGAGGTACTGGCGCAGTTGATCCCCGGTATGGATGTCAGCAGCCAGGGGCGTACCAATTATGGTATGAATATGCGCGGCCGTTCCATGATGGTGATGGTTGATGGCGTGCGTTTAAACTCCTCGCGCAGCGACAGCCGCCAGCTGGACTCTATCGATCCGTTTAATATCTCCCGCATTGAAGTGATCTCCGGCGCGACCTCCCTCTACGGCGGCGGCAGTACCGGCGGCTTAATCAATATCGTCACGAAAAAGGGCCAGCCAGAAACGGAAGTCGAGTTCCAGACCGGCGTAAAGTCGGGCTTCAACAGCCATAACGATAATGACGAAAACATTGCGGCGGCAGTCAGCGGCGGCAACGACAACGCCTCGGGGCGGCTGTCAGTGGCGTATCAGCGCTTTGGCGGCTGGTATGACGGCAAGGGTAACGAGGTCAACATTGATAACACCCAGACCGGTTTGCAGTATTCAGACCGTCTGGACGTGATGGGCACCGGCACCCTGAATATCGACGATCATCAGCAGTTGCAGCTCACCACGCAGTATTACAAGAGTGAATCCGACGGTAAGCACGGCCTGTATCTTGGCGAAAACTTCTCGGCCGTGACCGGTTCCGGCAATGCGTACAATAAAAATAATCTCGACTCCGACCGTATCCCTGGCACCGAACGCCATCTTATTAACCTGCAATATTCCAACACCGATTTCTGGGGTCAGGATCTGCTCGCACAAATTTACTACCGCGATGAGAACCTGACGTACTACCCCTTCCCTACGCTTTCAGGTGGCCGGGTCACCAGCATTGGCGCATCCCAGCAAAAAACCGATTTTTATGGCGGCAAACTCACCCTCAACAGTAAACCTCTGGATGCGTTAACGCTGACATGGGGTGTGGATGCCGAGCACGAAACCTTCGATGCCAATCAGCAGTTCTTCGACCTTAACAAAGCAGCGGCCAGCGGCGGCATGAAGCTGGATAACGCCTATAACGTCGGTCGCTATCCGGGCTACAGCATCACTAACCTCGCCCCGTTCCTGCAATCGAGCTATGACTTCTCCGCCATCACCCTGAGCGGCGGCGTGCGTTATCAGTACACCGAAAACAAGGTCGACGATTTTATTGGCTACGCCCAACAACAGGGGATTGCCACGGGCCGAGCCACCTCGGCAGACGCTGTACCGGGCGGGAAAACCGACTACAACAACCTGCTCTTTAACGCCGGTATTCTGGGTCATCTGACCGAACGTCAGCAGCTCTGGTTTAACTTCTCGCAGGGCTTTGAGATCCCGGATTTGGCGAAATACTACGGCTCCGGTACTTATCAGCTGGTGAATGGCCATTACCGCCTGGTCAACAGCGTTAACGTTAACGACTCGAAACTTGACGGTATTAAGGTAGATGCCTACGAGCTGGGCTGGCGCTTTACCGGGGATAACCTGCGCACCCAGATTGCGGGATACTATTCGCTCTCCGACAAAACCATCAACATCAACAAAAGTGACATGACCATCAACGTGGAAGATGATGAGCGTCGCATCTACGGGGTTGAAGGCCAGGTGGATTACTTCTTCACTGACAGCGAGTGGAGCACCGGCACAAACTTTAACGTGATCAAATCGGAAACCCGCGTCGATGGGAAATGGGAAAAGCTAACGGTAGACAGCGCCAGCCCGTCCAAAATGAGCGCATGGGTGACCTGGGCGCCAGGCGACTGGACGCTGCGTGTGCAAAGTACGCAGACCTTTGATTTGTCTGATGAAGCGGGTAAACGCATTGAAGGCTATAACACCGTGGATCTGTTAGGTAGCTATCTTCTGCCGGTGGGCAAGCTGAGCTTTAGCGTTGAAAACGTCCTGGATGAAGACTACACCACCGCATGGGGACAGCGCGCACCGGGTCTGTACAGCCCAACCTACGGGGCGGAGAACCTCTATACCTATAAAGGCCGCGGTCGTACCTTTGGCCTGAACTACTCGGTCCTGTTCTGATAGTAACAACTACCGCCTGCAAGACGGGCGGTAGTTGACAGATATCACTGCTCCGGTAAGAATGCTGTACATTAAAACAGTATTTTTGGAGATCTGTCATGTTCGTGGAACTGGTTTACGACAAACGAAATGTTGCGGGGCTTGCGGGCGCCAGGGAAATCATCCTGGATGAATTGACCAGACGCGTGCACCGCATCTTTCCGGACGCCGAGGTGAAGGTTAAGCCGATGCAGGCGAACGGTCTGAACAGCGATGCCAGTAAAAGCGATCGGGAAAAACTCAATCGTATGCTGGAGGAGATGTTTGACGAAGCTGATATGTGGCTGGTTGCTGAGTAAGCCTCTCACGCCCTGAGACGGAAACCGCATCTTGCCCCCAGCGTCTATACTCCACAACGCCTGAAAAAAGGGTTCATCTTTGAGGTTTCCGCTATGACGACCTTTCATCAACTTTCTGCCACCAGCCTGCGCGGCCAGCTTATCCCGATGGCCGACTATGCAGGTAAGCTGGTTCTGGTGGTGAATACCGCCAGCCACTGTGGTTTTACACCGCAATACGCCGGCCTGGAAAAGCTTTATAAAAAGTACGCCGACCAGGGGCTGGTGGTGTTGGGTTTTCCCTGCAACCAGTTCGGTAAGCAAGAACCCGGCAATGCCGACGACATCACGCAGACCTGTCAGATCAACTACGGGGTGAGCTTTCCGATATTCGAGAAAGTGGACGTTAACGGCCCAACGGCGCACCCGGTGTTTCGTTACCTGCAAGACGAATTACCCGGCGTGCTGGGTAAGCGGATCAAGTGGAATTTCACTAAGTTCCTGATCGGACGCGACGGCAAACCCATCAAGCGTTTTGCACCGCTCACCACCCCGGAAAAACTGGAAGCCTCTATTCTTGCTGCTCTCGACATCTAGCGGTTGTGCCGCAACGCGCGGCAGCACATTTTGGCTGCAACACCCATCAGGAACTGGTATACTGTATATAATTACAGTACGGAGGGCGCATAATGGCTGTTGAAACAAAATTTGTTGTCGTAAGAAAAGGTGAAGAGAAAATGACATTTGCCAGTAAGAAAGAGGCTGACGCTCACGACAAACTGCTCGACCTGGCAGAAGCGTTCACCGACTGGCTGTTGCAAAGCGGTAAGCAGATGGATGAAACGCAGGCTGAAGATCTTGGGCTGTATCTCGCCGAGCAGAAAGAGGCTGTGCAGCATATTCTGCGTACCAGTAAGGTGCCCGATCGCAATGCCACACCTGCAACAGATAACACCGAGTCAGATGCGGCTGGCAGTAAAAAAATCAGAGCGGTAAAAGCGGCCTGATAGCCAGAACACATCATCACCGATCCTGAACGCCGTAAGCAGAAAACTGCTTGCGGCGTTTTTTTATGTGAGGGGTCATGACGGCTTCATGGACGAGGCTGACATATCCGCTGTGTGCCAGAAGCAGAGGACAGGCGCTATAGTGTAAGCCTCAGAATTAAAGAGAATCGGGATATGACAGAAACACAATACAGAAGTGCGCTGCACGATATTCTTCACATCCACACGCAGGAGGCGGTCGAAAAGATCCGCGGCATTAAGGGCATTCTTCCCATAAAAACGCAGGCCGCTGAGGTGGGTATCCATCCCGTCCAGGATGAGGACGGGATGTTTTCAGTCATGATCCATCTCCGGGGGCCAGATTTATACGTGTTAAACAGCGCTATAGCGCCTTACCGGGAGCTTTTCGACGTAAAATTTATCGACGGTAAACTCCAGCCAGACGTGCCCATCTTCGACCCTGAAGAGGTTTCGTTTCCGGTCAACGATATTATTGTTGAGGCAGCCATTGGCTGGGTTAAACAGGTCTGGGCCTTGTCTGACGGTTTAGGCATTCCGGCATACGTATTTGGTGAGGAGTGCGACTGTACAGAAGGGCTTATTCCTCTCGACTAAGAAGATGAATTCTTCGTCTAGGGAGAGAGCCTTCCAGCCACGACGGGTGCGTTTCGCTTGCCCGTCCCACAGAAAACGTCGTGGAACAGCCATCAGCCTGCCGACCTGAGCGTTGTGCGCGGATGTTCAAAGATACCCCGCGCTTTTATCACATTGTCCGCAACCCTCGACATCTCAAAGAAACCGGTGATCGGGATATCTTGCTGGTCGCCCCCTTCCCCCACCAATATTTGCCCTAAACTCCCTGCATACCTGATGTATTGTGATTAACACAAACCACAAAGGACACCTGCGCCATGCTAAAAATCCTCGGCAAAACCACCTCCATCAACGTGCGTAAAGTGCTCTGGACCTGCGAAGAAATCGGTCTGGACTATCTCCAGGAAGATTACGGCAGCGGCTTTGCCTCGACGGAAACCGATGCCTTTCGCGCACTGAACCCGAACGCCATGGTGCCGGTGCTAATCGATGGCGATTTTGTTCTGTGGGAATCCAACGCGATCTGCCGCTATCTGGTGCGCAAAGCCGGGCGTGACGATCTGCTCCCCGGCGATCCGCAGGGGTGTGCTAACGTCGAGCGCTGGATGGACTGGCAGGCAAGCGAATTTAACAACGCCTGGCGCTATGTCTTCCCGGCGCTGGGGCGTAAAAACCCGGACTTTAACGATCCTGAACGCATTGCGGCGGGGATTAAGGAGTGGAACCACCATATCGCGATCCTTGATCAGCAGCTGCAACGCACCGGGGCATGGGTGGCGGGCGAGACCTTTACCCTGGCCGACGTGGTGCTGGGGCTGTCGGTGAACCGCTGGAAAATGACGCCCTTTGACCGCCCGTCGTTCCTTGCCATTGAGGCCTGGTTTGCACGCTTAAACCAGCGTCCGGCATTTTTACGCCACGGGAATAATGGAATGCTGTAAGCATCCCGCGCCGTCTCGCGATTGCGACACAGTAGTCGGGAGACGTTTCGCGTCCGGGTTTAAATAATCGCTTTTTTAACAAGGTTATTTTAATTAATTACTAAATCTCCCTCCGCCTCCGGTGCCGTAATAATTAAGCTCTATCCTGGACAACCCGTTAAAACGCTTTGCTAGCCTGATTATTCAGGCAAAGCTCAAACCGGAGGTATTCTTTGCTGATTAAACTCAAGAAAGAACGAACGCATCAGGAGGATCGTCGGCTTGCCCTGTGGCTCGCCACCTCCGCGGGATTGCTGAATGCCATTGCGCTGGGGGCATTCGGCTTTTTCCCTTCCCATATGACCGGCAACACCTCACAATTTTCCAGTGAAGTCTCCTCAACGGATCTGAATGATATTATTTTCTTTGCCACGATTATTTTAGCCTTTGTCACGGGGGCAATCGTTGCGCGGATTATTGTTTTATGGGGCATTGTTCATAATGTCCGGCTCATTTTTTGTCAGGTTTTGTTTATTGAAGGGTTATTACTGGCCGGTGTGTCCCTGTATGAAATGTTTTTTCATACCTTCACCACCAACCGTGAAATTATTGTTTTTCTCTGCGGCCTGATGGGGATCCATAATTCAACCTCCACTCAACTTTCCGGTGGCCGGGTAAGATCGACTCATATTACCGGTACGTTAACCGACGCAGGCATTTCGCTGGCCTCCGTGGTAGTGGCGATGCTCCGCAGGGACTACTCCAAAGATACCGCAGGACAAAAAAATCAGCTGATAACCCATCTCACCACCCTTTTCTCGTTTATCACCGGGGGTATTGCGGGGCTGATACTGTTCAGGTGGTTTGGCTTTAACGCGATGCTGGCGCTGGGAGTCATACTGGTGCTCGTGGCCGCCTTTTCCATTGTCAGTACCTCACTGCGTGTGCGCAAGGTTCGCGCTGCGCTTAGCAAATCATAAACCACATCCTTTCATTAAGTGACGGTGTCACTTAATGAAATTATCTTTAAGACAATTCTGCCCGCCACCTGTCAACCCTTATCCCATAAGGCATAACCCCATGTTTCCCTCACTTTCATAGGGTTACAAATTTCGCCGCTTCGCTGGAACCCTTCCCGTTCGCTTGCTATAGCTCAATGACCCCTGCCGATTCATGGCATAACAACAGGCAACCGATGGTTGCTATAACGCATGCGCACAGGGAGACACACCGCAATGCATCCACTATTCAAACGTTCGCTGCTTTTTGTCGGCGCGATTATCGTGGTCGTCGCCCTCCTCGTCTGGGGAATTGGGCTGGAGACCATCAAAGCGCGTCAGGTTGACCTGGTCTATCTCGGGCAACAGCATCTGATTTTAGTCTTCTCGTCGATGTTCTTCGCACTGCTGGTCGGTATTCCCAGCGGTATCTTGCTGAGCCGTCCGGCCGCGCGCGGTATCGCCGAATACGTCATGCAGATCTTTAACGTGGGGAATACCCTGCCGCCACTGGCCGTTCTGGCGCTGGCGATGGTGGTGATTGGTATTGGCGATACCCCTGCCATTATTGCCCTGTTCCTTGCCTCGCTGCTGCCGATTGTGCGTAACACCTACGCCGGGCTGTGCTCGGTGCCTGGCTCGTTACTGGAAGCGGCAAACGGTATCGGCATGACCAAATGGCAACGGCTGTGGCAGGTGGAAATTCCTAACGCCTGGCCGGTGATGCTCTCCGGGATCCGCATCGCTACCGCCATTAACGTCGGGACTGCGCCGCTGGCCTTCCTGATTGGTGCCAGCAGCTACGGTGAGCTGATCTTCCCGGGTATTTACCTGAATGACTTCCCGACGCTGATTTTGGGTGCCGCGGCCACCGCCCTGTTCGCCCTGATTCTGGATACGTTGCTGGCGGCGCTGGGTCGTCTGATGAGCCCGCATCTCGCACGATAATTATAATAAGGAGCTTTTATGAGACTGTTTACCGGCCTGACGGCGCTATGCGCCGCCGCGCTCTTCTCCAGCCAGGCGCTCGCCGCGCCGCTCATTCTGGCGACCAAGAGCTTTACCGAGCAGCATATTCTTTCGGCCATGACCGTGCAGTACCTGCAAAAGAAAGGGTTTCAGGTACAGCCCCAGACCAACATTGCGACGGTCATCTCCCGCAATGCCATGATCAACAAGCAGATCGATATGACCTGGGAGTACACCGGTACTTCGCTGATCATCTTTAACCACATCAACAAACGCATGTCACCGCAGGAGTCTTACGAGACGGTGAAACGCCTGGATGCGAAACACGGCCTGGTGTGGCTCCAGCCTGCTGACATGAACAATACCTACGCCTTCGCTATGCAGCGTAAGCGCGCCGAAGCAGAACATATCAACACCATGTCGGAACTGGTGGCAAAGGTTGAACAGGTGCGTAAAACCGACCCTGATAATAACTGGCTGCTCGGTCTGGACCTGGAGTTTTCCGGGCGCAGCGACGGCATGAAGCCGCTGCAGGCCGCCTACAACCTGGAGCTTGATCGCCCGCAGATCCGCCAGATGGACCCTGGTCTGGTCTATAACGCGGTGCGCGATGGCTTTGTCGACGCCGGGCTGATTTATACCACCGACGGGCGCGTGAAGGGTTTTGACCTGAAGGTACTGGAAGATGATAAAGGCTTTTTCCCGAGCTATGCGGTGACCCCGGTGGTGCGTAAGGACACCCTGGAGGCCAATCCGGGTCTGGAGGAGGCGCTGAACACCCTCTCTGCCCAGCTCAATAACGACGTTATCACCGAGCTGAATAAAAAGGTGGATAT
Organism: Leclercia sp. GLN_9; assembly: GCF_043105735.1. Classification (NCBI taxonomy): domain Bacteria; kingdom Pseudomonadati; phylum Pseudomonadota; class Gammaproteobacteria; order Enterobacterales; family Enterobacteriaceae; genus Leclercia; species Leclercia sp. GLN_9. The sequence goes on from NZ_JBICLV010000004.1 coordinate 169,080, forward strand.
CGATCATCAGTCACCGCAGCAGGTCGCCCGTGATTTCCTGCGTAGCAAGCAGCTGCTGTAAGGAGGCGCTATGGATACGATTCACTACATGATTGATAACTGGGGTTATCTCTGCACCCTGACGCTGCAACATCTGTGGCTGGTGGCGCTGGCTGTAGGCCTGGCGATCATTATCGGCGTGCCGCTGGGCATTCTGATTGTACGCCACAAATGGCTGGCGACCCCGGTGCTGGGCATTGCCACCATCGTACTGACCATCCCATCCATTGCGCTGTTTGGTCTGATGATCCCGCTCTTTTCGCTGATCGGTCAGGGTATTGGTGCCCTGCCCGCGATTACCGCGGTATTTCTCTACTCGCTGCTGCCGATTGTGCGTAACACCCACACCGCACTCGACAGCCTGCCGCCCGGCCTGCGTGAGGCGGGACGTGGCATCGGCATGACCTTCTGGCAACGTCTGCGCTGGGTAGAGATTCCCATGGCGCTGCCAGTGATTTTCGGCGGGATCCGTACCGCCGTGGTGATGAACATCGGCGTGATGGCGATTGCCGCCGTTATCGGCGCGGGCGGTCTGGGTCTGTTGCTGCTTAACGGCATCGGCGGAAGTGATATTCGTATGTTGATTGCCGGTGCGCTGATGATTTGTCTTTTAGCGATTGTGCTCGACTGGTTACTGCACCGTCTGCAGATCGTACTGACTCCAAAGGGGATTCGATAATGATAAAACTGGAAAACCTCACCAAACAATTTTCACAGAAGCAGGGCCAGACATTTAAGGCCGTAGACAACGTTAACCTGAACGTACCCGAAGGGGAAATGTGCGTCCTGCTCGGACCGTCCGGCTGCGGCAAGACGACTACCCTGAAGATGATTAACCGTCTGATTACTCCGAGCAGCGGGAAGATCCTGATTAACGGTCAGGACACCAGCGACATGGATACCGTCACCCTGCGTCGTAACATCGGCTACGTGATCCAGCAGATTGGTCTGTTCCCGAACATGACTATCGAAGAGAACATCACCGTGGTGCCGCGGATGCTGGGCTGGGACAAAGCGCGCTGTAAAACCCGCGCTGAAGAGCTGATGGATATGGTGGCGATGGACCCGCATAAGTTCCTCAACCGCTACCCACGTGAAATGTCCGGCGGTCAGCAGCAGCGTATCGGCGTGATCCGCGCCCTGGCGGCGGATCCTCCGGTACTGCTGATGGATGAGCCCTTCGGTGCAGTCGACCCAATTAACCGCGAGGTGATCCAGAACCAGTTCCTCGAGATGCAGCGCAAGCTGAAAAAGACCGTGATGCTGGTGAGCCATGATATCGACGAGGCGCTGAAGCTCGGCGACCGCATCGCCGTCTTCCGCCAGGGGAAAATCGTCCAGTGCGCCAGCCCGGACGAACTGCTGGCGAAACCGGCGAATGAGTTTGTCGGTTCGTTCGTCGGCCAGGACCGCACCCTTAAGCGTCTGCTGCTGGTCTCGGCGGGCGATGTGACTGACCAACAGCCGACGATCACCGTTCGCCCGGCCACCCCGCTGCCGGAGGCCTTCGCCACGATGGATGATAACGACATTCGCGCGGTCACCGTGGTGGACGAAAACGGTAAGCCGCTGGGCTTTGTGAAACGTCGCGAGGCGCGTCATGCCAGCGGCACCTGCGCCGATCTGATCCACCCGTTCCGTATGACCGGCAAGGCCGAAGACAACCTGCGCGTGGTGCTCTCCCGTCTGTACGAGAGCAACACCAGCTGGATGCCAATTGTCGATGAAGACGGACGCTATAACGGCGAGATTTCGCAGGACTATATTGCGGAATATCTCAGTTCCGGCCGCACCCGCCGGGCGCTGAATATTCATAGCGAGAGTTAATGTTCTAAGCCGGGCACTGCCCGGCTCTTTACGTTGCTAACCCCACGATTTCCCCCCACAATATTGTATCTTTCCTGTTTACGTGTACCCCATGCATCGACTCCATGCTTACCCGGACATCCGCGCGATGTTTCGCCGACTGCTGATTGCCACCGTTACCGGCGTGCTGGCAGCGCTGGCCGTGGCGCTGTTTCGTCACGCCATGTATTGGCTGGAGTGGCTGCTCCTGAGTAATGAAAGCGGCAGCCTGGTGAATGCCGCCAGCAGCCTCTCCCCCTGGCGACGTGCCCTGACTCCCGCCCTTGGCGGGCTGGCGGCCGGACTGTTGCTCTGGGTCTGGCAGCGGATCAACGCGCAGCGCCCTCATGCTCCCACCGACTATATGGAGGCCCTGGAAACGGGCGACGGACAGTTTGACTATGGTGCCAGTCTGGTGAAATCCCTGGCATCGTTACTGGTGGTCGCCAGCGGCAGCGCCATTGGCCGTGAAGGGGCGATGATCCTGATGGCCGCTCTCGCCGCCTCGTTTTTTGCCCAACGCTTTACGCCGAAATCCGAGTGGAAGCTGTGGATCGCCTGTGGTGCCGCCGCCGGGATGGCGAGCGCGTACCATGCGCCCTTAGCCGGCAGCCTGTTTATAGCCGAGATCTTGTTCGGCACCCTGATGCTGGCGTCGCTTGGGCCGGTGGTGATTGCCGCGGTGGTTGCGCTCCTCACTACCCGCCTGCTCAGCCCCGGTGCCAGCACGCTGTATGAGGTGCATCTCAGCGAAACGCTGACCGGGGTGGATTATTCCCTGATGGTCGGCATGGGTCTGCTGGCGGGGGTCTGCGGCCCGGCGCTGATGTGGCTGATGACCTTCACTCACGCCCTGTTCCTGCGCCTTCGGCTTTCCCCGCCGTGGCAGCTGGCATTGGGCGGGCTGATCGTCGGGCTGTTGTCACTGCTAACGCCTAAAGTGTGGGGCAATGGCTACAGCGTGGTGCAGGCGTTTCTGCTCGCGCCGCCGCTGCTGTCGGTAATTGCGGGGGTATTTATCTGTAAGCTGCTGGCGGTACTGGCCAGCAGTGGTTCGGGAGCGCCAGGCGGGGTATTTACGCCAACGCTGTTTGTCGGCATGGCGACCGGGATGCTGTTTGCTCAGATCTTTATGCTGTGGTTGCCCGGTTCTGAAACCGCGATTTTGCTGGGGCTGGCGGGGATGGCAACGCTGCTTGCCGCCACGACGCACGCGCCGATCATGTCGGCGCTGATGGTCTGTGAAATGACCGGGCAGTATCTGCTGCTGCCCGGCTTGCTGATTGCCTGCGTGGTGGCGTCGGTGCTGTCGCGAACGTTACGCCACGACTCGATCTACGGACAACACACTGCCGAGAGTCGAGAGGTCGATGTAGTGCGCTAGATCGCGCTGCTCTGCGCGCGGCAGATAGGGCAACTCGCCGACCAGCGGACCCGGCAGCTTTTTACTCAACACCTCAATAATTTCAGCATAGTGGGCCAGGCCCGGATTGATACGGTTTGCCACCCAGCCCACCAGCGGCAGGCCGTCATTGGCGATAGCCTGTGCCGTCAGCAGGGCGTGGTTGATACAGCCTTCCTGAATGCCCACCACCATCAGCACCGGCAGTTGCTCCTGCACTACCCACTCTGATAACGGACGCAAATCATTCATCAGGCTGCGCCAGCCGCCAGTTCCTTCAACCACCACGTGGTCGACCTGATCGCTCAGGCTGGCCAGCCTGTTCGACAACAGGGTGTAATTCACCAGCCCGCTGTGCGCCACGCTGCTCTCATCTTCACTGAGGGCAATGGGGTTTACCGCATGGTAAGGCAGTTCGAGAGAGGAGACGCTTTGTAAAACCAGCGCATCTTTATTGCGCAATCCCTCTGGCGTCTCTTTACTCCCTTTTGCTACCGGTTTGTACCCTGCGACGCGCTTTCCGCTTGCCATCAAGGCTTGCAGCAAGGCGCGGGACACCACCGTCTTGCCGACAGAAGTATCAGTACCCGTTACAAAGAAACGCTTAAGCATCACTAACTCCACCGTTATGCTTTGGAAATATAAATCAAGGAAATAATTCAGTGGAGGAAGTCTAAGGCATGCGCTATCCGCTCAGTTTGAGATAGCGCAATTTTTAGTAAGACTTTAAGGATTGTTAACCCTGCAGCAGGCGGATCAGCAGGGAGCCGTTATACATCGCATCTTTCACCAGCGCCGCACCGGCCATCGTCCCCTGATTGGTAAACTGGGTGCTCTCCACCACGATATGTTTACTGTAGGCTGGCAGGGACTGCTGGCGAATTGAGTCGGCGATCGCCGGGAAGAGGACCCCTGCCGCCTGGCTCAATGGCGAACCGATCAGGATTTTTTGCGGATTGAAGAGGTTAACCATAATGGCAATGATGCGCCCGACGTTCGTGCCAACGCCGGTAATGATGTCTTTCGCCAGCAGGTCGCCCTGCTGGGCGGCCGCGCAAAGCGACTCCACCGTCAAGGGTTGACCGTGCAGGGTTGAACTCATCGACTGGCCGAGCCGCAGCTGGGCCAGCTCCAGCACACTGTCCACGCTGGCAATGGTCTCCAGACAGCCGTGGTTACCACAGTAACAGCGTTTGCCGTAGGGATCGACCTGGGTGTGGCCAATCTCCACCAGGCTGCTGCTCCCGGCGTGCAACAGACGACCATCGGTTATCACTCCGGCACCGACGTTGTGGTCGATGACCACCTGAATCACGTCCCGCGCACCACGCGACGCGCCGAACAGGGCCTCGGCCATCGTCCATGCGCTAATATCATGCTGAATATAGACCGGCACGCCGGTATGGTTCTTCAGCACCTCGCCCAGCGGCATCTCTTTCACGTCATCGTAGAACGGCATCCGGTGGACGATACCATTTTCGGTATCAATGATACCCGGCATGGTGATCGCGATGGCGGTGAGACGCTCCAACTTCTGCTGGTGATGAATAAAGAACCGATCGATAAGCGCAGTGATCCGCACCTCAAGCGGCTGCTCGGCTTTCAGCTCCAGCGGCAGTTGCTCTTCCACCACCAGCTTGCTGCTGAGATCGCGCAATGCAAGGTAGATTTCACCCCGGCTGATGCGCAACGAGAGGTAGTGCCAGGCTTCGGTTTCCACCACCAGCCCCACCGCCGGACGGCCGCGGCTGCCCGGCTCCTGAATTTCCGTCTCCTGCACCAGATGCGCTTCGAGCATTTCTCGTACGATCTTGGTGATACTGGCAGGTGCCAGTTGCGCAAGGCGGGAAAGATCGATGCGCGAGACCGGCCCAAGCTGATCAATCAGGCGATATACCGCACCCGCATTGGTCTGCTTAATCTGATCGATATGCCCAGGCTGACTATCAGCAACCACCACGTACTCCCTTATTTTCGAGCTTCGAAATAAACTGTGGGCTATGGTGAAGCACTTCTACAGTAATCGTCAAATTTTTACTTAGCCTTGTGATTTACAGCACATTTTTACCCGCTTTTTTTGCGGCTCAGCCGCCTGATGAGGCGTCGATCAGCAGTTTTTTGAAACGTTGTGCCGCGGCGCTAAGCTCATGATGCTTCGACCACACCAGCCACATCTCTGACACCGCGTCCGGTTCGGCTATCGCCACCCAACGCATCTCGTTCAGCTGGAGTCGCTTAAACGAGGCCGGCAGAATCGACACGCCCAGCCCCGCTGCCACCAGCCCGATAATAGTCATCGCCTCGCCCACCTCCTGAGTGATGACCGGCGTGACCCCGTAGCGACGCAGCAATCCCAGAATGTCGTCATACAATCCGGTACCTACCCGCGGATCAAAAAAGACAAACGGCTCCTGGGCCAGCTCCGTGAGAGAAACCACAGCCTTTGCCGCCAGGGGGTGATCCCGATGAATCATCGCCAGCAGCGGCTCCCGCAGCACCTGCTGCCATGCCAGGGTATCCGGCAGTTGGGTATTACGCATCAGACCAAGATCGAGAGAGCCTTCGCTCAGCGGAACGATCTGCTCCCGAGTGTTGATCTCCCGGGTCTGGATATGGACATCCGGTGAGAGGCGGCGAAACGTCGAGAGCGTATGCGAGATGGCGCGAATAAAGGGCGCAGAGGAGGTAAAGCCAAGACGTAGCTCTCCGGTTTCGCCATGGTGCAGCCGTTCCGCCCGGGCTGCCGCCTCGTCCACCAGGCCCAGGATCTGACGGCTGTCGGCCAGAAATTGACGTCCTGCCTCCGTCAGCCCCACGCTGCGGTTGGTACGTGCCAGCAGACGCGCCCCCACCTGCTGCTCCAGCGCCTGAATTTGCTGACTCAGCGGCGGCTGGGAGATATTCAGCCGCGCCGCCGCGCGACCAAAATGCAGCTCCTCAGCAACGGCCACAAAGTAGCGCAGATGACGCAGTTCAATATTCATATTTTTAACGTATCATTTGAGATTATTAATATATTAGACAGAATATTTACATTTTCCTACCCTGATCCTTGTGGTCATACCCGTCACCAGAAATCACGGGGATGTTGAAGCAAGGAACTTACGTGAGTCGTACAACAACGGCTGATATCGCCCCGACAGATGATATCGATCTCTTACCCACCCAACCGCGGCCGGTCCAGTTCATCAAGCGCGGTACCCCGCAGTTTATGCGCGTCACCCTGGCGCTCTTCTCCGCCGGACTGGCGACTTTCGCCCTGCTCTACTGCGTGCAGCCGATCCTGCCGGTGTTGTCCCAGGAGTTTGGGGTGACGCCTGCCAGCAGCAGTATTTCGCTCTCGATTTCCACCGGGATGCTGGCGATTGGCCTACTCTTTACCGGCCCGCTGTCAGACGCCATCGGGCGTAAACCGGTGATGGTCACCGCTCTGCTGCTGGCCTCGGTCTGTACGTTGCTGTCCACGATGATGACCAGCTGGCACGGAATTTTGATCATGCGCGCGCTGATCGGCCTTTCTCTCAGCGGCGTGGCGGCAGTGGGTATGACCTACCTCAGCGAGGAGATCCACCCCAGCTTTGTCGCCTTCTCAATGGGGCTTTATATCAGCGGTAACTCCATTGGCGGGATGAGCGGACGACTCCTGAGCGGGGTCTTCACCGACTTTTTCAACTGGCGGATTGCGCTGGCCGCGATCGGCTGTTTTGCGCTGGCCTCAGCACTGATGTTCTGGAAAATTCTGCCGGAATCGCGCCACTTTCGCCCTACCGCTTTACGGCCAAAAACGCTGCTGATTAACTTCCGCCTGCACTGGCGCGATCGCGGCCTGCCCCTGCTGTTCCTGACCGGTTTTCTGTTGATGGGGTCGTTTGTTACCCTGTTTAACTACATCGGCTACCGGCTAATGCTTTCGCCCTGGCATTTAAGCCAGGCGCTGGTTGGCCTGCTGTCGGTGGCTTATCTCACCGGTACATGGAGTTCGCCAAAAGCCGGGGCGATGACCACCCGCTTTGGCCGTGGCCCGGTGATGCTGGCCTCGACGGGTATCATGCTGGCAGGCGTGCTGATGACCCTGTTCGCTAACCTGGGGGTGATTTTCGCCGGGATGCTGCTCTTCTCCGCGGGCTTTTTTGCCGCCCATTCGGTCGCCAGCAGCTGGATCGGCCCGCGCGCCCGCCGCGCCAAAGGCCAGGCATCATCGTTATATCTGTTCAGCTACTACCTGGGTTCCAGCATCGCCGGGACGCTGGGTGGCGTCTTCTGGCATCAGTACGGCTGGAACGGCGTGGGAGGATTTATCGCGTTGATGCTGTGCGGGGCGCTGCTGGTGGGTGTTAACCTGCATAAACGGTTACATTAATGTTGCGTGGCCTCGTGTTTCGCTTCACTGGATGGTACTTTTAACCATCAGTTGATGCAGACACGAGGTCTTAATGGAAAAGAATAATTATCAGCAACTCACCCGTACCTTCCAGCGTCTCTCCCGCTTCTCTCACCTCTCCGCCATTGCCAGTTGGGACATGTTTACCATGATGCCCGCAGGCGGCAGTGCCGCGCGAGGCGAAGCGCTGGCAGAGTTGAGCGTCCTGCAACACCAAATCCTGACCGATACAAAGGTGGCCGACTGGCTGCGTAATGCCGAAAGCGAAGATCTGAATGACGTCGAACAGGCCAACCTGCGGGAGATGACCCGCCACTACCAGCAGGCCGCGCTGCTGCCGGAGTCGCTGGTGGAAGCCAAATCCCTGGCGGGCAGTAAATGCGAGCATGCCTGGCGCACCCAGCGTCCAGCGAATGACTGGCAGGGCTTTGCTGTCAACCTGAAAGAGGTGGTGAAGCTGAGCCGGGAAGAGGCCCGCCTGCGTGCCGACGCCAAAGGCTGCACCCCTTACGATGCGCTGCTGGATATTTTTGAGCCGGATATGACCAGCGCCCGGCTGGACGACCTGTTTGGCGATCTCAAATCCTGGCTGCCGGGCCTGCTGAATCAGGTTGTCGAGAAGCAGGCGCAGCAGTCATTTGTGCCGCCACAGGGGCCATTCCCGACGGCAATTCAGCGCGAGCTGGGACTGGAGGCGATGAAGACCCTCGGGTTTGACTTTAACGCCGGTCGTCTGGACGTCAGCGCTCACCCGTTCTGTGGCGGCGTGCCGGAAGACGTGCGCATTACCACCCGTTACGACGAAGACGAGCTGCTCAGCGCCCTGTTTGGGGTGATCCATGAAACCGGACACGCCCGCTATGAGCAGAACCTGCCGCGCAACTGGCTCGGACAGCCTATCGCCCTGGCCCGCTCTACCGCTATCCATGAGTCACAAAGCCTGTTCTTTGAGATGCAACTTGGGCGTAGCACGGCGTTTCTCAACCATCTTCTCCCCGCGGTGCATGAGCGCTTCGGCAGCCAGGCGGCCTTCTCGCCGGAGAACTTTGTCGCCTGGAACCAGCGCGTCAAGCCCGGCTATATCCGTGTGGATGCGGACGAAGTCAGCTATCCGGCGCACGTGGTGCTGCGCTACGAGATTGAGCGGGCGCTGATCAACGGTGACATTGAAGTCGACGACATTCCCGCGCTGTGGGACGAAAAGATGCAGGCGTGGCTGGGCTTATCCACCAAAGATAACTACCGCAACGGCTGTATGCAGGACATCCACTGGACAGATGGCGGCTTTGGTTACTTCCCGTCCTACACACTCGGAGCGATGTATGCCGCTCAGCTGTTCGCTGCTGCTAAAAAAGCCCTGCCTGGGCTGGATGCCGCCATCGCCGTCGGGGACTTCAGCGCCCTGTTCGACTGGCTGCGCCAGAACATCTGGCAACACGGCAGCCGTTTCACCACCGCCCAGTTGATTGAGCAGGCCACCGGAGAAGATCTCAACAGCCGTTACTTCCGCGATCATCTCACCTCGCGTTATCTGTAACCCTCCGCGCCGGGTATCGTACCCGGCGCTGTACAATCCGTTACACGTCGTCACCAATCACTCACGGAAGCCCCGTAATTTCAGGGATATAGTTCTTTCAACGGCCCCGCAGTGGGGTTAAATGAAAAAACCAATTCGAGGGTAGGATGATGAATAAAGTATTAGCTCTGGTTGTTGCCGCTGCAATGGGTCTCTCTTCTGCTGCATTCGCTGCTGACACCGTCGCCAACACCGCTGCACCGGCAGCCACCGCGACTACCACCACCGCAGCGCCGGCTGCGAAGACTGTGCACCACAAAAAACACAAAAAAGCGGCCGTGCAGAAAGCGCAGGCTGCGAAAAAGCACCATAAAAAAGCAGTGAAAAAAGAAGAAGCAGCGCCGGTTGCCCAGAAAGCGCAGGCAGCCAAAAAGGTTCATAAAAAAGAAGTGAAAAAAGCGGAAGCGGCACCGGTTGCCCAGAAAGCTCAGGCAGCCAAAAAACACCACAAAAAAGCCGTTAAACACCAGGCTGCGACCCCTGCAGCGCAACCCGCTGCGTAAGCCTGCTTACCTTAACGTGCCCTGACGGGCACGTTGGTCCCGGCGCTGAACCGGCAAGGTTCCAGCGCCGTTTTTCTGTGCGGAGGGCGTTATGTTTCAGCGCTATCGGTTTGAGTTGATTCTTACCACGCTTATTTTATGCGCTCTTATTGCGAGTATGTTTTATATTTCCTGAGTGTAGCACGCTGATTTTACTCCCACTTTCGCGCGGTCCCGTCTATAGTTAATAAGCAGGGTTCATATTTAATAATCATAATTATCCCCCTTCAGAGTGTGATATGCGTAAATCTGTTGTGGTTGTACTGGGAACGTTTTTTCTCTTTTCTGGGCTGAGTCATGCGGACGAAGGCAGCAACGACGCTGCGAACCTCAAAAAAGAGGTACAAACGCTGTTTTTTGGTCATGACGACCGTACGCGTGTCACCGATCCTACCCACTCTCCGTGGGATGCCATTGGCCAGCTGGAAACCGCCAGCGGGAATCTGTGTACCGCGACCCTCATTACCCCCCAGCTGGCGCTGACCGCCGGCCACTGTCTGTTGGTGCCACCAAATGGTAAACCCGATACCGCCGTTGCCCTGCGCTTTGTCTCGTTAAAAGGCAGCTGGCGCTATGAGATCCACGGCATTGAAGGACGCGTCCCCGCATCTCTGGGACGTCGGCTGAAAGCCGATGGCGACGGCTGGATCGTACCGCCATCTGCTGCCTCGTGGGATTTTGGTCTGGTGGTGCTGCGCAATCCGCCATCGGGGATCACGCCGCTGCCGCTGTTTACCGGTGACAAAGATGCCCTTACCGCCGCGCTGAAAGCGGCTGACCGTAAGGTGAACCAGGCGGGTTACCCGGAAGATCATCTCGACGTGCTCTATACCCATCAGGACTGCATTGTTACCGGCTGGGCGCAAACTGGCGTGCTGTCGCATCAGTGCGATACCCTGCCCGGCGACAGCGGCTCGCCGCTGATGTTAAAAACCGCCGATGGCTGGCAGGTTATCGGGGTACAAAGCTCGGCTCCGGCTGCGAAAGATCGCTGGCGGGCCGATAACCGCGCCCTGTCCATTACCGGCTTTCGTGACAAGCTGGAAGAGCTGGCCCGGCAGTGATCTAACACTGCCGCTTCTGGCGTAACGCCATAATCTCTTTTATCGGCATCGGCTGGCTGTACCAGAAGCCCTGCAACTGATCGCAGCCCGCCAGCCGCAGCATTTTCATCTGCTTCTCGTTCTCCACCCCTTCGGCCACCACGGTCATCCCGAGGGCGCTGGCAATGCGCACGGTGCCGCTGACCAGGGCCGAAGCCTGTTCGTCATGATCCACCAGCCCGGCCAGGGATTTGTCGATTTTGAGGGTGTCGAAGTTAAAGCGGCGTAGATAGCCGATGCTTGAGTAGCCGGTGCCAAAATCATCCAGCGCCACGGCGATCCCCTGGGCTTTAAGGTTGCTGATGGCTGAACGGGCGCGCTCGGGATTTTCCAGAACGTAGGTTTCTGTGACTTCCAGCTGCAGGCGCGTGGCCGGGAAACGGCTGATTGCCAGCGCCCCTTCGACTTTGGCTTCGAATTCCGGGTCGCGAAACTGCGCAGGTGAGATATTGACCGACAGTTTTAAATCCGCGAAAGGCTCCAGATCCTGACAGGCCCGGCGCAATACGAACTGCCCCAGGCCGTAAATCAGGCCGCTGGTTTCTGCGATGTTGATAAATGCATCTGGCGGCAGCGGCCCCTCCGGGCGACGCGGCCAGCGAACCAGCGCCTCCACGCTGACCATTTTCTGGCTACGCGCATCGATGATCGGTTGATACCAGACGTCAAACTCCTCGCGCTCAAGGCCGCTGCGGATCTGGCTCTCAATCGCCACCTGACGCTCACGCGCGCTGTTCAGCTCCGTATCGTAGTGCGTCACCCGCCCTTTGCCGGTGGTTTTGGAGTGGTACATGGCGATATCGGCGCGACGGAACAGCTCTGAGCTGGTGCACTCCACAAGGCTGCCGCTGGCAATGCCGATGCTGGCGCCAATATGGATGGTGCGCTCCCCGATGCGGATGGCATTATGCAGATAATCGAGAACAAAGCCCGCAAACGCCGAGGCCAGCGCTTCGGCGTTGTCACCGCCAATGGTCATCGCAAACTCATCGCCGCCCATGCGGGCCAGCATGCCGTCCTTCGGTACGTTGTCGCGTAACGCGCCAGCAATGATGACGATCAGCTCATCGCCCACCTCATGCCCGTAGATATCATTCACGTCTTTAAAGCCGTCGAGGTCGATAAAGACCACGCTTTTACGATCGGTATCGCCGCGCAGGCCTACCCGCTCCAGCTCTTCAATCAGCGCCCGGCGGTTAGGTAAATGACTCAGCCAGTCGGTGCGGGCCACCGTTCGCGCAAGATTTTCCCCACGCGCCAGTTTATACAGCCCCACGCAGCTGAAAAGAATGAACAGCAAAATCAGCGCCAGGATGAACAGTACAATGCGGGTGATGTCCAGCGAGGCGGCTTTCGCCGCAGCCGCCCCCGGTAGCCGTGGCTTCCAGGAAAGATACCCCAGCACCTCGCCTGAAGCGCTTTTTAGCGGGACGCTCATGTCGTTGACCTGCTCTGAAGTGAGACTCAAATCGTCGATCTGAAAAGTGTCCCCCAGTTCACGCAAAATTTGTGGATTGAGGTGGCGAGTGATAACCAAAAAGCGGCGGGTATTATCCGCCACCTGAAGGCTTCCAACCGTCGGCCGGATCAGGCCGATGCCCACAAAGGCAATCCCCGCGCGGGTGCGGGTGACGCCGGTGAAGATGTTTTTATCCGTTTTCAGGGCGTTGGCGTGCATCTGGATCAGCGACGTCAGGCCTTCGCCAAAAAAATCGAGGTTCTTTTCCGTAAAGGGCTGGCTTCTGAACGATCCCCACAGCACCCGGAAACGTTCGTCGAGTACAAAGGTGCCGTCGTAAAGGTTATTCACCTTATAGCCTGCTCCCCAGGTGTTGTAGAGCCAGTCCACATCCAGCGCCGGGCGATACGCTTCGCGCACCGCGTCATCCCAGACGGCATTATCAATCACCAGCGACCAGACCCGGTTAATCGAGGTCTGCACGGCGCCCTGTACGGAGAGAGCCGTGCGCTGTTCGTCGATTTCATTGGCTTTACTGCTGATGAGGTTCAGGGAGAGGTAAAGCAGGGTCATTATCGAGAAGATTAAGCCCAGCCCTGCCATAAAAATCATGACAAAAAGGTTTTTTGCAGAAGGGATCTTACGCCAGCTTAAAGGGGTATGCATTCATTCTTCGTCCTTTTCAAAGCCCTCAGTCTAAGCGTAATACACGAGTTGAATTTCGCTGCCTGTAATGACAGGCAGCAAGATTATCAGGCCAGTTTTATCATAATCATCCCGGCGAGAAGCAGAAGCAGGCCAATCCATCCTTTTCTATTCAGCCGTTGACCAAACAGGATCCATCCCGCCGCCAGGGTTGCCGCGATGCCAAACCCGCCCCACAGCGCATAGGCCACCGACAGATCTATACCTTTAACCGCCTGCGACAGGGCGCTGAACGCGCCGAGAACCGCTGCAATCGACAGCAGGCCGTACACTTTGCGGCGAAAACCGTCGGAGAACTTCAGCAAAACGTTAGCGGCAATTTCCAGTACGATCGCCAGCGCCAGCCAGGCACCATGAACCCACTCAAACTGTTGCATGGTTCGCCTCCTTACGCTGTTTTACCGGTTTTCGGGTGCCGGATTTAATAAATATTATGCCCGCCACCAGCGTCGTCAGACCGGCCAGTTTCATCAGCGACAGCGACTCATCAAACAATAAAACGCTAAAAAGGGTAATTAAGAAAATACCTACCCCTTCCCATAATGCATACGCCACGCCTAATGCGATTTTTTTAACCGCAAAAGACAAGAAAATATAGGACAGCGTAATCATTGACAGCATTAAAATATAGCCGGTGTGACCACCGCTGAGGCTGGCCCATTTCATTGACAGCGTGCCGGTTATTTCAGCAACGATAGCCAGGGCTAAGAGGATCCAGTAAAACATGTTTTTCTCCTGCTTGAGAATATAATCCTTCGCGGCTCGCCATAGATGGCAGCCGGGTAAAAACGAATGAATTTTTGGCCGGACGCAAAGCGCCAGCTCAGGCAGAGAGAGGGTCTACAGCGCGTTGCGCCAGTGCTGCTCGCCAGACGGCAGGCAAAAAGAGGAGAGTAATGCAGAGAGGTTTGAAAAATGCGTCCTGAACAGATTGTCCATAAAATTACAATTATCTGCGGTGTTGCTTCTCGTCAGTGCAGATGAAAATTGTCTCCGGTAGTTAAACACAGCTGATTTTTACCATAAGCCAGGAATTTACTCAAAGCCTTTTCATTTCTTTACCCTCACTGTTTGTGTTTGGTTAATTTTCTCATCGCGCCGCATCGGTAGAATAAATAAAAAGGACAGGATCAGGAGCCAGTATGGCCAAACCCATTATTACCCTCAACGGATTAAAAATAGTCATCATGCTCGGCATGCTGGTGATTGTGCTGACGGGGATCCGCGTTGCGGCGGATATTATTGTGCCCTTTATTCTGGCACTGTTTATCGCCGTGGTGCTGCATCCGCTGGTGCGGCGACTGGTGCGCCTGCGTCTCCCTCGGGTGCTGGCGATCACCCTGCCGATCCTGCTTATCGGGGTCGCCATGGCATTGCTGGTGGCCTATCTGGGCACTTCACTGAATGAGCTGGCGCGCACCCTGCCACATTACCGTTCTTCTCTGGCCGTGCCTTTGCTGCATCTTGAACCCTGGCTACAGCGGGCCGGGATAGAAGTGTCGATGGAGGAGCTGCTGAAGTATATCGACCCCAATGCGGCCATGACGCTGGTGACAGCCCTGCTGGCGCAGCTCTCCAGCGCCATGACCGCCATCTTTTTACTGCTGCTTACCGTGGTATTTATGCTGCTGGAGGTGCCGCAACTGCCAGCAAAGCTCCAGCCGCTGATGTCCCGCCCGGTGGAGGGGATGGCGGCGATCCAGCGCGCCCTCGACAGCGTTTCGCACTATCTGGTGCTGAAGACCGCCATCAGTCTGGTGACCGGGCTGGTGGTCTGGGGGATGCTGGCGGCACTGGAGGTTCGGTTCGCCTTTGTCTGGGCGCTGCTGGCCTTTGCCCTGAACTATATCCCTAACATCGGATCGGTGCTGGCCGCTATCCCCCCGATCGCGCAGGTGCTGGTATTCAGCGGCTTTTACCCGGCCCTGGTACTGCTGGCGGGGTATCTGATCATCAACCTGATCTTTGGCAACATTCTGGAGCCTCGCTTGATGGGACGTGGGCTGGGCCTCTCTACGCTGGTGGTGTTTTTGTCGCTGATCTTCTGGGGCTGGCTGTTGGGGCCGGTGGGGATGCTGCTGTCGGTGCCCCTGACCATTATCGTGAAAATTGCGCTGGAGCAGACTCACGGCGGTAAAACCATTGCGCTGCTGCTCAGTGATATGAGCAAGGCAAGCTAAGGGTTAAGCCCGGTAAAATCCAGCAGCGGCTTATGGGTTCGCCCCGCCTGTCGGTAGTCGGCCAGTGCCGACTGCCAGTTGTTAAACGGCAGTAGCCGGGCGTCGCTGTACTGGCTCTCTGCCAACAGGGGCCAGATTTCGGTAAACGCCGCCTGCCATGCCTGCGGGCTAAAGCTATCGAAAGTGTTGCGGATATGGAACCAGTGCATCGGCGGAAAGTGACGTTGTAACGCGAAGGGCTGGCCTGAAAGCAGACCGTAGCAGATAAACTGCCCGCTGTTGCGCATCGCGCTGAGGAGGGTCAGCGCCAGTTCTCCACCCGTGGCATCAAAGACGATATCGCTGGCCGCAGCGACGGCGCGCACGGTATCGCTCTCCTGTTGCGCAATCGGGACGATCCCCATCGCCCGCAGCCGGTCTGCATGGACCGCTGAACGGTGGATGCCATACACCTCCGTGGCCCCTCGCCGCTGCGCCCACTGCCCCAGCAGAATGGCACAGTCCGATCCGGCCGCCGTCAGGAGCACCCGTTTACCCTGCACAGGATACAGGTTGAGCATCAGCCAGGCCGCCAGCGGGTTGATGAACGCCCGCGCCGCCAGGGGGGTCTCAATGGTAGCGGGGACCGGGATCGCCAGCCCCGCCGGGCAATCGACTATTTGCTGCCAGGTACCTTCGCCGCGCAAGGGCAATACCCGCTGACCCAGCAAAGAGGCGGCATCGTCCGGGGCGGCAATCACCCGTCCCACGCCTTCATATCCGGCGATGGCGGGCAAGGTAATACGATGCCGGTAGGCCCCGGTGATGGGGATCAGATCCGAGGCGTTAACCGGCGAAAGCAGCATCTGCACCCGGAGCATTCCCGGCTGCAGCGGTGCTTTAGCCGCAGTCTCCTGCTGCAATACAGATTCAGGCTCACCAAACTGGCGGTAGCATAAGGCGGTGTTATCCATGATTTAGCGGCTGCGTTTTGCCAGTCGCTCACGGGTTTCGAGCTTCGCTTCGCTGGATTTGCGCAGCGCAACATAACAGGCACCGCTGCCGCCGTGGTGCGGCTGGGCCACACAAAAGGCCTGCACTGCCTCGAACTCCGTCAGCCAGCGCGCCAGATAGCTGCGCACAATATTGGCATGGGACTTATCGTCTCGTCCCTTGCCGTGAATGATGATCAGATTACGTAAGCCGTCGCGCTCAGCCTGGCGGATAAAGGTATACAGCTGCTGGCGGCACTGCTCAACGGGCTGACGCAATAAGGTCAGGCTCGCCTGGCGGGGATATTTACCTAAGCGCAGCTTATCAATTACCCCGAGCTGCACCCCTTCCCGCCGGAACGCCAGCGGCTCTGCCAGGGGTATCACATCCAGAAAGCCGGTGGTGAGAAAGTTATCCAGCTGGCTGGTGTCCACAGGCTGGCGGGTGCGCGGGGTTGAGGCGGGCTGCCAGTGGACGTCGGCACAGCGTCTGAGCGGCTGAACATCCTCCATCGCGTCGAGAAAAAGCGATTTATCTTCTGGGTTCATGACATCCTCCTGCTTGACTGACAGAGTACTATACCTGCCCCTGTCATGTGGCTCAATGCGGCGCTGCAACTCCCGTTGATTATTTAAAAAAGTATAATCAATTCAGTTAATTTAATTGATAATTCATTCGCTCTAAAATTAAATTTTATTTTACGTTAACATTATGACTTACATTAAATTTTTTTGATCCTGTTACGTTAGTTCCTTTATTTATGCCGAAAAGATGTTATATATGAAGTTATCTGCAGAACGGAAATAATAAGCAGAGATGCATGTGGAGCAATGCTGTGTGTACTGTGGAGTCTGTTGGATGTCGACCGGCTCCATTTTTTTATCCTTGTACTGTCTAATAAATAACCTGCCGGGCGTGACGTCTGAATTGTGTGATTAATGAAGTGGTCAGCGGCGTCTGACGAGAATCCCTTCTTTGTATAAGGTAATAGGTCGCTTTCGGTAATGGCTCTTTCACCGCCAACATTACAAGCCTGTTAGCCAGCAACGGGTCACAGCCCAGCTCCTGCGGCAGAATACTGAGAAAATCGCTCTGCGCAACCAGGCTAATACAGGACGAAAATGTTTCACATACCACACCAATACGGGGAATCTGATCCCGGTGGGAAAACATCTCTTCCAGCTGCTTATAATAACTGCCGCGCGGCGTAGGCATTGTCCAACTGTATTTCAACAATTCATTAATAGAATCAGCCTCTATTGCCGGATGGCCTGCCCGACAAAATATCGCAAAAGGCTTCTCAAACAATTTTTCGAACGTGAATTCATGATCATATGGCCCCTGATAATAGGTATTGATCGTAAAATCAAGTTCCCCCTGGCGTAATTCATTAATCATCGATACTAATTGCCCTTCCATAATACGCACCTTGACCTGCGGGTGCTGTTGATGGAAACGGGAAATGACCGCCGGCATTAACAGGCGGGCAATGCTGGCCCCCATGCCGATATTAATTTGCCCGGCCAGCTGCCCCTGACGCTGGCGAATATCGTCCTGCGCGCTGCGTAACTCTTCAAGGATCAGCCGGGCATGCTGATAAAAACTCTCCCCGCACTCGGTTAAGGTCACCCCTTTGCTGCGGCGAATAAACAGCTGCGCCGCGATGCCCTCTTCCAGCTCTTTAATGGATTTGGTTAACGCCGGTTGCGACAGGTTTAACACCCGACCCGCCCCACGAATGCTCCCCTGTTGGGCGACCTCCACAAAGGCCCGCAGCTGATGAATTTTTACCTGGAATGTCATGTCTGCACCGATAACCGTTGTTTATCAGAGTAAAGAAACTGTCATCTACTGTAATGGAATTGATTGTGCCAGGGTAAGCCACGAACGGTTAAATCTGTGAAAAATCGGTTAGTGATAAGTAAAAACTATCACAGTGTGAAGGAGTTCACATATTCTAATGATGACAGGAAACGATATGCATACACTGGCGCAGGACCTGCAAACCCTCTTCCCGCAACTCACCGCCTGGCGACGCGATTTCCATCACTATGCGGAATCAGGTTGGGTGGAGTTCCGCACCGCGGCAAAAGTTGCAGAGATACTGGAGCAGTTGGGCTACGACCTGGCGATGGGCCGCGATGTGGTCGATGCTGACAGCCGGATGGGTCTGCCCGACGAGGCGACCCTGGCTCAGGCCTTTGCCCGCGCCCGACAGCAAGGCGCGCCGGAAAAATGGCTCAGCGCCTTTGAGGGCGGGTTTACCGGCATTGTCGCCACGCTGAATACCGGCCGTCCGGGGCCGACCCTTGCGTTTCGGGTCGATATGGACGCGCTCGATCTGGATGAATCCTCTCAGGATGACCATCTCCCTGCCCGGGAAGGCTTTGCCTCCTGCAACAGCGGCATGATGCATGCCTGCGCTCACGACGGCCACACCACCATCGGCCTCGGGCTGGCGCACCTGCTGATGCAGCACCGCGCAGAGCTAAACGGCACGATCAAACTTATCTTCCAGCCTGCTGAAGAAGGCACTCGCGGTGCCAGGGCGATGGTTGCCGCGGGCGCGCTCGACGGTGTGGACTACTTCACTGCTATCCACATCGGCACCGGTGTGCCTGCGGGTACCGTGATCTGCGGCAGCGATAACTTTATGGCCACCACCAAATTTGACGTGCGCTTCACCGGCGTGGCGGCACACGCGGGCGGCAAACCCGAAGAGGGGCGTAACGCTCTGCTGGCCGCCGCTCAGGCCGCCATTGGCCTGCACAGCATCGCCCCGCACAGCGAAGGGGCGTCGCGGGTGAACGTCGGCGTGATGCAGGCAGGCAGCGGCCGTAACGTTGTTCCCGCCAGCGCATTGCTGAAGGTAGAGACCCGCGGTGAGAGCGAAGCCATTAACCAGTACGTATTTGAACGGGCGAAAGCGGTGATCGATGGCGCGGCGGCGATGTACGGCGTCAGCACCGAGCTGCGTCTGATGGGCGCGGCGACCTCCAGCGTCCCGTCACCGGCGTGGGTGAACTATCTGCGGGAGCAAGCGGCGCAGGTAGCGGGCGTAGAGAAAGCCATCGACAAGGTTAAAGCCCCTGCCGGTTCGGAGGATGCCACCCTGATGATGGCCCGGGTCCAGCAGAACGGCGGCCTCGCCTCCTATATGGTGTTTGGCACCACCCTCAGCGCCGGACACCACAACGAAAAATTCGATTTCGACGAGACGGTGATGCTGATCGCTATCGAAACCCTGGCGCGTACCGCGCTTAACTTCCCCTGGACGCGAGGTGTGTAATGCAGCGCATTTACCGTTTTGTTGAAGATGCCATCGAGACCCGATGTGAGCACTTCACCGCCATTGCCGACGAGATCTGGGATCACCCGGAGACCCGCTTTGAAGAGTTCTGGTCCGCGGAGCGGCTGGCCGGCGCGCTGGAAGAGGCCGGATTTACCCTGACCCGCGAGGCCGGTGGTGTGCCGAACGCCTTTATTGCCAGCTACGGCGAAGGGAAACCGGTGATTGCGCTTTTGGGGGAGTACGATGCTCTGGCAGGCTTAAGCCAGCAGGCACATTGCGCCACCCCGCAAACCGATACTCCGGGTGCCAACGGCCACGGCTGCGGTCATAACCTGCTCGGCACCGCCGCCCTGGCGGGTGCCGTGGCGGTGAAGAGCTGGCTGGAGCAGCACGGCGGCGGCGGCACGGTGCGCTTTTATGGCTGCCCCGGTGAAGAGGGCGGCTCGGGTAAAACCTTTATGGTCCGCGAAGGGCTGTTCGACGACGTGGACGCCGCCGTCACCTGGCACCCCGAAGCCTTCGCCGGGATGTTTAACGTCAGCACCTTAGCCAATATCCAGGCGGCGTGGCGTTTTCACGGCACCGCAGCCCATGCCGCCAACTCCCCGCATCTGGGACGCAGCGCGCTGGACGCGGTTACCCTCATGACCACCGGCACTAACTTCCTGAATGAACATATTATTGAAAAAGCCCGCGTTCACTACGCCATCACCGATACCGGCGGCATCTCTCCGAACGTCGTGCAGGCTCAGGCAGAAGTGCTGTATCTGATCCGCGCCCCGGAAATGGCCGATGCCCGGCAGATCTACGAGCGCATCGAAAAGATTGCCCAGGGCGCAGCGCTGATGACGGAAACCACCGTCGAACATCGCTTTGAAAAAGCCTGTTCCAGCTACCTGCCGAACCGCACCCTGGAGGCCGCCATGTATAGCGCCCTTCAGCATTACGGGACCCCGGCGTGGAGCGATGAGGAGCGTGCGTTTGCGGCGGAGATCCGCGCCACGCTGACCGACAACGATCTACAAAACAGCCTGAAAAATATCGCTGCCTCCGGGGGTGACGCTGGCAAGCAGTTTGCCCGTCGGCATCAGAATACTCTGCTGGTGGATGAGGTGGCGCCGTATGCCATCACCGACAACGTACTGGCAGGCTCTACCGACGTGGGTGACGTTAGCTGGAAAATGCCGGTCGCCCAGTGTTTCAGCCCCTGCTTTACCGTGGGTACGCCACTGCATACCTGGCAGCTGGTGGCGCAAGGACGCACCTCCATCGCCCATAAAGGGATGCTGCTGGCTGGCAAGGTGATGGGTGCAACTGCGCTGGCGCTGCTGCAGGACCCGGCCCTGCTGACCGCCTGCCGCGAGGAGTTTACTCAACAGATAAATGAAAAACCGTACGTCTGCCCGATCCCAGAAAACGTGACACCGTCACCTTTAAAATAATAAAACATAACACAACAACACTCTCGAGGAACGCCCATGAGTATGTCATCCATACCTTCGCATTCCCCATCCGGCAAGCTCTATGGTTGGGTTGAAAGGATCGGCAATAAAGTGCCGCACCCTTTCCTGCTGTTCGTCTATTTGATTGTGATCCTGGCCGCGGCCACCGCTATATTGTCGGCATTTAACGTCAGCGCACGTAATCCGGCCGATGGCAGCATGGTCGTGGTCAAAAACCTGCTTAGCATCGAAGGTCTGCATTGGTTTTTACCGAATGTGATCAAAAACTTCAGCGGCTTTGCCCCGCTGGGGGCGATCCTGGCCCTGGTCCTGGGTGCCGGTCTGGCCGAACGTTCCGGCCTGCTACCTGCCCTGATGGTGAAAATGGCGTCCCACGTCAGCGCGCGTTACGCCAGCTATATGGTGCTGTTTATCGCCTTTTTCAGCCATATCTCTTCTGATGCCGCCCTGGTGATCATGCCGCCGATGGGGGCGCTGATCTTCCTCGCCGTTGGACGTCATCCGGTAGCAGGGCTGCTGGCAGCTATCGCCGGGGTTGGCTGTGGTTTTACCGCCAACCTGCTGATTGTTACCACCGACGTGCTGCTCTCCGGGATTAGCACCGAAGCGGCCAAAACCCTCGATGCTGCGATGCACGTCAGCGTGATCGACAACTGGTACTTTATGGCCAGCTCAGTGATTGTGCTGACGATTGTCGGGGGGCTGATCACCGACAGAATCGTTGAGCCGCGTCTGGGCAAGTGGCAGGGCAGCAGCGACGAGAAGCTGGATGCCTTATCGCCGGAGCAGCGCCGTGGGTTGCGCGTGGCCGGGGTCGTGTCGTTGCTTTTTATCGCCGTCATTGCCCTGATGGTGGTGCCGGATAACGGCATCCTGCGCGATCCGGTGAAGCACACCGTACTGCCCTCGCCGTTTATCAAAGGCATCGTGCCGCTGATCATTCTCTTCTTCTTCGTTGTATCGCTGGCCTACGGCATTGCCACCGGGAAAGTGCGCCGTCAGGGGGATCTACCCCAGCTGATGATCGAACCGATGAAAGAGATGGCCGGGTTTATCGTGATGGTGTTCCCGCTGGCGCAGTTTGTCGCCATGTTCAACTGGAGCAACATGGGTAAATTTATGGCGGTGGGCCTGACGGATCTGCTGGAAACCGCCGGGCTAAGCGGCGTGCCCGCTTTCGTCGGTCTGGCGCTGCTCTCCTCGCTGCTGTGCATGTTTATCGCCAGCGGGTCAGCCATCTGGTCGATTCTGGCGCCTATCTTTGTGCCCATGTTCATGCTGCTGGGTTTCCACCCGGCGTTTGCGCAGATCCTGTTCCGCGTGGCGGATTCGTCGGTGATCCCCTTGGCTCCGGTGTCGCCGTTCGTACCGCTGTTCTTAGGCTTCCTCCAGCGCTATAAGCCCGAGGCGAAACTGGGTACCTACTATTCGCTGGTGCTGCCGTATCCGCTTATCTTTTTAGGAGTATGGTTGCTCATGCTGGTGGCATGGTATCTTGTCGGCCTGCCTATTGGGCCGGGAGTCTACCCGCGACTGAACTAAGGAAGAGCCTATGCTGAGATTACTCGAAGATAAAATTGCCACCCCTCTGGGGCCGCTATGGGTGATTGCCGATGAGCAATTTAACCTGCGTGCCGTTGAGTGGGAGGAGCACAGCAACCGGATGGTGGAGCTGCTCAATATCCATTACCGGGCGCAGGGCTACGAGCGAATCAGCGCCAGTAATCCGGGTGGGCTTAGCGATAAGCTGACCGCCTGGTTCGAGGGCGATCTCAGCATTATTGATACTCTGCCCACCGCCACGGCCGGCACGCCTTTTCAGCGTGAAGTGTGGGCAGCGTTGCGTTCCATTCCCTGCGGCCAGGTGATGCATTACGGCCAGCTGGCGGCTCAACTGGGTCGCCCAGGCGCAGCGCGCGCCGTGGGTGCGGCAAATGGCTCAAATCCGGTCAGTATTGTGGTGCCCTGCCACCGCGTAATTGGCCGTAATGGCACCCTGACGGGGTACGCGGGCGGGGTTCAGCGCAAGGAGTGGTTACTGCGTCACGAAGGGTATTTATTGCTGTAGTTCCAGGCTTTTAGTGCTTAATTTTCCTTTAGTTAGTGATAAAAACCGCAGCTAATTTGTGGAATTTCAAGAAGATGCTGGCGCTTTCACGTTTCTTGTCCTGATTGATGGTTTACCAGGCTTACGCAGGGTCCAAAAAGATGTTAAAATTGACCAATATCAATTAAGGCTTGAGCAAACCTATGATCCCGGAAAAGCGAATTATTCGACGCATTCAGTCTGGCGGTTGTGCTATCCATTGTCAGGACTGCAGCATCAGCCAGCTCTGTATTCCGTTTACCCTGAATGAGCATGAGCTTGATCAGCTTGATAATATTATCGAGCGTAAAAAGCCGATTCAGAAAGGGCAGACGCTGTTTAAAGCGGGAGACGAACTGAAATCGTTGTACGCTATCCGCTCTGGCACTATCAAGAGCTATACCATCACCGAACAGGGGGACGAGCAGATTACCGGCTTCCACCTGGCGGGCGATCTGGTGGGCTTTGATGCGATCGGCACCGGTAACCACCCGAGCTTTGCTCAGGCGCTGGAAACCTCAATGGTTTGCGAAATCCCGTTCGAAACCCTGGACGATCTGTCAGGCAAAATGCCTAACCTGCGTCAGCAGATGATGCGTCTGATGAGCGGTGAGATCAAAGGCGACCAGGATATGATCCTGCTGCTGTCCAAAAAGAATGCTGAAGAGCGTCTGGCGGCCTTTATCTATAATCTGTCCCGCCGTTTCGCCGAGCGTGGTTTTTCACCGCGTGAGTTCCGTCTGACCATGACCCGTGGCGACATCGGTAACTATCTGGGTCTGACCGTGGAAACCATCAGCCGTTTGCTGGGTCGTTTCCAGAAAAGCGGTATGCTGGCGGTAAAAGGCAAATATATCACCATCGAAAACGGTGAAGCGCTGGCGGTACTGGCAGGCCACTCCCGTAACGTGGCATAACCTCCTCTGCTTTCTCTGCCAGATCGATAATTTTACGCATTTATTGATCTGGCAAAACTTCCCCCCTGTTTCATTTCAAATATATAGGTTACTCTTTTAATTACAGTCTGTGGTGACAGTAGTAAGGAGACCTGTATGGCAAAGTATCAAAACATGCTGGTGGCCATCGATCCTAATCAGGACGATCAACCGGCGTTAAGACGAGCTGTCTATTTACATCAACGGATTGGTGGCAGAATTAAAGCGTTTCTGCCGATATATGACTTCTCTTACGAAATGACCACCCTTCTGTCGCCTGACGAACGCACCGCTATGCGTCAGGGAGTGATCAGCCAGCGTACCGCCTGGATCCGCGAACAGGCAAAATTCTATCTTGAAGCCGGTGTCCCCATTGAGATCAAAGTGGTGTGGCATAACCGTCCGTTCGAAGCCATCATCCAGGAAGTGGTGAGTGGCCAACACGACCTGTTGCTGAAGATGGCCCACCAGCACGACAAGCTGGAAGCGGTGATCTTCACCCCGACCGACTGGCACCTGCTGCGTAAATGTCCGTGTCCGGTCTGGATGGTAAAAGACCAGCCGTGGCCGGAAGGTGGTAAAGCGGTAGTGGCGGTGAATCTCGCCAGCGAAGAGAACTACCACAACGCCCTGAACGAAAAGCTGGTGAAAGAGACGCTCCATCTTGCCGAGCAGGTCAACCATACCGAAGTCCACCTTGTCGGTGCCTACCCGATTACTCCCATCAACATTGCTATCGAACTGCCGGAGTTTGATCCGAGCGTGTATAACGACGCCATTCGCGGTCAGCATCTGCTGGCGATGAAAGCGCTGCGGCAAAAATTCGGTATTGATGAGAAGTTAACCCATGTCGAGAAAGGGCTGCCTGAAGAGGTGATCCCCGATTTATCAGAGCATTTGCAGGCGGGGATTGTGGTGCTGGGCACCATCGGCCGGACCGGCCTCTCTGCTGCGTTCCTCGGCAACACGGCGGAACAGGTCATCGACCACCTGCGCTGTGACCTGCTGGTCATTAAGCCGGATCAGTATCAAACCCCGGTTGAGTTGGATGACGACGAAGACGATTAACAGTAAAAAAGCCCGCCGTAACGGCGGGCTTTTTTTTAGCTCTCGGTAACGGGCTGAGGTGACTGTTGCGCGCCCTCGCCCTCCTTCATCCAGGGCGCATGAAGAACCATGCTCGGCAAGGCCAGTTTTACCCCCTCATCATTCAGGCTCTCCAGAATACGGATGTTGATCTCCTGCTGGATATCCATGTACTTGTTGTAATCCGCCGTGTTGACGATATGCACCACTTCGAAGGTGAGCCTGTCCTTATCGAAACCCAGCAAATGGGCGCGGTCGAAGCGCGTTTCACCAATATCCGTGATGATCTTTTTCACGTTGTCGCCAATGACCCTTAACTTTTCAGGCGGCGTATCGCTGGCCACGCCAAAGGTGAAGACGATACGACGGGTCTGCATTCGCTTGTAGTTATGCAGCGTTTGCTGGAGCAGGATCGCATTACCACACACAATCTGTTCCCCGCTCAGGCTGCGAATACGTGTCGTCTTAAGGCCGATATGCTCCACCGTCCCGGCCACGTCGTTAAAGACCACAAAATCCCCGATTTCAAAGGGCTTGTCGAAACCAATCGAGAGCGAGGCGAAAACGTCGCTGAGAATGGTCTGTACCGCCAGCGCGATGGCAATCCCCCCGACCCCCAGGCTTGCCACCAGCGCGGTGATGTTGACGCCAGCGTTGGCGAGAATCGACAGCAGCATCACAGACCAGACAATCGCCCGCAGGATCAGCCCGGTGATCACCAGGGTAACGGGATTCTTATGGCTTCCCGGCGTAAGCATGACGTGCCGTAGCCAGGAGACCACCCCCTGATCCATCCACAGCGCCACCTGAATCGCCAGCACCAGGAACCAGGCATGGCTCAGCGCGCCGTAGAGCCGATCCGGCAGTTCGACAAAGCGCAGACTGAACAGAAAAGCGACCACAAACAGCAGGATCCGGCTGGTTCTGTTCAGCATTTCCGTGAGGACAAAATGCATCTTGTGGGTGGCGGGATGTTTGTCACCCCAGTTAGTGATGCCCTTATGGACAAAGGTGATGAGGCGTTTCAGTAGCCAGTAGATTAGTAGGGTTACCACCGTCACAGTAGCAAAGCCAATCCAGAATCTGGGGGTCATCATTAACGTCAAAAAGTCGAAACGTGACAAGTACTGCATTCTCCCTCCTCCCTTTACGCAAAAAAAGAAAGTATAGACAGTGAGGGCGAGCAGCCTGCATAAATGAGAAAACCGCCCAGATGGGCGGTTTTTTTATCGTGCGTAACGCCGTATTACAGCGCTTTCAGAATCGCATCCACGCTGGCTTTGGCATCGCCAAACAGCATGTGGGTGTTCTCTTTGAAGAACAGCGGGTTCTGCACGCCAGCGTAACCGGTATTCATGGAGCGTTTGAAGACGATAACGTTCTGCGCCTTCCACACTTCCAGCACTGGCATACCGGCGATTGGGCTTTTCGGATCGTCCTGCGCGGCCGGGTTAACGGTATCGTTAGCGCCAATTACCAGCACGGTATCGGTATCGGAGAAGTCGTCGTTGATCTCATCCATCTCCAGCACGATGTCATAAGGGACTTTCGCTTCCGCCAGCAGCACGTTCATGTGGCCCGGCAGACGCCCGGCAACCGGGTGAATACCAAAGCGCACCTTGATGCCACGGGCACGCAGGCGCTCGGTGATTTCCGCAACCGGATACTGAGCCTGCGCGACCGCCATGCCATAGCCCGGGGTGATGATCACCGTATGGGAGTTTTTCAGCATCTCAGCGGTATCTTCAGCGGTGATCTCGCGATGTTCACCCACCTCTTCGTCACCGTCGGACGTTTGCCCGTCTGAGCCAAAGCCACCGGCAATCACGCTGATAAACGAGCGGTTCATCGCCTTACACATGATGTACGAGAGGATGGCACCGCTCGACCCCACCAGCGCACCGGTCACGATCAGTAGGTCGTTGCTCAGCATAAAACCTGCCGCTGCCGCCGCCCAACCAGAGTAGGAGTTCAGCATCGAGACCACCACCGGCATATCTGCGCCACCGATGGAGGCCACCAGGTGCCAGCCGAAGGCCAGGGCGATGATCGTCATCACCAGCAGCGCCAGCACCTGCATGCCCACGCTGTCGGTGCGCACGAAGACCACCAGCAGTAAGAATGATACAACCAGCGCCGCCAGGTTCATCTTGTGACGGTTTGGCAGCATCAGCGGTTTTGAGGAGATCTTGCCGCGCAGCTTGCCGAACGCCACGATAGAACCGGTAAAGGTCACCGCACCGATGAAGATCCCGAGGAACACTTCGGTCAGGTGGATGTTCACCAGAATCGGCGCCATCCCCGGCTCGTGATACAGGTAGCTGTTAAAGCCTACCAGCACTGCCGCCAGACCCACGAAACTGTGCAGGATCGCTACCAGTTCCGGCATTTCAGTCATCTCTACACGTTTGGCAAGACGGATACCAATCGCGCCACCGATGATCATCGCCACCAGGATCCACGCTACGTTGCCGGTATCCGGCCCGAAAATCGTGGCAATCAGCGCGATCGCCATCCCGGCAATACCAAAGTTGTTACCCTGCTGCGACGTTTCATGTTTTGAAAGCCCCGCCAGGCTGAAAATAAACAGGATCGCGGCAACAATGTATGCAGCTGTAACTAATCCTCCAGACATAGGTTACCCCTTATCCCTTACGAAACATTTTCAGCATGCGCTGAGTCACGGTGAAGCCACCGAAAATATTGATACTGGCGATCAGTACCGCGATAAAGCTGAAGAAACTGATCCAGCCGCCGTGACCAATCTGCAATAACGCGCCGACCACGATGATCCCGGAGATGGCGTTGGTGACCGACATCAACGGCGTATGTAGCGCATGGGAGACATTCCAAACCACGTAGTAACCCACTACGCAGGAGAGCGCGAAGACGGTGAAGTGTCCGAGGAACTCTTTCGGTGCTACGTCTGCCAGCCAGCCAAACAGCACGATCGCCAGCGCCATAAAGGCAAACTTGCGCCACGGCGAGGCCGGTTTTTCAGGCTCTTTTGGTGCTGGTGCGGCTTTGGCTGCCGCCTGCGGCTGGGCAGAGACCTGAATCGGTGGCGCAGGCCAGGTGATTTCACCTTCGCGCACCACGGTCACACCGCGCACGACAACGTCGTCAAAATCAACGGTGATATTGCCGTCTTTTTCTTTGCACAGCAGCTTCAGCAGGTTGACCAGGTTAGTACCGTACAGCTGAGAGGACTGGGTCGGCAGACGGCCCGGCAGATCGGTATAGCCGATCACTTTAACGCCGTTAGCGGTGGTGGTCACCACGCCCGGAACGGTGTATTCGCAGTTGCCGCCGTTTTGCGACGCCAGATCGACAATCACGCTCCCGGCCTTCATGGAATCGACCATTTCACGGGTGATCAGCTTCGGCGCCGGTTTACCCGGGATCAACGCGGTGGTGACAATAATGTCCACCTCTTTCGCCTGGGCGGCAAAGAGTGCCATTTCGGCTTTGATAAAGGCCTCGGACATCACTTTGGCGTAGCCGTCGCCGCTACCAGCCTCTTCTTTGAAGTCCAGCTCAAGGAACTCGGCGCCCATACTCTGCACCTGTTCTTTAACTTCAGGACGGGTATCAAAGGCACGGACGATAGCGCCCAGGCTGTTCGCTGCGCCAATGGCAGCCAGACCGGCGACGCCTGCCCCAATCACCATCACCTTTGCCGGAGGGACTTTACCCGCTGCGGTGATCTGCCCGGTAAAGAAGCGACCAAACTCATGCGCGGCTTCGACAATGGCACGGTAGCCCGCGATATTCGCCATCGAACTCAGGGCATCCAGCGACTGCGCACGCGAGATACGCGGTACGGAGTCCATCGCCATTACGGTGACGCCACGCGCCGCCAGTGTCTCCATCAGCTCCGGGTTTTGTGCGGGCCAGACAAAGCTCACCAGCGTCGTGCCCGGATTGAGCAGCGCGATTTCACCCTCTTCCGGTGCATTTACCTTCAGAATAATGTCCGAATGCCAGACGTTCTCGCCGTCTACAATTTCCGCGCCAGCCTGATTGAAGGCCTCGTCATCGAAACTTGCCAGTTTGCCTGCGCCGCTTTCAACCGCGACGGTAAAACCCAATTTGAGCAGCTGCTCCACCGTTTTTGGTGTCGCCGCTACGCGGGTTTCATTGGCAAACCGTTCTCTTGGTACCCCAATACGCATAGTAATCCCTTCCATCGGTTTTTGATGATGGTTTGTCGAACGTTCATAACGGGCAGACGATAACCGCGGCATGACTTAACTTGCCACTTACGCTTACCCGCAGAAAATAAAACAGTAACAAACTTTCTATAACCTACTGAAAATACCGCCTGTGATCCACAGCAAGAAAACACTATTTATGACTTTAACTGTCAAAAATAAGCGATCGCCGTCTCAGACAGGCATATCTGCCGCTATTTCCCCGCCAGGGCCGATATTTAGCACAGGCGAAGCGACAAAAACACGATATAGCCCCACCCAGAAACAACTTATTAACATTAAATTAACTTGTGAAAGTCATATGCTTTATTAGTTTTACTGGTCAAACGGGTGTTTTTTCAACATATCAGTAAAGGTTATCTTTTTTGATGACTTACTCCGCACCGGTCGTAAAAAATCGCGCAGACAGCGATGGGTGTTAAATGCAATAATCGTCAACGTTTTCAAATTAACAACAACACCAGTATCTGGTTTGCGTAAGGCGAAGGATTATTTTTATGAAGCTTAAGAACACTCTCCTGGCGTCCGCACTCCTTGCTGCGACCGCCCTGTCTGCCAATGCCGCGACAGAGTTAACGCCGGAGCAAGCGGCTGCAACGAAACCTTACGATCGCGTTATGATCGTAGGTCGTTTTAACGCAATTGGCGATGCAGTGGCTGCCGCCTCTAAACGCGCCGATAAAGAGGGCGCCGCCGCATTTTACGTCGTGGATAACTCCGATGTCGGCGACAGCGGTAACCAGCGCGTGATTGTGGCGCTGTATAAAGACAACGCCCCAAAAGCAGATGAGCCAAAAAACCGCGTGATCAACGGCGTGATGGAGTTGCCGAAAGAACAGGCCGTTCTGCTTGAACCCTATGATACCGTCACCATTCAGGGCTTCTACCGCAGCCAGCCAGAAGTGAACGACGCTATCGCCAAAGCCGCAAAAGCGAAAGACGCAGACTCCTTCTACATCGTTCGCCAGATTGATGCTAACCAGGGCGGCAACCAGCGCATCACTGCATATATCTACAAAAAAGACGCCAAAAAACGTGTTCTGCAAAGCCCGGATGCCATCCCGGCAAACTCTGAGGCTGGCCGCGCGGCCATCGCCAAAGGCGGCGAAGAAGCGAAGAAAGTCGAAATCCCTGGCGTGGCAACCAGCGCTACACCTGGCGCTTCCGCTGCCGGCGTGGGTCGTTTCTTTGAAACCCAGACCACCAAAGGTGGCCGTTACAGCGTAACGCTGAACGACGGGACCAAAATTGAAGAGCTGAACAATGCCACTGCCGCGCAGATGGTGCCTTTCGACAGCATCAAATTCACCGGCAACTACGCCAGCATGACCGAAGTCTCCTACCAGGTGGCGAAGCGTGCGGCGAAGAAAGGGGCGAAGTATTACCACATCACCCGCCAGTGGCAGGAACGCGGTAATAACATGACCATCAGCGCCGACCTGTACAAATAAGTAAACCTATCCCCAGAGGCGGCGTAATGCCGCCTTTTTTTTTGCTTTTTACGCAGAATTCCACCCTTCCTGATTGCATGCCTCCCTGACACTCCGTAGAATTCCGCGCCTTAGTGTGATCCACCATTTTTATGCGCTTCGACGAAATAATTATTCTGGATCTGACCCTTTTTAAAAAGGAAGCCAATGGAAAAGAAACTTGGCCTGAGCGCTTTAACTGCGCTTGTTTTAAGCTCCATGCTCGGCGCAGGTGTATTCAGTCTGCCGCAGAATATGGCTGCCGTAGCCAGCCCGTCAGCATTGCTTATCGGCTGGGGGATCACCGGTGCCGGGATCCTGCTACTGGCCTTCGCCATGCTGCTGCTGACGCGCATCCGTCCCGACCTCGACGGCGGCATTTTCACCTATGCCCGTGAAGGCTTTGGTGAGCTGGTGGGTTTCTGTTCCGCATGGGGATACTGGTTGTGCGCGGTGATCGCCAACGTCTCTTATCTGGTGATCGTCTTTTCTGCGCTGAGTTTCTTTACCGACACGCCTGAACTGCGCCTGTTTGGCGATGGTAATACCTGGCAATCGATCGTTGGCTCCTCGGTGCTGCTGTGGTTCGTCCATTTCCTGGTGCTGC
Source organism: Leclercia sp. GLN_9 (assembly GCF_043105735.1). Taxonomy (NCBI): domain Bacteria; kingdom Pseudomonadati; phylum Pseudomonadota; class Gammaproteobacteria; order Enterobacterales; family Enterobacteriaceae; genus Leclercia; species Leclercia sp. GLN_9. The sequence goes on from NZ_JBICLV010000004.1 coordinate 200,436, forward strand.
GCGGCGTGCAGACTGCGGCGAGCATCAACCTGGTCGCCACCCTGGCGAAGCTGGTGCCGCTTGGGCTGTTTGTCGTGCTGGCGATTATCGCGTTTCGTCTCGATGTGTTTAGCATGGATTTTTCCGGCGTGGCGCTGGGCGTCCCGGTCTGGGAGCAGGTGAAAAACACCATGCTTATCACCCTGTGGGTGTTCATCGGGGTGGAAGGCGCGGTTGTGGTCTCGGCCCGGGCACGTAATAAGCAGGATGTTGGTCGCGCCACCCTGCTGGCGGTGCTGGCCGCGCTGGGGGTTTATCTGCTGGTCACGTTGCTCTCACTGGGTGTGGTCGCCCGTCCTGAGCTAGCGGAGATGCGTAACCCGTCGATGGCGGGCCTGATGGTCAAAATGATGGGTTCCTGGGGCGAAGTGGTGATTGCCGCCGGGCTGATCGTGTCGGTGTGCGGAGCTTATCTGAGCTGGACCATCATGGCGGCAGAGGTGCCGTTCCTGGCCGCAACGCATCAAGCGTTTCCCCGTCTGTTTGCCCGTCAGAACAAAAACAGTGCGCCTTCCGCCTCGCTGTGGTTGACCAACATCAGCGTGCAGATTTGTCTGGTGCTGATCTGGCTCACAGGTTCGGACTATAACACGCTGTTAACCATCGCCTCTGAAATGATTCTGGTACCCTATTTCCTGGTGGGTGCATATTTGTTAAAAATAGCTACCCGCCCGATGCACACCGTTGTGGGGATGGGAGCCTGCATTTATGGCTTATGGCTGTTGTATGCGTCTGGTCCGATGCATCTGCTGCTTTCCGTGGTACTTTATGCGCCTGGGCTGCTGGTGTTTATTTACGCCCGTCGTACCCACCAGCTGCAACACGCGCTTAAACGCCGTGAAATGGTGTTGATTGGAATGATACTGGTTGCCGCATTACCGGCAACGTGGATGCTGATGGGATAAGCGACTTTTCCCATCGTCGACTGGATAAGGAGAATACGATGGGACACGCAAAGCCGCTCCCGATCCTGATTACTGGCGGAGGCCGTCGCATCGGCCTCTCGCTTGCGCACCACTTTCTGAATCTTCACCAGCCGGTGATTGTAAGCTACCGGACAAAATATCCCGCTATCGCCACCCTGTGCGAGGCGGGCGCGACCTGCATTCAGGCCGATTTTGCCACCGACGACGGGATTCTGGCCTTTGCTGAGCGTGTGAAAGCCGAAACCCCTGGGTTACGCGCTATCATTCATAACGCCAGCGCATGGATGCCAGAGTCGCCGGAGACCTCGCTCAGCGAAACCCTCTCCTGCATGCTGCAAATCCACGTTCACGCCCCCTACCTGCTGAACCATGCTCTGCAGGATCTGCTGCGCGGGCACGGCCATGCTTCCAGCGACATTATCCATTTCACCGATTACGTGGTGGAGCGTGGCAGCGATAAGCACATTGCCTATGCCGCCAGCAAAGCCGCGCTGGATAACATGACCCGCTCGTTTGCCCGCAAGCTGGCGCCGGAAGTGAAAGTCAACGCCATCGCCCCGTCGCTGATCATGTTTAATGAGCATGATGATGCCGACTATCGTCAGCAGGCGCTGAATAAATCGCTCATGAAGATCGCGCCTGGTGAAAAAGAGGTGATCGACTTAATCGACTACATCCTGACCAGCTGTTACGTCACTGGCCGGTCGTTTGGCGTTGACGGCGGGCGGCCGTTACGTTAGTGAAAACGGCTCCAGCTGAAGATTAACACCCAGGCGCTGAGGCACCAGCAAACCACCGCCCCGCCCAGCGCCAGGGGCAGACGCATCATGCCGATGAAGTACCACAGCGAAAGCAGATAGAGGAAGTACGGAATAATCGCCCACATGCCAAAAATGATGGTGGTGCGCAGCGCCTCAATGCCGCGCTCAGAGGCAACGATATAATGGGCGATCAGGGCAAAGGTCGGGAACAACGGCAGTAACCCGGCGATGTAATAATTCTTCGTTTTTGCCAGTATCCCAATGATTAAAACCACCAGTGCGCCTATCGCCGCTTTAATAAACAACCCCATCCCTTTTCCCTTAACAACTAAATAACAATGACGGGCAGCATAACGGAACGGCAACTTTTTGCGAATGATTAATGCAAGGTTAAGGTTTTGCGGTGTATGTTGGTTTTTTTCGCAGACTCAGACTGGTTATGAATAAGATCGTATACGTTGAGGATGAACCTGAAGTCGGCCAACTGATTGCCGCTTATCTGGGTAAACATGATATGGACGTCATCGTCGAACCGCGCGGCGACCATGCTGAAGAGGTAGTGGCGCGGGAAAAACCCGATCTGGTGCTGCTGGATATCATGTTACCCGGCAAAGATGGGATGACCCTGTGCCGGGATCTGCGCGCCCGCTGGCAAGGCCCCATTGTATTACTGACCTCCCTCGACAGCGACATGAACCACATCTTGTCGTTAGAAATGGGTGCCAACGACTACATCCTGAAAACCACCCCACCGGCGGTGCTGCTCGCGCGCCTGCGCCTGCATCTGCGCCAGCACGTCACGGCCTTCAGCGATGCCTCCTCCCCGCAGTTAACGCCCCATAAAGCCCTGCGTTTTGGCACGTTATCCATCGATCCGGTGAATCGTCAGGTGCTGCTGTCCGGTGAGCAGGTGGCGCTTTCCACGGCAGATTTTGATCTGCTGTGGGAGCTGGCGACCCATGCCGGACAGATTATGGACCGGGATGCGTTGCTGAAAAACCTGCGCGGCGTCAGCTACGATGGGATGGACCGCAGCGTGGATGTCGCAATCTCCCGCCTGCGCAAAAAACTGCTGGATAACGCCACCGAACCTTTCCGCATCAAAACCGTGCGTAATAAAGGCTATCTCTTCGCGCCACACGCCTGGGATATCTGACCCCCTCAGCCCGCATCGCCAGAATACCTTTCCCGGCAATGCGGGCTGCTTCCTGCTGTTGAAATCCCCCCTGTTGATTAAACTTTTGCGCCTGCCTGCATAATATGTATTATGTTATAACATAACAATTATGAGGATGGGATTGTGTTAATCAAAAAGTTGGTGCTGGCGTCTGTTCTTGCGACCCTCGCAAATTCGGTTTTTGCCGCACAGGTTTATCCGCTGACGGTAGAAAACTGTGGGATTAAAGAGACATTTACCCGCGCGCCGCAACGGGTGGTGACTGTCGGACAACACGAGACGGAATTACTGCTGGCGCTGGGGCTGGAGGAGAAAATCAGTGCCACGTCGGTCTGGTTTGGTCCACTACCGGATGCGGTAGCGGAACGCGGTAAAGGATTAAAAAAACTGGCAGATAACGCCCCTTCCTTTGAGGCTGTCACCGCCCAGAATCCCGATCTGGTGCTGGCGCAATATCACTGGCATATCGGGCCGCAGGGAGAAACCGGCACCCGCGAGCAGTTTGCAACGCTTGGCATTCCGACCTGGATCTCTCCCGCCGATTGCATCGGCAAAAGCGTAACCGACAGTTCAAATGGCGACGGGGCGCGCAGCACCCCTTTCACCATTGAGGAAATCAAACGTGAAATCGATGCGCTGGCTGCCATATTCGATGTTCAGCCGCAGGGGGAGCAGCTCAACGAGGTGCTGACCCGACGTATTCAGAAGGCTCAGGCGCGCGCGGCGTCGCAGCACTCGCGCCCTTTGAAAGTGGTGTTCTGGTTCTCCAGTAGCCGTCTGAAAGGCGATCCCTGGGTGGCGGGCGATTATGGCGCACCGGGCTGGATCAGCAACACGCTGGGACTGAAAAATATTATTGATTCCCATGATGAATGGCCGGCCGTGACCTGGGAACACATTGCTCAGGCGCAGCCTGACATTATTGTGATTGCAGAGATGTCCCGGCGACTTTACCCCGCTGATGATGTGGCGGTTAAAAAAGCCTTTTTGCACGACGACCCCGTCACCCGAAATATGCCTGCTGTTAAAAAAGGCCACATCATTGTCGTGCCTGCAATGTCACTGAACCCCTCATTACGTAATGTCGATGCCGTTGAGATGATAAGTGACCAGCTTGCGACCTGGCAGACTGAACAATGAGCCTACTGACTTTGCGTGTTCCCTTCAGAATGCCACGCTGGAGACCGCGAAGCCTGATGGTCCTCGGATTGCTGACCCTGCCGTTAACACTGGTTTTCGCCGCAACCGTCGGTGATATGCCGGTGTCGTATACGACGGCAGGAAAAGCGATCCTTAACGGCCTTGGGCTGAGTGCCTGGCCCCTCCCACAGGTTGAGGAAGGGATTATCTGGGAATACCGCATGAGCCGGGCGCTGATGGCGGCCTGCAGCGGAGGGGGACTGGCGCTTTGCGGCCTGGTGATGCAGTCCATTCTGCGTAATCCGCTGGCTGAACCCTATCTTCTGGGGATCTCCTCCGGGGCCTCACTGGGTGCGGTCTGCGTTATGCTGCTGGGGGTGGGTGGCAGCACGCTGGGCATCAGCGGTGGTGCCTTTGTGGGCGCATGCTGCGCGTTTGGGCTTATCATGCTGATCACGCACGGGATGACCGACAGCCCGCCGCGCATATTGTTAGCGGGCATCGCCGGGACGCAACTGTTTAACGCCATGACGGCGTACATTGTCAGCACATCCGCGAATGCGGAGCAGTCGCGCAGCGTGATGTTCTGGCTGCTGGGAAGTTTGAGCGGCGTTCGCTGGCCGGATGCCATCCTGGCCCTGGCGGTGGTAATGACCGGGTTGATGGTGGTTTTCGCATTTTCACGTTCGCTTGATACCTTCACCTTTGGTGATGAAGTCTCGACTACGCTGGGCGTGCCGGTCACCCTGGTACGTATGATGCTGCTGCTCACCTGTGCGCTGGTGACGGCGGTGATGGTCAGTATCATCGGTGCGGTGGGGTTTGTTGGGCTGGTGATCCCGCACATTACACGCCTGTTATGTGGCCCCGGGCATCGCCGCGCCATTCCCCTGACCTTTCTGATCGGCAGTCACTTTATGATCCTCGCCGATGTGGTTTCTCGTACCCTGATTACTCATCAGGTTCTTCCCATAGGCGTGGTCACCGCACTGGTGGGTGCGCCTGCATTTGTGGTTCTGCTGTATCGCAGCCGGGAGAAAAAATAATGACCCTTTCCTTGAAAGGATTGCAGCTGACTCTGGAGTCGCGAAAAGTGCTGCACGACATCAATCTGGAGCTGGCTACCGGGGAAGTTATTGGCCTGCTGGGGCCGAATGGTTCCGGTAAATCAACACTGCTGCGTTGCCTGGCCGGGTTGTTCCCGCACCAGGCGCATCATATCCGCCTTGATGGAACTCCGCTCAACGCGATCTCCCTGCGGGAACGGGCAAAAAAACTGGCGTTTGTCCCCCAGCATGCCGACGTCGACGGCGATCTTTGCGTGGAGCAAATCGTCCGTCTGGGACGCACGCCGCACCGCAGGGGGCTTTTTAGCTGGAACAGTACCGACGACATCGCTGTGGAGGACGCCATCCGTCTGATGAAACTTTCCAGCCTGCGACAACGCCTCTGGCGACAACTTTCCGGCGGGGAACGGCAGCGCGCTCAAATCGCCCGCGCCCTCGCCCAACGGCCGGGCCTACTGATCCTCGATGAACCCACCAACCACCTGGATATTGAGTACCAACTGGAATTGATGACGTTAATCACCAAACTGCCGGTTACGGTGGTGGTGGCGTTGCATGATCTCAATCTCGCCGCCAACTACTGCCAGCGGCTGGTGCTGCTGAAATCCGGGTCAGTGATTGCCAGTGGACCACCGGATGCCGTGCTGACCCCTGCGCTGATCGAAAATGCCTGGCATGTGAAAGCAAACGTGATAAAGCAAGGCGAGACGTTAAATATTCGCTATGCCATGAGGCAGCCCATTGCGTAAAGTGTGCCATGTCCCGCCAGAGAGTGTGAACCGTCTGGTCGGGCCGCATCATTAACGCGTGGTATTTGGGTGATACGTAATGAAAAAGCTGTTCGTGCAGTTTTACCTCCTGCTGTTTGTCTGCTTCCTGGTGATGGCCATGCTGGTCGGGCTGGTCTACAAATTCACCGCCGAGCGCGCGGGCAGGCAATCGCTGGATGACCTGATGAAAAGCTCGCTCTATCTGATGCGTAGCGAACTGCGTGAGATCCCTCCTCACGACTGGGCGCGCACCATTAAGGAGCTGGATCTGAATTTGTCCTTCAAACTGCGCATCGAACCGTTGAAAAAGTACGACCTGGATGCCCCGACCATGCAGCGCCTTCGTGGGGGTGACATCGTGGCGCTGGACGATCAATACACCTTTATCCAGCGTATCCCGCGCAGCCACTATGTGCTGGCGGTTGGCCCGGTGCCCTACCTCTATTTCCTGCACCAGATGCGCCTGCTGGATCTCGTCCTGCTGGCCTTTATCGCCATTTCGCTGGCCTTCCCGGTCTTTATCTGGATGCGTCCCCACTGGCAGGACATGCTCCGCCTTGAGGCCGCTGCCCAGCGCTTTGGCGACGGCCACCTGACCGAACGGATCCATTTCGACAGCGCCTCCAGCTTTGAGCGTCTGGGCGTGGCCTTTAACCAGATGGCCGACAACATCAATGCGCTGATCGCCAGCAAAAAGCAGCTGATCGACGGTATCGCCCACGAGCTGCGTACCCCGCTGGTGCGGTTGCGTTACCGGCTGGAGATGAGTGAGAACCTGACCGCGGCGGAATCACAGGCGCTGAATCGCGATATCGGCCAACTTGAGGCGCTGATTGAGGAGCTGCTGACCTATGCCCGGCTCGATCGTCCGCAGAACGAACTTAAACTCACCACCCCGGATCTGCCCGCCTGGTTGCGCAGCTATGTTGAAGACGTGCAGAGCGTTAACCCCCAGCGCAGGCTGCTGATTGACAGCATGGGCGGCGATTATGGCGCGCTGGATATGCGTTTGATGGAGCGGGTGCTGGATAATCTGGTTAATAACGCCCTGCGCTACAGCGATAACACCCTGCGAATTTCACTGCACCTGAGCGGGAGCCGCGCCACGCTGTCGGTGGAGGATGACGGCCCGGGCATTGCGCCAGAGGCGCGTCAGCGGGTGTTTGAACCCTTTGTCCGACTCGACCCGAGCCGCGACCGCGCCACCGGCGGCTGCGGCCTGGGGCTGGCTATCGTCCACTCGATCGCTCAGGCGCTGGGCGGCGATGTCAGCTGCGAAGCGAGCGATCTCGGCGGCGCCAGGTTCTGCTTCAACTGGCCTGTCTGGCATCATATCGCCCTTCCCATCCCTGACTGAACCAAACCGCACGCTGGCCTGACCGGGCGTGCTGTGCTATATAATGAGTATGTTGTAACTAATATGGTGTGCTATGGCGACTTACGATCTGCTCGAACGCTTAAACTCAACCTTTCGCCAGATGGAACACGAGCTGGCGCAACTTACCCACGATCTGCAATCCTGCCGCTTGCTGGCGGGCCGCGTCTTCTCCCTGCCGGACGTTGCCAAAGGGGCTGAACACGATCCGCTTAACGCCATCGCGGTAAAGCAGCACATCGGCCAGGAAGCCCTGACCATGGCGCTGCAACACTACCGCCACCTGTTTATTCAGCAGCAGTCGGAAACCCGCAGCAGCAAGGCCGCCGTGCGCCTGCCCGGGGTGATCTGCCTGCAGAGCGACGCCGCCCACCGGATGCAGCTTACGGAACAGATCGCGAGCATTAACGCCTTAAAAGCGGACTTTGAAAAAATCGTCACCGAGGAGTCTGGCCTGGCGCCCGCCGCACGCTTTGAGTGGGTGCATCACCAGTTGCCGGGGTTGATCACGCTCAACGCCTATCGCACGTTAACGGTGATCAATCACCCCGCCACGCTGCGCTTCGGCTGGGCCAATAAGCACATCATCAAGAATTTCACCCGCGATGAGGTGCTGGAGATGCTGGAAAAAAGCCTGAAGTCTCCGCGCGCCGTGGCGCCCTGGTCCAGAGATCAGTGGGTGGAGCGGCTGGAGGCGGAATATACCGCCATCCATACGCTGCCTGCGCAGGCGCGGCTGAAGATCAAACGGCCAGTAAAGGTGCAGCCTATCGCCCGCGTCTGGTATGCCGGACAGCAAAAGCAGGTGCAGTACGCCTGCCCGACGCCGTTGATTGCCTTGTACGACGCCGACCAGGGCGCCGTGATCCCGGATATCGGCGAGTTGCTGAATTACGATGCTGACAACGTTCAGCATCGTTATAAGCCCCAGGCGCAGCCGCTACGCTTAATCATTCCGCGGCTGCACCTGTATGTTGCAGAGTAGCTATTTCAGGCTGCCGACCATCTCTTCCGGGCGAACCCAGCTGTCGAACTCGGCCTCAGTGAGATAGCCCAGCGCCAGCGCGGCGGCTTTGAGCGTCAGCCCCTCTTTATGGGCTTTTTTCGCGATCTCAGCCGCCTTGTCGTAGCCAATATGGGTATTGAGCGCCGTCACCAGCATGAGCGACTCATTGAGCAGCTGGCTGATACGCTCGCGATTAGGCTCAATACCTACCGCGCAGTGTTCGTTAAAGCTCTCCATGCCATCGGCCAGCAGACGCACCGACTGCAGGAAGTTATGGATCACCATCGGACGATAGACGTTCAGTTCAAAGTTGCCGGACGCCCCACCCATGTTAACCGCCACATCGTTGCCCATCACCTGGCAGCAGAGCATGGTCATGGCTTCACACTGGGTTGGGTTCACCTTGCCCGGCATGATGGAGCTGCCCGGCTCGTTCTCAGGAATACTGATCTCACCAATGCCGCAGCGCGGCCCGGAGGCCAGCCAGCGCACGTCGTTGGCGATTTTCATCAGCGATGCCGCCAGCCCTTTCAGCGCCCCGTGGGCATGCACCAGCGCATCGCAGGTGGCCAGCGCTTCAAACTTGTTCGGCGCGGTGACAAACGGCTGCCCGGTGATGGTCGCCAGCTCCTCAGCCACGCGTACCGCATATTCAGGATGGGTATTAAGCCCGGTGCCCACCGCGGTGCCCCCCAGCGCCAGCTCCGCCAGGTGCGGCAGGCTGTGGTCGATATGGCGCAGATTGTGGTCGAGCATCGCCACCCAGCCGGAGATCTCCTGGCCGAGAGTCAGCGGCGTGGCATCCTGCAGATGGGTTCGGCCAATTTTGACGATATCGGCGAACGCCTGAGCTTTATCATCGAGTGTCTGCTTGAGCACGTTCAGCTGTGGAATCAGCTGCTCCCGCAGGGCAATCAGCGCCGCCACATGCATCGCCGTCGGGAAGACGTCGTTGGAACTCTGGCTTTTGTTAACGTCATCGTTGGGGTGGATTTTGCGCTCCATGCCGCGCACGCCGCCGAGCAACTCGCTGCCACGGTTTGCCAGCACCTCGTTCATGTTCATGTTGCTCTGGGTACCGGAGCCGGTCTGCCAGATGGCGAGGGGGAACTCATCGGGATGTTTGCCCGCCAGCACTTCATCGGCGGCGTTGATAATGGCGGTGGCTTTTTCTGCCGCCAGCAGGCCTAAATCCTGGTTTACTTTGGCTGCCGCACGTTTAGTCAGCGCCAGGGCCTGGATCAGCGAGACCGGCATTTTTTCAGTGGAAATACGGAAATGTTCCAGCGAACGCTGGGTTTGTGCGCCCCAGAGTTTGTCCTGCGGGACGTCGATGGCGCCCATCGAATCTTTCTCACTGCGTGAGGTCATTACTTTCTCCTTGATAACACTGAAGTGGATTGCTCACAGCTCAAAGAAATAAGTATTGATGAGATCGGGGAAACGGTATGGCGCTTTGTGCGCTCTTTTTGTTGTCCGGCGGCACTGCGCTTATCCGGCCTACCTTACTGGCAGGCCGGATAAGGCGTTTTAGATCACTTCACACAGGCCGAACACTGTGAAGACTGGATCTGTTTGAAGAAGTCGTTGCCTTTGTCATCCACGAGGATAAACGCCGGGAAGTCTTCCACTTCAATTTTCCAGATGGCTTCCATCCCCAATTCCGGGTATTCCACGCACTCGAGGCTCTTGATGCTGCCCTGCGCCAGGACTGCTGCCGGGCCGCCGATACTGCCGAGGTAGAAACCACCGTGCTTGTGGCAGGCATCGGTCACCTGCTGGCTGCGGTTGCCCTTCGCCAGCATGATCATGCTACCGCCGTTGGCCTGGAGCTGATCTACATAAGAATCCATACGCCCTGCCGTGGTTGGCCCCAGGGAACCGGAAGCATAACCATCAGGAGTCTTGGCCGGACCCGCGTAATAGATCGGGTGATCCTTGATGTACTGCGGCAGCCCTTCGCCGTTATCCAGACGCTCCTGCAGCTTCGCGTGGGCGATATCACGGCCCACGATGATGGTGCCGTTCAGCGACAGACGGGTGGAGACCGGGTACTGCGAAAGCTGGGCCAGGATCTCGCTCATCGGACGGTTCAGGTCAACGCGCACCGCCTCGCCCTCGCCCGCTTTACGCAGCTCTTCCGGGATGTATTTCCCTGGGTTGTTTTCCAGTTTTTCGATCCAGATACCGTCGCGGTTGATTTTGGCCTTGATGTTACGGTCAGCGGAGCATGACACGCCCATACCCACCGGGCAGGACGCGCCGTGACGCGGCAGGCGGATCACGCGGATATCGTGGGCAAAATATTTGCCGCCAAACTGTGCGCCCAATCCGAGGTTCTGGGCTTCCACCAGCAGCTCCTGTTCCAGCTGCACATCGCGGAACGCCTGACCGTGCTCGTTACCTTCGGTTGGCAGGCCGTCATAATATTTGGTGGAGGCCAGTTTGACGGTTTTCAGGGTGCTTTCTGCCGAAGTGCCGCCGATGACAAAGGCGATGTGGTACGGCGGGCAGGCCGCGGTGCCAAGGGTACGCATCTTCTCGACCAGGTAGTTCTTCAGCTTGCCCGGCGAGAGCAGCGCTTTGGTCTCCTGGTAGAGATAAGTTTTGTTGGCTGAGCCGCCGCCTTTAGCGATGCAGAGGAATTTGTATTCGTCGCCATCGACGCTGTAGAGGTCGATCTGCGCCGGCAGGTTGGTGCCGGTATTCACCTCTTTGTACATATCCAGCGCGGCGTTTTGCGAATAGCGCAGGTTATCTTCGATATAGGTGTTGTAGACGCCGTGCGCCAGGGCCGCTTCGTCACCGCCGCCGGTCCAGACGCGCTGGCCTTTTTTACCGGTGATGATGGCGGTGCCGGTGTCCTGACAGGTCGGCAGAATGCCTTTCGCCGCGATATCGGAGTTACGCAGGAACTGCAACGCAACGTATTTGTCGTTTTCACTGGCCTGCGGGTCGCTGAGGATATCGGCCACCTGCTGCTGGTGCGCCGGGCGCAGCATGAAGGAGGCATCGTGGAAGGCCTGTTGCGCCAGTAAGGTCAGCGCCTGCGGGTCCACTTTGAGGATCTCCTGACCTTCAAACTCAGAGACAGAAACGTAATCGCGGGTTAACAGGTAATATTCGGTCTGATCCTTGGCCAGCGGGAAAGGATCCTGATAATGGAAGGGTTTATTCGACATTGTTCTCTCACTTACGACATTGCTGATTATGGTTCAGGCAGATGTTCCGTTTGCCTTGCTTAAAAGCGAGTTGGCTTATCCTACACAATTTTTTAACAAAAACTGAGACTAGTACGACTTTTTCCGTGCGCAGGTTACTTCCGCCCGGTTTATTGCTTTAATACGGGCAGTTAATTCCACATTTGAAACAGGGCTTGATAATGCAAAAACTCATTAACTCAGTGCAGAACTACGCCTGGGGAAGTAAAACTGCGTTAACGGATCTCTACGGTATCGCCAACCCCGACAACCTGCCGATGGCAGAGCTGTGGATGGGGGCGCACCCAAAGAGCAGCTCAAAAATTGAGGGTGCCCACGGGGTTCGCTCCCTGCGTGAGGTCATCGACGCGGATAAAAGCACGCTGCTGGGTACGCAGGTCGCAGACCGTTTTGGCGAACTGCCGTTTCTCTTTAAGGTGCTGTGCGCGGATCAACCGCTCTCCATTCAGGTTCACCCGAACAAGCAGGCCTCAGAAGCAGGTTTTGCCAAAGAGAACGCCGCCGGTATTCCGCTGGATGCCGCCGAGCGTAACTATAAAGATCCGAACCACAAACCGGAGCTGGTGTTCGCTTTAACGCCGTTCCTGGCGATGAATGCTTTCCGCGAATTCTCTGAAATTGTCTCCCTGCTTCAGCCGGTGGCCGGGGCGCACAGCGCCATTGCCCACTTCCTCGAAAAACCCGATGCAGAGCGCCTGAGTCACCTCTTCGCCAGCCTGCTCAATATGCAGGGCGAAGAAAAATCCCGCGCGCTGGCGGTGCTGAAAGCCGCTCTGAACAGCCAACAGGGTGAGCCGTGGCAGACTATCCGCGTGATTTCAGAGTTCTACCCCGACGACAGCGGGCTATTCTCGCCGCTGCTGTTAAACGTGGTCAAACTCGAACCGGGTGAAGCGATGTTCCTGTTCGCCGAAACACCGCACGCCTACCTTAAAGGCGTGGCGCTGGAGGTGATGGCCAACTCCGATAACGTGCTTCGCGCGGGCCTGACGCCAAAATACATCGATATTCCTGAACTGGTGGCGAATGTTAAATTTGTCGCCAAACCGGCGGCAGAATTGCTCACCCAGCCGGTTAAAAACGGTGCAGAACTGGACTTCCCGATCCCGGTTGAAGACTTTGCGTTTTCGCTTCACGAACTGAGCAGTGCAGAAAGCGCGCTGGCTCAGCAGAGCGCGGCGATCCTCTTCTGCGTTGAGGGCGAAGCCGTCGTGAGCAAGGGTGACGAGCGGCTGGTGCTGAAGCCGGGCGAGTCGGCATTTATTGCCGCCAGTGACTCGCCGGTCAACGTCAGCGGCGTCGGTCGTCTGGCCCGTGTTTACAACAAGCTATAGTGACCTACTGAATTTTTTAACATTTGTTGCTAAGCTATTGGTAATCTTATGACCTCACCGGGCGGTTTTAACCGCTCGGTTTCATTTTAGGGATAATCACGATGAAGAAATCGGTTATAGCCGCAGGCGTTATTGTTGCATTAGGTGTGGTCTGGACGGGTGCGGCCTGGTATACCGGGAAACAGCTGGAGAGCCATCTGGCAGAAATGGTCGCGCAGGCGAACAGTGAGCTTAAGCGCACCGCGCCAGAAGCCGGGCTGGAGGTCAGTTACCAGGATTACCAGCGCGGCCTGTTCAAAAGCCATCTGCAACTGGTGCTTAAACCGGTCGCTGGCACGCAAAATCCCTGGCTGCAGCCAGGACAAAGCTTGGTGCTGAACGAAGTGGTGGATCATGGTCCCTTCCCGCTCGCCCAGCTGAAATCCTTCAACCTTATCCCTTCCATGGCCTCGGTAAAATCTACACTGGTGAACAACGAAGCGTCAAAACCGCTGTTCGATCTGGCGAAGAATGAGTCTCCGTTCGAGGCCAATACCCGCATCAGCTATGCCGGTGATACGAGCACCGATCTGGCGCTGAAAGCACTGAATTACGAAAATGGCGATGAAAAAGTGGCCTTCAGCGGCGGCAATTTCCAGCTGGATGCCGATCGTGATGGCAAAAACGTCTCGCTGAAAGGTGACGCAGCAAGCGGCCTGGTAAATGCCGTCAATGAGTACGGCCAGAAAGTGCAGCTCACCTTCAACAACCTCAAAACCGAGGGCAATAGCCGTCTGACCGACTTTGATGAGCGGATCGGCGACCAAAAACTCACCCTCGATAAGCTGGCTATCGCCATTGAAGGCAAAGAGATGGCCGTGCTTGAGGGAACCGATCTGAGCGGTAAAGCCGAGCTGTCGAAAGATGGCAAGAGCGTTAATAGCCAGCTGGATTACAGCCTGAAGAGCCTGAAAGTGCAGAATCAGGATCTGGGTACCGGCAAGCTGACGCTGAAAATCGGCAATATTGACGGCCAGGCGTGGCATCAATTCAGCCAGCAATATCGCGCCCAGAGCCAGGCGCTGCTGGCAGATAAAGCGCTGATGGAAAATCCGGCCCTGTATCAGCAAAAAGCGGCAGAAGTTTTCTTCAGCAACCTGCCCGTCCTGCTTAAAGGCGAGCCGGTGGTGACGCTGGCTCCGCTGAGCTGGAAAAACAGCAAAGGCGAGACCAACTTCAACCTGTCGCTGTTCCTGAAGGACCCTGCCACCGCCACGGGCGAGGCGCAAACCCTGGCCCAGGAAGTGGATCGCAGTGTGAAATCGCTGGAGAGCAAGCTGACTATCCCGATGGACATGGCGACCGAGTTCATGACCCAGATTGCGAAGCTGGAAGGCTATAACGAAGATGACGCTGGTAAGCTGGCTGGCCAGCAGGTGAAAGGCCTGGCGGCAATGGGCCAGATGTTCCGCATCACTACCGTGGAAGATAACGTCATCAGCACCAGCCTGCAGTACAGCAACGGGCAGGTTACGCTGAACGGTCAGAAGATGACGCTGGAAGAGTTTGTCGGCATGTTTGGCGTTCCGGCGCTGAACCTGGCGGTACCGGACGAGCCTGCCGCGCCAGCGGCTCCGGCTCCGGCTCCGGCTCCGGCTCCGGCTCCGGCACAGCCTACGGTTCCGCAGCAGTAATGCTAAAAAACCCCTCTTCGAGGGGTTTTTTTATTGCCGCCAGCCAGAATGCCTTATCGTTCTTCCTTTAACCGTGAAACTACTTCACGGGGACTAACCGGGCGGAGACAATCTGATGCCCGGCTTGCACATCAGATTTTTCAATCCGCTGCATAATCCTGTCCGCCAGCGTGTGGCCCATCTCCCGTGCAGGGGTGGTTGCCCAGACGATAGGTAGATCGTCCAGCGCGTTTTCTGACACATCCGCAAAGGCACCGAGCGCCACCTGATGACCAAAGAAGGTTTCAACCCCGCCTTCCCCGCTCTGGCGTCCGGCCCGTATCAGGCCAAACCAGGCGCCCATGGCGATGACATCGTTGTAGCAGATCACGGCGCTGATGGTGGGGCTGGCGCGGAGCAACGTCCCGATCGCCTCTGCCGCCTGCTTCTGGCTGGACTCGCACTCCACCACCCACTCACTGTGGAACGGCAGGCCGTATTTAATCAGCGTTGAACAGTAGCCGCCCACCCGTTCGGCGCGGGTCAGCGACGAGCTTTTTCCGCCCAGCCAGGCAATCCGCTGATGGCCGCGGCGAATAAGATGTTCGGTCAGCATTTGTGCTGCCTGCATGTTGTCCGGGCGCAGGGTATCGGCCTCATCCAGATAGCTGGCGCGGGAAGCAAACACCAGCGGAACACCCTTCTGGGCTGCCCGTTCGCACAGTTCGTTGCTTAACCCGGATGCCCCGGCAACGATCACCCCATCGACCCCCTGGGTCAGCAGCATATCGAGGCGCTGGAGCAACTGATCCGCTTCCCGGCCACCGTGGAGTAAAAAGACCATCCGGCCTTGCGATTCCAGCGCCTCCGTCAGCCCTGCCGTCAGTTCGGCATAAAACGGCGAGGTCAGATCGCGGACAATCAGGCCAATCACCCCGCTTTGTCCACCGCGCAGCGCCGAAGCCTGCCGGTTACGAACAAATCCCAATTGCTCAACCGCATCGTTAACGCGCTGGCCCGTCGCGGAGGAGATCCGCCCTTTTCCGCTCAGCACCAGTGACACCGTGCTGACGGACACGCCCGCCGCCTGCGCGACGTCATTAATGGTGATCTTTTTCGCTACAGCCATGTGATGGCGTGACTCCCTGACAATGAGACCGGTAAAACGTTTTATCAATACGTTATCTTTATACTACCAGTTAAAGGCTAAGAATGTGATTTAGCGCGCACTAAAATTTGATAAAACGTTTTATCTTCTCGCAGCATTGAAGCAGATAAACTGATTTTAACAACACAGGAGTCGTTTTATGACGGCGAAAGCAGCACAAAAAATATCGCTGTGGGAGTTTTTCCAGCAACTGGGTAAAACCTTTATGCTGCCCGTGGCGCTCCTCTCGTTCTGCGGGATCATGCTGGGGATCGGCAGCTCGCTAAGCAGTCACGATGTGATTACGCTGATCCCGTTCCTTGGCAATCCTGTGCTGCAGGCTGTCTTCATCTGGATGAGCAAGGTCGGCTCCTTTGCCTTTAGCTTCCTGCCTGTGATGTTCTGTATCGCTATCCCGCTGGGACTGGCGCGGGAAAACAAAGGTGTAGCGGCATTTGCCGGTTTCGTTGGCTATGCGGTGATGAACCTGGCGGTCAACTTTTGGCTCACTGCCAAAGGCATCCTGCCGACCACCGATGCGGCAGTACTCAAGGCCAACAACATACAGAGCGTGATTGGTATTCAGTCTATTGATACCGGGATCCTCGGCGCAGTGATCGCGGGTGTGATCATCTGGATGCTGCACGAGCGTTTCCACAATATCCGCCTGCCGGACGCGCTGGCATTCTTTGGTGGCACCCGCTTTGTGCCCATTATCACCCTTGTGGTGATGGGTCTGTTTGGCCTTGTGATCCCCTTGATCTGGCCTGTCTTTGCCATGGGCATTACCGGCATTGGCCGCATCATTAACGGTGCCGGTGATTTTGGACCGATGATCTTCGGTACCGGTGAACGTCTGCTGCTGCCGTTTGGACTTCAGCATATTCTTGTCGCCCTGATCCGTTTCACGGAAGCGGGCGGTACGATGGAGGTGTGCGGTCACGATGTGAGCGGCGCGCTGACCATCTTCCAGGCGCAGCTAAGCTGCCCGACCACCCACGGTTTCTCGGAGAGCGCCACTCGCTTCCTGTCCCAGGGTAAAATGCCAGCCTTCCTCGGTGGCCTGCCGGGCGCAGCCCTGGCGATGTACCACTGTGCTCGCCCGGAAAACCGTCACAAAATTAAAGGCCTGCTGATCTCCGGTGTGATCGCCTGCGTGGTGGGCGGAACCACCGAACCGATTGAATTCCTGTTCCTGTTCGTTGCCCCGGTGCTGTACCTCATCCACGCTGTGCTGACCGGTCTGGGCTTTACCGTGATGGCGGTGCTGGGTGTGACTATCGGCAACACCGACGGCAACGTGATCGACTTTGTGGTGTTCGGCATCCTGCATGGCCTGTCGACCAAATGGTATCTGGTACCCGTAGTAGCAGCGATCTGGTTCGCGGTGTACTACGGTATCTTCCGCTTCGCCATCACCCGCTTTAACCTGAAAACGCCGGGTCGTGATACCGATGCGGCCACCAGCGTTGAACAGGCGGTTGCGGGTACGATTGGCAAATCCGGCTATAACACCCCTGCCATTCTGGCGGCGCTGGGCGGTGCGGATAACATTACCTCGCTGGATAACTGCATCACCCGCCTGCGTCTGTCGGTGGCAGATATGTCTAAAGTAGATACCAACGCCCTGAAGGCTAACCGCGCTATCGGCGTGGTACAGTTAAACCAGCATAATTTGCAGGTGGTTATCGGCCCGCAGGTGCAGTCAGTCAAAGACGAACTGGCGACCCTGATGCGAACAGTAGAAGCCTGATGCCTCACCCCCTCGCCATGAGGGGGTTTTATTTTAAGGACCAACGACATGTTTGATTTTACTACCGTCGTGGATCGTCACGGTACATGGTGCACCCAGTGGGACTATATTGCCGACCGTTTTGGTGCCGCCGATCTGCTGCCTTTTACCATCTCGGATATGGATTTTGCCACTGCCCCTTGCATTATCGACGCCCTGCAAACGCGCATCGGCCACGGGGTGTTTGGTTACAGCCGCTGGAAAAACGACGCATTCCTGGCCGCCGTGGCCCACTGGTTCCACCAGCGTTTTCACAGCACCATCGACACCCGTGCCATCGTCTATGGCCCCTCGGTGATCTATATGGTGTCAGAGTTGATTCGCCAGTGGTCGGACGCCGGTGACGGCGTGGTGATCCATACCCCCGCTTACGACGCGTTTTATAACGCCATTGCGGGTAATAACCGACAGGTTGTCTCTGTCGGCCTGCAACACTCGGTGGCGGGCTGGCAGTGCGATATGGCCGAACTGGAAGCGGTGCTGGCCCAGCCGCAAAACAAAATCCTGTTGCTCTGTAGCCCGCATAATCCGACCGGCAAGGTCTGGACACGCGACGAGTTAACCACTATGGCTGACCTCTGCGCGCGACATGGCGTGGCGGTGATCAGTGATGAAATCCACATGGATATGGTGTGGGGCGAGCATCGGCATACCCCCTGGTGCGAAGTCGCTCAGGGTAAATGGGCGCTGCTAACCTCTGGCTCCAAGAGCTTCAACATTCCCGCCCTTACCGGCGCATACGGCCTGATTGGCGATGAGGCCAGTCGCATGGCCTATCTGCAGACGCTGAAAGGCCGTGATGGGCTGTCCTCGCCGTCGGTGCTGGCGCTGGTGGCGCATATTGCGGCGTATCAGCAGGGCGAAGCATGGCTGGATGCGCTGCGCGCTTATCTGGAGGCGAATTTGCAGTACGTCGCCGACACGCTGAATGCCGCTTTCCCGACGTTAAACTGGCAGCCGCCGCAGGCGACTTATCTGGCATGGATCGATCTTCGTCCGCTCGGGATCGATGACAAGGCACTGCAGAAGGTGCTGATTGAGCAGCAAAAAGTGGCAATCATGCCGGGTTATACCTACGGGGATGGAGGCAAAGGTTTTGTCCGTCTTAACGCTGGCTGCCCACGCAGTAAGCTTGAGCAGGGTGTCGAGCGCCTGATTGCCGGGATCCGTACTTTGAAGTAATTCGTTTGCGCAACGGAATAATCCCTTGCGCAAATAGCTTTTTCTCTCGTTTTGTTTTTATAATAGCCCGCACATTACAGTTAATGAGCAGAATGTCGTTGAAAATCAATGTTCATCAATCTTTTCAATTGGTTGCTCAGCGCATGTTATTAGCATTATCTCGCATTAACTGACATTTATCTGTCCCTATTTGTGTCCCTAACATACGTATGCCCCCAGCATGCCCCCAGAGAATCCCGGTTTTGCGATGCTCTTTTCAGAACCCCACCGGCCTTACAGACCAACACCTGCTGGGCAAAATACCTCTCCTCCATCGTTTTGGTCGCTTTGAAAGTTACGCACTAGTTTTTAGATCAAAGCCCGCTTTGTGCCAGGAGCAGACGTTGGTAATTTATGTACGATATTACATTGATTAATCTATATCCCAAATCTGACGCAGATTAAATGCCACTAACAGTGGTGGGCCAACTAACTAAAAACCTTAAAAATATGGGATGGTTGGTATTGAAATTCGTTAAACCACGCGTTCCGATTAACGCCGCATAGTCCGTTTAATTTTGCTACTCTGTTAGAGGTAGCAAGCATTGTCCAATACGGATTTAAATCAATGGAATAAATGATCATGAGTGAAAATGAAACAATCCCAAAGAAGTCTCACAGTCAGATTAACAAAGCTGTATTCTTTACATCTGCTTTGTTAATTTTCCTTCTTGTCGCTTTTGCCGCTGTATTCCCGAATGCTGCCGACAAAAATTTCAAACTACTTCAGCAACAAATCTTCATGAATGCAAGCTGGTTCTACATCCTTGCTGTGGCCCTGATTTTATTGAGTGTCACGTTTCTGGGACTCTCACGCTACGGTGATATCAAGCTGGGTCCGGACCATGCGCAACCTGATTTCAGCTATCACTCCTGGTTTGCGATGCTTTTTTCGGCAGGGATGGGGATCGGCCTGATGTTCTTTGGGGTTGCTGAACCGGTGATGCATTATCTCTCCCCTCCCGTTGGCACCCCAGAGACTGTTGCGGCAGCGAAGGAAGCAATGAGGCTGACCTTCTTCCACTGGGGTCTGCATGCATGGGCAATCTATGCCATTGTAGCGCTGATTCTGGCCTTTTTCAGCTACCGCCACGGTCTGCCTTTAACGCTGCGTTCTGCACTCTATCCCATTATTGGCGATCGCATATACGGGCCTATAGGCCATGCGGTTGATATTTTTGCCGTTATAGGTACGGTCTTTGGCGTTGCGACATCGCTGGGTTACGGTGTTTTGCAGGTGAATGCCGGTTTGAACCATCTATTCGGGGTGCCTATCAATGAAACAGTTCAGGTGATTCTGATCGTGGTCATCACGGGGTTAGCGACTATCTCTGTGGTGTCCGGCCTGGACAAGGGAATACGCATCCTGTCTGAACTCAATTTGGGCCTCGCGCTGTTGCTTCTGGCGCTGGTCCTGTGTCTGGGGCCAACCGTGCTTCTGCTGAAGTCATTTGTGGAAAATACCGGCGGTTACCTTTCGGAACTGGTGAGTAAAACGTTCAATCTTTACGCATATGAACCTAAGTCGAGCAACTGGCTGGGGGGATGGACATTACTGTACTGGGGATGGTGGCTCTCATGGTCACCATTTGTGGGGATGTTTATAGCACGGGTTTCACGCGGCCGAACCATTCGCGAATTTGTCACCGGCGTGCTGTTTGTTCCGGCCGGCTTTACGCTCATGTGGATGACGGTGTTTGGTAACAGCGCAATCTATCTCATTATGAACCAGGGGGCGACCGATCTCGCCAATACCGTTCAACAGGATGTCGCGCTGGCCCTGTTCAATTTCCTGGAGCATTTCCCGTTCTCCTCCGTGCTGTCATTTATTGCAATGGCGATGGTCATCGTCTTCTTCGTAACTTCTGCTGACTCGGGGGCAATGGTTGTGGATACGCTGGCATCAGGTGGGGTGGCAAACACACCCGTCTGGCAGCGAATCTTCTGGGCATCGCTAATGGGAATTGTAGCTATTGCGCTTCTGCTTGCAGGAGGGCTAAGCGCGTTGCAAACGGTGACAATAGCAAGTGCATTACCCTTCTCTGTAATCTTACTGATATCCATATACGGACTGTTAAAAGCTTTGCGCCGGGATTTGACCAAGCGTGAAAGCCTGAGCATGGCGACTATTGCGCCGACGGCTGCGCGTAATCCTATTCCCTGGCAGAGAAGGTTACGCAATATCGCTTACCTGCCGAAGCGCTCTCTTGTGAAACGCTTTATGGACGACATTATCCAGCCTGCCATGACGCTGGTTCAGGAGGAACTTAACAAGCAGGGAACGATATGCCACATCAGTGACGCCGCCGACGATCGTATTCGCCTTGAAGTCGATTTGGGCAACGAGCTGAATTATATATATGAAGTGAGGCTTCGCGGGTATAACTCACCAACCTTCGCGCTCGCTGCTATGGATAATGATGAGCAGCATGCTGAACAACATCGATATTATCGCGCGGAGGTCTATCTCAAAGAAGGCGGGCAAAATTATGATGTGATGGGCTGGAATCAGGAACAGCTGATTAATGACATACTGGACCAGTACGAGAAACACCTGCACTTTCTGCACCTGGTTCGTTAATAGCAACATGCCGTCCCGGGGGCGGCATTTATTTATCCCGGCATCAATACGAGGGAATGCAGAATGATTTCACGCTGGCAATGGATTCTGAAGCAAACATTTAAAAAGCTATGGTTCAGAGCAACGTTATTCGCAATTATCGCGATAATAACGGCTCTTTTGTCTATTCTTTTTAAATCAATGATCCCTGAATCGGTTTCAGTGAAGGTTGGTGCGGAAGCCGTCGATAATATTCTGAACATACTGGCATCGAGTATGCTGGCAGTGACCACATTTTCACTGAGTATAATGGTCACAGCTTACGGTTCAGCCACTACTAATGTGACTCCCAGAGCAACGCGTTTAGTTGTTGAAGACGTAACCACACAAAATGTACTGGCCACCTTCATCGGTTCCTTTCTCTTCAGTCTGGTAGGAATTATTGCCCTCAATATGGGAGCCTACGGAGAAAGGGGGAGGGTCATTTTATTCATTGTCACACTGGTTGTCATTGCCCTCATCCTCATCACATTACTTCGTTGGATACAGCATTTGACCTCTCTGGGGAGGGTCGGTGAGACAACGGCAAAAGTAGAACAGGCGGCCATCGAAACATTTATTGCGAGAGCCAGAAATCCCTGTCTCGGCGGATATCCATGGCTTGAGAGCAATGAACAGCCGAAAGGAACGGTTGCAGTTTATCCGAAAAAGATTGGTTATGTTGAATATATTGATATGGAGAAACTCAGCAAGCTCTTGGCCAATGATCCTCGTCATGTATACCTTTTAGCGCAACCAGGCAGTTTCATTCACCCGTCGATGCCAGTTTTGTACATGAGTACTGGCCAGGGGGCATCAATCAGTACAGATTTACTTGAGACGATCATTGTCTCGGATGTGCGTTCATTTGCTCAGGATCCCCGATTTTGTATTAGCGTCATGGCCGAAATAGCCTGCAGAGCACTTTCACCCGCAGTGAACGATCCTGGAACCGCAATTGATGTCATTGGAAGAGGTGTTCGTATACTTTCTGCTTACGCGCAGAATAAGTCTCATGAACTTGAAGTGAACTATCCTTCAGTACACGTTGCGCCAATTCAGAACAAAGATCTCCTGGAAGACTTTTTCTCACCTGTCGCACGCGATGGTGCAAGTATGAGGGAGATTCAGATAAGACTGCTCAAAGGGCTATCTATGCTGAGTACGGGTTGGCCTGAGATGTTTGCTGATGCCGCGCACACTCTGGCAATTGAAACATTAGAGCATGCAAATCGCGCTGACCATATAGGCTCCGACAGAGAACTCATAAAATCTATTTATTTTAATTTGTTTTTTGATGAAAACTCTAATAAGCAACCATAGTTGCGGAGCAAGCAATTTAGTTGCTAGCGAGGCAAGAGCAAAGCATCCGCATGAGACTTCATAACAGGTACGACGCCCCCGGGCCGTTAGCTGTATCAAATTAATAAATTTTTTATATAGCTAACAGAGCGTCAATTCAACTTTTCTCAGTATCAATACTTCACACGCAGTTTGACCCTGCCCCGTTTCCGCCTGTGCCATTTGGCCGGTCGACATTCTAAAAAGCTGATTTCTTAAAGTAATGGCAAATGCTGCCGATATGTTACTTACCTGCGTCATGAACGCGGGATTGATAACAAAGCTAAGGGAGTTATGCCCGCTCCCGTGCGGGCTTTTTTTTGCTGTTCAGCTGCTCCAGAGATAGGGTGCACTGCCCTAGTGACGTTCCGGGTCACACCAGGCATTGATTAACTGTCTCAAAATATGGATAAGCCCCGAAGGAATCATAAGCGCTGTTAAAACAGCCAGAATAGCTGTCGTCATAAGAAACTCCATGTTCTCAGGTTTGCTCTTAAGGAATCTTAGAACATATTTTTCAACTGTTACCAGCGTCAGGAAATTTTTACTTCAACACCTGTATTAGTTGATAGGTAAGAGGTGAGCGACCA
Source organism: Leclercia sp. GLN_9 (assembly GCF_043105735.1). Classification (NCBI taxonomy): domain Bacteria; kingdom Pseudomonadati; phylum Pseudomonadota; class Gammaproteobacteria; order Enterobacterales; family Enterobacteriaceae; genus Leclercia; species Leclercia sp. GLN_9. The sequence continues at coordinate 223,594 of NZ_JBICLV010000004.1, forward strand.
GCGAAGAAATGGGCAGCTGTGCCTATTGATAATTACTGCTGAACATTATGATGCCGTTACACTTTCAGCGCGTTAATCTCAGCCTGCAGCTGGGTGACCTGCGTGGTCAGCATTTCGATTTTGGCAATAGCATGGTGCAGGGCCAGCGCCGTATCCATCATGATGACATTGTTATCCAGCGCCAGGGTGTCATCTTTATCACAACGATTTCCGTCCTCGTCGAACTCAGGCGCAGCAGGAACTAACTTCACATACTCACGGTCAATATCACGTAAAGCATCCTGAGCGATGATCCCCCGGCGTGCCCGTTCAAAGTAATCCCCGTTATACACGAACGTGCAGGGTTTCAGCTTCCTGATGTTCTCGTAAGATGCCTGGCCGTCGTCATAGGTGATATCGTGCTTCAGAGTGGCATCAGAGGTAGCTGACTTCTGATAGGTGAAGTTGCCAGCAAAGCCGCCATCGCCACTTGTCGAGGTGACTAAATCCCCGTTGGCTGGGGTGAAATACCAGTACCGTATCTTGGACCCACTATCTCCGAACTGTGTTAGTGCAGTGTTAGCCCAGGAACTCAGCCCGTTACCAACATTACCCCACATCGATCGGAGGTTATACCCACCGCCATGTTGATATCCCCAGGAAAGGCCAGCTATAGCCCCGTTCCCCGGAGAATCCGTGGCGGTCTCCGCGTAATAAGAGGCATAGTGTGCCTGTGCTGAGTTCCACCACGAACTCACGGCTGGACCACCCATATACAAACGTCCCGGAATTTGCACATTGCCGTTGGACATGAAGTCGAAGTAGTTGTTCTGCGCGGAGTCAGTACCCCCTGCATTTTGCAACACCACCAGTCTGGCAATGGAGTAGTTCCATTCGATGCGTTTCACGATCTGGAGTTGGGCGGATATCTTCTCAACACCATTTACGGTGTACTGTGACTTTATGTATCCGCCATAAACCGTACTCCCGACCCCCGGCAGAGACGCGTCATTGATGGTGGATGTCCAGGCAGCAATGGCCCTGCTTAATTCAGCCGTGTCTATTCTGTTTGCCATAACTTAATTCCTTACGCCCAGACGCGAGTCGGTGTTTTCGGTTTAACCACAAAGTTGTTCAGCCCGAATAAATCGAGCGAGTCATTCATGACCCGCAAATTGACGTGATAGCCGGGTTCGTTGGTGTACTTAATTATTTCGTTTTCTTCACCGGGATTGATAATTTCAGCAGGAACAGTGATAACGCCAACGATATCCAGGTTGATATCGGGGTGATATAAATCACCCTGCCCCTCATCATCCACAAACCCCGCCGCGATTAACTGCGTGCGCATTTCGTCGGCGTCATTAAAACGCAGATATAAGTCTCTCATTAGCGGAGTCCATTAATTTGGTTGGGAGTTAACAGGCGATGCCAGATACGGAAGTTGCGGATGTGGTAGACCGCGAAAGAGTTGCTATTAAATCTGATGGATGTTCCCGAATATGTTGGGCCGGTAGGAGCTTGCCCGGTTCGCGTTGCGCTTTCGCCGTCGAAGTAACCGGAGACTGTATTGTCATTGGCTACATCAATTGTTTGAACATATGTTTTCTTATTGAATGGGTAAGTTATATTTGGAACAGCTATTCCACCTGATCCCCTATAAGAAATTAACTGATTCGCAATTCCTCTAATAATAATATCGTTACGCGCGCCCACATTTGCCAAAAAGTCCACATAACCTGGCCCGGTCGTAGGTACTACGAACTGATCTACAGTAAACTCAACCGCGACGGTACGTGCGAATATATCCCCTACCACGCCATAGCCGGAATTCCCTTGCGACTGCAAATTGAGCTGATCCCCGCCCCTCGTTACAGCCGCCGAGCCGGTCGGAATGTAGCTTGTAGGTACGGCATTTTTTTCAAACTGAATGGTTTGGATATAGAACTCGGTTCCTACAGGGATATTATTTGCATCGCTATCTTCTGGCATAGCGTAAATCTGGGCTATATAGGCTCCTGCTGCCGCGCCTTTGAGCGTCGCAGTGGCGAGGGTGTAGCCATCACTCCCTGTCTTCGTTGTTACGGTCAGTCCACCAGACGATCCAGCTGTCGCCCCTGTGCTAAAGATAAAACGAGCCTCCCCAAAGAAGGTGGAGTCTTTCACAATGCGGAACCTGAACCGCCCGTAATTACCTTTGAATCGAGCGGATACGGTAAAATTATCCCCATCGGCCAGTGTCACGGCGCTACTCTGAACAATTAAAAGGTTGTTTACTGCATTATTGCAAACGCCCTTCATGGTTGCCGCCTGCGTTGTGCCGTCTTTTATTGCCGTGGCGGTTAGCGAAGCGGCCTTGCCTGCCCACTTGGTCGGGTCGTCACTGTTCAGGAAATAGTTAGTGCTCTGCCCCTCCATTAACAATCCGTCGCGTTCAAAACGCGGCTCGTTAATATCAGCGGTCTGCAATACGCCGGATTTGTCGATATACGTTGCCGTCGTAGAGCGGGTAAGTGTCGCTGATTTTGTCGTCAGCTCCAGTACCTGCCCGGAAATATTCAGCCGGTCGTAAGGCGCAAATCCAGCCAGCAGCCGGAGGTCATCATTCAGCGGCAACCAGACGTCAGGGAATGGGGCTTCCTCATAGGGTACAGACGTCAGCAGCTGTGCGGCCGCAAGTGATGTTGCGGCACTGCTGGCGCTGGCGGCTGCGTTGGTCTCCGACGTTTTGGCATTCGTCTCAGACGTTTTTGCGTTCGTCTCAGAGGTTTTGGCATTCGTTTCGCTGGTCTTGGCTGCTGAAGCGCTGCTTGCCGCAGCGGTCTTAGACGAGTTCGCGTTGGTCTCAGAGGTTTTTGCATTCGTCTCTGAGGTTTTGGCAGCAGCGGCGCTGGCACCTGCCGCACCCGCCTGGGCGATCAGCTTTGTCCAGCTGGGCCCCGTCTTTTTGGATTCGTCTGCCAGAGTTACGGTGACATCACCGGTGCCCGATAAAATGAGATCCTGGTTGATGATACTGGTTTGCGCCAGGCGAAATCCTTCAGATACGGCTTTCGCCAAATCGTCATCAAGTGTGGCCATCGTGTTGTCCTTAAAATGAAAAACCCAGCCGGAGCTGGGTTGGATGGTCTGAGGTTATGGGGATCAGGAGAAGGAGCCGGTACCGCGGGTCACAGTGATAGTTGGTGCATAAATTGCCACGGTTGCATTACTGGAAGAAACGACAATGCTGGCGTCAATACGTTGCCCGCCCATCCCGGTCGCCGCGTGCCGTGCGGTGAACCATAGCCCACCTACAGGAACGTCATAAGTGAACGTACGGACGTTACCCGCGATAGTTACCTGAACGGTGGACGTAACCGCACCTGTAATCCCCCGCACATATATCAATGACTCTACGACGGCGTTTTTATTCAGCACGCTATTGCTGGAGTCGGTATACGTCATGGCTACACTGGTAGAAACAGCATTGTTCGACCGGTTGCTGGAGTCGGGGTACACCCCTGTGTTGGCGACATCTCCAATGAAAGATGTCGCTTCAACCGTGCCCTTGAAGCTCCCGCTGGTCGCCTCAACTCTGCCTCTAAAACTCCCGTCGGTGGCATAAATCGTCCCGCGAACGGTCACGCCGTTAAACGTGGCATACCCGGATTTATTGATATGCCAGCCGACATTGCCGGTCCCGTCCCAGTTGCTGGACTGGATGTAATTCCCGATCTTGCCGTTGTCGATAGAACCGTCCTGGATGAACACCGAACGCATGAACATCTGGCCGCCGGTCGAAGCAAACACCAGCTCCTGCCCGTTCGTCGTCGGGTTATAAACCGCGAACGTATCGGCAGAAATCAGGAAATTTGAGGCCCCTGTACCGTCAATGCCCAGCTGAATACCCGCGATGCGTTTGACACCGTTCGCTTCCACCTGGACTTTAACGCCCCATTGCGCGGAGAGCTTGCCGTTGATGTCAGCAACAGCCTGGCTGGTCGTCTGGACATTGGCATTTGTTTGCCCAATAGACGCTGTGACCTGCTCAATGCTGGTCGCGGTAGCGCTCCCCAGATCCGTAACGGCTTTATCAATGCGCGTGATGGCGGCGGCGTTGGTCTGGCCGTTTTGCTCAACCGTGGCCTTAAGGTTTGTGACCTGTTCGGCTACAGCGCTTGTGGCATCCGCGGCGGTCTTACGGGTCTCGGTGATCTCGGCCATCGTTTTCGTTTCGCCAACGGCAAACGTGACGCGCTGATCAGAGAACGCCATGAAGTTGGCGAGCGCGTTACTGACACTACCGACAATGCCGGCGTCGCGGCTGGCAGTGTTACCGTCCACATCCACTTTCAGGCTGTCGATACGACGCCCCAGCGCACTGTCTGCATCCGTGCGGGCCGTGGTTTCCGTGCTGATGTCAGCCGTGTTCTGGTCGGTGGTAGCCTTGACCGCAGCCAGCGCGGTAGTCTGCGCTTTGTTGTTATCAGCGACGGCTTTATCGATGCGCGTGATATCGCCGGTATTTTTCCCGACGGTGGTCTGCAGGCCCGACAGCGTGGTGGCCTGCGCCTCCTGCTCAGTCGTCAGCGTTGCCAGCTCCTGCGTCACGCTGGCTTTGTTGGCGTTAACGGTCGCTTCCAGCGCCGTCCTGGCTGTCACCTCCGCTTCCTGCGCCGTGATGCGCGCCTGGCGTTCCGTGTAGAGCAAGCCCGAGGCCAGCTTCGACGGGTCATCACCGGTATAACCGCCCCGGATCTGCGCCGCCAGCGTCTCGCGCGCTGTGGCTTCCGCCTGGTCGCCAGCAACACGTGCTGTCGTTTCCTGCTGCAGCGCAGCCATACCCGCGCCGGGAGTAGGCCGTCCGAGCGCCACCCAGTCAATCAGAAAGTAATTCGTCGCATCCTGCTTAGTGGACAGATCCAGCCTGAACTGATTCATCGTGGTTTCAGTCAGCCAGGGGATATTGTCGAACTCCAGCGTGGCGATCCCGTTCGCGTCGTATGCAGGCTCGGCGACATTGAGCATGTTGGTGTCGTTGAAGCCACCGGTACCACGCCACCGCAGCTGCCCCGCCCAGCCCGGCGCCCCGAACTTCCTGATACGCAATTTAACGAAGCGATAGGACGAAGAGTTAACACCCAGTGAACCGGGAGACTGCACCCACGGATCGGTGGCATGGTTCGCCGGGCGTATCCAGCCGTCAACGATGGTCGGGGTCCCGTTCCCGGTCCAGCCCTCCACTGTCGAATCGAAGTACCAGATTTTTGCCGGGTCGAACTGCGAGCCGGTGCCAGCAGAAATCTGCCCAATCTGCTGCGCCAGTGACTCGGTAGTGGTCTGGATCGTCTGATTGACGTTACTGATATCCGCGACGCGCTCGTTCTTCTCGGTCAGCAGCGCCTGGCCTCGCGCCGCAGCCTCGTCGGTGATGGCTTTCTTACGGTCCGTTACCTCCTGTGCCAGGCCTGCTTTGGTTGCCGCCGACTCTGTCGTGACTTTGCTGATGTCGTCGCGCGCTGACTGAATATCGTCGCTGAGATCGGCGATATCCGAGGTGAGTTCCTTATACGCGTCTGTCTGTTTGATCTGGTTGTCGATATCCACCAGGTAATCAGCTGCTACCGAGCTGCTGCTGCCCTGAATGAAGTCAGTCCATGCCGACTTATTGCCGGTGCGATCGACAAGCCGCGCGCGGTACCAGAATCCTACTCCGGCTTTCAGGCCCAGTTGCTGATAAACATGCTGCGGATAGGGAACCCCGGCCAGCAGAAGCGGATTTGTGCCGGACGATGCAGTGGAATACTGGATCTCCGTCTGTAAGGTATCGCCGGTACCAGCCGGGAAATCCCAGTCCAGCTGTACGCCCCAGAGCAACGGCGTGGTACGGAAATTGGCGGGCTTTGGCACATCACCGGCCCGGCCCTTGAGATGCGTCAGCACTGAGGTGGCCCACAGGCTGGATGCGCCGCCAGCGTTAATCGCCCTGACACGCACCAGGTAATCACCTTCGTAGATCCCCGGCACTTCGATATTGCGAAGCCCGGTTTGCGGAACGTTAACCCACTCGCTGTCACCCCTTCGCCACTGTGCCTGGTAGGCGATCACGTCTGCCTGCGGTTTCCCTGCTTTATCCAGCGGAGCATCCCAGGAGGCCGTCAGCGTGGCAATGCGCTGCCCCTGTCTCACTGAGTCGTAGCTTGATACCACGACGTTTCCGGGCTGAGAGACAACACCAGTAGGAATCAGGCTGATCGGCGGGATGTCCAGGCGCGCATTGTTATCGACAGCGTCATATTTCGAGGCGTTGTATTCCGCACCCGTAATGGTGTAGGTGTTCTCCTCGTCATTGAACGTCAGGTTCATCACACGGAAATACTGCAGGCGCAGCTGTCCGGCATCGATAACGAAAACGGCATCCGGCGCTGGCGCAGAGGAAAACGCCGTGGCCACGATTAACTGCGTGCCGTTGACCGCCTGAATGACCCGGTTTTCCACAATGCCGCCCTGTGTGCGGATCATCAGCGTGTCGCCCGGAACGGCGCTGGTCCCGCGATCGGTTGTAACGGCTTTAAGCCCGGCGTTGTAACTCACAACGCGCCCACCATACACTCGCCCGGAAAAGCGTTCATCCGCAAAAGCGAACACGGTGCCGGGAACATAGGCAAAGCCATCCAGCCCGGTTTGCAGCGTGATCAGGCGATCAAGATAGTTGGAGTACACCGCCCAGCCGCCGCGACGCTGCGCCTCACTCTCACGCGTACAGCCAATGGCAGTCAGCTGCGTCTGCTTGAATTTGAACTGCTTAACCAGGTCAGGAAACATCACCGCAGTGGTGCGATCCTGATAGTGGTTGTCCGGGTCGCTGAAGTTAATTAGCGCCGAACTGTAGCGGTTCTTCTCGCTGCCGCTGGAATAGTTCGGCTTTCCGACGACCGAGGCGCGAGTGAGGATCTGTAGCTTCGTCGTGTCCGCTGGCATGTCCGAGACAACATTGAACATGTTGTTGCCCCAGAATGTCATACCGTTGAAGCCAGCGGCGATATCCTTAATCACCTGCCAGGCATCGGCCTGCGACTGGATATAGACATCAAACAGGAAGCGCGGCTCGGTACCGGTGCCGCCCTTACCGTCCGGCACCTTCTGGTCACAGCGCTGGGCTATGCGGTACAGCTCCCACTTATCCAGCATGGCTGCCGTTACCCGACGACCCAGGCCAAAGCGCGGCTCCGTGAGTACATCGAACCAGATCCACGCCGGGTTATTCGACCAGCCCCATTTGAATGTCCCATCCCAGGTGCCGTTATAAACCCGGCTAACCGGATCATAGTTCTGCGGGATGCGGATAATCCGCCCTTTCGGCTTGCAGGATATCTTCGGGATGTTGTTGAAGGATTTTGCGTTGAACGACACATACAGCAGCGCGGTATGCGGATAGCGCAGGCGCGCGTCGATCACCTCTGTGATGGCCTGCACCTGCGTTTTGTTCTGTAGCATCTGGCTGGTGCTGTCGGCGGTATTGCGAACCACGCGGATCTGCCAGCCGGTGTTTGCCTTCGGCAGATTGATGCGGTGGGTCAGCTCGTACAGTGAGCTGAGCTTTTCGGTTACGGTTTTGGTGAGCACGGTGCTGTATGCCCCGCCATCTACCGCCACGTCGATGTGATAGGTGACGGAAGTGCCGACGATATCGCCATCATTCTCCTGCTGCTGCAGACCGGTAATGCCGATACGCACCAGCACAGCATCAATCTGGGTATTGCTGATGGCGCGGGTCCAGGGAGTGGCCTTCGTCAGCGACACGCCAATGCTGGTCTCGTTCTCCACGGCGGGGAACCCGGGGATCGGCGACTGCGTCTGCGTGCCCGGCCGAAAGTCCCAGGAAACATTCTCGAAGTTCATCGAGCCGTCGGCGTTGCCCAGCGGCGTGCCGTCAAGGAAGATCCGGGTAGCATCCAGTCCACCAGCAAACTCGCCTTCACCGAGCGCCAGCAGCATACGGCAGCGCGCCATCGACTGCGCGGAATCGGGTTGTTCAACAGGCGTGTGCTGCTTCTGACTGCCGCCTTTTGCACCAGTAATCGTTGCCATATTGCATCCATAAAAAAAGCACCCGATTGGGTGCTAATTGAAGAGTAAGAAATTCTCAGATGTCCTCGGCCACGATCCCCGCACTGATTATGGCGCCGCCAATTTCGCGCTCGCCATACAGCAGCGCGACCGGGTTGCCCATCGCCAGGGTGTTCACTGCGCCGCCGAAGGCATAGCTGGGCTTATTGTCAGGGTCATCGCGCCCCTGAAGGCCTTTGGGCTGCGGCGAGAGCATCTGATAGATACCGCCTGCAGCCATGCCGATACCAGCAGAAATCATGGCGCCACCGACCGGACTGGCCCAGCCAGCAGAGAGGCCAGACACTACGATGCCCGCCACCACCATCACTGCGCCAAGGATCGTCTGGAACATACCCGCCTTTTTCGCCCCTTCCATCACAGGCGCGATGCGGATATCACTGTCACCGCCCAGCTCCTTAAAATCCTGTGCGCCGATGTTGCGTTTGCCACGAAACACTGCGAAGGTCATGCCGTTTTTTTTTGCATTCATGAGAAAGCTTTCCAGCCCGTCCAGGTTGATGCACAGCGCCTTTACCGCTTCCGCTGACGTCTGCACCGCCAGCCGGTGAACGCGGCCAAACCGGGCACCCAGCGCGCCATACAATCGAATCGTGGTTAAGCGCGCCATGGCTTAATCTCCTGCGGCAGGTCTTTGTGCCGAACGCAGATCATCGTCCGGTCTTTAAAATATCCACGGGCATAAGGCGTGATACAGGATGGCTGGCCGTACAGATGGTGCAGCAGTTCGCCGTCTTCGGTGATGATCCCCGCGTGGTTCCACTTGTCCGACTCGACCTGCATGATGACCATGCACCCGGGCGCGGGGTCGCATTCGACAAACCCCTCGAGCTCCCAGTTATCGAAATAGAGGTTGTCCGGGTACTGGCTTTCCCACCACGGATAATCTACGCGGAAATCGTTCAGCGTGACGCCTTGGGTGGTGTGCCAGTCCATGACCAGCCCCCAGCAGTCGAGCGAACCAAGGAGGAACGGGCGGCCAATCAGCGGGATGGCATCTGGTGATATCTCTGCGTATTCATCGCAGTCCGGCGCGTAAATGCCCCAGACCACATCAGAGTTGTTGCACTGCTGGCGATCAAGGTCAGAGGGGATAGGCCGTGCGCCATCGCCCGGGTGGGAGTGAATGACGCGGACAATGGTCCCGGCGTCCTCGGCGTTCGCCCAGTGTTCACCGTCAATTCGAAAATGCTCTGTTGGATTTTCGTGGCTGTTCGGCACCGGGATATAGCGCTGGCGCCGTCCTGACTGAATGACGAAGCCGCAGCACTCGCGTGGGGATTCCTCCAGCGCATGCGCCCGGATCGCCGTCATAATGGTTTTGTTCATGAGTTTATCCGGTTATCGGGAGAAGAGAACTGTCGCCGGGTAGCCGCCGAAATCAAGAACGGCAGTGTTCGGTTCTGCCAGCCCGGCGCCGAAACGCTTGCGGCAGTCACTGAGGCAACCCCCGCATACATCAAACGCCGGGTCCGCTACCGCATTACCCTTCGCATCGAAATATGCCGTGCCGTTGTAGGTGCAGCCGTCACCGCTGCGATATTGTCCGCGCAGTGCCCATTCGCAGAGCGAGGTGATCTGCCGGGTTGGTATGACCAGGTTCTGCAGGTCTGCCGGGCTACTGAGCGACCAGGACACCACCTCGTCATCTTCAGAGGTTTTGGTATCCAGCCAGAAGGTCTGAAGGGAGAACATCGTCGGGTCTGCTGTCGGATTAACACCGCCCGGGAAGTTCACCGCATCCAGGTAAACCGCGTAGGTGTCGATGATGCTCACCTTTGCATTCACCATGTCTTTAAACTGGAGACACAGCGCAGTGATATGGCCGTCCAGATTAGAAACGCTGAGCTTTGGCTCGGCGGCCTGATCGGTTGAAAGCGCCAGGTCGGTGACCTGGAAAGGCCAGAACTCGTAGGCGTTGCCATCCCAGATGATGGGCTTCGGCCCCAGCCTGGCCTCGTCGCCGTTCGCCGCGTCAATCTCGGCTGGCGTGTGGGGAAACGGGCTGTAGTGAAAGCGATGGATCCCGCCGCTGAACTCTGAGGCATCCACTTCGACCAGGCGGACCCTGCCACCTGGCGCCAGCTTCGCCGCTGTATCAATCAGTGCTGTCATGTTCTACCTCAGGCAAAAACGCCATAGGCGCGCTTAATGGTAAATGTCAGCTCAGCGAATTTGCTGTTCAGTTGGTTTTTGCGAACAGAGTCGGCGATAACGCGATACAGCCCCTTCTCTTCGCCCGGCGGCGTGATGATGAAAGCCTTAACGGTGTGAGCCAGGAGGAAATCGCGCACTGCGTTTACCTCTGTCTCAGTGCCGGTATGTTTCATCGGCACCTGGATCGCGGTGGAGTTGATGCCGTTCTCGGCAACCTGCTCATAGCCATCGCCAAACTGCGCCGCACGCACCGTCTTTCCATATTCAATGGGGCCAGCGCCGAGCTGCGAGCGCCAGCTGTAAGTCTCAATGGCCATGTTTACTCCATAAAAAAACCCAGCCGGAGCTGGGATCGAAAGATAAAAAATAATTCCAGACTACATCCGTACAGTAAATAAGGTATCGTTACAGAACGCAGTAGTTAATCTTAAAAGAAAATTTACATGTTCAAATAATGCCCTTGTAATAATTACTACAGACATCATTACTAGGAATCATCAATGGATAAATACAATCGAACTGCTCAGCACGAACTATTACAGGAACTCTATAACCGGGCACCTTATGGGATCACGCAAGAGCGAAAGTCTCATTATTTGCAGTCCTTTGGAAACTTAGATAACCTGGTGGCGAATCTCTATTATCTGTATGAACACGAACTACTTGAATGTCTTTTCCTAAAAGATCTGTCAGGTAAAATTTCAGTTCAACTAGAAAGCTTGAAAATTACCAGTAAAGGTATTGATTTCATAAGAGATGACGGCGGTTTGGGTTCCATACTTAACGTGCATACTATCAAGTTCCACCGTGACGCTGTCATAGTGCTGGAAGACCTTATTGCCATATCTAATCTAAACGATACTGATAAGGAAAAAGCGAAAGCAGCTTTAGGCGGTCTATCAACAGAAGCCCTGAAAACGCTCGTTCAAACAGTTACGACTGCCAGTTTGGGCATGCTTATAAAATAACAGGCATCCGCCACAGAGCGGCCCTGCACCATCGCTTCATATTTGTTTAGAGGATCAAATGAACCGGGTTTGGCTAATCGTGTTGATTGTCACAATTTGCGCTGGTTTGGCGCAGGATTACATAATTGAAAAAGCAGCTGAACGCATTACTACAATCAGACAGTCATGTGTGATTGGGCATGGTTGCAAGAACATGTAGCCCACATGAGTGGGCTGTCATGAAAGCCCCGGGCGGGGCTTGGTGTCAAAATATCAGCATAATCACATATTTTTGTAGTAACTCACCTTGGCATTGAAATCCTGTTTGGCGAGAGATGTTTGGCTGGTCACATATGCTTCCCAGGAGCTGTAGGCATTGATAAGAGCATGCTTTTCATCAGCACCTGTAGTAGCTGACTTCATCGCCTCAAACACTCCTGAGGCATACTCCTTACGTTTGTCTTTTCTTTTGACACCGCAAGTAGCTATTGCATCGGCAACAGAATCATTCCACCCAACCATTTGAAGGATTTCTATCCGCTTTTGAATTACGAACTGATCCGCAGATGCGTTACGTGCCTGAGTTGAAAGATACTCAGCAAATTCCATTTTATTTTTTGGCGCCTGAGAGGGAAATTCTAAGTCCAGATCGCATTTTGACAGCTCATCATACTTGGCTTGTTTTTGCACGTTATTGCCTGGGCCATTACCAGCGCACGCAGAAAGAGCCATTGCTAACACCACAGTCGTGAAGACCTTTTTCATTATCATCCCCTGATTAGTATGGTTTCGAGCATAATAACCAGGGGAAGCATCGGTGTAACCAGGTACGGGTGATATTGCCATCTCAGAATTTAAGACGGTGCTTATTTGGACTGGAACTGTCTACCAAGCAGGCCATCGCTTCGAGCAGCCCTCGCAAGGATCTCCGTCACCTTAGATTCTATTTCCTTCCCTAACGCCCGTGCTGCAGCGCTTCCGTCTCCAGATGTGTTTGATGTTGCATTGCCCTTATTATCGACATAAATATCTATGTTGACCTGCGGCTGGGCACCGCCTCCTCCCTGCGCCCTGACACCAAGTCGGCCAGCGGAATCACGCGTTAGCGGCATAATCGCCTCAGCACCGGCCTCAGCAAAGACACCGCCCTTGGCAAACTTCGAGGCTCCCTGGAACGCGAAGTATTGAGGTGTATCATAGACGCCATTCACGTACTTACTTAGGCCCGGAGACTCATAGACTCCGCCTTTTGCATTCGGGGTGAATGACGGAACAGCGAATGATTGCCCTGCACCAGCCGAAGCTCCAGAACCACCACTGATCCACCCCATTGCCGCCTGCACTGCGTAGGCAACCATGAGGCGGTTCGTCACGTTCAGGATCATCTTAAGCATCGACTTACCGAACTCTTTAACCGATGCTTTGCCGGTTGTCATAAGCTCGGTAAGCATGTCGCTCAGGCCTGTCAACGTGGAACTGGCAACATTCTTCACGGCATCGTAGGTATTCGTGGCGGCGTCCAGATACTCATTCCAGCCGCTTACAGCACCAGCTTTCCAGTCGCCGCGCAGCTTATCCTCTTCAGCGTAATACTTCCGAAGCGCTGCCAGTTCTTTTTCATAACCAGCATCTTCAAGCTTGCCACCACCATTTAACCACCCCTGTCGGAGCTGCGCCTCCTCATTCATCCTCTGAGCCATTCGGCTGTTCAGGCCGGACCCGCTTCGAAGGGCTGCCGTCTTCTCTGCCATCTGGGTTACGTATTTGTTTGCCTGCTGCGCCAGGCCATTAATCTTCTGCTGGGCCTCAACTTCCTTGTTTTTCTGATCCACAACTTTAGCGGCGTTGAGGATGGCTTCACGACTCGAGAGAAGGGATTTCTCCTGCGCAGTCAGCGCGCGGGTTTTGGCGGCCTCGTCTAATTCGGCAAAATGCGATTGCTGTTTGCTGAATTCGGTGTTTTTGGCGTGAAGATCGCCGGTCTGACGCAGGGTTTCGAGCGTTTCAGTTAGGTTTCGGGCTTGGGCGCGGTAGTTCTCCAGGGTGCGATCGCCAGCGTCCAGAGTGGCCCTGGCTTCCTGAATTTTCCTTGCTGAACCTTGGGCGAGTTTCGATACAGCATCCTTAGTTTGCTTATCAACAGAACCGGTGCCTTTTACCCCGCCGCCAGGACCGTTCTTGGCCTCCTCTTCCCACTCGCGCTGGGATTTACTCAAGTTTGAAAAATGCTTGTTATAGTCGGCGGTAAGCTGGGCATACTCTTTGTTAGCGGCTTCACGGTTTTTAGCAACACTTTCAGCCAGACCGTTAAACCCCATGCCTTTTATGAGGGACTCCCCACCAGGGAGTTTGTTTGCAATCTCTGTGAAGCCGGTAATCATCCCCCCCATAATCCCCAGGGAGAGTTCTTTCATTTTCACGAATAAAGCTTCAAACGAGGTACCCAACAGCTTAAATACCTCGATAACCTGATTACCCCAGGCTCGAACTGTAACCCCGATTTGGCCGAAAACATCGGAAGAAAAAGCCTTTAGTCCGTTCCACGCTTGCCCGATATTATCGGTGGCCTCAACAATTTTATTGCTACGGTCCTCCATGGTGCTGGCAAACAACGTTATCGCTTCGTTTGCAGCTGCTGTTTTGCCCTTAGTTTTTTCAAGGGTGATGATGTGCTTCATCATAGCTTCATCAACAAAGCCATATTGCTGATTAAGGCTTGCCAGCGCCTCAATGGGATCGCTTGCCAGCCGTGAAAAATCCGCCAGCGCAGCCTTCGTATCGAGGCCAGCATCCCCCATAGCCATAATGGATTTGGCGATTTTAGTCATCTGGTCGGCGGTATACTTCCCGGTGTCATTAAGTTGTACCAGGGTATCAACAGAATCAGCCAGGGACGCGCCAGCATTTTCTGCAACATCTTTTGCCGCGTCATTCAATTGCTGCATTGATGAGAAGCCAGCCCCCCCCATCAAAATGAGCGATCTGGCAACATTGTCGAACTGCTGGGATGAGCTATAAGCAGCTCCCGCCAGAACAGCCAGAACAGCTAAAGAACCCGCAATAGCAAGGTTAAATGTATTTAGCAGACCACCCGCCCGCCCCAATTTCTCCGCTGCCTCACTCGTGTTATTAAGACCTTCAGCAGCATCACTGATGTTTGTTGCCGATTCAGCGGTCTCTCTGCTTTCTTCGTTAAAGCCAAATAATGCATCCCTCAGAGCCTGGAGCATTGGACCGAGGCCCCCGAAGGAATCCTTAATCTGCCCACCCTGCTGTAGCAGGATCAGGAATGGGGATTGTCCACCTGCCAGTTGAGTAGCAATATCGGTGAACTGCGCCGGGAGCGTGCGCAGTGCAGCACTGTACTGCCCCACAGAAATTCCAGCGCGGCGTGCAGCGGCCTCCTGTCGGGATAGCGCATCAGGCAGCACGTCAGCCACGCCAGAGAGCCGTTCACGCGTCTGGTTGAGGATAGTGTTGAAATGTTCGAACTGGGTGCCGTTAATGCGCCCCGCTTCGAAGTGTGCCACCAGCTGCGCATGCTGCTCGTCCAGCGAGTTGAATGCGCGGATCGTCGGGTCGATTGACCCCAGCAGGTTTTTCAGCGCGGCTGATTGCTTCTCTGCCGCCTGAGTGGCCGCAAGTTCTGCCTGGGCACGCGCCGCTGCTTCGCCGGTATCCGTCAGCTTAAGCCGGGTATCGTCCAGGATTTTTTTGTAGTGCTGAAAATCATCGGTATCCAGAAAGCCTTTGGTCTGGAAGTTACGCAGCGCGGCTTGTTGTTCGTCCAGCCGGTTCAGCGCTTTGTTTACCGGATCGATATTCTCAAGCAGGCCTTTCAGCGCAGCCTGTTGCTCCTTGATACCTTCGCTGCCCTGCTTTGCAGACTCAGCACCAGCGCGGAAAACGCTGTTAAGGTCATCAGCTTTGCCGACGGCACCAGCCGCGGCTTCACCGAGTTTATCCAGCTCATTGCTGGCAGTTTTCAGGTCAGAAACATCGGCCCGCAAAGTAATCGAGGCGATCTGGTCTGTCATTATTTCGTCTCCTTGTGCATTACTTTGAGAGCCTCGCTTTCCATAATCTGAAGGTCAGCCATGCAGGCCGCCGCATCATCAACCCCGTGTAACCCAAATACCCAGGGGAGAACGTTGTAATCAAGGCCGGTCGCCCCGCCCGCGCCAACGCGCCATTGAGTCGCCAGTGCAGAGAAGATGGTGAATGATTTCCATACCGACGGCAGGATCCCCACCTCTTCCTCCACGTCCTCAGGCGTCAAACCAAAAGCGGCTAACTCCGCGAGAGTCGGTCCTGGCGTGTACAACGCTGCGGCGACCTGCCTCAGTTTTTTTCGCGGATACCGCACCGCCACCAGCGACCGACGGCGTGAGTTCAATCTCCTGCGATTCGAGAGCCAGGCGGCACTGCGCATCAACCAGGCGCTGTGGGATGGTGTCATCTGGCAGGTCAACGCCGTCGAAGCGCACGCCCGCACGCGGCCACGATAGCGGCTGTGATGCACTGGAGCGCTCGCCGCGCCATGTCTTGCCTTCCAGATAGTCCATTGCCTGCATCAGCATCTGGCTACATTCGCCATCATCCGAAGGAACGGCATATCCGCGCCCCGCCGCGAACGTGCGCAGGTCAATAACGCTGGCGTAGCTGTTGAAGTCAGGCGAATGGGGTTCGGCAACCAGCATGGTTAGTCCTCCAGACGCCAGTCCAGCGCCAGCCAGTTATCCACCTCGTCAGGGTGAACCTCAGCGCTCAGCGGGCCGCCGGGGAATTCGGGCGCATCACGCACCATCACCACCAACTCAATACCCTGCTGGTCCTGCTGGACAGGAGTTTGTTCAGCGCCATTCTGCGCGGCAAGCTTTTCAGCCTCACGCTGTTCGCGCTGCTCTTTGGTCAATCCGGCCATTGGGCCTCCTGAATAACAAAGGGGCCGAAGCCCCAGCGGTTAGCCCATGATGATGGCGGAGTGACGTGGTGCCACAGCAGCAACACCCCAAGCCAGACCGACCTCGTAACGCACCTGGCGGTACTGGCGGTACAAAGCTACCTGGAAGGTGATGCCGGATTTCGGGTCGGTCACGTTCATCACGTCGTCGGCAGTATCGCCACCTTCCGGCATCGCCGGAGTACGGCTGGCCAGCAGGAATGAGCCGCGGTCAAACGCCATGTTTGGCGCGAATTCACTCAGCACAGTGACCGCAGCCTGATCTGCAAGATCCTGACGCAAGCCCGGAGAGCTGATGGTGATGCTGGAAGAAGTAGCAGCCACAACCAGATACTGGTTGTCATCACCATCAAACTTCACCGCGGTACCGGCTGCAATACCTCCAGTTCCCGCAGAAATAGCAACAATAATGTCACCCTCTTTCTTGGCGCCATTGACCTTATAGCCCGCAGCATTACTCTTCGCTGTGCGCTTAATGCTGAAGGACTCATGCAGATTGAAGCCCATGATTTTGCCAATGACACCTTCACGGAGCAGTTGGTCTGTGCCAGCCTCGTTCGTCTTGAACAATACGGACTGCTTACCGCGGATGGACGCCATGGCTTCGCCGCCGAGCACCATACGCAGATCAGTAGTTGGCGCACCATTGTCGGTCAGGATCTGACGAGCCAGCGCTGCATCGGACAGATCGTCTTTGATGCTGAAAGGAGTATCTTTCGGTGCACCAACTGCGCGGGAGGAGTTCAGATACAATGCAGCCAGATCAGCATCCACTTCGTTCGCCAGTGCGCGGAATGCCTGCTGGAACTGTGCAGCCAGAATGGTGTTGTAGGTACCTGCCGGGCCAAGAGCCAGTTGCTCTTCACCGTTCCATTTGACCGGGGCCATTTTGGCTTTGGTGATGGTGACATCTACGCCAGTAATATTCTGATCACCGGTATTTGGTGCTGAAGGTCCTGGAATGATGTCTTCGGTCTTGGTTGGCGGCGCAACTGGTGCGCGCACAATCTGGTCTTTAGCAGCTGCATCTGCCTTGGCGTCACGCGAAACTGCAGGGATAAAACCGGTTTGCTCGCGGGATACTACATCCAGCGCGGTATAGATGGTCGGGATCAGACCAGTAAGGGTATTACCTGCCATTTATGGCTCCTTTCGATTTAATCGACGATGCTGACGCCGTCTTTCAGCGCTGGCTCAACGATACACAGGGCATCCTGGATCTGATTGGCTAAACGAAGATAGCCATTTTCCAGATCAGCCATGCGGCTCTCCTGTTGTTCCTGCTTTGGAACGGGGAATTTGAATATCTCAGCGGTATTTGACATACTCACCTCCGCAATTACGCACAGTTTTTGCACTTGAAAGCCGTTGGTGTTCACGCACCGCGGCTTTCGCCTTTTTAGAACTCGTCAAATCGCACCTCCAAGCATCGTCGTGACCATCGCCATAATTGGCGCGACTGAATCCGGTCCATCCAGCAGGTACTTAGCAACTATGCTTTCGCTGATCTCTTTCCAGCGTTCCTGTTTGGGGGCTTTGAGAACGACTGCCTGAATGGCCTCGGCATCCTCTTTCACCGACTTGGCGATGCGAAGCGCGAAGCTATCGTGCTTAACAACCCGATCCCGGTACGCCAGCGGCAAAACCGAAATGATGACCGGCTCCAGTTGCTCGACGTTCGCCCGGTAGACTGGAGACTTCTCCTTGTTATCCAGCCATCGAAACAGCTTCACATTCCACACATCGGCATTGCAGCTGGTGTCGATCCCTACCAGCACCGCCTCTTCAACCGCCTCTTTGATTGCCAGGGCTACAGCCACACGCCCCTCTGCTGCTGCCCAGGCGCGAACGGCAGAACAGATGGCACGGTGATCAATCTTTTGGCTATCCCTCTCATCTTGTTGAAACTGGAATGTCAGGCGCTCTGTCGGCGCTCTGGTATTCTGTTGAAAAGAAAGTGTTTGCATTGTTAATGCTCCTCCTTTGGTAAACCGTCGGTGGGGTTCGGGTAGATGTCTTCACGCAACTGATGCGGCGTAATGCTCCACCCAAGAACCTTACAGAGAGGGATTACGCGATTCGCTGGCACCTGCCCGCTCAACCATAGGCTTACAGTTTGCGGTGTAGTTCCAAGCGCAATAGCTATGTCTGTTTGACTCATCTGTGTGCAGATCTGGCGCTTTAATTCAGGGTTCATGGGTTCTCCTTTTCGTTTCAAGGAAAACTATACATTCAACCTTCAAGCATTTCTAGTTTTTCTTGAACAAGTCTTGAAGTGATGTTTACAAGGTAGGTTTGTAAAATGGATTGCATGAAAGAAGAAAATAAGAACTTTGCCTTCCGCATTAACCAAGTACTTGCGCAGACTGGCTGGAACCTTTCAGAGCTGGCCCGTAGAGTCATGGTTAGCCCACAAGCGACACATCAATGGTCTAAAGGCGACACCACTGCAAGAGGTGAGCGCCTTAAGCGCCTCTCAGCTGCGACAGGCAAGCCGGGACACTGGTTCTTTCTTCCTCCCGGTGAAGAGCCAACTGCAGATGAACTGGAAGAGTTAGCGCGTTCTACCCCACTGGATGACAAAGAGCAGGCGTTATTGGCTTTATTCAACCAGATGCCTGAAGCAGAAAAGAATCGTCTGATCGTCCACGCGAAAAGCGTTTTAAAGGAACTCGACCTTCTTAAGGGCGATGTAGCAGATATCATCAAAAACATTTCGAACTAAAAATTCTTTAACGCAATCACATGTGCGTCAATTCGCACGACCTCAATTTAAAGTTTTTCTATAAATCACCTTTACAGCTTCTAGATAAACTTGTAATGTTTCTACATCGACAACAAGCGCAGCGTTGTCAGGTTAAAGAAATGTTCCGCCAGCCTGGCGACAAGGGCAAACAGGTGATTGAGATGAAAATTAATCCAGCAGTACCAAACAGCGGTCGCGCCGTTCCAATGCGTAATCAGCGTACCGGCGCAGCATGGCTGGTCTCTTTTAACTACAGCGAAGGCATGTACTGGCACGAACCGCAGGGAAATCTGCGCCACATCCGCCGACCGTATGCCTCACGCAATATTGAACCGCATCTGGTTCCGGCAGGTACACACTGATGGGCACCTTATTCGCTCTCGTCCTGACCATCGGCATGACCAATGGTGAATTCCAGGATGTCGTTCTCGATGTTTATGACAGTCAGCAGCAATGCGAGCAGGCCGCTATCGAACAGAAGGTTTCAGGGGATTGCTACCCGGTTGAACGGATCGTTCGCAGTGACGAAGTTCCAGCGGAAACCACGGTTAAGTTCTGAGGAGATGATGATGCAGAAGACATGCGCGTACTGCCGCAAACCAATCGAGAAAGACAAAGAAGTTAAAAACGTATTGCTCTTCATCCGCGGCGCCCAGCTGGCGCGCGAAGAACTCGATTATTGCTCCAAGCGTTGCGCTTCGTACGACCAGATGGCCCACGAAGCCTAACGTAAAACCCGCGCAAGGCGGGGTCTACGTCCGGTGCCACCGACCAAAGTTACACCGGAATTTATACCAAAACCAAAAACACACCCAATGGGCGCTATCTCTGGCCCGGGGATCTTACATCCAAAAATGAGGATCTGACATGGAATTTTTCCATCTGCTTAAGGCCAGTCAGAAGTCTGGCAAGAAAGATGCGGTGATTTGGTTCACTGCGAAAAGTGCAGCGCGCGCCGCCCTGACGCTCGATGTCGCGCTGGAAGACGCCGACATCGAAACTGGGCGCGGTAAGGACTACGCCAAGCCTGTACGCACCGATATGCCGATTGTTGACGACCTGCCAGAAGAAGGTGTCGTCTGCTTCGAGTTCTGTAAGCGCTATCAGTTGGCCGACGACCAGCGCACCTGGAACGTGATCCCCGACGCCGCATCTCAGAGCGAAACCACCACCGTCCCGGACAGCACCACCAGCGATGAGAATCAGCCGGTCGCGGCGGTAACCGCCACTGATACCGCAGAGGTGGGCAGCACCTCCCAGCTTGAAAATCGCACCCCGGCTGTCCGCTTCGCCGTTCATCTGTTGGGTGACAAATACCTTTCAGAAATCAGCCAGGAGCAGCACATCGTCGCCAACGAACTGGCGAGCGATGAGGGGAATGTTTACTTCCAGTGTCTCCTGAAGGCCAAAAATGACGTTGCTGATATTAGCGATCTCAGCCTGCATGCTGAGTGGAAGCTGGTGCAGGCCATCAAAGACGTTTTCCCGCAGGACAAAGAACACGACCCTGCACTGCTTGCCGTCTTCATGTCGAGCTGGATTAAGGCTGAAGCTGGTGATCGCAATCAGCTGGCTGAAGACTGGAAGAGTGGAAAGCTCCCGGCCAGGGATGAGCCTGATTACTGGTATGAGAATGGCCTGCGGGTCCATAAAACCGGTGATGAGTTTACTCGTTATCCAGTATGCAAACTGCCGTTCCGTCAGCAACTGCTGGCTCAACTGACGGTGGACGAACTGCGCCATCATGTCACCCGCGGTGAACATGCGGAACTGTATGCACTGGAGATGGATACCGACAACAGCTATGTCCAGACGCTTCTGCTTGCTGCTGAAAGCTGCTCTGAGATTAAGGCTTTCGATACCAAAGACCTGTGGCGCTATACGACTGCCATTCGCAAAGTGTTCAGCATGGATAAACGCCATGAACTGGCGCTGCTGCTGCAGTTCACTAAGGCCTGGGTGGCCACCCCCTATATCGACCGCGGGATCCTGACGCGCGAATGGGCCGCAGGTAACCGCATCAGCCACGTGCAACGCACTGACGCAGGCACCAATGCCGACGGCGGGTATGTAACTGACCGCGGCGCAGATGCGCATCACACCCTGGAAACCCTCGATCTGGAGATCGCCTGCGCCCTTCTGCCGATGGACTTCAACCATCTGGAAATCCCCGGCAGCATTCACCGCCGCGCCAAAGAGGTTGTCGCGAAAAAAGAAGAACCATGGAAATCATGGAGCAAAATCCTGCGCAACCAGCCAGGCGTTCTGGCTGTCAACCGCGCGGCCATCTTTAACCTGGTTCGCATCGCGCCGGAGAATATCCACCTGACGCCAGCCGCGCATCTGGAGTTCGTGAACCGGACGATGACGGCTGAATTCAATGCTGCAACTGAGTTAGTGGCCCTTCAGCCTGTTACTGACGAACCTGCGGAGAATGAGATTGATAGCCACTTTGTCGATCAGCAGTTAGCTGCGGAACGCGGCGAGTTCGTTGACGGCATCAGTGACCCAGTCGATCCGAAGTGGGTTAAAGAAGACCTGACTGCTACCAGCCAGCCACAGGTCGCCAACCTCGGCGGCGGCGTATTCTCTATCGATAACCTTATTGGTAGAAATGCTGACCCGGTCATCAATACCCCCTCAAATGCAGTCGAAAAAACGGAAACAGTAACGGAGACCACCAGCGATGTGCAGATGGAAGAGACTAACCTGCAGGAAGGAGAAACTGGTGACGCGGTTCCACCAGGCGAAAGCGCTGATGCAGCTGATCCGCAAACAGATGCCCTGAGTGCGGCTGAGGTTCTGGCCGCCGCAGCGCCGTGCCTGGCTAACCAGGAACAGGCCGATGTGAACCAAAATGCGGAAAATGCGCATCAGGATGACGATTCTGCGCATCAAAACACACCAGAAGTGAATCAGATCGAGCCAGAAGCGCATCAGGCCGAACCAGTAGCCGAATACCCGGCGTACTTCGAACCGGGCCGCTATGAGGGTCTGCCGAATAACGTTTATCACGCAGCGAACGGGATCAGCTCGACCCAGGTGAAAGATGCCCGCGTCAGCCTGATGTACTTCAACGCGCGCCACGTCGCCAAGACCATCCCGCGCGAAGGCTCCAAAGTGCTGGATATGGGTAACCTGGTGCATGCGCTGGCGCTGCAGCCGGAAAACCTCGATGAGGAGTTCAGCGTGGAGCCGGTGATCCCGGAAGGGGCATTCACCACCGCGGCGACCCTGCGCACCTTTATCGATGCGCATAACGCCAGCCTGCCAGCACAGCTGAGTGCTGACGACATCAAGGCGCTGCTGGAAGAGCACAACGCCACCCTGCCCGCGCCGGTGCCGATGGGCGGCAGCCTGGAGGAAACAGCGCAGAGCTATATGACGCTGCCAGCTGAATTCCAGCGCATTGAGGCTGACCAGAAACAGACTGCTGCCGCGATGAAAGCCTGCATCAAAGAGCACAACGCCACCCTGCCCGCGCCGGTTAAAACCAGCGGTAGCCGTGATGCGCTCCTCGAGCAGCTGGCGATCATCAACCCTGACCTGGTGGCACAGGAAGCGCAGAAACCTGCACCGCTGAAAGTGTCCGGCACCAAAGCAGAGATGATCCAGGCGGTGAAGTCCGTTAAGCCGGATGCGGTATTCGCTGACGAACTGTTGGATGCGTGGCGCGAGAACCCGGGCGACAAGATTCTGGTGACCCAGCAGCAGATGCAAACAGCGCTGGCCATTCAGAAAGCGCTGCATGAGCACCCGACCGCCGGCAAGCTGCTGCTGCACCCTGATCGCGCTGTTGAGACGAGCTATTTAGGTATCGATGAGGAGACCGGGCTGGAAATCCGCGTGCGCCCGGATCTGGAAATCGACATCGACGCCGTACGCATCGGGGCCGACCTGAAAACCATCAGCATGTGGAACGTGAAGCAGTCCGGCCTGCGCGCCCGCCTGCACCGCGAAATCATCGACCGCGATTACCACCTCAGCGCGGCCATGTACATGCAGACCGCTGCACTGGACCAGTTCTTCTGGATTTTCGTTAACAAAGACGAGGGTTATCACTGGATCGCCATCGTTGAGGCCAGCGAAGAACTGATTGAGCTGGGCATGCTCGAGTATCGCCAGACCATGAATCGCATCGCTAACGCTTTCGACACTGGCGTGTGGCCAGCGCCGATCACCGAAGACTACACCGACGAACTGAACGACTTCGACCTGCGCCGCCTTGAAGCGCTGCGCCTGGCTTAATGGAGAGAATGACAATGCAAAACACCAATATTATCGCCGCAGAACAGACTCCAAACACCATTTCTGCCAGCAACGCAGTATTCAACGTGCAGGCACTCGGCCAGCTGACAGCATTTGCTGAACTGATGGCACAGTCTGCCGTGACTGTACCGAAACACCTGGCAGGTAAACCAGCCGACTGCATGGCGATCGTCATGCAGGCCATGCAGTGGGGCATGAATCCTTACGCGGTCGCCCAGAAAACGCACCTGGTTAACGGCGTTCTGGGTTACGAAGCGCAGCTGGTAAACGCAGTTATCTCCAGTTCAAGCGCCATAGTGGGCCGTTTCCATTACGAATACGGCGGCGACTGGGAAAAGATCGCCGGTAAGAAAGACGGCCGCGATGAGCTGGGCCTGTTTGTCCGGGTTGGCGCTGTCCTGCGCGGCGAGACGGATATCACTTGGGGCGAGAACATCTACCTGGCTGACATTACCACCCGGAACTCCCCACTGTGGAAAACGGCACCCAAGCAGCAGATCGCCTATCTCGCGGTGAAGTACTGGGCGCGCCTGTACTGCCCTGAGGTCATCCTCGGCGTCTACAGCCCGGATGAAGTTGAGCCACGTACCGAGAAGGAGATCAATCCGGCACCGCAGCGCGTTAACTTAGCTGACATCCCTGGTGACACTGTAACAACAACCCATAGCGCGCAGGAATCAGCCACCAACATTGACGCTATGGCTGATGATTTCCGGGATCGCATTGAGGCAGCTCAGGGCGTAGATAACGCCAAAGCAGTTCGGGCCGATATCGAAAGCGCCAAAAATGCGCTGGGTTCTGCCCTGTACACCGAGCTGAAAAACAAGGCCGTGAAGCGTTACCACCTGGTGGATGCGTATAACCGGGTCGAGGCGGCAATTAACTCCCTGCCGCAGCCCGGCGAACCGGATGGTGCCGAGCGCTTCGAGGAAGCTGAACGCGTGCTGGCGTCGGCAAAACGTCATCTGGGCGACGATCTGCACGATAAGTTCAGCATCACCCTGGCAGATATGAAACCGGAATACGTGGCCTAAGGGAGGCGGGAGGGTTCGCCCTCCCGGTAACGAGATGAGCAAATCACTAAATGCACGCTGTATCCGCCGCTGGGAAGTTGAGTTCAAAAGCCGTTGCGATTCGAAATATAGCCCATGGTGGCGCAAGCACCATCTGCGCGGATACATCCGAGAGTGCGGCCTGATTACTGCCGACTGCATGGTTGAACGCATGGCCGAAGATAATGCCAGAGTGGACTTTCAGCAGGATAAACGTGGCTGGTCGCCAGAGTTCTCTGCCTGGTATGACGAACGTCGTGAGCAGTATCGGAAAGAAGCCCTGAGCTATCTCAATGAGGATGCCACCAACGACGAGATCGACGAAGAAATTGAGAACGAGCTGGAGGCCTGGAATGACTGAGCGCGGAATGATTTTTAACGGTCAGATGGTGCGGGCGATCCTGGGCGGCCGAAAGACGCAGACCCGGCGCCCGGTTAAATTCCCGGTAATCGATAAGAACATGGGCTGTGAGTTAGCAGGCAACGAATTGGCCGGAGAGCTGGCGGCGGGCAACTATTGGAATAGTCCGTTCGGTAAGCCAAGCGATCGCATCTGGGTGCGCGAGACGTTCCGGGTACATAGCCGGGCAACTGACCTTGCCACTCTGGTTTATAAAGCCAGTGAGCAGCAGAGCTGGACTCAACAAACACACCGCGTGCCAATTGAGCAATGCAACAAACCGGCGGTGGTTGAGAGGTGGACCCCATCAATCCACATGCCGCGCTGGGCCAGCCGTATTTTGCTGGAGATTACAAATGTGCGGGTCGAGCGGATGAACGGCATCAGTGAAGAGGATGCAAAAGCTGTAGGCGCGCCGACTGAATGTTGCGTCATTGGTGATAAGCACTTTCTTGGCTTTCGTAGCCTATGGAAAAGCATCTACGGCGACGACGGTTGGCAGGCCAACCCGTGGGTCTGGGTGATCGAGTTTAAGCGTATCGAAGGAGATGACCATGCGACTGATTAACCGCAGCACACAGTCACCGCTGGCGCGGCAGGCCTGCGAAATCGCCCTGGCGGCCCATCAAGAGCGGTACGGAAACTACGGGCGCAGCCGGATGAAAGAGACGTACACGGTAAGGGTGGAAGGAGTGAAGGTCTGGGTGGAGGTGGTGAACCGGAAAGCGAGCTACGTGGCCACGGCAATGACCGGCATGCGCCGCCTACGATCCTTACCCGGGCAGATCGCCTGATATTGAAATATCAATGTTTAACAACCGGCATCTTTATAATGATGTCGGTTACCTGAGGTGAAAGATGGCACAGGTGATTTTTAACGAAGAGTGGGTGGTTGAGGCGAAGCTGTGTGAGAGAACGGGACTCTCAAAGCGGCAGGTAACCTGCTACCGCGCTCATCGCTGGATCGAAGGTATTCATTTTAAGCGTGTAACCCAGACTGAAGGAGATAACAACTCTCCGCGGGCGACACTTTGGTACAACTTCCCAAAGATAAACAGTTTCGTTCAGGAGCAGTGACGTGGCGCCAACGGGTGTTGAAATTCACAATGGCAAGATTCGGATATGGTTCATTTATCGAGGGGTTCGTTGCCGGGAAACGCTTAAAGGCTGGCTGGTGACGAACGCCAACCTCAAAAAAGCAGGCCAGCTCAGAGCGAAGATCACCAGTGATATCCAGATGGGGATATTCGATTATGGCCTGCAGTTTCCTGGTTCTAAGGCAGCAAAAAAATTCTCAACTACGTTGAGGATTAGTACCTTCCAGGAACTTTGTGATGAATACAGCGGAACCAAAGAGCTGGAAATGTCCTACGCATCAGCGCGGAACATGCATTCCATCATCAAGATTCTGCTGCGGATCGTTGGTAGCGAAACCCTGATCACCGATATTCAACAGATCGACATTCTGAAATACCGCAAGGAGTTGTTGTTGGGGGATGTACGCAATGATGTTGTGCCACATCTGAATAAAACGGGCCGTGCCCCGGCTACGGTAAACGAGCAAATCCGCACACTTTGCGCCATGCTGAAATTTGCCAAACGTAGCCACATTATTACCAACAGCCCTTTTGAAGATATTCCTTCTTTGAAACGGCCGCGGAAAGCACCGGATCCATTCACGATGGAAGAATACGAGCGATTCATTTCGGTGTTACCGGCTTCAGTTGTTAACTTATGGAAACTGGCCTTTTACGCTGGTCTTCGTCATGGGGAACTGTGCGCACTTGGATGGGATGATGTTGATCTGGTCAATGGAAAAATTCACGTCAGTCGGAATCTGAACAACTATGATCAGTTCGGGCCGCCCAAAACGTCCGCCGGAGAACGCACAATCACATTGCTGGAGCCAGCCCTCGAAGCGTTAAGAGATCAGTTCCATCTGACCGGTGCAGACCAGACGACAGAAATCACATTTAACCATCGTGCGTATGCGAGCACTGATCAGCAGCACGTACGGTTTGTGTTTCGTCCCGTAATTAAATTTGCCGTTCCAAATCCCTATTATTCAAAAAACGCGCTGGGCTATAGCTGGAAGCAGGGACTAAAAAAAGCGGGAATACGCAGCCGTGTGCCTTATCAGTCTCGCCATACTTACGCGTGCTGGTTGTTGTCTGCAGGAGCGAT
The DNA here is from genome assembly GCF_043105735.1 of Leclercia sp. GLN_9. Lineage (NCBI taxonomy): Bacteria > Pseudomonadati > Pseudomonadota > Gammaproteobacteria > Enterobacterales > Enterobacteriaceae > Leclercia > Leclercia sp. GLN_9. The sequence goes on from NZ_JBICLV010000004.1 coordinate 250,403, forward strand.
CCCTTCTTTCATCGCCAGCCAGATGGGGCATACTGATGCCAGTATGGTGTATAAGGTTTACTCTAAATGGATGTGTGATAAGGACCGGGATCAGGTGGAGTTTTTAAACAGCAAATTAGGTTAATTGCCCCCTATATGCCCCTTTCATTCTGCAAATGCATGAATTTCTCAGCATTTTTAATAGGTTAATTAACTGTAGTATAATGGCTCGCACTTCTACTAATAAAGAGTGCGACCATGATTGATACCACCCTCCCGTTAACTGACGTTCATCGCCACCTTGATGGTAACATCCGCGCCCAGACCATCCTTGACCTGGGCCGTCAGTATAATTTAACCCTGCCCGCACAAACCCTGGAGACGTTGATCCCACATGTGCAGGTTACGGAAAACGAGCCGGATCTGGTCAGTTTCCTGAGCAAGCTCGACTGGGGGGTAAAAGTTCTGGCCTCGCTGGACGCCTGTCGTCGCGTCGCTTTTGAAAATATCGAAGATGCCGCGCGCAACGGTTTGCACTATGTCGAACTGCGCTTCTCGCCGGGCTACATGGCGATGACCCATAAACTGCCGGTGGCAGGCGTGGTTGAAGCGGTGATTGCTGGCGTGCGTGAGGGCTGCAAGACCTTCAACGTCGAGGCCCGTCTGATTGGCATCATGAGCCGCACCTTCGGGGAAGACGCCTGCCTGCAGGAGCTTGAGGCGCTGCTGGCGCACCGCGACCATATCACCGCTGTGGATCTGGCGGGTGACGAGCTGGGCTTCCCGGGCAGCCTGTTCCTCTCTCACTTTAACCGCGCCCGCGATGCTGGCTGGCACATCACCGTGCATGCCGGTGAAGCGGCAGGCCCGGAGAGCATCTGGCAGGCCATTCGCGAGTTAGGTGCCGAGCGTATCGGTCATGGGGTGAAGGCGGTTGAAGACCCGGCTCTGATGGACTTCCTGGCAGAGCAGCGTATCGGGATTGAATCCTGTCTGACCTCCAATATTCAGACCAGCACCGTGGCGACGCTGGCGCAGCATCCACTGAAAACCTTCCTGGAGCATGGGGTGATGGCCTCGCTGAATACCGACGATCCGGCGGTTCAGGGCGTGGATATTATTCACGAGTATACGGTTGCCGCCTCGCTGGCTGGACTGAGCCGGGAGCAGATACGCCAGGCGCAGATCAACGGGCTTGAGATGGCCTTCCTGACCCCTGCGGAGAAGCAGGCGCTGCGCGACAAGGTCGCACGCGGATAAGAAAAAGCCCGGCAGTGCCGGGCTTTACTTTTTTAAGCGAGACACAAGGTCGCGCGGTGTTTCGCAGACTCAATCCCCAGCTCAATCAACTCCATAATCTGAATCGCCTGGCTCGCAGGAACAGGGTTTTCACCGTCGCCGTTCAGCGCATCGCGAATACCAGCATAATAGGCCGGATAATTACCCGGCAGCGTCAGCCAGGTCTCTTCTACACGCTCTTCGCCTTCAACGCGGGTCAACACGCCGTCACGCATGTCGTACCCCCAGTCTTCCTGCGGCAGACGCTCGCCATTTTTCAGACGATCTTCCTGCGGGTCGAGGCCAAACTTCACGTAGCTGCCGCGGGAGCCATGCACGATATAGCGAGCCGATTCTGCCGCCGCCATCATGGTGCCGTGCAGTACCACACGACGCTGCGGATAACTCAGCACAGCGTGGAAGTAGTCCGTGGCCTGTGCGCCAGGGCGCAGTTGGGCCAGATCGACGTTCAGACTCACCGGTAGACCGAACAGGTTAACGGCCTGGTCAAGCAGATGGGGGGCCAGATCGTACCAAATGCCGCTGCCCGGACCCGCCTGCTCGCGCCAGCGGTTGCGTACCTGCGGACGGAAGCGATCAAAATGCGATTCAAAGAAGGCTACTTCTCCGAGAGACCCGTCAGCGATCAACGCTTTCACGGTCAGGAAATCGCTGTCCCAACGGCGGTTATGAAACACGGAGAGCAATTTCCCGAGGCTTTTCGCCAGCGCGTCCAGCTCCCGGGCCTGTGACAGTGTCACGGTAAAAGGTTTATCCACCACCACATGCTTCCCTGCTTCCAGGGCTGCTTTAGCCAGTGGGAAGTGAGTGTCATTGGGCGTAGGGATGACGATGAGATCAATATTGGGATCGTTAAACAGATGCTTCGGCTCGGAAACTACCGGCACCGTCGGCCAGTCTGCATGCACTTTACTCGCATCGCTGCTGGAGATTGCCGCCAGTTCCATCCCTGGCGTGCCATCAATTAGCGGAGCATGAAACGTTTTACTCGCATAACCATAACCTATTAATCCAACACGGATTTTGTCGTTCATGACGTCGCCTCTCTTCTTTTGACACACATATTTCACACTATCTCTACTCTGGTCACAATAGGTTAAAACTGGGTTTTGCGCCTCGGGGCGATATATGCAATCAGTAATTTCTGATTAACAATTATAACTAGCTGATTACAATCGCAAAACAACACTGCAAAGCGCTTGCCGGGCGGCAATCTGCGCTGTAAAATTCTTAAACTGTATTTATGGATAAAACAAAATAACGAATCATGACGACAATCATTAATCGAATTATCGAGTTAGCCGGATGGATTGTGTTGGGCGTGTCGGTGATATTGCTGGGCATCGCCAGCCATATCGACAACTACCAGCCGCCGGAACCGGTCAATAGTGTCAATCAAGCCAAGCCGCATGCACTGCTCAAAAATAGTGACATATGATGTCAGTTGCATATTGCCAGCCGTCATGAACAGCGTTAACCTTCATCGCCAGGCGTCGACCGACGCCTGATTTTGCCATGTAAAGAAAATTCTTATTTTTGCCGCTACGCTTCGGCAAATGTTTACGCCTTTTTTGTTCCGTTTACTATTCGACCGAATTACTTCTTTGGTATCACTCCTTCTTAATATGGAAAATTATTAATATGACCGTTCAGGACTATTTATTAAAATTTCGCAAAATTAATTCTCTCGAAAGTCTGGAAAAGTTGTTTGATCATCTGAACTACAGTCTGAGCGATAACCAGGAGATTATCAGCATGTACCGCGCCGCAGATCATCGCCGCGCTGAACTGGTCTCTGGCGGGCGTTTGTTCAACATTGGCGAAGTGCCTAAGTCCGTGTGGCGTTACGTGCTATAAGAGGGTAGCCATTCCCGGGAAATGTTATATACTCTCGCCCCTGCAAATTTGCAGTTTGCACTGTTACGCTGACTTCGGGAGAGAACATGACCACAACGGCTGGAGAAAAAATTGGCGGCTGGTTACTGGCTCCGCTTGCCTGGCTGCTAATGGCATTATTAAGCGCTTCGCTGGCACTCGTCCTTTACTCTACGGCGTTAACGTCGCCGCACGCGTTAAAAACGCTGGGCGCGCAAAATACCAGTAATATTGTCATGTGGTTTATTTCTTTCGCCTTTGCGATTGCCATGTGGTACTACACGCTTTGGTTAACCATTGCGTTTTTTAAACGCCGTCGGGCTGTGCCGAAACACTATATTATCTGGCTACTGGTTTCTGTATTACTGGCTATTAAAGCTTTTGCGTTTTCGCCCGTCTCCGATGCGCTGGCGGTGCGTCAGTTACTCTTCCCCCTGCTGGTGACTGCACTGTTTGTGCCCTACTTTAAGCGTTCGGCACGCGTGAAGAACACCTTTGTGAACCCGTAATAACCTTACAGTTAACCTGTTGTCGCCTGCCGCGGCTTGTCCGATAATAGGGGGCTTTTTTATCTCAGGCTGAAAAATGACCGATTACTTACTGCTTTTTGTCGGCACGGTGCTGGTAAACAACTTCGTTCTTGTGAAGTTTCTTGGCCTGTGCCCGTTTATGGGCGTGTCCAAAAAGCTGGAAACAGCAATGGGGATGGGGCTGGCAACCACTTTCGTGATGACCCTCGCCTCGATCTGTGCCTGGTGGATTGACACATGGATCCTGCTCCCCCTTGGCCTGACCTATTTGCGCACGCTGGCCTTTATTCTGGTTATCGCGGTGGTGGTGCAGTTCACCGAAATGGTGGTGCGCAAAACAAGCCCGGCGTTATACCGTTTGCTCGGCATCTTCCTGCCGCTGATCACCACTAACTGTGCGGTGCTCGGCGTGGCGCTGCTCAACATTAACCTTGGGCACAATTTCCTGCAGTCGGCGCTGTACGGCTTTTCGGCTGCGGTCGGCTTCTCGCTGGTGATGGTCCTGTTTGCGGCGATCCGCGAACGCATGGTCGCCGCCGATATCCCGGCACCGTTTCGCGGTAACGCCATCGCGCTGGTTACCGCCGGTCTTATGTCTCTGGCCTTTATGGGCTTTAGTGGTCTGGTGAAGTTGTAATGAATGCAATCTGGATCGCCATCGCAGCCATCAGCGTACTGGGGCTGCTATTTGGCATCATTCTCGGTTACGCCTCGCGCCGCTTCGCGGTTGAGGACGATCCGATCGTTGAGAAAATTGATGAGCTGCTGCCGCAAAGCCAGTGTGGGCAGTGCGGCTATCCCGGCTGTCGCCCGTACGCAGAGGCGGTAGGTAACGGCGGAGAGAAAATTAACCGCTGTGCGCCTGGCGGCGAAGCGGTGATGCTGAAGATTGCCACCTTGCTGAACGTCGATCCGCAGCCGGTTGACGGTGACGAAAGTGCGCAGGAGCCGGTTCGTATGCTGGCAGTGATCGATGAACCAAACTGCATCGGCTGTACCAAATGCATTCAGGCCTGCCCGGTAGATGCCATCGTAGGCGCCACGCGCGCCATGCATACCGTGATTGAGGATCTGTGTACCGGCTGCAACCTCTGCGTTGCCCCCTGCCCGACCCAGTGCATTGAGTTACGCCCGGTAGCGACAACGACCGACAGCTGGAAATGGGATCTTCAAACCATTCCGGTTCGCATTATTCCTGTGGAACAACATGCTTAAGTTATTTTCTGCCTTCAGAAAAGAGAAGATCTGGGATTTCGACGGCGGTATTCATCCTCCCGAAATGAAAACCCAGTCCAGCGGTACGCCGCTGCGCCAGATCCCGCTGGCTAACCGTTTTGTTATCCCTCTTAAACAGCATATCGGTGCTGAGGGTGAGCTGTGCGTGAAGGTCGGTGACACTGTGTTACGCGGCCAGCCGCTGACCTTTGGCCGCGGGCGTATGCTGCCAGTTCATGCCCCCACATCCGGTACCGTAACGGCGATTGCTCCGCACACGGTAGCCCACCCTTCTGCCCTGTCTGAGCTGTGTGTGGTGATTGACGCTGATGGTGAAGATCGCTGGATCGAACGCGACGGCTGGAGCGACTACCGTAGCCACAGCCGCGAAGAGCTGATCGCCCGTATCCACCAGTCTGGCGTCGCCGGGCTGGGCGGCGCAGGCTTCCCCACCGGCACCAAACTGCAGGGCGGCGGCGACAAGATTCAGACTCTGATTATCAACGCCGCCGAATGTGAACCTTACATCACTGCCGACGATCGTCTGATGCAGGACTGTGCAGCGCAAGTTGTTGAAGGTATTCGCATCCTCGCCCATGTTTTACAGCCGAAGGAAATGCTGATCGGTATTGAAGACAACAAGCCGCAGGCGATCTCAATGCTGCGAGCGGTGTTGGCGGGAAGTCATGATATCAGCCTGCGGGTGATCCCGACAAAATACCCCTCCGGTGGCGCGAAGCAACTGACCCAAATTTTAACAGGCAAGCAGGTTCCACACGGCGGCCGCTCGTCTGACATCGGCGTGCTCATGCAGAACGTCGGCACCGCCTATGCAGTGAAACGTGCGGTCGTTGACGGCGAGCCGCTCACTGAGCGCGTCGTTACCCTCACCGGTGAAGCCGTCAGCCGCCCTGGCAACGTCTGGGCGCGTCTGGGCACACCGGTTCGTCACCTGCTGGACCAGGCCGGGTTCTGCCCGAGCGCGGAGCAGATGGTGATCATGGGCGGGCCGCTAATGGGCTTTACCCTGCCGTGGCTGGATGTCCCGGTGGTGAAAATTACCAACTGTCTGCTGGCCCCGTCCGTCAGCGAGATGGGCGAGGAACAGGAAGAGAAAGGCTGCATACGCTGCAGCGCCTGCGCCGATGCCTGTCCGGCGGATCTGCTGCCCCAGCAGCTTTACTGGTACAGCAAAGGTCAGGTCCACGACAAAGCAAAAGCCCATAACCTGGCCGACTGCATTGAATGCGGTGCCTGCGCCTGGGTTTGCCCGAGCAATATTCCGCTGGTGCAATATTTCCGCGTCGAAAAGGCCGAGATTTACGCCATCGCCCAGGAAGAGAAACGCGCTGCCGAGGCCAAAGCACGCTTTGAAGCCCGCCAGCTGCGTCTGGAGCGAGAAAAAGCCGCCCGCGAAGAACGTCATAAAAAAGCAGCGGTTCAGCCTGCGGCGAAAGATCAGGACGCCATTAATGCCGCCCTGGCTCGTGTTCGCGAGAAGAAAGCCACCGCCGCTCAGGATGTGGTGATCCCATCGGGTCAGCGCCCTGACAATAGCGAAGCCATTGCCGCGCGCGAAGCGCGTAAAGCAGAGGCTCGTGCCCGTCAGGCCGAGAAGGCCCAGTCCGGCGCCGCACAGCCAGAAGCGGATCCGCGTAAAGCGGCCGTCGAGGCTGCTATTGCCCGCGCTAAAGCCCGTAAGACATCGCAGCCGGACGAGACTGACGTAGAACCGACCTCCGTTGATCCGCGTAAAGCGGCTGTTGAAGCCGCTATTGCCCGTGCGAAAGCCCGTAAAACCGCGCAGCCGGACGAGATCGAGGTAGAGCCGACACCGGTCGATCCGCGTAAAGCGGCCGTTGAAGCCGCCATTGCCCGCGCCAAAGCCCGTAAAGCGGCGCAACCGGACGAGGTTGAGACCGAACCGGCACCCGTTGATCCGCGTAAAGTGGCCGTTGAAGCCGCCATTGCCCGTGCGAAAGCCCGTAAAGCGGCGCAGCCGGACGAGATCGAGGTAGAGCCGACACCGGTCGATCCGCGTAAAGCGGCCGTTGAAGCCGCCATTGCCCGTGCGAAAGCCCGTAAAGCGGCGCAGCCGGACGAGGTTGAGGCCGAACCGGCACCGGTCGATCCGCGCAAAGCGGCCGTAGAGGCAGCTATTGCCCGCGCCAAAGCCCGCAAAGCCGCGCAGCCGGACGAGGTTGAGGCCGAACCGGCACCGGTCGATCCACGTAAAGCGGCCGTCGAGGCTGCTATTGCCCGCGCCAAAGCCCGTAAAACCGCGCAGCAGGACGAAATTCAGGTAGAACCGACACCGGTCGATCCGCGTAAAGCCGCGGTCGAAGCCGCCATTGCCCGTGCGAAAGCACGTAAAGCGGCACAACATGAAGAAGAACCGGCAGCCAATGACGATCCACGCAAAGCGGCAGTTGCTGCCGCCATTGCGCGCGTCCAGGCGAAGAAAGCCGCACAGCAGGCAGTTAACGAGGATTAAATGGTTTTCAGAATCGCAAGCTCCCCTTATACCCACAACCGGCGCCAGACATCGCGCATTATGATGCTGGTTTGCCTGGCCGCGCTGCCGGGCATTGCCGTTCAGTTCTGGTTTTTTGGCTGGGGGACGTTGTTCCAGATAATCCTGGGCTGTGCGAGCGCGCTGGCGGCGGAAGCCCTGGTGCTCAAACTGCGTAAGATGGCGGTAAGTAAGATCCTGGCCGATAACTCCGCCCTGCTCACCGGCCTGCTGCTGGCCATCAGTATCCCGCCGTTCGCCCCATGGTGGATGGTGGTGCTCGGCACCGTGTTTGCGGTGATCATCGCCAAACAGCTGTATGGCGGCCTGGGGCATAACCCGTTTAACCCGGCAATGATTGGTTATGTGGTGCTGCTGATTTCCTTCCCGGTGCAGATGACCAGTTGGCTACCGCCGCATGAGATCGCGGCCACCGTGCCTGGCTTTATGGATGCCCTGCAAGTAATTTTCTCTGGCCATACCGCCACAGGCGCGGATATGAACAGCTTGCGCATGGGCGTGGACGGTATCAGCCAGGCGACCCCGCTCGATACCTTTAAAACCTCTCTGCACGCCGGTCACAGCGTGGAGCAGATCATGCAGTACCCGATTTACAGCGGCGTGCTGGCAGGCGCGGGCTGGCAGTGGGTTAACCTGGCATACCTTGCCGGTGGCCTGTTTATGCTGTGGCAAAAGGCGATCCGCTGGCATATCCCGATGAGCTTCCTGGTCACCCTGGCAATTTGTTCCGGGCTGGGCTGGGCCTTCTCGCCGGAATCGCTGGCGTCACCGCAACTTCATCTGCTCTCCGGCGCGACCATGCTGGGGGCGTTCTTTATTCTTACCGATCCGGTGACGGCCTCCACCACCAACCGTGGGCGTCTGATTTTCGGTGCTCTGGCCGGTCTGCTGGTGTGGTTGATCCGCAGCTTTGGCGGCTACCCGGACGGCGTGGCCTTTGCGGTTCTGCTGGCGAACATCACCGTACCGTTAATTGATTATTACACGCGACCACGTGTGTACGGCCATCGCTAAGGGACTCGCCATGTTAAAAACAATGCAAAAACACGGCGTGACGCTGGCGCTGTTTGCCGCTGTGCTGACCGGCCTGACGGCTCTCGTCAACGGGCTAACCAAACCCACCATCGACGAACAGGCGGCGCGTCAGCAAAAGGCGCTGTTCGATCAGGTGATCCCGGCAGAGCTTTACGATAACAACCTGCAAAAAAGTTGTTATCTTGTCGAGGCAGCCCCCTTAGGCAAAGGCACTCACCGCATCTTTATTGCCCGTAAAGGGGATGCCCCGGTTGGCGCAGTGATGGAAACCACAGCCCCGGATGGCTATTCCGGCGCCATCCAGCTGCTGGTCGGCACCGACTTCTCCGGCACCGTGCTGGGCACGCGCGTCACTGAGCATCACGAAACGCCAGGGCTTGGGGATAAAATCGAAACCCGCTTAAGCGACTGGATTTTGCATTTTGCCGGCAAAACCATTCATGGCAGTGAAGATCCGGCATTTGCAGTAAAGAAAGATGGCGGTGAGATCGATCAATTTACCGGGGCGACCATCACCCCACGCGCGGTGGTGAATGCCGTTAAACGTGCGGGCATATACGCCCAGACGCTGCCTGCGCAACTCAACAATCTGCCCGCCTGTGAGGAGTGATCATGAGTCAGGTTAAAGAGGTTATTGTCCAGGGGCTGTGGAAGAACAACTCCGCCCTTGTTCAGCTGCTCGGGATGTGTCCCCTGCTGGCGGTCACCTCGACCGCCACCAACGCCCTGGGTCTGGGTCTGGCGACCACCCTGGTACTGACCCTGACCAACCTGTCGATCTCTGCCCTGCGTCGCTGGACGCCGTCAGAAATTCGTATTCCGATTTACGTGATGATCATCGCCTCGGTGGTGAGCGTCGTGCAGATGCTGATCAACGCCTACGCCTTTGGCCTCTATCAGTCACTGGGGATTTTTATCCCGCTGATCGTGACCAACTGCATCGTGGTAGGCCGCGCCGAAGCTTTTGCGGTGAAAAATGACCCGCTCATTTCTGCTCTGGATGGCTTTGCCATCGGCATGGGCGCAACGGGGGCGATGTTCGTGCTGGGTTCGATGCGTGAAATTCTCGGCAACGGCACCCTGTTCGACGGCGCAGATGCGCTGCTGGGCGGCTGGGCGAAATCCCTGCGCATTGAGGTGTTTCACACCGATACCCCGTTCCTGCTGGCGATGCTGCCTCCGGGCGCGTTTATCGGCCTCGGCATGATGCTGGCGGTAAAATACCTGATTGATGAGAAACGTAAGCGCCGCGCTGCCGCACGCAGCGTCGAGGAAGGGATCCCTGAGAAGGCTTCATGAACAAAGAGAAACGTTTAACCATTCTGCAACGCCTGCGGGATAACAACCCGCACCCAACGACCGAGCTGAACTTTACCTCGCCGTTTGAACTCCTGATTGCCGTCCTGCTCTCTGCGCAGGCGACTGACGTCAGCGTCAATAAAGCCACCGCAAAGCTTTATCCTGTTGCCAACACGCCGCAGGCGATGCTGGAGCTGGGCGTAGAAGGCGTTAAGTCGTACATCAAGACCATCGGCCTGTTTAACAGCAAAGCCGAGAACGTGATTAAGACCTGTCGCATGCTGCTGGAGCTGCACGGCGGCGAGGTGCCGGAAGACCGCGCCGCGCTGGAGGCCCTGCCGGGCGTCGGGCGTAAAACCGCTAACGTGGTGCTGAATACCGCCTTTGGCTGGCCAACCATTGCCGTGGACACTCACATCTTTCGCGTGTGCAACCGCACCAACTTTGCCCCCGGCAAGAATGTCGAGCTGGTGGAAGAGAAACTGCTGAAAGTGGTTCCGGCGGAATTTAAGGTCGATTGCCATCACTGGCTGATCCTGCACGGGCGCTATACCTGTATTGCGCGCAAACCGCGCTGCGGCTCCTGTATAATCGAAGATCTCTGCGAATATAAAGAGAAAACAGACCACTGAAACCGTCATTTGACGGTTTTTCACCTTTTCAATGCCTTACGGAAAGTGTGCCTCCCTGCTGATCCCCCCTTTTGCAGTTGTTCAACCTGAGCACGAGTCCGCCCCTCGCGTAATGTGTGGCGATATAACAATCAAACAGGTTAATTGTTTTTTTGTCAGCGAAATTTTCTATATAAGTGTGACGGGGATCACTCTGTTCACACTGTGTTAATTTTATGTATTGGAAATGCCGACAAAGCCTTATTGCATCAAGAAATCACCTCTGATAACCCGAAGATATGACCGGATATTTTTCAGAACTTAGTCCATATCACTGCACATTGCCTTTTACAGCAGAACATATCGCCACCTGCGCATTTTTTGGGCTGATTAATAGTGAAAAAAACCAGTTTATACGCAACGGTAAAATTTAACGCTAAATAACATTTAGGTTTCTGGCGCATTATAGTGCCAGGGTTATATGTAACAGATTATTGCAAACACCTTGCCAGACGAGTCAGGATAGTGAACATTACCCGCCGTTTCCCCTCCCACTATAACTATAAAGCGGACGGACTACGGTCATCACGCTATGAACACCCCCGTTAATATGGGATGTAAAAAAAGAGGTATATGTGTCTACTGCAAACAATAAACCAGCTGAGGAAAGCGTAAGTCTTAACGCTTTCAAACAACCGAAATCGTTCTATCTCATTTTCTCTATTGAGCTGTGGGAGCGTTTTGGTTACTACGGTCTGCAAGGGATCATGGCTGTTTACCTGGTTAAACAACTGGGTATGTCCGAAGCTGATTCCATCACGCTGTTCTCTTCTTTCAGTGCTCTGGTGTACGGTCTGGTCGCAATTGGCGGCTGGCTCGGCGATAAAGTACTGGGAACCAAACGAGTTATTCTGCTGGGTGCCATCGTTTTGGCTATCGGTTATGGCCTGGTGGCCTGGTCTGGTCATGATGCCGGCGTGGTTTACATGGGTATGGCGACCATTGCGGTCGGTAACGGCCTGTTCAAGGCTAACCCTTCTTCCCTGCTTTCAACCTGCTATAAGAAAGATGATCCACGTCTGGACGGTGCATTCACCATGTACTACATGTCCATCAACATCGGTTCCTTCTTCTCTATGCTGGCGACCCCGTGGCTGGCAGCGAAATTCGGCTGGAGCGTGGCGTTTGCCCTGAGCTTCGTCGGCATGCTGATCACCGTGGTTAACTTCCTGTTCTGCCGCAGCTGGGTGAAGGACTACGGTTCAAAACCTGACTTTGCACCGGTACAGATGGGCAAACTGCTGGCGACCATCGTCGGCGTGGTGATTCTGGTCGCTGTTGCCACCTGGCTGCTGCACAACCAGGGTATCGCCCGTGCGGTACTGGGTGTGGTTGCTCTGGGTATCGTCTGTATCTTCGCGAAAGAAGCCTTCTCTATGCAGGGTGCGGCGCGTCGTAAGATGATTGTTGCCTTCATCCTGATGGTTGAAGCGATTGTCTTCTTCGTCCTGTACAGCCAGATGCCAACGTCGCTGAATTTCTTCGCTATCCGTAACGTTGAGCACTCTATCCTGGGCATCGCGTTCGAACCTGAGCAGTTCCAGGCCCTGAACCCGTTCTGGATCATGGTGGGTAGCCCAATCCTGGCCGCTATCTACAACAAGATGGGCGACCGCCTGCCAATGCCGCACAAGTTCGCGATTGGTATGGTGCTGTGCTCTGGTGCTTTCCTGGTGCTGCCGCTGGGTGCGAAATTCGCCAGCGACGCCGGTATCGTCTCAGTCAACTGGCTGATCCTGAGCTACGCCCTGCAGTCTATCGGTGAGCTGATGATCTCTGGTCTGGGTCTGGCGATGGTTGCACAGCTGGTGCCACAGCGTCTGATGGGCTTCATCATGGGTAGCTGGTTCCTGACCACTGCCGGTGCCGCGATTATCGCAGGTAAGATTGCAAACCTGATGGCCGTGCCATCTGATGTAACCGATCCACTGCTGTCACTGCACGTGTATGGCGATGTATTCCTGCAGATTGGTGTCGCTACCGCAGTTATCGCCGTGCTGATGATGCTGACCGCGCCGAAACTGAATCGTATGACTCAGGACGACGACACTACCGCAAAAGCGAGCAAAACCGCGACCGTGTAATGTCATCGGGAAACGACTGAACAGAAGCCGCTAACTGTGCGTTAGCGGCTTTTTTTTTAGCCGGTGCCGCACTACCATAGAGTAAACCTACGTAAACAGGAGTGACCGATGAAACTGTTCTATAAACCAGGCGCCTGCTCTCTTGCCTCCCATATTACGCTGCGCGAGAGCGGTAAAGACTTCACGCTCAACGGTGTTGATCTGATGAAAAAGCGTCTGGAAAACGGCGATGATTTTTTCGCGGTGAATCCTAAAGGCCAGGTCCCGGCACTGCTGCTGGAAGACGGCACCTTACTGACCGAAGGGGTGGCCATCATGCAATACCTGGCGGATGGCGTCGCGGATCGCCAGCTGCTGGCCCCGACCGGCAGCATCGCCCGCTATAAAACCCTCGAATGGATGAACTACATCGCCACTGAACTGCACAAAGGTTTCACCCCGCTGTTCCGCCCGGATACCCCGGAAGAGTACAAGCCGACCGTTCGTGCTCTGCTGGAGAAAAAGCTGCAATACGTGAACGAGTCGTTAAAAGACGAGCAATGGATTTGCGGCCCACGCTTTACCATTGCCGATGCGTATCTGTTTACCGTTCTGCGCTGGGCGCGGGCCGTGAAGCTGAATATGGAAGGGTTAAGCCATATTGACGCCTATATGCAGCGTATGGCGGAGCGCCCTGCCGTGGCGGCAGCGCTGGAAGCGGAAGGGTTGAAGTAAGGTAGTGTTTGTTGCCGGGTGGCGCTATCGTTCACCCGGCACTCTTTAAAGGCCCGGCAAACGCAGTGCCGCCGGGCATAGAGGTTAAAGCTGGGTCGCGCTAAAGAGGTGCTCCGGCATGGCAATCCGGTCCTGGGCCGCCACCACCTGCAGTTCATATTCCTGCATACTCTTTGTGGCAATCATGATTTCATATACTGCCGCCGTGACGTGCTCAAGCGCATCACGCACCGTCGCCCCTTGAAGCAGTTTCACCAGCAGCAGGCCGCTGGTCACATCCCCGACGCCTACCGGTTGACGGCTACCAAAATCCACCAGCGGACGGCTAATGTGCCAGGCTTCGTCTTTTGTCACCAGCAGCATCTCAAAGCGGTCCGGGCTTATCCCGGCGCGGGCGAGATGTTTCACCAGCACGATCTCCGGGCCTTTGGCAATCAGTTCGCGTGATGCCGCAATTGCCTGTTCCACGTTATTTACCGGATGTTCGCAGAGGATCTCCAGTTCAATCAGATTAGGGGCGATGATATCGCTGGCGGGTAAAGCATAACGGACATGAAACTCGGCCACGCCGGGCGCCACGATGCAGCCCTTTTCAGGGTGGCCCATCACCGGATCGCAGAAGTATTTCGCCGCCGGGTTGGCTGCCTTCACCTGACGGACAATACCAAGAATATGCTCGCCCTGCTCGGCTGACCCCAGATAGCCGCTCAGCACAGCATCACAGGTTTTGAGTTTGTCGATCTCCGCAATGCCCTGAACAATCTCGGTCAGATGGGCAGGCGGCATCACGCAACCGGTCCATTTGCCGTATTGCGTATGATTGGAAAACTGAACGGTATTTAGCGGCCAGACGTTGGCCCCGAGACGACGCATCGGAAATTCAGCGGCGCTGTTGCCAGCATGCCCAAACACGACGTGGGACTGGATGGCGAGGATATTCTTCATTTTCTTACCACAACCCTGAAAAAATAAAGGGGCGTGGTTTCCCACGCCCCTGTGCTTTTATGATTACTTCCAGCAAATCAGGCAGTAATTCTTTTTGCCGCGACGCAGTAAGGTGTAGCGGCCAAACAGGCGATCGCTGTCCACGAAGGTATACTCCTCGTTGGACTGCTTTTCGCCGTTAATTGTGATGGCATTTGAGGCGATAGTTTTACGCGCCTGACCACGGGACGGCTGCAGCTCGGAGTCAACCAGAGCCTGCATCAGGTCTGCTCCTTTCTCCATCTCCACCATCGGCACGCCATCCTGCGCCAGCTGTTCGAAATCAGCTTCGCTCAGATCGCTCAGGGTACCGTTAAACAGGCTGGCGGTAATACGCTTCGCGGCTGCCAGACCCTCTTCGCCGTGAACAAGCTTCGTAACCTGCTCCGCCAGCACGTACTGGGCGCGCGGAGCTTTACCGCTGTTCTTGTCTTCTTCTTCCAGAGCGTTGATCTCTGCAAGATCCATAAAGGTGAAGAACTTCAGGAAGCGATAGACATCAGCATCTGCGGTGTTGATCCAGAACTGGTAGAACTTATACGGGCTGGTTTTCTTCGGATCGAGCCATACCGCGCCGCCTTCGGTTTTACCGAACTTGGTGCCGTCGGCTTTGGTGATCAGCGGAACGGTCAGACCGAAGACCTGGTTCTGGTGCAGACGACGGGTCAGGTCGATACCGGAGGTGATGTTACCCCACTGATCGGAGCCGCCAATCTGCAGCGTCACACCGTAAAGGTTATTCAGGCAGGCGAAGTCATAACCCTGCAGCAGGTTATAAGAGAACTCGGTGAACGAGATGCCCTGGTCGTCACGGTTCAGACGCTGCTTCACCGCTTCTTTGTTGATCATCTGATTAACGGAGAAGTGCTTGCCGATATCACGCAGGAAGGTCAGCACGTTCATGCCGCCAAACCAGTCGTAGTTGTTGGCGGCGATCGCTGAGTTTTCACCACAGTCGAAATCGAGGAACGGGGCGACCTGTTTGCGGATCTTATCCACCCACTCCTGCACGGTGTCTGCCGTATTCAGTTTACGCTCAGCGGCTTTAAAGCTCGGGTCGCCAATCAGACCCGTTGCGCCGCCCACCAGCGCCACAGGCTTATGGCCTGCCAGCTGGAAGCGTTTCAGGCATAACAATGGAACAAGATGCCCCAAATGCAAGCTGTCGGCGGTAGGATCGAAGCCGCAATAGAGCGCGATCGGGCCTTGCGCCAGTCGCTCTGCTAACGCTTCCTCGTCCGTCACCTGGGCTACCAGCCCCCGCTCTTGCAATTGTTTAATCAAGTTACTGCTTGCCATCAAATTCTCCATGTATAAAACGACTGCACCTCTGCCGGTACACGACTTTTCGCCAGACGCGAAAGGTACATAGAATAAAGCGCTGACACCCGTTGTACCAGCGCTTAAAAGAACAAATTTCGGGGATTAAGGTGCCAGACGATCGATTTTCCACGCGCTGTTATCGCGCTGGTATAAAAACCGGTCGTGGAGGCGATGTTCACCGCCCTGCCAGAACTCCATCTGCTGAACGCTGACGCGGAACCCGCCCCAGAAACTTGGCAGGGGTACTTCGCCCTGCTGGAACTTCTGTTTCAGTTCGAGGAATTTGCTTTCAAGCACGCCACGCGCAGAGATGCGGCTCGACTGTTTAGAGACCCAGGCGCCAATCTGGCTGTCGCGCGGGCGGCTGTGGAAGTACTTCACCACTTCCAGGGTAGAGAGGCGTTCAACGGTACCGGTGACCATAACCTGACGCTCCAGCATATGCCAGGGGAAGAGCAGGCTGATGCGCGGGTTGTTTTCGAGGTGGTGCGCTTTGCGGCTGCCGAGGTTGGTGTAGAACACCAGCCCTTTCTCGTCGTAATGTTTCAGCAACACGATGCGCTGGTAGGGTTGCCCCTGTTCGTCGACGGTCGCCACTACCATGGCGGTGGGATCCGCCAGACGGGCTTCACAGGCCTGTTTCAGCCAGTGCTCAAACAGCACCAGCGGCTCAGCGGGGAGATCCTGGCGACGCAGGCCGCCTTTGGTGTATTCGCGGCGCAGGTGCGCGATGTTTTGCAATTCGTCGTTATCTGACATGGCGTTAGCTGACATTGACAATGGGTGAGGCTATTGTGCGCCCCCCCCTGCAAAATCTCAACGCTTCGGATTTTCGATCTGACAATTGTTCAGCACGATACGATCGCGCTTATATACCGTCGCGCTGTCACCTTTCGACCAGAAGACATAGACCCCGTCGCTGTAACGGGTGCCGGAGGCAGACATCCCCTGCTTCAACGTCAGCAGCTTGTTGTCATAGACAAAACTGACTTCCTGACGAGGATTGTTGAGCTTCACGGTGAGCGGTTTTTCATCGCACTGGTATGCCAGGGAGTCGGTTTGCATGCGCTCGACAAACTGGTTGTAGACGCTACAGCTCGCCAGGAGGAAGGGGGTTAAAGCAAGAAGCAGTTTTTTCATGGGTGAGTTCCGAAGACTTTCCAGGTCCCGGAGGGCGAAAACGCCCTCCCGTTTTTTCGTGTAATTCTACCCATCGTGGTTTTAAGCGAAATTCGGTTAACTCTGATTTTGCCGCGGATTGGCTGGAAAAACAGCACCTAACACGCTGGCTTCACGCGCGCCGGTCACGGAGGGGAGGTTCCCAGGCAGTCCCGCCACCGTCCGCCACGCCAGCCAGGCAAAGGCCAGGGCTTCCATATCATCGCCGCTGATCCCGGCCCGATCGGTGGTTGTTACTTCTGTACCCGGCAGCAGACCGGCCAAACGCGCCATCAGCAACGGGTTACGGCCGCCGCCACCGCACACCAGCAGACGATCGCATCCGCCGCTCAGCAACACCTGTTCCGATACGGAAACGGCAGTAAGCTCTGCCAGCGTGGCCTGAACGTCCTGCGGCGCAAGGCCCGGGAAATTCGCCAGCTGACGTTCCAGCCAGCCGTAATTGAAATACTCGCGGCCGGTGCTTTTTGGTGCCGGGGCGGCAAAATAGGGATCGCACAGCATGCTTTGCAGCAGCGGGATGATGACCTTGCCGCTGCAGGCCCACTGGGCGTCTTTATCGTAAGGTTTGCCCGCCTGGCGCCAGATCCAGGCGTCCATCAGCATATTTCCCGGCCCGGTGTCGAATCCACGTACCGGCTGCCCGGGGATTAATAAGGAAAGATTAGCAATACCGCCAATGTTGAGTACCATGCGGCGCTCCGTCGGGTGCGCAAGCAGCGCATGGTGGAAGGCCGGAACCAGCGGCGCGCCCTGCCCGCCGAGCGCCATATCCCGGCGGCGGAAATCCCCCACCACCGTCACCCCGGTTTTGGCTACAATCTGGTTATTATCGCCAATCTGCAAGGTATGAGGCGCCTCTCCGACCGGCTCATGCCAGACCGTCTGGCCGTGACAGCCTATCGCCACCACATCCTGAGGGCGCAAATCCTCCTGGTTCATCAAGGCCAGCACGGCATCGCCGAACAGACGTCCCAGTTGCGTATCCAGTTGTCCCAGCTGCGACAGCGTTAGCTGTTGGCCCTGACAGATATTCAGGATCGCTTGTTTAATTTCCTGGGGAATGGGCCAGCTAAGGCTTGCCTGCTGCGCCACCATATTCTCATCGATTGCCGCGAGAACGACATCCACACCATCCAGACTGGTTCCTGACATTACGCCAATATAGCGACCCGATTTCATGCGTTTTCCTTACTTCGCTGGGTTGATGGCCCACTCCACCATAAACCCGGCACCAATTCCATGACCGGATAATACTTTTTAACAATACCTTCAGGTTAGAGTCATTCCAGGAATTATCCTTACCGGATATGGGGTGAAGTCAACGCCCGTTTATATCTGGTTAAGTCAGAATCAAGTACTATTCTCCTATTGTTTAGGCGAAGATAGGAACTATGGCCCCAGATGCCATATAATTTAGCCATAACGGATGCTCACAGAGCGTTTTTTGGTGAACAGGAGATTCAAATGATTTTACGTGTACTGGCCGTTTCGCTGGTTGGATTCACTCTGGCTGGCTGTGTTAATAACGACTCCCTCTCCGGGGATGTTTACAGTGCGTCTGAGGCGAAGCAGGTACAAAACGTCACCTACGGCACCATTGTGAACACTCGCCCTGTGCAGATTCAGGGTGGAGATGATAATAACGTAATCGGTGCGCTTGGCGGCGCGGTGCTGGGTGGCTTCCTCGGTAACACCGTAGGTGGCGGTACAGGCCGTTCTCTGGCGACTGCAGCAGGTGCTGTTGCCGGTGGTGTGGCCGGTCAGGGCGTTCAGGGATCAATGAACAAAACCCAGGGCGTCGAGCTCGAAATCCGCAAAGACGACGGCAACACCATTATGGTGGTGCAGAAACAGGGCAACACCCGTTTTGCCGCAGGCCAACGCGTCGTGCTGGCAAGCAATGGCAGCCAGGTTACCGTTTCTCCGCGTTAAGAACAATGTGGGCGTGGCCTTTCGGCCACGTCCCTTTACACTCCACAACATTACCGTGAATATATTTACAAAATACATTCATCACAAATATATTTAATATCCGCTTAACTTGTCCCTGCGCAAAGTATTTCCCCCTGCGCTCATGAGACCATTCGCAAATCCTCTCTCTCTGCTTTTTACTTTAAAACGATGCCTATGGTTGCGATGAGTCGGAATATAAAAAACAGTTATGTTCAGTTCTTTCTTGGATGCATTATTATCATTGGGATTGCAAACTTTCTCTTTGTTGGGCTTGAAGAAAAGGTTTCATCATTCTCACCGCTTTTATTCCCCATGCTGACCATATTTTTACTGGTCTTTCACCTGGTTATTGCCTGTTTCATGGTGATGAAATACTGGTGCGACAGAAAACGCTTATATCTGATGGCGTTCGCCTTCGCCTATACCGGCTCCGCTATGCTGATGGCGGGGACGCTGTCCAGCTACCCGGCCTGGCTGGATCTACACCAGTACAACGTTGTGAATTACAATGATGCGATGATCTTCTTTACGTTTCGTCATTTGTTAATGTCAATTCTGTTTATCACTTCAGCGCTGCTGTACGCTATTCGTAATAAACCGCTGTCGCGAAGGTTTCATTTCTCGCTTCTTTTCGGTGTCTCTCTTTTTACCGTCGTAATAGTAATGTTAGCCTGGATATATTCCAGCTGTTCGCCTTTGTTATCATTAGATTTGGTCGATAATGAAACCCGGCATTACATGCTGCTGTGGAAAAAGGCGATAAGCGTCGCCTTAATTGTATTCTGGGTTGTTACATTAGCTACGCTGATGATTATTACCCGCGTGCGCAATATGTTTTGGGTCGGTGGGAATTTTATTTGTGTCTGTTATATTGTGACCCTGGCTATGCTCTTTTTAGGCGACCAGGCAGAAGATATCACCTGGTATCGTGCCCGTTTATTTGAAACGGTCGCCACTGTGCTGATTATTTTCATCCTGCTGTATGACGTCTTTAATCTGTATCGCGCTTCGCATCTGAAGTATCAACAGTCTTACCAGAACTCGATACGCGATCCCCTGACCCGCCTCTACAATCGAAGCTATTTTTACGACGCGTTAAACCAATCGCTGCGCACCGCAAATGAGCGAGAGCCGGTCTCGGTTATCGTGAGCGATCTCGATCGTTTTAAGCGTATCAACGACAACTACGGGCATCTTCAGGGCGACAAGGTGTTGCAGTTTGTCTCCCGACTACTGATGGATTCAGTACGGCCTCAGGACATCGCAGCGCGTATAGGCGGTGAAGAGTTTGTTTTACTGTTAAACCAGACCTCTTCCGAGGCCGCCCTTCAGATTGCAGAGCGGATAAGGTTAAAATTGAGCAGCGTTGACAGCGCCAGTTCCGGGGGACAACTTCCCGAACCCATCACCATCAGTATGGGCGTATTTACCGCCACGTCGACCAATACCAGCGCGGAAACCTGCGTAGAATGCGCAGATAAGGCGATGTACGAGGCGAAAGAGACCGGGCGTAACCGGGTAGTGGTATTTCGGTAAAGAAAAAGCCTTGCATCAGCAAGGCTTTTTTAAAGGTTAGTCACGGGATTGCAGCTCGTGAATATTACTTTCCAGCCGGGCGACCAGCGAGATGAGCAGCTCGAGTTCTGCGGGGCTTATCCCGGAGAGGATCTCACCACGCGTTTTGCTGATCACGGCTTCCATCTCAGTGATGATAGGCGTGGCTTTCTCGGTAAGCCTAATCCGCTTGGCACGACGATCGCTGGCGCAAGTCTGACGCGAGATCAGACCCTTATCTTCCAGTTGATCGAGCGTACGTACCAGAGATGGCTGCTCGATGCCAATCGCTTTTGCCAGTTGGATCTGTGACTGGTCGGGCGGCAGCTGATGAATATTATGCAGCGTGACCCAATGCGTCTGTGTCAACTCCAGAGGTTTCAGGCGATGGTCAATCAGAGCACGCCATATGCGTACTAACCTTGCCAGATCAGAACCTAGTGGCGATTCCAATTTCATCTCCTTATAATTAGCTTGCTAAGTTATTATACTGATTTTAGAATAGTGTGCAGCATTTATATTGCCAAAACAAATGCAATACTGGTCTAAAAGTTGATGGCCGTCTGTTTTACACTGCGTAGAGACGCCCGCGGGTGTCATGCGACTGCTATTATGGTCACTTCCCCTTTTGCTAAGGAACCGGCTCGTGAATTTCACGTTTAACGCCACGGGGTTACCGCTTCAGGATTTAATTGTCGGCGCCTCGGTTTACTTTCCTCCCCTCTTTAAGGCGGTAATGCTGGGTTTTCTGATCTGGCTTGTCACCCACCGTATGCTGCGCGACTGGATCTATTCCGGTGAAATCTGGCACCCGATGTTAATGGATCTTTCGCTGTTTGTGCTGGCGGTGTGCCTGAGTCTGGCTCTGTTGATTGCATGGTGACGATACTGTGAAAACCATAAAATATTTCTCTTCATTACTTGTTCTGGCCCTGGCCCTGATCGCAGGCTGGTGGTTATGGAATTATTA
This sequence comes from Leclercia sp. GLN_9, assembly GCF_043105735.1. Classification (NCBI taxonomy): domain Bacteria; kingdom Pseudomonadati; phylum Pseudomonadota; class Gammaproteobacteria; order Enterobacterales; family Enterobacteriaceae; genus Leclercia; species Leclercia sp. GLN_9. Next base: position 271,603 of record NZ_JBICLV010000004.1, read on the forward strand.
TATGCAGTCACCCTGGACCCGTGACGGCAAGGTGCGCGCCGAGCAGGTCAGCATCACGCCGCAGGTGTCCGGCACCATCACTCACTTGCAGATTAAAGACAACCAGTTTGTCCACGCGGGCGACGTGCTGTTTCATATTGATGAGACGCCTTATCACATCGCGATCCTCAATGCCGAAGCACAGCTGGCGAAATCCCAGTCCGACCTCGCGAAGGCGAATAACGAAGCCAACCGCCGCCGCCATCTGTCAAAGAATTATATCTCCGCCGAAGAGCTTGATACCGCCAACATCAACGTCAAAGCGATGCAGGCCAGCGTTGCCGTCGCCGAAGCCACGCTCAAGCAGGCCCAGTGGCAACTCACTCAGACGGTTGTCAAAGCCCCGGTTGATGGCTGGGTCACTAACCTTTCCACCCGGTCTGGTGATTACGCTACAACTGGCCAGCCGGTCTTCGCCCTGGTCGATAGCCATTCGTTTTACGTGGTGGGCTATTTTGAAGAGACCAAATTGCGACACATCCGCGAGGGTGCCCCGGCGCAAATCGTCCTCTACAGCGGCTCGACGCGATTACAGGGGCATGTGTCCAGTATCGGTCGCGCTATCTATGATCAAAGCGTAGAAACTGATTCAGGGCTGGTGCCTGACGTTAAGCCTAATATCCCCTGGGTGCGGCTGGCGCAGCGCATTCCGGTACGCATCGCCTTTGACGCGTTGCCGACGGATCTGACCCTGGTCTCCGGCACCACCTGCACCGTCTCTATCGGAAGCGCCCGGTGAATTTGCGCAACCTTCCGTGGCTCAGGGCAACCCCAGCGCAGTGGCGCTATGCCCTGCGCAACGGGATTGCGATGTGTCTGGCGCTTACCGTCGCTTACTGCCTCAACCTGGACGAACCCTACTGGGCAATGACCTCGGCAGCGGTGGTTAGCTTCCCCACCGTCGGAGGGGTGATCAGTAAAAGTCTGGGCCGTGTCGCGGGCAGCCTGCTGGGGGCCACCGCGGCGCTGATCATTGCCGGTCACACCCTAAACGATCCGTGGCTGTTTCTGTTGAGCATGGCGGCCTGGCTCGGGTTCTGTACCTGGGCCTGCGCCCATTTCAGCAATAACGTCGCCTACGCCTTCCAACTGGCCGGATATACCGCGGCAATCATCGCCTTCCCGGTGATCAATATTCTGGACATCACTCAGCTGTGGGATATTGCCCAGGCGCGGGTGTGCGAGGTCATTATCGGCATCCTGAGCGGTGGGGTGATGATGATGATCCTGCCCAGCACCTCCGACGGCACTGCCCTTATCAACGCCCTGAAAGCAATGCACGCCCGACTGCTGGAACACGCCAGCCTGTTGTGGCAGCCCGACACCAACGACGCCATTCGCCTGGCGCATGAGAAAGTCATCGCCCAGATCCTGACCATGAACCTGCTGCGCATTCAGGCTTTCTGGAGCCACTACCGCTTTCGTCGTCAGAATGCCCTGCTGAATTATCTGCTCCACCAGCAGCTGCGGATGACGAGCGCCATCTCCAGCCTGCGCCGCATGCTGTTGAACTGGCCCAACCCGCCAGCGCAGACCCGGGAGATCATCGAGCAACTGCTCGCTGCCCTCGCACGGCCCGACACAAATTTCTATACCGTGGCCCGCATCATCGCGCCGCTCAATCCGGGTGCTGACGGCGACTACCGTCATCGCGCCGTCTGGCAGCGGCTGCGCTATTTTTGTCGCCTGTACCTGCGCAGCAGCCGCTGGATAGCCGCTGTCGAAAACGCCACCCCGGTCACTGTGTTCGCCGTCCCGCGCAGCCCTGCTTTGGCACGGCATACGGATAATCTGGAGGCATTGTGGAGCGGCTTTCGCACCTTTTGCGCTCTCAGCCTGGTGGGCGCCTGGACCATCGCCGCTCAGTGGGATGCCGGAGGGGCAGCCCTGACGCTGGCAGCGATCAGCAGTGTGCTTTACTCGGTGGCGGCTTCGCCCTTCAATTCGCTGGCCCTGCTGTTACGCACCCTGATCCTGCTTTCGCTGTTTAGCTTTGTGGTCAAATTTGGCCTGATGGTGCAGATCTCCGACCTGTGGCTGTTCCTGCTGTTCCTGTTCCCGCTGCTGACCACCATGCAACTGCTGAAGCAGCAAATGCCTGCCCTGGCCGGCCTGTGGGGGCAACTCATCGTGTTTATGGGCTCGTTTATTTCGGTGACAAACCCGCCGGTGTATGACTTTGCCGATTTCCTTAATGACGATCTGGCAAAAATTCTTGGCGTAGGACTGACGTGGCTGGCCTTTGCGGTGCTACGCCCGGGATCGGATGCACGGAAAAGCCGCCGTCATATCCGGGAGCTGCGGCGGGGATTTGTCGATCAGCTCAGCCGCAAGCCGCAGCTGAGTGAAAATGGTTATGAGTCGCTGGTGTATCACCATGTGAGTCAGCTCAACAGCAGTCAGGATGCCCTGTCGCGCCGCTGGCTGTTACGCTGGGGGGTGGTGCTGCTCAACTGCAGTCATGTGGTGTGGCAGCTAAGGGACTGGGAGACCCGCGCGGACCCGCTGGCCCGGGTGCGGGATGTCGCCGTGTCGCTACTGCGCGATATCATGAGCGAGCGCGGGGTGCAGCAGCGGCCGCTGGCCTCTGCTCTCGATGAACTACAGCGTATCTGCGACGTGCTTGGGCATCATCCATATCCGGCCGGGCAGGAGCTGGCAGCACTGATCTGGCGTCTGCACTGCTCGCTATCCCAGCTGGAACAGGCGCCCGCTCCGGGCACCTTAAGCGATCAGATAACGCCGCAGGCGTAACGCGCCCCGCCACCACCGAGTGGTTTAGGGTGATCGGACATGTTGTCGCCGCCAACGTGGATCATCAGCGCTTTACCTTTAACTTCCTCAAGCTTTTTAAGGCGCGGCGCGACCACAGGATCGGTGGCCTTCCCGTCGTTGTTCACGACCAGCGCGGGCAGATCGCCCAGGTGGCCCATGCCCTCTGGCCCTTCATGTTTGCCGGTATTTTGTGGATCGAGGTGTCCGCCCGCAGCCTCAGCGGCGGAAGGTTTACCCTCTTTCATTGCCGGTTCGCAGGAGCCTTTGGCGTGGACATGATAACCGTGTTCGCCCGGTGGAAGGGCGTTGAGATCGGGGGAGAACTCCAGTCCTTTATCCGTTTCGGTAATTTTTACCGTCCCAATGGACTGGCCTATCCCTTGTGGGGTGACGAGGTTCATCTTTACTTCTTCACTGGCAGCCTGCGCACCTGCGCAAACCACCAGCGTCAGCATTGCCAGAGTAAAACGCTTCATATGACCTCCTTCGGTTATTTTTTGCCCCTTAAGTTTATACCAGGGGCAAGGATTTCACCGGGAAATCAGACGAATACGGCATTACGGCACGTCGTAGCCCAGCGCAGCTTTACGGATGCGGAACCACTGCTGGCGCGTCATTGCCAGCTGTTCTGCCGCCAGCGCCGAACGCACGCGCTCGATTTTACCGGAACCGATAATTGGCAGCGGCTGCGATGGCAGACGTAAAATCCAGGCGTATATCACCTGCTCGATGGTTTCGGCATTCAACTCCTGCGCCACCTGGGCGAGTTCATCGCGCAGCGGCTGGAAGGCTTCGTCGTTAAACAGGCGTCCGCCGCCGAGGCAGGACCAGGCCATCGGACGGATCCGCAGCTGCTGGAGCTGATCGAGGGTGCCGTCCAGCAGCAGTGGCTGGTGAACCGGTGAAATTTCGACCTGATTGGTCGCCAGGGTGAACGGCAGACGCGACTGCAACAGGGCAAACTGCGCCGGGGTAAAGTTCGACACGCCGAAATGACGCACCTTGCCGCTCTGATGTAGGGCGAGGAAGGCTTCAGCCACTTCGTCGGCATCCATCAGCGGATCCGGGCGATGGATCAACAGCAGGTCAAGATAGTCGGTCGCCAGGTTGGTGAGGGACTGTTCCGCACTGCTGATGATATGGTCGCGGTCGGTAATATAGTGGCCAAGCGCATGTTCTGCTTTGGCAGTGGTGGCAATGCCGCATTTGGTGACGATCTCCATCCGCTGACGCAGCGCGGGTGAGCGCTTCAACGCTTCCCCGAAGGCCGCTTCACACTGGTAGCCGCCGTAAATATCGGCGTGGTCGACGGTGGTGACCCCCAGATCAAGATGTTCTTCAATAAAGCTGACCAGCTGTTGGGCGGACATATTCCAGTCCATCAGACGCCAGTAACCCATCACAAAACGGGAAAACTCCGGGCCTTGCGGCGCGAGAGTAATACGCTGAACCATAGCAATTTCCTTAAAAAAAGTCTGGGGGGAGTATACGCATTTACGAGGCTAAAACAGTGAGGGTTGCTGCGGTTCTTCGGTATCGGGGGCTTTGTTTGCGCGCAATTTGCGCAAAAGGCGCTGACGGCACAGGCGCAGGACCTCCTGCTTCTGGGCATCACTGAAGCTTTGCCAGTTAAAACGCTCCTCCCGGCTGCGCATACAGCCGCGACAGAAACCCCGCTCGTCAGACTGGCAAATCCCCCGGCATGGGCTCTGGACAGGAAAGAACTCCAGTTGTTCAGCCACACGACCCTCCCGAAACCCTTGAATACCCTAAAGTGAAGACCTTAAGCCGGGGTTACGCAAGGCGTCAATCATAGAATTGTGGCATTAAGGTTTCACTAATCTTCGCTTCTTATAATCGCCTCATCAATACATTCTGGTTTAACGATGATGCTGACCATAAAAAAGTTACAGTGTAACGACATAAAGTTTACGTTGGGTTGTGCGCTCTTATTTACGCTGTTAAACGCCCTGTTTATTCATCGCAGCTGGCAGGTGATCTCCCCCGCCCGGCTGCATGACGTGCTCTTCGCCCTCTCGGTGCCGCTGGTGCTCTTCTGCGGCTGGGTGATTGTATTCAGCATCCTGAATATCCCCCTCATCCGCAAACCGCTGCTGGTGCTGTTGACCCTGGGCTGCGCGGCGGCAACCTGGTTTATGTTTACCTACGGGGCGGTGATTGACCAGAACATGATGGTCAACGTCTTTGAGACCAACTCTCAGGAGGCCGCAGCGTTGGTGACCCCGCAACTGGTGGTGTGGCTGGTTGTCGCCGGAATGCTTCCCGCCAGCCTGCTGGCGATGATTCGCATCCGGCCGGGTAAATGGTGGCATACGCTGTTGATACGCCTCGCAGCAATGCTCGCCAGCGCAGTGGTGATTGTTCTGGTAGCGGCGGTCTTTTATAAGGACTATGCCTCGCTTTTTCGCAATAACAAAGGCATCGTCAAAATGGTGACACCGGCTAACTACGTCAGCGCTATCGCCAAATACAGCAAGGCGCGCTGGTTCGCCGGCGATCAGACCTTGATCCGTCTCGGTGAAGATGCCCGAAAAGGTCCGGTACTGCTGGCGCAGCAGAAAAAGACCGTACTGGTGCTGGTTGTCGGGGAAGCCTCCCGGGCGGAAAATTACTCCCTGAACGGCTACGATCGCGAGACCAACCCCGAGCTTAAAAAACAGAATGTGATTAACTTCCCGCAGGCCTCCTCCTGCGGAACCGAAACCGCCGTCTCCGTCCCATGTATGTTCTCCGGGATGCCCCGGAAAAAATACGATGCCGATCTTGCGCACCATCAGGAAGGATTGATGGATGTGCTGGGCCACGCTGGCGTTAATCTGCTGTGGCGGGATAACGACGGTGGATGTAAAGGCGCCTGCAACCGCATTCCGCACACCGACATGACCCAGTGGAAGCTTCAGCAGTTCTGTAAGGACAACTCTTGTATTGATGACGTGAATCTCTGGCGCCTGGATGACATGCTGGATGGTGTGAAACAGGATACGGTGCTGGTGATCCACCTGATGGGCAGCCACGGCCCGGCCTACTATCAGCGTTACCCGGCCCAGTACCGTCACTTTACTCCGACCTGCGACACCAATGAGATCCAGGACTGCACGCATCAGGCGCTGATGAATACCTACGACAATACCATTCTTTATACCGACAGCGTGGTGAGTAAAACTATTGATGCCCTGAAGGCGCGGCAATCGACGCTCAACACGGCACTGGTGTATCTCTCCGATCACGGGGAATCGCTGGGGGAAAACGGCCTGTACCTGCACGGCACGCCGTACATGCTGGCTCCTGAGCAGCAGACACATATTCCGTTTATATTCTGGCTTTCAAAGGACTACCAACAGAACTTCGGCGTTGACGCGCAGTGTCTGCGCGACCAGGCGGCGAAAGAGGCGGTGTCGCAGGATAATCTCTTCTCCACGGTGCTGGGAATGATGAACATTCGGACGGCGGTCTATCAGCCGCAAATGGATCTGCTCACCCACTGCCGTCGAACCTAAGACTTGCATTAGACCGATTGGTCTATTACATTGATGACATGAATAAGCATACTGAACACGATACACGCGAACACCTTCTGGCCACCGGCGAGCAACTTTGTATGCACCGCGGGTTTACCGGAATGGGGCTGAGCGAACTGCTGAAAACCGCTGACGTGCCGAAGGGGTCGTTTTATCACTACTTCCGCTCCAAAGAGGCGTTTGGCGTGGCACTGCTGGAGCGCCACTATGCGGGCTATCACCAGCGACTGGCCACGCACTTTGCCAGCGGCAACGGCAATTACCGCGATCGTGTTCTGGCTTATTACCAGCAGACGCTGACCCAGTTTTGTGCCCAGGGCATTATCAGCGGCTGTCTGACGGTGAAACTTTCTGCCGAAGTGTGCGATCTCTCTGAAGATATGCGCACCGCGATGGATAAAGGGGCCACGGGTGTGATCACCCTGTTGGCACAGGCGCTGGCGAAAGGCCGTGATGAAAAATCACTGGCCTTCGTCGGTGAGCCGCTGACCCAGGCGCAGGTGCTCTACTCCCTGTGGCTGGGCGCTAACCTGCAGGCCAAAATGTCCCGCAGCGCGCTGCCGCTGGAGAGCGCGCTGGACCATGTTAAAAACATCATTGCGACGCCTGGTGCATAACAGGCGTTTTTATTTCACGATTTACTAGACGACCGGTCTACTCAGGAGCCACTATGTCAGCCGAAAAATTATTCACCCCGTTTAACGTGGGCGCGATCGTTGCACCAAACCGTGTCTTCATGGCGCCTCTTACCCGTCTGCGCAGCATTGAGCCGGGCGATATCCCGACGCCGCTGATGGGCGAATACTATCGCCAGCGCGTCAGCGCGGGTCTGATCATCTCGGAAGCTACCCAGATCTCCGCCCAGGCCAAAGGCTATGCTGGCGCACCTGGCCTGCACAGCCCGGAGCAGATCGCAGCGTGGAAGAAAATCACCGACGGCGTGCATGCCGAAGGCGGTCGCATCGCAGTGCAGCTGTGGCACACTGGCCGCATCTCTCACAGCAGCATCCAGCCTGACGGCCAGGCACCGGTTTCAGCCTCTGCCCTTAACGCAGGAACCCGTACCTCCCTGCGCGATGAAAACGGTCATGCCATTCGCGTCGACACCACCACGCCGCGCGCGCTGGAGCTGGACGAGATCCCGGGCATCGTCAACGATTTCCGTCAGGCTGTCGCCAATGCCCGTGAAGCCGGTTTCGACATGGTTGAGCTGCACGGTGCCCACGGCTATCTGTTGCACCAGTTCCTGTCTCCGTCCTCTAACCAGCGTACCGATCAGTACGGCGGCAGCGTAGAGAACCGCGCTCGTCTGGTGCTGGAAGTGATTGATGCCGTATCCAAAGAGTGGAGCGCCGATCGCATCGGGATCCGCGTCTCGCCAATCGGTTCCTTCCAGAATGTCGATAACGGCCCGAACGAAGAAGCCGACGCACTGTACCTGATTAAAGAGCTGGCTAAACGCGGCATTGCGTACCTGCACATGTCCGAGCCAGACTGGGCCGGTGGTGAGCCTTACACCGACGCGTTCCGCCAGAAAGTGCGGGACGTGTTCCCGGGTGTGATCATTGGTGCAGGCGCTTATACGCCAGAAAAAGCAGAAGACCTGATCAACAAAGGGCTGATTGATGCGGTGGCCTTTGGCCGCGCCTATATCGCTAACCCGGACCTGGTCGCGCGCCTGGAGCGCAAAGCCGAGCTGAACCCGCAGCGCCCGGAGAGCTTCTACGGCGGCGGCGCTGAAGGTTATACCGACTACCCTTCTTTATAATCCCTTCATTGATAGCGGCGACCTTTCGCCGCTATACTAAAACATCGTTTCTGTTCAAGATGATAAAAAGCTAAGAGGATAATATGCGCCTACTTCACACCATGCTGCGCGTTGGCGATCTGCAACGTTCCATCGAGTTCTACACTAACGTGCTGGGCATGACCCTGCTGCGTACCAGCGAAAACCCGGAGTACAAATACTCCCTGGCGTTTGTCGGTTATGGCCCGGAGAGCGACGAAGCTGTTATTGAACTCACCTATAACTGGGGTGTTGAGCAGTACGAGCTGGGCACCGCCTACGGTCATATCGCGCTGGAAGTGGATAACGCGGCAGAAGCTTGCGAGCGTATCCGCAGCAACGGCGGCAACGTGACTCGCGAAGCGGGTCCGGTTAAAGGCGGCACCACGGTTATCGCTTTTGTCGAAGATCCAGACGGTTATAAAATCGAACTGATCGAAGCCAAAGACGCGGGCCGCGGTCTGGGCAACTGATCCCTGAGGGCGCGCCATGCGCCCTTTGTTTTACTGCATCTCACTGCAAAATTTGCCATAATGCGCACTGCTTTTTTCCCCTTGTAAGAGATCCAGATGTCCGATAACGCTCAACTTACCGGTCTGTGCGACCGTTTTCGTGGTTTTTATCCTGTAGTCATTGATGTCGAAACCGCTGGATTTAACGCCAAAACCGATGCGCTACTGGAAATTGCCGCCATCACGTTGAAAATGGATGAACAGGGCGATTTGTTGCCGGACTCCACGCTGCATTTTCACGTTGAACCTTTTGAAGGGGCGAACCTGCAGCCAGAGGCGCTGGCGTTTAACGGCATTGACCCGCATAACCCATTGCGCGGGGCGGTCAGTGAATATGAGGCGCTGCATGCCATTTTCAAAATGGTGCGCAAGGGCATGAAAGAACAGAACTGTAACCGCGCGATTATGGTGGCGCACAACGCAACCTTCGATCACAGCTTTATGATGGCCGCCGCGGAGCGCGCCTCACTGAAGCGAAACCCGTTCCATCCGTTTGTGACCTTCGATACCGCCGCGTTAAGCGGGCTGGCACTGGGGCAAACCGTGCTGTCGAAAGCCTGCATCACTGCCGGCATTGAGTTTGACGGTACCCAGGCGCACTCTGCCCTCTACGATACCGAGCGCACAACGGAACTGTTTTGTGAAATCGTAAACCGCTGGAAACGCCTCGGTGGCTGGCCGCTGCCGGAAGCCGATAACGACGCATAAAAAAAGCGACCTTCTGGTCGCTTTTTATTTACCTGGCCCGGTGGATCACTCGGCGCCTGGCTCTTCAGATTTGTATTTCGCAGCCGTCTCTTTGATCAGCTGTTGCAGTTCACCGCGTTGATACATCTCAATCAGGATATCGCAGCCGCCTACCAGTTCGCCATCAACCCACAGCTGCGGGAAGGTCGGCCAGTTAGCGTATTTTGGCAGCTCAGCGCGGATATCCGGGTTCTGCAGAATATCAACGTAAGCAAAACGCTCGCCACAGGCAGAAAGCGCCTGGACCGCCTGAGCGGAGAAACCACAGCTTGGCAGTTTCGGAGAACCTTTCATGTACAGCAGGATCGGGTTTTCAGCAATCTGCTGCTGAATTTTTTCAATAGTAGTGCTCATGTTTTGCTTCCTTAAACTTCTGTTACGGCAATCGTCTGACATTGTAGCGTTTCAGACCGACAACGGAAAATAACATTTTTGTCACTTATATGATTTTACCGCGCGTCCCTTAAAGTTGCATTCAGAAACGACCTTATCGCGCGATTACCTGCGGTTTTGTTCAGCTAATACACAAAATGCCCAGGTGAAAGAGTGATATTTTTGCGCTAGCTAACGAAACGTGGTTTTAGATGCAAAAAGTTTATTAACGTCGGGCCTTTTTATAGATTAGAATCGACGAGTTTTGTAAATCATACGCAGGTTTATTTATAACCTGCTATTACCAGGGGATTGCCCAGTGGCGCGAATAAATACATTCTCGATCACGCTCTGTGCCTTGCTGTTTACGTCTCTCACCTGCACACCGATGGCTAACGCCTCAGAGCAGGCGCGGCCTTCTGCCGCGCATAAAACGCATCTGGCAAAAGCAACCGAACCCAAGAAAAAAAGCAGTACCAGCAAAACCACAAAAAAAGAGAGCACCAGTAAAAAGAGCAGCACTAAAAAAAGCCTCGCTAAAACGCAGTCAACAAATTCCAGCAAAAAAAGCCGAACCTCCTCACGCAGTGCCAGCCGAACCACGCAAACCGCCTCTCGCGTTGTGACAGAAAAATGCACCACCCGTAAAGGGCGCAAAACGCACTGCGTGAAAACCAGTAAAACGACCACCCTTGCCGAGGCGCATAAAGTTCGGGTGCAAAAAGCCCAGAAAACGGCAATGAATAAACTGATGGGCCAGATTGGTAAACCTTATCGCTGGGGTGGCTCGTCGCCGCGTACCGGCTTCGACTGCAGCGGCCTGGTTTATTACGCCTATAAAGATCTGGTTAAATTCCGCATTCCACGTACCGCTAACGAAATGTACCACCTGCGTGACGCCTCACCGGTCGATCGCGGTGAGCTGGAGAGCGGTGACCTGGTGTTCTTCCGCACCCAGGGTCGGGGTACGGCGGATCATGTCGGCGTCTACGTCGGCAATGGCAAATTTATTCAGTCGCCACGCACCGGCCAGGACATCCAGATTACTTCCCTCAGCGAAGACTACTGGCAGCGTCATTATGTCGGCGCGCGTCGCGTAATGAAGGCCAACACCCTCCGTTAATTCCCTGCCCCGCCGGTACGCTGGCGGGGTAAGTTCCTCTTTTGCATGGCCTTTCAATTTGCTACTCTATCCCTTCATTTAGTATGGCTATTAAATGGATCACTATAATAAGGAGAGTAGCAATGTCGTTTGAATTACCTGCATTACCGTATGCAAAAGACGCCCTGGCCCCGCATATTTCGGCGGAGACCCTGGAATATCACTACGGCAAACACCACCAGACCTATGTCACCAACCTGAACAACCTGATCGGCGGCACCGCATTCGAAGGGAAAACCCTGGAAGAGATCGTACGCACCTCCGAAGGCGGCGTGTTTAACAACGCCGCTCAGGTGTGGAACCACACCTTCTACTGGAACTGCCTGGCACCCAATGCAGGCGGCGAGCCAACGGGCGAGCTGGCGGCAGCCATTACTGCTGCATTCGGCAGCTTTGCGGAGTTTAAAGGGAAGTTTACTGATGCGGCGGTGAAGAACTTTGGCGCAGGCTGGACCTGGCTGGTCAAAGAAGCGGACGGCAAGCTGGCTATCGTTTCCACCTCCAATGCCGGGACGCCATTAACCACCAGCGCCACCCCGCTGATGACCGTTGACGTCTGGGAACATGCGTATTACATCGATTACCGTAATGCGCGCCCGAATTACCTGGAGCACTTCTGGGCGCTGGTAAACTGGGAGTTTGTTGCGAAGAACTTCGCGGCATAAACAAAACGCCGAAGGAAACTCCTTCGGCGTTATTTTTTTACTCAGTTGCGCAAACCGGTTCAGGTTGTTTTCGCCCGGAGGCCAAGACCAGAATAAGCCCCAGACCGGCAATGATCGCCCCCATTACCGGAACGAAGCTGTAACCCATCCCGCTGGAAATAACCGCCCCACCGGCCGCCGCCCCCAGCGCATTCCCCAGGTTAAAGGCACCGATATTCACCGAAGAAGATAACCCTGGCGCATCGCTGGCTACGCGCATAACGCGCATCTGCAGCGGGGGGACAACCGCAAAGGTCGCCATACCCCATACCACCATTGCCACGGCTGCACCCACTTCATTCCGCGCCAGCCACGGAATCGCCACCATGATCACGATAAGCAGCAGTAAAAAGCCTTTCAGGGTGCCGGTTACGGACTTATCCGCCAGCCTGCCGCCCAGATAGTTGCCGAGGGAAAAACCGACGCCAACCAGCACCAGCATGGCGGTGATAAAGGCCGGCGTCGCCTGATTGAGGTCATGCAGTACCGGGGCAATATAAGTATAAAGAGTGAACATCGCACCGGCACCCAGGACGGTGGTCAGCAGGGCAGATAAGACCTGCGGACGCAGAAGGACGGCCAGCTCTTTGCGCACTTCCGGCTTTTCACCCGCACCGCCAGAAGGCAGAGAGAAGAACAATGCCATCATCGACACCACGCCCAGCAGCGCGGTGGCCAGGAAGGACATGCGCCAGCCAATCGCCTCACCCATCCAGGTTGCAGCAGGCACGCCGCCAATATTGGCGATGGTCAGCCCCATAAACATGGTGGCTACGGCGCTGGCCTGCTTATGCTTTGGCACCACGCTGGCTGCCACCACCGATCCGAGGCCAAAGAATGCGCCATGGTTCAGGCTGGTCAGAATACGTGACAGCATCAGGGTGGTGTAGTCCGGGGAGAGCGCCGACAGCACGTTGCCGACAGTAAAAATCGCCATCAGAAAGATCAGGGCGTTACGGCGGCCCCGATGCGACAGCAGCAGCGTCATCAACGGTGCCCCCACCATCACCCCGATGGCATAGGCGCTGATCAGCATACCTGCCGCGGGAATAGAAACATCTACCCCTCGGGCGATAACCGGCAGCAGACCCATCGGCGAAAATTCGGTGGTACCAATACCAAAGGCACCGATGGCAAGGGCCAGCAGCGGAAAATTGATTCTCATACTTCAACTCCAGACACCGTGTCGTCGGGCGACACAGAACAATGAAGGCGAAAGCATGACATCAATCACAAAAAATGAGAAGTTAACAATTTAGCAAAAGATTTTTGCAGGGCGCGTAACAATCAGCGTAAAGGAACGAGGGAGAGCTGCCTCTCCCGCATCAATCAGTGCAGTGCCGCAACCAGACCGCTGGCGACAATCAGACTCAGAACAATAATGGTGGTAATCAGCGAAAACTTAAGATCGGTACTCATCAATTTTTCTCCTTTTAATCACCCTATGAAGAGTGAGCCTGCTCATTTTTACACAGTTCAGGGTAAAAATCTTGCTGGATTTAGATTGATATCGTTTTTTGCTCTTCCCCTTTTGGCCAAGATAAGACAAAATTCCACGCTAAATTTATTAGCGTACCGGCCATTGACCCCCTCCTGACGTCCTGTGTCGTTTTCCCGGCGTACCGCAATTCAAATTGCGCAATTAGGGCGAGTGAAGGCAAACGTTTACCTACCGGTTTTTCAGGAGCTTAGATATGGTCTGGAGTGACATCTGATGGCAACAATTAAAGACGTGGCGAAACGCGCAAACGTTTCCACTACAACCGTATCACATGTTATTAACAAAACCCGCTTTGTCGCGGAAGAGACCCGAAATAATGTCTGGGCGGCCATTAAAGAGCTGCATTACTCACCCAGCGCCGTGGCCCGCAGTCTGAAGGTCAATCACACTAAATCGATCGGCCTGCTGGCGACCAGCAGCGAAGCGCCCTATTTCGCAGAAATCATTGAAGCGGTAGAGAAGAACTGCTTCCAGAAAGGCTACACCCTGATCCTCGGCAACGCCTGGAACAGCCTCGAAAAACAGCGGGCTTATCTGTCGATGATGGCGCAAAAGCGCGTCGATGGTCTGCTGGTGATGTGTTCCGAATACCCAGAATCGCTGCTGTCTATGCTGGAAGAGTATCGCAATATTCCTATGGTGGTGATGGACTGGGGCGAAGCGAAGGCCGACTTCACCGACTCGGTGATCGATAACGCCTTTGAAGGCGGCTACATGGCCGGTCGTTACCTCATCGAACGCGGTCACCGCGAAATCGGCGTGATCCCGGGCGCGCTGGAGCGCAACACCGGTGCCGGCCGTCTGGCGGGCTTTATGAAAGCCATGGAAGAAGCGTTGATTACCGTGCCAGAGAGCTGGATCGTGCAGGGCGACTTTGAACCGGAGTCCGGCTACCGCGCAATGCAGCAGATCCTCTCCCAAAGCCCGCGCCCTACTGCCATCTTCTGTGGCGGGGATATTATGGCCATGGGTGCGCTCTGTGCCGCCGATGAGATGGGCCTGCGCGTCCCGCAGGACGTTTCGCTGATCGGGTATGATAACGTGCGCAACGCGCGCTTCTTTACCCCGGCGTTGACCACCATCCACCAGCCAAAAGATTCGCTGGGGGAGACCGCCTTCAACATGCTGCTGGACCGTATCGTCAACAAGCGCGAAGAGTCCCAGTCAATTGAAGTGCATCCGCGCCTGATTGAACGCCGTTCCGTTGCGGATGGTCCGTTCCGCGACTATCGCCGTTAATCTTCTCCGGGAGCCAGCACCTCTGGCTCCCGCAGCCACTCCCTGTTCATCGTTTCACTGTCTCCCAGATAATCCAGCAGCCATTCCAGGGCCGGTGACATATCGTTTTGTTGCCAGGTCAGGCAGCACGCCGCATCCGGGAAGGGATTCTCCAGCGCCAGCTCTACCCATTTCCCGCTGGCTATTTGCGGGCGGGCAAAATGAACCGGCACCATGCCCACGCACAATCCTGCCGAGAGGCAGGTGGCGGACGATTCCCAGTCCGGCGCGACAATTCGCCGCTGGTTATCAAGCAGCCAGGTGATCCGTTTCGGCAGTGAGCGGGAGGTATCTTCTCGTACCAGCGACGGCCAGTTGCGCAGAATATCGTCGCTGATCGGCCCGTCCAGAGCAGCCAGAGGATGATGGCTGGCCACCACGCAGCACCAGCTCAGCATTCCCATATCGCGGAACGCATAGCGGCCACCTACCGGGATCGCCTGCGTGGCACCTATCGCCATCTCAACCCTGCCGTCTGCCAGCGCATCCCAGACGCCGTTGAAGACCTCCTGAGAAACCCGCAGCTCAACGTCAGAAAAGTGGCGGTAAAAATCGACAATCATCTGGCGGGTGCGCTCGGGACGAACAATGTTGTCCACCGCAATAGAGATATGCCCCCGCCAGCCATTGGCGATCTGCTGACACTGTTCGCGGGTGATCTGCATTTTTTTGATAACAGACCGCCCCTCTTTCAGAAACCACAGCCCGGCCGGGGTGAGAACCACATCGCGATGGCGACGCTCAAACAGCGGCACTGCCAGCCACTCCTCCAGTTGACGCACGGTATAGCTGATGGCTGAAGGTACGCGATGCAACTCCTGCGCAGCACCACTGAAACTGCCGTTACGCGAGACCGCATCCACCACTTCAAGAGAATATTCTGACCACATTTTCTGCCTGCAAAATTTTTGAACGCAACCGCCAAATATTAGCGTTTCACAAGCCTGTTTGCACTCCCTACACTTTGCGGCAATGACAACCTGCGCCCATAAGGAAAATAAAACAGTGAAACCCGGGAAAGGATTTTTAGTCTGGCTCGGCGGCTTAAGCGTGCTGGGCTTTCTCGCCACCGATATGTATCTGCCTGCCTTCTCGATTATGCAGGCGGATCTGCAAACCCCTGCGGCTGCGATCAGCGCCAGCCTGAGCCTGTTTCTGGCCGGGTTTGCCTTTGCCCAGTTGCTGTGGGGACCGATGTCCGACCGCTTCGGACGTAAGCCGGTACTTCTGGCGGGCTTAGCCATTTTCGCCCTCGGCTGCCTCGGCATGCTGTGGGTTCGCGATGCGACCTGGCTGCTGGTGCTGCGCTTTATCCAGGCGGTAGGCGTCTGCGCTGCAGCGGTCACCTGGCAGGCACTGGTCACCGATTATTACCCGGCGTCGCGCACCAACCGTATCTTCGCCACCATCATGCCGCTGGTCGGGCTTTCTCCGGCCCTGGCACCGCTGCTCGGTAGCTGGATCCTCTCCCACTTTAGCTGGCAGGCAATTTTCGCCGTGCTGTTTGTGATCACTTTGGTACTGATGATCCCGGCCTTAAGCCTGAAGCCAGCGACGGTCAAAAATGAGCAACCCAAAGAACGCGTAACCTTTTTATCGCTGTTACGTTCGCGCACCTACCGCGGGAACGTGCTGATTTACGCCGCCTGCTCAGCGAGCTTCTTCGCCTGGCTGACCGGCTCGCCGTTTATTCTTAGCGACATGGGCTACAGCCCGGCGGTGATTGGCCTGAGCTATGTGCCGCAGACTATTGCGTTCCTGATTGGTGGCTATGGCTGTCGCGCCGCGCTGCAAAAATGGCAGGGGCATCAGATGCTGCCGTGGCTGCTGGGTCTGTTTGCCCTTAGCGTAATCGGCACCTGGGCGGTTGGGTTTATTCCGGGCGCGAGCCTGGCAGAGCTGCTGATCCCCTTCTGCCTGATGGCGGTGGCGAACGGTGCAATCTACCCCATTGTGGTGGCGCAGGCACTGCGTCCTTTCCCACAGGCGACGGGCAGTGCCGCTGCCCTGCAAAACACGTTACAGCTCGGCCTCTGCTTCCTGGCGAGTCTGCTGGTGTCGTGGCTGATTGCCACCCCACTGCTGACCACCACCAGCGTGATGGTGGCAACCGTGGTGCTGGCGGCGCTTGGCTATCGGATGCAGTATGTGCGTGCTGATCAGCAGGATAATAGTCTGCAAGCTGAATCGACCCGGGTATAACAAAATAAGCCGTTAGCTTGCTAACGATACCCTGTTGAATCAGTGCGATATCAGTCCTATACTGACTGAAGCGTTCTGATAAATACTAAAATATTATGTATTAACGGGAGCCGGAGTGCTCCCGTTTTTCCATGGATGGCCTTTCGGCAAGGGTCCCCTCCCTTCCTCTGTTCTACGTCGGATATTAGCCTCACGGTTCCCGTGAGATTTATCACTCTCCATAAAGAGCATCTACGCTGTTTATGGATTCTGATTACATCAGGTGATGGAGAAGCTATGAGTTCATCGTGTATAGAAGAAGTCAGCATACGGAACGATGACTGGTTCCGTATAGTCAATGAATTGCTGAGCCGCGCAGGTATCACCATCAACGGCCCGGCATCCTCCGATCTACAGGTTAAACACCCGGATTTTTTTAAACGCGTCCTGAAGCAAGGCTCGCTGGGTCTTGGCGAGAGCTACATGGACGGCTGGTGGGAGTGCGAGCGGCTGGATATTTTTTTCCATAACGTCTTACGCGCTGGCCTGGAAACGCAACTGCCCAGCCACCTGAAGGATACGCTTCGGATCGCCACTGCCCGCCTGTTCAACCTGCAAAGTAAAAAGCGCGCCTGGATCGTCGGTAAAGAGCATTACGATCTGGGTAATGACCTGTTCAGCCGGATGCTCGACCCCACCATGCAATACTCCTGCGGTTACTGGAAAGAGGCGACCACCCTTGAACAGGCGCAGCAGGATAAACTCCGTCTTATCTGCGAAAAATTGCAGCTTACACCCGGCATGCGGGTGCTGGATATCGGCTGCGGTTGGGGTGGTCTGGCAGAGTTTATGGCTAAACATTACGGTGTCAGCGTGGTGGGCGTGACCATTTCAGCGGAGCAGCAACGTCTGGCGCAGGCGCGCTGTGCCGGTCTGGATGTCACCATCCTGCTGCAGGATTACCGCGACCTGCGCGATCAGTTTGATCGTATCGTCTCCGTGGGGATGTTCGAACATGTCGGACCAAAGAACTACCGCACCTATTTCGAAGTCGTGGACCATAACCTGAAGCCGGATGGTCTGTTTCTGTTGCACACCATAGGTTCACAGAAAACCGATCATCGCGTCGACCCGTGGATCGATAAATACATCTTTCCGAATGGCTGTTTACCTTCCGTCCGCCAGATTGCAAATGCCAGTGAACCCCATTTTGTGATGGAGGACTGGCATAATTTTGGCGCTGACTACGATACGACGTTGATGGCATGGCATGAACGTTTCCTCGCCGCCTGGCCGGAGATCGCAGACAACTATTCCGAACGATTTAAACGGATGTTCAGCTATTACCTGAATGCCTGTGCCGGGGCGTTTCGCGCCCGTGATATTCATCTGTGGCAGGTGGTATTCAGCCGCGGCGTGGAGCACGGCCTGCGGGTGGCTCGCTAAACAAAACACCCCGGCAAGCCGGGGTGTTTTTTATTACGCGTCGTTGAGCGTCTGTTGGATGGCTGCGGCCTCTTTGGCCGCCAGCACACGTTCAACGGTATCGACTACCGCCTGGGTTTGCGGATCGATTTCAATATTAACCCGATGGCCCAGCTTTTTATTCCCGAGGGTGGTACGCTGCAGCGTCTCCGGGATCAGGTGTACGCAGAAACGGGTTGGTGTCACTTCACCCACCGTCAGGCTAATGCCGTCCACGCCAATAAATCCTTTATAGAGGATGTATTTCATTAAGGACGGATCCTGAACTTTAAACCAGATCTGGCGGTTATTTTCCGAGGTCAGGATTTTGGCGATTTCTGCCGTGGTCATAATATGGCCCGACATTAAATGGCCGCCGATTTCATCGCTGAATTTCGCCGCGCGCTCAACGTTAACAATATCACCCTCAGCCAGCTCGCCCAGATTGGTGATGCGCAGCGTTTCTTTCATTAAGTCGAAACTGATCAGGTTTCCGTTAATTTCGGTGACCGTCAGGCAACAACCGTTGTGTGCAACCGATGCTCCCGTCTCCAGCCCATCAAGCATCTCATCCGGCAGGGCCACAACATGGGTTCGGAAGTTGGGTTTTTCATCAATGGACACCAGTTTCGCGGTGCCCTGCACAATACCAGTAAACATGCTTACGACTCCTGTTTGTTCCTTCGGTGATGACACCGTTTTATCGCACCACAATAACAGTTGAAAATAGAGGTTGCCAGTACCCCACCTTTTCTGGCGATTTTTTCACTAGATAATTGGCGCATCCCCGCTACAATAGCTGGAATTCCCCGCATTTCTTCTTGCTGTTTTTCGCAGCGGCTTTTTTTATCTCAAATAACAACAATATCAAAGGTGTTTACGTGCAGAAGTACTTCATTGAAGCGCGTCAGTTATTAGCTCTGGCGATCCCGGTAATACTCGCGCAAATTGCCCAAACCGCAATGGGATTCGTCGATACCGTCATGGCGGGCGGCTACAGCGCCACCGATATGGCCGCGGTAGCCATTGGCACCTCTATCTGGTTGCCGGCAATTTTATTCGGTCACGGCCTGCTGCTGGCCCTGACCCCGACTATTGCGCAGCTCAATGGCTCCGGGCGCCGGGAGCGTATCGCCCACCAGATCCGCCAGGGCTTCTGGCTGGCCGGTTTTGTCTCAGTGCTGATCATGATCGTCCTGTGGAACGCGGGCTATATTATTCACGCCATGCGCAATATTGATCCGGCCCTGGCCGATAAAGCCGTCGGTTATTTGCGCGCCCTGCTCTGGGGGACGCCAGGTTATTTATTCTTCCAGGTGGCGCGTAACCAGTGCGAAGGTCTGGCAAAGACCAAACCGGGCATGGTAATGGGATTCATCGGGCTGTTAGTGAATATTCCGGTGAACTATGTCTTTATTTATGGTCATTTCGGCATGCCTGAGCTGGGCGGTGTTGGCTGCGGCGTAGCGACAGCGGCGGTTTACTGGGTGATGTTCCTGAGCATGTTGTCGTACGTGAAACGTGCCCGGTCAATGCGCGATATTCGCTATGAAGCTGGCTTCAGCAAGCCGGACATGGCGGTGGTTAAACGTCTGGTGCAACTGGGCCTGCCTATCGCGCTGGCGTTGTTCTTCGAAGTGACGCTGTTCGCGGTGGTTGCGCTGCTGGTTTCTCCGCTGGGAATCGTGGATGTGGCTGGCCACCAGATCGCCCTTAACTTCAGTTCGCTGATGTTCGTTCTGCCACTGTCGCTCGCAGCCTCCGTAACCATTCGCGTGGGGTATCGCCTTGGTCAGGGATCGACCCTGGATGCGCAAACCGCGGCCCGCACCGGAATTGGCGTCGGGGTGTGCATGGCAGTCTGCACCGCGCTGTTCACGGTCGCGTTACGCGAACAGATCGCCCTGCTCTATAACGACAACCCGGAAGTGGTGCTCCTCGCCTCCCAGCTGATGCTGCTGGCGGCGGTGTATCAGATCTCTGATTCCATCCAGGTCATCGGCAGCGGGGTACTGCGTGGCTATAAAGATACTCGCTCGATCTTCTTTATCACCTTTATCGCTTACTGGGTGCTGGGGCTGCCGAGCGGTTATATTCTCGCCCTCACCGACCTGGTGGTGGATCGGATGGGTCCTGCCGGCTTCTGGATGGGCTTTATTATCGGCTTAACCTCAGCTGCAATCATGATGATGCTGCGCATGCGTTTCCTGCAACGCCAGCCATCGAGCGTGATTTTGCAACGCGCTGCACGCTAATTGCACAGTAGCCGCCTGCGGGCGGCTACTTTCTCCGCATTTTGCGCGGGAATGAAGCAATCGCGTGAAATCGTGAAGAAATTTGCAGTTTTCCTCTTGCCTGATGCCCGCACTGCCGCTAATATTCGTCCCCGTTGTCACACACAACAATGCGTTCATAGCTCAGTTGGTTAGAGCACCACCTTGACATGGTGGGGGTCGTTGGTTCGAGTCCAATTGAACGCACCATTCTCTACAGTGCGTCCGTAGCTCAGTTGGTTAGAGCACCACCTTGACATGGTGGGGGTCGGTGGTTCGAGTCCACTCGGACGCACCATTTCAGTAAGTTCTCAGCAATACCTTTCTCTTCCTTATAAACGTCCCTGTTAATCGATTTTTTATGCTTCCCGCATACCGTACTTATGCCGCTGACATACCGCACACTGTTCCGTTTCCGGGGTAAAGGTATAAAATTCACGCTGACAGCAACGGCAGGATTTTCGTAGCCATTCAAAGCGTAACACCCTGTTTTCACCCAACTGCCGGACGATACGAATAGCATCCACAGGGCATACCACGGCGCAGCTGTTACAGCCGGTGCAGGATGAAGATGAAAACATCAGCGCCCCGTCCCTCAGGCTCAACGCGTTCTCCCCACAGATCCTGGCGCAGGCACCACAGGCCGTACACAACGCCCTGTCCAGTGCCAGGTGATACTCGCTAAGTGTGGAAAAAGCCTGACGACGTGCCCGTCGCCCGGTACGCGCAGTGGCAGACTCTACGTCCACCTCATTGGCTTTGATAAAGTGTCGGCGCGCCGCGTTGATCGCTTTTTGCTGCGGGGGGAGGATTTGCCAGACGGGGGCATTTAACTCCCGGAGTTGGATATTCAATGCCGCAACGGCGCGCACCCAGCCGGGAAACCTCTCCATCTCCATTTCCACCGCCCGGATCCCGTGCTCCTGATGCCACATCAGTAACTCATCAACAGACGGCTCCAGCGTGGAAAATGGCGCAACCAGGGTTGTTCCGGTAAAGCGGCGGGTTTCAGGGCGAATGTTTTGCAGCGCATCTGTCGGACAGGCGAACAGGCAGCGGCCGCATTGCAGGCACTCCCCCTCGTCAATGGACGGCGTGCTGGCCGTTGCAGTAATGGCTTGCACCGGACATGCCGCCACGCATGCCTGGCAGTCGTGGCGAGGAAGCCGGTTGCGTAAACAGGGTTCCCCCACGCCGGGCGGCGCAGGGGGGTGTGACAGGCGAAATAGCGCCATCAGTTAATGCTGAAGAAGATAAAGCGGAACAACACTTCAGACAGCACCAGCAGCAGACTGCCAAAGACCATCCCGGACTTGCCCTGACGCCATGCGCCAACGGCAAACAGCAGCGCGCCGAGTACGGATAAGGTCCAGCTAAACAGCCGCAGACCGCTTAACTGGGTGAAGCTCTCCAACGGCTGATGCGGTAAGGTGACAATGCCGCTCAGGCTGGCGCTCGCCAGATAAGCCATATAGTCCGGCTGCGCCAGTAGACGGATCGCCACAATCGACACCACCACTACCGCGGCGAAGCGCATCACGGCCTGTCGATCCCGGGCCATGGAGCGTGCTTTCAGTATCGGCAGCCATGCCACCGCCACCGCGCCCAGCACACCAACGGCACCGTAAAACATCAGCCAGGTATTGAAATGGCTCCAGGTAATAACCGACGTATGGGCATAGATTGCACTCATGCACCAGACATCAATCAGTCCCAGCACGGCGGCCAGGGGGAGCAACAGCGGAATTAGCTGTTTTTTGACCATCATAACCAACGTACATAGCCCCAATGCCGCCAGATAGACGCTGGCAAATACAATTTCACGGCTCAGCCAGGAGCTGGCGACGTGGCGCAGGGCATTGAACGCATTCAGCGGATAGCCAAGGTGCAGGGTGGAGACCATCAGCCCCAGCCCCCCGACCACGCAGGCTAGCAACATGCCAGGCAACAGCTGGTGTTTAACCTCCGGTATGCGCGACGCCGCGCGGGCGGATAAGGTCAGAAAGACGGCCATGCCAACCGAGCCTTGCACCAGCAGGGTAAAGATCAGGAGCGGTAACTCATGCATGCGGGTTTTCCTCTTTTTCTGCGCCCTGATGCGGCTTAATCACCAGGTTAGGCTGCGTAATGGATGACGCCGGCAGGCCCTGCACGTCGCAGAGATTGCCGTACTTCGCGCGCAGCTCCTCAATTGGCCCGAACTTAATCGCCCCCAGTGGACAGGTAGCGACGCAGATGGGTTGCTCGCCTTTGGCCTGCAAATCCACGCAGAAATCGCATTTTGACATCTGCCCGGTCTCTTCATTCATCTGCGGCGCACCGTAAGGGCAGGACCAGGCGCAGTACCCGCAGCCAACGCATTTGTTGGTATCAACGCGGACAATGCCATCGCCCGGGCGCTTATGCATCGCCGTGGTCGGGCAGTTTTTGGTGCAAATCGGATCGGCGCAGTGGTTGCAGGAGATCGACAGAGTGTAGGCGTACACGTTATTGGCAAATCCGCCCTGCCCGGTCGGGATAAAGCCCCCGCCTTTCACCTCATAGACGCGGCGAAAACGGCGTCCTGGCTCAAGGTTATGTTTATCTTTGCAGGCCACCTGGCAGGCTTTACACCCGGAGCAGCGTGACGAGTCAATGAAAAAGCCAAGCTGCTTATCACTGACCGGTGGGTATTCCTTATACTGCTGACTCATACTTTGCGACCTCCACAAGCATGGTTTGATGAGAATTGCCTTTCGCAAGCGGAGTAATACGTGCAGAGCTCAGCACGTTGGCACATCCGCCGTGGTCGACGCCTTCGGCATCCGGTTGCCACCAGGCGCCGGCCTGCATGGCGACCACCCCAGGCATGATGCGCATGGTGACTTCCGCCGGGACCTGGCAGACGCCGCGCTGGTTGTGAATACGCACGGTATCCCCCTGACGGATCCCCCGCTGTTGGGCATCCGCCGGGTTGATCCACAGCTTCTGGATCTGCACTTCCTGCAGCCAGGGGTTGGCATACTGCGTGGAGTTGGCGCGGTTTTTCCCTTTCCAGGTGATCAGCTGGAGCGGGAACTGCTTCGCCAGCCTATCCTCCGGGCCTTCATGGGCCGGAACATAATGCGACAGCGCCGGTATTTCCGGGTTATTCATGTCGTACAGACGCTTCGAGAAGATCTCAATTTTCCCGGATGGCGTCGGGAAGGGATGATTCTGCGGATCGCGGATGTTGTCTTCAAAGGCCACATGCGGCTTGCTCTTAAAGAGATGCTGGCGTTTTTCCCGCAGCTCAGCGAACGTCGGCAGATGCTCATCTGGCATGGAGAGGCGGGTCTGCTCCCAGATATGTTCAATCCACTGCTGCTCGGTACGGCCTTCGCTGAACTGCGGCTCCATTCCCAGTTTAGCGGCAACTTCACGCTGCCAGTCATAGTCAGAGCGGCGTTCAAACTCTGGCTCAATCAGTTTTTCTGACAGGATCAGGTAGCTTGCCGTCCCCCAGGTTTCCCCGATGTTCCAGCGTTCCATAAAGCTGGTTTCCGGCAATAACAGATCCGCATAGCGGGCGCTTGGCGTCATATAGAGATCGCTAACGACGATAAACTCGATTTTCGACTCGTCCTCCAGCACCTTCACCGCCTGATGCAGATCCGGGTTCTGGTTCGCCAGGTAGTTGCCTGCCAGCGAGAAGAGGATGCGGATATTGCTTTTGAGCTTATCTGCCCCTTTCAGCCCCGCCTCTGGCGTCACTTTGTTGGCATCGTCGGCGGCCTGCACCCAGTTCATGATCGAGATGCTCTCTTTGACCGGGTTATCTGGCATCTCCGGGCCTGCCGCGAACTTACGGTTGCCGCAGCCGCCGTAGCCTGCCGCCCAGCCGCCTTTGATCCCGACATTACCGGTGAGGGTTGCCAGCAGCGTCGAGCCACGGGCGGTACGTTCACCACAGTTATGTCGCTGCGGCCCCCAGCCCTGAATTAACGCTGCCGGTTTGGTGTTGGCATAATCGCGCGCCAGCTGGCGAATGGTTTGTGCCGGGACACGGGTAATCTTTTCAGCCCATTCAGGGGTTTTAACCTGACCGTCTTTTTTGCCCATCAGATAGGCCACCAGCGACTCGTTGGCAGGCACGCCTTCCGGCATAGACGTCTCGTCAAAGCCCAGGGTATAGCGATCGATAAAGGCTTTATCATGCAGATTTTCGCTGACGATGACGTACATCATCGCGTCCATCAGCGCGTTATCGGTGGCGGGCAGCAGCGGGATCCACTCATCGGCGAGCGATGCCACGGTATCGGAGTAGCGCGGATCGACGACGATAAAGCGCGTGCCGTTCTGCTTCATCTGCTGAAAATAGTGATTGGTATGCCCGAAAATGGTTTCCGTCGGGTTGTGCCCCCACAGGATCACCAGCTTCGTGTCCGCCAGGGTATCCAGCGAGTTACCGCTGGCGACCGTGCCATAGGTATAAGGCGTGGCGGCGGCCGTGTTGCCCATACTCACCGAGTGGTAATACTCCAGATAACCGCCGGTGAGATTGAGCAGACGACGCATCATTTTATCGCCAGAGAAGGTGCCCCCGCTGGTCGCGGTATTGTTGTGCACAAAGCGGCTCTCTGGGCCATATTTGGCGGTAATGCGTTGCAGATTGTCGGCGATAAGCGTAGTGGCTTCGTCCCAGGAGATGCGCTCAAACTTCCCCTCGCCCCGCTTGCCCACGCGCTTCATCGGATATTTCAGACGATCCGGGTGATAGACAAATTTGCGGTAACTGCGGCCGCGCACGCAGGCGCGCATGACGGGCATCTCGGGATCGAGCGCGCTATCCGGGCGCGTCGTAATCTGCGTGACCACACCGTCAGCGACGTGGGCGCGAATATCGCATTTACCGCCGCAGTCAAAGGTGCTGCAGGTCTGGACAACACGCTCAGTGGAGCCAACGGCCTCTGCCGTCGTAGCGGCTTCGGATTTGGCGGCAAAAGACTTGCCGGACATCACAAAGGGCAGCGTCACCAGAGCGGAACTGGCCTTGAGCAGTCCTCGGCGCGTGATTTCGGGAAAAAGCGCGTCCCTTTTTTCTTTGCGTTCTGACATGTTGTTCCCTCTCAAAAAAAGAGGTGCATTCTTCCCTATAACCCCAATTTGGTAATTGATATGAATCAATAGAGAAAAAGTGCTGCTCGCCAGATGCGTTATTTTTGCTTTATTCAACTAAAACAATTGAGTACGTGAATACCACCTTAGATACATATTCATAAAACTAATGATTTAGAGGTATCCCTGTGCTGCCGGTTTGCTCATTTTGCGTTTTCATCCACACTTATTTTTCATGGATTAATAATATGTGTGCCTGAGGCAACGCTGCAGGCAGGCAAAAAAGGGTAAGCACTGATGAAAAGGATCGCAATTATCGGCGCAGGGCCGACCGGCATTTATACGTTTTTCTCGCTACTTAACCAACGGACGCCGCTTTGCATCACCGTTTATGAGCAGACTGAAAAAGCGGGCGTCGGCATGCCCTACAGCGACGAAGACAATTCAAGACTGATGCTGGCCAATATTGCCAGCATTGAAATCCCGCCTATTTTTTCCACTTACATTGACTGGCTGCGCAGCCAGGACGATGCGCATCTGGCGCGCTACGGCGTGGAGAAATCGACCCTGCACGTGCGCCAGTTCCTGCCGCGCATTCTGCTGGGGGAGTATTTTCGCGATCAGTTTTTGCTTCTTGTGGAGCAGGCGAAAAAAGCGGGCTTTGACGTTGAGGTGCGCGAGTCCTGTCAGGTTACCGATGTGGAAGCCACCCCTGACGGGGTTAATATTTTGACTGACGATGACGCCGCACCGAAGCTGTTCGATCTGGCCGTTATCGCCACCGGGCACGTCTGGCCTGATGAGGACACCACGTCGCGTTCCTACTTCCCCAGCCCCTGGTCCGGGCTGATGGAGGCCGACATTCGCGCCTGCAACGTGGGGATTATGGGCACCTCGCTGAGTGGCCTGGACGCGGCAATGGCTGTCGCCGTCCAGCATGGCAAATTCATTGAGACCGATAATGAACAGATCCATTACCAGCTGGATGAAGGCAGCGAGGCGTTGAAAATCGTGCTGATGTCCCGCTCGGGTATCCTGCCTGAAGCCGACTTTTACTGCCCAATCCCCTATGAGCCATTAACCATCGCCACGGAAACGGCGATAGACGCTGCTATCGCACAGGGTTCGGAGGGTCTGCTCGACCGCATCTTTGATCTTATCGTGGCCGAATTGCAGAACGCTGACCCGCAGTGGAGCGAGGCGGTGGCATTGCACTCCCTCACGGCCGATAGTATTCGTGAGGCCTGGTTTGCCGACAGAGAAAAACACGGCCCGTTCCGCTGGGCGGTCTCAAATCTTGATGAAGTGGAACGCAACAAGCGCGACAAACGCACGGTGCCGTGGCGCTATACGATCCTGCGGTTGCACGAGGCTGTTGAAAAAATAGTGCCCCACCTGACTGAACAGGATAGAGAGCGCTTTAAGTCGGGTCTGGCACGTATTTTCATCGACAACTATGCGGCAATCCCGTCCCAGTCGATCCGCCGACTGCTGGCCCTGCGCGAAGCCGGTATTATCAGCATCCTTACCCTGGGTCCCGATTATGAACTGGCCTTAAAAGAGGACCGGACGGTGATCCATGCCCAGGGTAAAGCCTGGTACTTCGATGTGTTTATCGATGCGCGCGGGCAGCAACCGCTCAAAACGAAAGACCTGCCGTTCCCGGTCCTGCGCCACCAGCTGGAGTCTGCCGGAGAAGATATCCCCGAGGTGGGCGACGATTACACCCTGCTCGCCCCTGACTACCTGCGCGGAAAAATTGCCTTCGGCGCTCTGCCGTACCTGATGCACGATCGCCCCTTTGTGCAGGGACTGGT
Organism: Leclercia sp. GLN_9; assembly: GCF_043105735.1. Classification (NCBI taxonomy): domain Bacteria; kingdom Pseudomonadati; phylum Pseudomonadota; class Gammaproteobacteria; order Enterobacterales; family Enterobacteriaceae; genus Leclercia; species Leclercia sp. GLN_9. Next base: position 298,829 of record NZ_JBICLV010000004.1, read on the forward strand.
GGTGTGCGCCGAAATCGGTGAGGCGATGGCTAAAGCCGCGGTGCAACCCGCCTCGCGCGTGCGCAGACGGCTACCCTTTACGGCACAGTAAACGCGGTTTCGCAGGCGGCGGCCAGCGCCAGCAGCGCTGATTCCTCCCCGGCGGGGGAAAGAATTTCCAGTCCCACGGGAAAGCCGGTTCGTGTTGTGCCGCAGGGAAGCGTGATAGCGGCGAATCCGCTGATGGCCGCCAGCTCAGGCGCACAGCCGGGCGGCATTTTCTCAAGGCTTACCGGGACCCGGCCTACCGTCGGATAGAGAAAACCGTCGAGTCGCCCCTGCTCCGCCAGCAGGCCCAGGGTCTGGCGCAGCCGACGCCGCAGCTGCCGTCCGGCCAGCCACTGGGGCGTTTTTAACCTTTCGCTGGCGATCATCTGCGTCAGAAGCGGCATGAATTCCGGCAAAAACTGCCCCGAGGCGATAATCGCGTTCAGATCCGCGGGTGCGCCCGGATGCTGCTGTAACCAGGCGTCAAACGCCACGCGAAACTCATACAGGCTCAGGCATGTGGCTCGGGCCACTTCAGGCAGGATTGGCAGGGCAACGTTGACGACGGTGGCGCCGTGCCGTCTCAGGGTTGCGATGGCGTCATACCAGACGGCCAGTTGTTCAGGGTCCTCTCCCTCCAGAGCACGGATCACTCCCAAGCGCACGCCTTTCAGCGACAACGGTGTAACGGCCCCCGACGTCTGACCATGGATGATCGCATGCAGCAGGGCCGCGTCCTGCACGTTGTGCACCATCGGCCCCACCGTATCTTTACTCAGGGAGAGGGGGGCAATGCCCTGCATCTGCGCCCTGCGCACCCGCGGCCTTAACCCCACCAGCCCGGTATAGCTACAGGGAATACGGATCGATCCGCCCGTATCGGTGCCCAGCGCCCCTTCCGCCATCCCGGCCGCCACCGCCGCAGCGCTGCCTCCGCTGGAGCCGCCTGCGGTAATGGCCGGAAACCGCGGGTGGCGCACGTCGCCCCCCAGCGAGCTGCGGGAGCGGACGTCAAAGGCAAACTCAGACATATTCGCCCGGGCCAGAATAATCGCCCCGGCTTCGCGCAGGCGACGGACCACCAGGGCATCGGTGGTCGCCCGCAGCTGAGCCAGCGAGGCGCAACCCAGCGTCAGGGGCAGCCCGGCGCAGGCAATGTTATCTTTCACGATCACCGGCACGCCGTGCAGAGGCCCGGTAAGCTGGCCGCGACGCCGCAGTTTCTGGCTCGCTGCCGCCTCAGCCAGGGCCACCGGGTTCACCCCGAGAATGGCATTCAACTGCGGGTGCGCGTCAATAATGGCCAGCCGCCGGGTTATTTCCTCAACACAGTCCTCGGGTGGTATCAGCCGCATTTTTTGCATAGGGTTCTCTTCCTGTTCAACGCCGCCATGCCGGAGGCCAGGCCCGCGCCCGACCTCCCGTTGCATTTAGTCCCGCAGCCCGGAGGTGATGGCATCAAGATCGTGCGGGCGCAGACGGATCTCTGCGGCACGACGGTGCCCCTGCATCCCCTCGGTACGGCTCTGGCGAATCGCCGGTTCCGCAATCGCGGCAATACCCTGCTCGTCGATCCACTGGTGGGTACAGATTTTAACGTAAGCCCCCACCCACAACCCACCGGTATAACGCGCCGCCGCCATGGTCGGCAGGGTATGGTTGGTGCCGCAGCATTTGTCTGAGAACACCACACTCGCATTCTGCCCGATAAACAGCGATCCGTAGTTGCGGATTTTCGATGCCGTGCCGTGTGGATCCCGGGTATGCACCTGCAGATGCTCGGTCGCCATATAATCGGCAAAAGCAATCAGCTGCTCTTCGCTGTCGCAGACCACAATTTCGCCCTGGCGACGCCAGGCCTCGCCCGCGGTGACGGCGGTAGGCAGTGATGTCAGCTGGCGTTCGATTTCCGCAAGCACGCCCTCGGCAATCGACTGGCTGGTGGTCGCCAGCCCCACGCGGGTGTGGACATCATGCTCGGCCTGAGCCAGCAGATCGGCGGCGATAATGCGCGCATCGGCGCTGTCGTCGGCGATGGTAAAGATCTCGCTCGGCCCGGCCAGGGCATCAATCCCCACCTTGCCAAAGACCTGGCGCTTGGCCTCGTTGACAAAGGCGTTACCCGGCCCGACGATTTTATCCACCACCGGCACGCTCTCGGTTCCCCAGGCCATAGCAGCGATTGCCTGCGCGCCGCCAATTTTAAAGATCCGATGTGCGCCTGCGAGATGGCAGACCGCAATCATCGCCGGGTGCGCCCCGGGCGGCAGACAGGCGATAATCTGTTCACATCCGGCGACCGTGGCAGGCACAATCGACATTACCGGCGCGGAGAGGATCGGGTAGCGGCCCCCTGGCACATAACATCCCACCGTCTGGACGGGAATAATGCGGTGCCCGAGATGGACGCCTGGCAGGGTTTCAACCTCCAGCGGCTGTATGGTGGCGAGCTGGGCCTCAGCAAAGCGGCGCACCTGCTGGATAGCAAATTCGCTGTCCCGGCGGGTCTGGGGGTCCATCTCGCTGAGCGCCGTTTCGATCTCGTGGGCGGTGACTTCAAACTGCGCCGGAACCACCTTATCAAACTGCTGTGAGAAAGCTTTCAGCGCCTCGTCGCCCTCAGCTTTAACACGTTCAATAATGGCGCTTACCGTGTCGGTTAACGACCGGTCGGCCTGGGCATCCTGCCCCTGAGGACGTTTGATCCAGCTCACCTGGTCAACAATTGACTGTACAGACATTACGCTTCCTCCATTTGACCCAGTTTGATTTGCGCCAGCAGCGCCAGGTGATCGTAAATTACCCACTCATCGACGATTTTGCCGTTGATAATGTGGTAGTGAGACATGCCCATCACGAACAGGCGTTCGCCGGTCGGTTTACCCAGCTCGCCATAGCCCAGGTGGTGGCCCTCAATGATCCAGCGAACCGCCACTTTGGTGCCGCCCTCATCGCACGGGTTGGAGCAGATATGCTGCGGCAGCCAGGCGCCGTCAGGGATCATGCCGATCAGCGCCAGCGTCTGGTGCGTCACGGAAGCCGTGCCGTACAGCTCTTTCATCAGCGGACCGTGCCACTGGACGTTCGGCGCATAGACCTCTTTGATCTTGCCCAGCATCCGGCGGTTGTAGATTTCGTGCAGCCAGCGCAGGCACTGCTCTTCGGTATCGGTATGGGCAATGGAGACATCGCAGACCATTTCCGGGGGATACTGCCCCAGCATGCGGCCATTTTCGCCGATGTCGGTGACGCGAAAGCCCTTGTCAAACTGCTCCTTCGCCATGTTGAAGGCAATCTCGTCGGTGTTCAGCCCCAGCTGCTTCATCAGCGACATGTTGTCGCTCACCACCCACTCCCGGTAGATTTTGTTTTCGTGGATCATGCAGTCGGCCACGGTGCGGGTAACGAAGGTGCGGTTGGTCGGTTTACCTAAATGGCTGAACTGCGTATGGCGGCCGCTGCCGGTCACCAGGTGCGAAGTATAGAAGCCATCGACGTCGTTGCCGTTCCAGATAACCTGTGTCGCCATGCCGCGGCGTTCCGGGAACGCCACCAGGCGCTGAAGCGTATCCTGCACCACCTGCTCGCGGGTATAGAGCGTGCCCAGCGCGTTATATAAGACGCAGTTGTGCGTATAGTGGGTATAAATTAACCCCACGTCGCGTTCATCCCATATTTTATGGGTGCAACGCACGATGTAATCGACAATATCGGTATAACAATCATCGAACCCCCGTAATGATTGTACGCGCTGGCGTTTCTCCGGCACTAAATCGATAAAGTCCCGGCGCTCAACCTGTAATACGGGTTCTTCGCGGATAAGTTTATTATTTTTCTCAGGTACGGCTGGAGCTTTATTTGTTGCTTCGGTTGAAGACATGCGTTCTCCTGCTTCTGTTTTCAGACAATACGATCCCGCACCCGAAATGGATGGAGAAGTGAGCCGCAATAAATATTGCGGCGGATTTAACACACGTTCAGATAAGAAAGAGTGCGGAGACTTACCTCCGCTTAATTAACGATTTGTGACCAGATAGCTAATTCATCAATACCCAGATATTCGCGAATAATTAAACCATCGCGTAATTCAAGCTGGCTGATACCGGTAATGGAGACCGGTTTACGGGTTGGCACGCCAAATTTACCGTAGCCGTCGTGCCAGGTCAGGAGCGACCAGCGCAGCGAAATGCGCACCGGCTCGTTGGGATCCCGGCGCACGATCAAATGGTGCAGCTGCACTTCGCTGTCCGCAAAGGATGCCCGATAGCCTGACAGCAGCGCGGCGATCTCCTGCTCTCCGGTGCCGATGCTGTGCCCAGGCGCATACAGCGTGGCGGCAGGATGGTACAGGCCCGGCACGGTACCACTGTTGCCTCCCGCCCACATGGTCAGATAACGCTCCACCACGCCGGCGACAGGCCCCTCAACATCATCACCTTCCGGCCCACCCGCCCAGCGGGCGTCGAGCGTTTCGGCGCTTTCGCGGGCAATCCCCAGTTGATTCTGCATAACACCCAGGTTGCGGGCAAACTCCTGCACGTTAAGCCCCAGCTGCGCCACTATTGCCGCCCGGTCCTGCAGCAGCCACTCCTGGCGCACTGCCCCTTCGGCGCAAATACGATCTGCCCAGGTGCGCACCCAGACGGTTTTCCCGGTCGGCGGGCCAAAGAAGCCCTCTCCCTGATGGCGAATACAGGCGATGGTTCGCTGGGCGGCGTAATGCTCATCGCCTGGGTTTTGCGTCGCCAGGATGTCTTCCGTTAGCACGGTGCGCTGGGGGAAGCTGTGCATCGCCTCCAGCGTCAGGCGCATAAACTGCGGCAGATCGGTGAGCTGTTTCTCCGGGGTGATAAAGACCACCGGCGTGGCGTAAAAGTCAGCCAGTTGACCAATGTCCTTCTGCTCCCAGACCACGTGCGTCAGGGTGCGAATAAACTGTTGAATGGAGTCGAACTGGGGGCTGAACCCTGGCAATCTGCTCATTTGTCCTCCTGGGTCTGGAACACGTAATTACCCTCTGCGTCGATAGTGCCCCTATGCGGGCGGCGCGCTGAGTGGCGAACCACCAGCCGGCCCGGGACGATAACCTGTTCGGGTTCAATAGTGCCGCTGTCGATCTGCTTCAGCAGGAGATCCACCGTGGCGGCAACCATCGCCTCTACCGGCTGCGAGGCCGACGTTAAGGCATATGAGGCCCAGCCGGACGGGCCGATATCGTCATAGCCAATGATGGAGACATCCTCCGGGATGCGCAGGCCAAACTCGTAACGCGCCACGTCCATCACGATAACGGCCATATGGTCGTTGGCGACAAAGATCGCATCCGGTGCGGGCGAGGCAGAAAAGAGCGCGTAAGCCGCGCGGGCGGTCTGGTGCGCATCGTAGTTACCATTAACCACCCGGACGTCCTCCACCCCCTGCTCCTGCAGAGCGGCCAGATACCCCCGTTGACGGGCCAGGTTGACGGACGAATCCGCCACGCCGCCCACGTAAGCAAACCGCTGATGACCTGCCGCCAGTAAAAATTCGGCAATCTGCCGGGCGGCCGCCTCGTTATTGCTGTTAACGCTCGAGGCCATGCCGCTCTCTTCGCTGCGGTTAAACAGCACCACCGGGATGCCCGCAGCCAGACACTCCTCCGACAGATCCAGCGACAGCGTCACCGAGGCCAGCACAATCCCATCCACACGGTACTGCATGATCTGGTCGAAAATGCGGTCAACGTTTCCTTCCCGATCGCCGACAAACAGCAGCAGGTGATAATTCAGCGTGTCCAGCTTTTGCGCCAGCGCCTCCAGCACCTTCGGGTAAAACTGGTTATCAAAGTAGGAGATCACTACGCCGATGATCCGCGAGCGGGCGGTGTTGAGCGAACGCGCTATGGCGTTTGGCCGGTAACCCAGCTCCCGCGCCGCCTTCAGCACTTTCTCACGGGTGGCCGGTGAAATGCTCGCCCCGGGCGTGAAGGTGCGGGAGACTGCCGACTGTGATACGCCCGCCAGTTGCGCCACCTGTTGTGAGGTCACCGCTGTAAAAGTCTTACGTTTCATTACTCTGTGTTCCTTATCCCTTTCGCTTCCCCATTCTGGCACAGATTCAAGACGTTAAACCGAACAGCCGCCCTGTTCCCCGCAAAACGGTGCCTCAGGAAGCGGGTACTTTTTATACTTACACCATCTTTGCATGCGTATGCAACAGCCAGAATTATTTTTTTCACAATGGTTACAAACAGCCTTTACAAAATTGAAACCTTTTCGTAACTTCAATTTTTGAATACGTATGCAGCGCAGTTTTCACACCGTCATGGTACCGGGCAGATTGGGCAGTATCCAAAAGGAGTGAGCCGGTAAAGGTTGTACTTGGCTGGTTATAACCCATTACTTTTTAAGAGGTTCACAACCATGTTTCGAGCACTGTTACGCCGACCGGAAGCCCGGCTGTTCTTTATCATCAGCGTATTGTTTTTTATCTGTATTCATAGCATTGATGCGTTTCTGGCCCCGATGATGATCAATCAGGGGATGGAGCCGCAGGTGATGGGGATCATCATGGGGGCCAGCGGTCTGGCGACCCTGCTAATCCGCTTCCCGCTGGGGATTGTTTCCGATGTGGTGAAGAGTCGAAAAATCTTCATCCAGTTCGCGCTGGTTCTGCCGATCATCGCCTGGCCTCTTGCCTGGCTGGAGCCGAACGCCCTTACCCTGTATCTGGCGAAAGCGGCAGACGGGGTGACCGCGGCTACCTGGGTACTCTACAACATCCTGTTTATTCGCTACTTCGACCAGAAAGAAGCGCCGGCCGCCGTGGCGCTGCTGGCGTTGGCCGGGCCGCTGGGGGTGTTCCTCGGCAACTGCATCGGCGGTCTGTTAATTCACTATTTTAATAACAACATCGCCTTTTTCGTCTCCTGCGTCTCGGCGCTGGTGGCGCTGATCCTGACCACCCGCATTCGCGACGTGCATGACCCGGTCAAAGCCCCGACGCTGAAAGCCTGTATCGCCGGTGCGCGCGTGCAGCTGGCCGACCGTTCGGTGTGGTTGATTGGTATTCTGGCCACCCTCGTCATCCTGGTGCCCTTTGCCACCCGCGATACGCTGACGCCGATCTACGCCGAGCAACTGGGCGGGCGGGCCGGGATCTTAACGCTGCTCAGCAATATCCATCTGATCTTCTATGCCCTGGCAATTGCCCTGTGCAGTAGCGTGTTCTATCAGCGTCTGGGTCTGATGAAAACGGCGGTGCTGGGCATTGTGCTGCAGGTGGTGTCGACCTTTGGCATCCCCTTCACCAGCAATCTGTATCTGATCTATCTGTTACAGGCTCTGGCCGGATTCTCCTTCGGGATGGCGTTTGCGGCCTTTATGTCCCTGAGCGTGGTCAACACCACCTCCGATGAACAGTCCACGCGGATGGGGCTGTTCCAGACCATCTACTCCTGCGGCATGTTTGCCGGGCCGGTGATCATGGGGGTGATGATGCAACACATTAACCTGTCGTCCGGTTATCTGTTTATTGCCGCCCTGTCTGTCGTCGCGGCGCTGGCGACCCCGCTCTCCGTCCGCTGGGTTAATTCCCGTAAAACACCCGCAACGGCTGAATTATCGATTAACAGTTCCAGTTCCCTCGCGCCCGCGCGCGACCAGTAAATTTTATTTCCGATGACATTATCCCGGCCCGCCGGGAGGGTATCCCTCATCATAAATACAGAAGGAAAATAGTGTGGCTTATAGACTTAAAACCAGTAAACCCATTCAGGAACGTCAGGATGCACAGCGACAAATAAGGGAGACGGTGGAGCTTATTCTGGCGGATATAGAAAAACGCGGGAATAAAGCCATTCGCGAATTATCGGTAAAATTTGATCGCTATGACCGGCAAGATTATCGCCTGACGGAGGCGGAAATCAATGCCTGCATCGGCAAATTAAGTCGTCAGGATATTCGCGATATTGAATTCGCCCAGGAGCAGGTCTTTAATTTCGCCCGGGCGCAAAAAGACTGTCTGCGCGATCTGGAAATTGAAACCCGCCCCGGGGTGATCCTCGGCCATAAAAACATCCCGATTAATGCCGTGGGCTGTTATGTCCCGGGCGGGAAATATCCGCTGCTGGCCTCGGCGCACATGTCGATTATTACTGCCAACGTCGCGGGCTGCTCCCGCATCGTCAGCTGCGCCCCGCCGTTCGGTGGCGAGCCGGCTCCGGCGATCGTGGCGGCGCAAAAAATGGCCGGGGCGACGGAGATCTACGCCCTCGGCGGCATTCAGGCGATTGGCGCGATGGCGCTGGGCACCGATACACTGGCGCCGGTGGATATGCTGGTCGGCCCCGGTAACGCCTTTGTGGCAGAGGCCAAACGCCAGCTGTTTGGCCGGGTTGGCATTGATCTCTTCGCCGGTCCAACCGAAACCCTGGTGATTGCCGATGACACCGTTGACGCCGAAATCTGCGCCACCGACCTGCTGGGACAGGCCGAACACGGCGTTACCACCCCCGCCATTCTGCTGACCAACTCAATGGCACTGGCCAAAGAGACGCTGCGGGAGATCGACCGTCTGCTGGAAAAACTCCCCACCGCCGATATTGCCCGCCAGGCCTGGCACGACTACGGAGAGATCATCGTCTGCGACAGCTACGACGAAATGCTTGCCGAGGCCGATTGCATCGCCTCTGAACACGTGCAGGTGATGACCGACCGCGACGACTGGTTCCTCGCAAACCTCACCAATTTCGGCGCACTGTTCCTCGGCCCGCGCACCAACGTCGCCTACGGCGACAAGGTCATTGGCACCAACCACACCCTGCCAACGCAAAAAGCCGCGCGTTACACCGGCGGCCTGTGGGTCGGCAAATTCATGAAAACCTGTACCTGGCAGAAGGTCCTCAGCGATGAGGCAACTGCGGAGATCGGCAGCTACTGCTCGCGGTTATCACTGCTGGAGGGCTTTGCCGGACACGCCGAGCAGGCCAACGTTCGCGTGCGTCGCTACGGTCAGACAGAGGTGCCCTACGCCACCCCTGCCCCGGTCAGAGAGAAGGTGTAACCCATGACCTTTCCTGAGATGCCCTCCTTTGGCCTGCACGGCAAGCGCGCCCTGGTGACGGGCGGCTCCAGAGGACTGGGGTTCGCCTGCGCCATCGCGCTGGCCCACGCCGGGGCGGAGGTGTGGATCGCCGCCCGTGATCGCCAGGCGCTGGAGGCCGCCGCCGCATTCGCCGCAGAACACGGGCGGGTATTGCACCCGGTGGCGCTGGATATTACCGATGTCGCGCAGGTCGGGGCGGTGCTCGCTGAACTGCCCGTTTTCGACATTCTGGTGAACAGCGCCGGGCTGGCGCGCCACGAGCCGTTCCTGGATGCAAGCGAGGCCAGCTTCGACGCGGTAATGGCGGTCAACGTGCGGGCCACTTTCTTTATCAGCCAGCGGGTAGCAGCGCGGATGCGTGACCAGCGGATCGCCGGGTCGATCATTCATCTCTCCTCGCAGATGGGGCACGTCGGCGGTCCGCGTCGCAGCGTCTACTGCGCATCGAAATTTGCGCTGGAGGGGTTAACCAAAGCCATGGCGCTGGAGCTGGGTGAAGACGGGATCCGGGTCAACACCCTCTGTCCAACCTTTATTGAGACCGCACTCTCTGCGCCGTCGCTGGCCGAACCCGATTTTCGCCGCTACGTGCTGGATAACATTACGCTGCGCCGTCTGGGCAAACTGGAAGACATCATGGGACCCGTGGTGTTTCTGGCCTCCGACGCCGCGGGGATGATCACCGGCAGCGCGCTGATGGTTGACGGCGGCTGGACCGCAACGTGAGGCATGAGATGGAAAAGAGTCATCGCACCCTGCCGCTGGTGCTGATTGGCGGCACGCTCTGTAACGCCCGGCTCTGGCAGCCGGTTCTCGACCAGCTCAATGTGTCTGCTGCGATCTGCCCTGAGCTAACGACAGACACCTCGGCTGTGCAGGCTTCGCAGCGGTTGCTCGCCAATCTGCCGCCGCGTTTCCTGCTGGCCGGTTTCTCACTGGGGGCGATAGTGGCGCTGCAGATGGCCGCCGACGCCCCAGGGCGGATTGCCGGGCTGGCGCTGCTGTCGGTCAACCCCCTTGCCGACCGACCGGAAAATACCGCACCCCGGCGTGAGGCGGTGAACGCCGCCCGGCAACAGGGGCTGACGCACTGGCTCTCCGCCAGCCTGTGGCCGAAGTACGTCGCGCCGTCACGTACGGATGATCAGGCCTTACACGATCTCATCTGCCGGATGGCAGAGGAAAGTGGCCTCGATACTTTCGTCACGCAAACAGAGATCGCTCTGACCCGGCGGGATAATCGCGGGGCGCTGGCCTCACTCGCCTGCCCCATCATCGTTATTAACGGCGTGCATGACCCTATTTGCACGCCCCATCACCACCAGTTGGTTGCCCAAAGCGCCCCGCAGGCGAGATGCGTCACCCTCACCTCTGCCGGGCACTTTACGCTGCTGGAGGCGCCCGAAGAGGTTGCGCCCCCGCTACGCCAGTGGATTCAGGAGTGTTCAGATGCGCAAGAATAAACTCAGGGCGGAGCATAACAACGCCGCCATTATCAACGGCTGGCTGGCGATCCCCTCCAGCTACAGCGCCGAGATCCTCGGCCATCAGGGCTATGACGCCGTGACCGTCGATCTCCAGCACGGCATGATCGATTTCGCCAGCGCCCTGTCCATGTTGCAGGCGCTCTCCGCCACTCCGGCGGTGCCGCTGGTGCGGGTTGCTGATAACGATCCGGCGCAGATCATGCGCATGCTGGATGCCGGTGCTTACGGCATTATCTGCCCGATGATCTCCACCCCGGAAGAGGCCCGACGCTTTGTCGCCGCCTGCCGCTACCCGCCGCTGGGCAACCGCTCTTTTGGTCCGGCACGCGGCTTGCTGTACGGCGGGGCCGATTACCCGCAGCACGCCAATGACGAAATTCTGACGCTGGCGATGATCGAAACCCGCGAAGGGCTGGCGAATCTTGACGCGATCCTGGCCACCGAGGGGCTGGATGGGGTGTTTATCGGCCCTAACGATCTCTCCCTGACGTTGACCGGCAGCGCCAGCGCCGAATCCCGTCACCCGGAGATGCTGGCCGCCGTTGAGCGGGTGGTCAGCCAGTGTCGCCAGAGGCAAAAAATCGCCGGGATCTTTTGTACCTCCGGCGAAGCTGCCGCCCGACGTATCAGCGAAGGTTTCCAGTTTGTCACCCCTGCCAACGATGTCATGCAACTTGGCCGCGCCTCGCGCGAGGCTGTCGCCCAGGCGCGCGGCAACGCTATCCCCACTACCGGCGCATCAGGCTATTAACAGGAGAGAACATGAAAGCACGTCACATTACCCCGGAACAGGCCAGAAGCCGTCTGGTTGCCCCTGAAGATATGGTCTCCTGCAATCTGGCGTTTATCGATTGCAAACTTCCCGGCTCGCACCTGAAGCAGAACTACTCCTTTATTGGCCCGGGCGTAACCCAGTCGTCTGCCCAGATGGTAAACATCCCGGAGCCGCACGGTTTTAACATCGGTGCCGCAGCCATGCCGAAAGGGGTAACCAATAACCTGCACCTGCACTTCACCGCCGAAGTGTTTTTAATTCATGAGGGCACCTGGCGTTTTCGCTGGGGAGCGAACGGTGAAAACGAAGCGGAGTTCAGCGCCCCGGCCATTCTTTCGATACCGACCTGGATCTTCCGCGGCTTTACCAACGTCAGTAAAGAAGAGACCTGCGGCATGGTCTACACGGTGCTGGGCGGTAACCACACCGGGGGGATCATCTGGCACCCGTCGATTCTGGACGCGGCCAGCGAGTACGGCCTGTACCTGAGCAAAGAGAATATGCTCATCGACGTGAACGCGGGGGATACCCTGCCTGAACCGTCGGCGCTGCTCGCGCCGCTGCCGGCAGACGAGATCGCCGCCCTGCGTCACTACTCTGTTGAAGAAATGCGCCAGCGGGCGGTGACCGGGGAGGATCGTCAATGGTCTGCGGCGGGGTTACTTGATTCGGTCCTGCCGGGCCACGGCGGTGAGATCGCGCCGGTGATTGGGTTCGGCATCAGCCAGGACAAACACGCGGCCCCCGCCATCGTCAACCCACACGGCTTCTCGGTAGAGTGGCTGCGCCTGGCGGCAGATCACGTGGTCGGTCGTCACCTGTGCCCGGATGTGCAGGTGATCATGGTCTTTAAGGGAACCCTGGAGGTGACGTGGAATGTGGAAGGGGAAGAGGTGAGTATTATCGCCCCTGAGCGTTCCGTTATTTCAGTGCCGGAGAACAGCTGGCGGCGTTATCGTGCGCTGGACGGCGACATGGAGTGCATTCTGACCACCCAGGGCGATCAGCGTAAGCGCATCTACTGGGATGAGAAGGTGCTTGAACAGGCCAGAGCCGCCAATCGCTGTCTTGATCCAGACGGTTACGTAACGGCAGTGGATCTGTTGCCTGAAACGGCGCGCCGCGCGGGTCGCAGACTGGAGGCCTTGCCTTAAGCGGAGTCAGGGCGGGTCATCCCGCCCTGAACGTGGAGATTTACTCGAAGTAAACGCCCGGGTTATCGGACAGGGAGACGAAGGTTTTCGAATCTTTATCCAGGGCGAGGATCCTACCGCTTTCGATATCATAAACCCAGCCGTGCAGGCGGATGGCGTTGTTACGCAGACCGACCGCCACGGAAGGGTGAGTTTTGATGTTGCTAAGCTGGGCGAAAACGTTCTCCTGCACCATGGCATTCACTTTGTCAGTCGGGTTTTCCCAGCTTTTATTTTCCACCACCGCTTTGGCGGCATCGGAGTAACGCAGCCAGTGCGACACGGCAGGCATCGGTTCCAGGTTAGCGTTGTCGGCAATCGCTTTCATCGCGCCGCAGTTGGAGTGGCCGCAGATCACGATGTCAGTGACACCCAGCGCCACGACGGCGTATTCGATGGTGGCGGAAACACCGCCTGGCTCTGGCCCGAAAGGCGGCACGATGTTGCCAGCATTACGAATGACAAAGAGCTGTCCTGGATCCTGCTGGGTCACTAATTCCGGCACCAGACGGCTGTCAGAACAGGAGATGAAAAGCGCTTTGGGATTCTGGCTGGAGGCCAGACTACGGAAGAGGTCTTTACGTTGCGGAAAAACTTCTTTTTGAAAGCTGAGAAAACCTTCAATGATATGTTGCATAGCAATGTCTCATTTTTTTGTGATTGTACAGGCATGATCGAGATCACGGTTTTTTGAGTTTACCCACCGCGCCCGAGTTCAGACAAGCAATATATTTCTGGACGGACCGTATGACAATCTCCCGCGCATCGGCAGAAATGTTCTGCCCTTCAAAGGCGCCGTAGAGACGTTCGAAGCGCGCATTGTCCAGGTGCGCAGCGATCTCGCTCACCGCGCTTGCCGGCAGCGGCAGCATATTCGGATAGCTCCACATAAAGGAGACCGCGTCTTTTCCCGGGGTCACCTGCAGGATATCGCCCGCCAGTAGCACGCCCCCGTCCTGGTTCCAGTGCAGCACCGTGCCTCCGGCAAAATGCCCGCCAAGCCTGACCAGGGTGACGTCAGGCATAATCTCCAGAGAATCCCCCTCCCAGAAGCGCAGCGCGGGACTGTCCCGCATCACCCACTGCCGATCGCTTCCATGCAAATACACCGGCGCATCAAAGGCTGCGGCCCAGTCCTGCATGGTGGTGTAGTAGTGCGGGTGCGAGATGGCAATGGCGTCGATCCCGCCCAGCGCCGTCACCAGCGCGTGGGTGGCAGGATCGAGGTTGGCGATGCAGTCCCACAGCACGTTACCCTGCGGGGTTCGCAGCAGGATCGCCCGCTGGCTTATGGCAAAGGCGGGAACGGTTTTGAGGCTCAAAAGACCGTCTTCGAGCTGTTGCCACTTATTCGTGTGGGTGGTAGTCAGGGTAGTGAAATCCACCCATTCCTGCCCCGTCGCGGGCACATACTGGCGTTCATCCTCGCAAATGGCGCACTGTTGCGGTTCGCGGACCACGTCGTACGACGTGCCGCAGGTTTTGCAGATGGTGATCATGACGTCTCCTTAGCCGAATACTGCATGAGTATGGCAAGGATTATCCTTATGTGCGCTGGCGTGCCTTAGCCCGGTATTTTGCTCTATAATACGACCTGGAACAAAAACCGAACAAAGCAGGTAAATGATGGAAATTGATCTTAACAATCTGGTGTTTGACGGGCTGGATGAAGCAGAAGAACGTAACGCAGAACGCCTTGAAGACGCTGATAAAAAAGCGCAGGCAATTGTAGCGGACGATGACTGCGGCGACGCCTGCAAGATCTGATGTAAAACGCCCCGGACGATTGCCGGGGCGTTACGTTTCAGGCCCACGCAAGCGCAACGCCGCCGGGCACTGATTACGACTTATTCATACCGTCGATTGCTTGCTGAGCGCAGGCTTCATCCAGATGCCCACCCGGCGCACCGCCAATTCCGATAGCCCCGATCACCTCCTCTCCTTCCTTAACCGGCAAACCACCCGCCAGCAGCAGCAGGCCCGGAATATCACGCAGGTTCTGCGCGCCCGCGTTGCTCTGGGCAGACTCCATCACTTTGCCCGAGGCATTTTTGGTGCTGAGGGCGGTGAACGCTTTCATCTCGCTGGCTTTCAGGGTATGTGGACCGGCATTGTCCGTGCGCTGTACCGCTTTCACCACCCCGGCACGATCCACCACCGTGACGCTGACCTGATAATTTTTGGCCGTACAGGCCTGAATGGCCGCGCTGGCTAACGCGTTCGCCTGGGTCAGGGAGAGACTCTTTTGCGTAACGGACTGGGCATGCGCCGATATGCTGACCATCCCTGCTACACATGCTGCCGCCATCATCAACTTTTTCATCGCACATCCTCTGGTAAGTGGAAACAGAGGCAGCGTACCGAAGCGCGCGATGAAATGTTATTCGGTCGATTACGCAGTTATCCTGGTAGTTCTACGGATGGCAATTTGTCGTATTCCCGGATGGCCTGCACCAGACTTGAGACTCCCAGCTTAACGAACACCGCTGCCCGGTGGGCTTCCACCGTGCGGGGCGAGAGATTCAGGCGGGCGGCGACCTCCTTGTTACTGCTCCCCTCCATCAGGGCCAGTAGCACCTCGTGTTCCCGGGCGGTGAGCTGTTCAAAGAGCGCCCTGACCCGTTTTGCCTCCTGCCAGCGCACCACCCGCTGCTGGCTCTCTGCCAGCGCGACGGTAATGGATTCGATTAGCTTGTCGGCATCCAGCGGCTTGGTGAAAAACTCAAACACCCCATTATGAAACGCCCGCCGACAGGCATCGATCGTGCCATGACCGGTCATCAGGATCACCGGCAGCAGCGGCCAGGGCCATGCCCCCTCCTCCAGCCAGGCCAGGCCGCCTTTGCCCGGCATCCGCATATCGAGCAACAGGCAGCCGGTCAGCGCTTGTTCAGCGCAGTGGGCGGCCATAAACGCCGCAATACTTTCATATGGCTCGACGCGCCAGTTCATCCCCGACAGCAGAAAAACCAGCGACTCCCTGACCGACGCATCATCATCAATTAACCAGATGACGTTATCCATCTACCTGACTCCCGTAATAAGCAAACTGCAACCGGACCCTGGCGCCGCCTTCCGGGGCATTATCCAGCGCCAGCGTGCCATTCATTCTGGTGACTAACGACTCCGTTAGGGTCATGCCCAGGCCAGTACCGCCCTCTCGCCCGCTGTAAAAGGGCATAAAGGCGTTGTGTAGGGCGTCCGGGGTAAAGCCCGGCCCGCCGTCAGTAATGTCGATATGGATAACATCGCCGTTGCGCAAGCTGCGGATATGCACCCAGCCCGCCGCACGTTCCTGCTGCGCCTGGATGGCGTTGCTGAGAAGGTTGTGCAGCACCTGCTCCAGCCACAGCCGGTCGGCACAGAGCGTGCGGGCATCCGCGGCAAAGTCATGGGTAAGGCGAATGTGTCTGGCGGTGCGCTCGTGCTCCAGCAAATTCCCGACCTGTTGCCAGCAACTGACCAGATCCACGTCGCCAAGGGTGACTGTCTCCTGGGTAACGTGTTCGCGAAAGCGGGTCAGTAGATCATCTATCCGCCGGGTTTGCACCAACGCCGACCCGAGCGTCTGAGACACCGCCTCTGGATTGCCCTGCCGCAACTGGCGCTGCGCCCCCTGGATCCAGGTCTGGGCTGCCGTCAGGGGCTGGTTGATCTCATGCACAATCCCTGCGGTGATCTCCCCCAGGGTGTTGAGCCGGGCATGCTGATAATACCTGGCGCGCTGGTCGGCGTTTTGCCGTTGCTTACGCTGCCAGAGGATCACCCCGCCCGCCGCAATCACCACGGCCCACCCCAGCCAGAGCAGTAAAAACGGCAGCAGGGCAATGTCCAGCCACGCCGGTCGGGCGTCGGCCCGCAGGATAAAGGGTTGGGTATGCAGCGTAAATTGACGCTGCCAGTGCCAGAAGGCGTCTGCCGGGGGTGGCGACGCGTCACCACGCAGATCGAGCGCGAGACGGGTAAAATGCGGCCTGGCACTGATCACCGACCGGGTATCGATCAGCACGCGGATTTGTCGCCAGGGGTTGTAGAGCCAGTATTGCGTGTCACCCACAGGCTCCACCCGCCCGGCGTCGAGGGCGCGTCCCTGGGTCTTTTGCAGGTCGAGGATTTGCGGGAATTTTTTACGCAGCGCCGCAAGATCTTCATCGCCATTCAACAGCGGCAGTACCGACTCATTCTGGGTGAGAACCGCGCCAGCCTCAGTAAAGGCCAGGGCAAAATCCCGGTCCAGATCCCAGAACTGACGGCGTATCTGTTCGGCATACAGCAACACGCTGCTCAGAAGACAGAGCACAAGCCAGATCAGGATCCCACGTTTTTGAAAATTTTGGCTGTTCATTCATTTAACTGGCGCAGGGAGAAGACGCCAGAGACCTTAGCAGGAAGCCAGGCCGGGGACAAAACTTGCGGTGTTTTTTGGATGTTAGCGTCCAGAATGGCGAGATGTGCGCGGTAGAACGCACACCTCGTTCCAGTAGGTTTCCCGCACCAGGCGGTGTTCAGCGTTGCGTTTGCTCATGGAACCACTCCGGGTCGATGGTGGCGATGTCCACGCCATAGAGGCTGGCAACCGGCAAAATGGATTCAATAATACGTTGCGCGCTGTTCTCTGTGCCTTCCGGTGGCGCTGCAAAAAACCGCCGTAACCTACTCATCAGTCTGTTCAATGCTGTGTTCCTCTTTGCTCAACCTGAATGCAGTTAAACAGCAATCGCCTGCCCAGTGAAATGCCGATTCCGGCAGAGGATTTGCGTGAATTGCAAAAGCACGCCATCCGTTTATTGAAGCGTAACAGACTGTTCATGCGTGTTTTTATAGAGCAAAGACAAACTTGGCATTTGGCGGCCAGGGGTGATGATGGAAGCGTATCCAGCTGGCCTTTATCGTTAACGTGCCGGAACTGACGACAGTGGCAGGTCAGGTGAACAACCGGGTGCAGATTTACCCGGCGGCTATTTTGTCTATACAGGCGTGGTGTATTACCTGCTGTGCAGTGGGATTGAACAGCTGGCAAAACGCTGACGGTTTAACCGGCCAGCGCTTTCACCACGGTTTCCATCGCCTGGGTGGTTAACTCACTGCGTTTTACTCGCTGGTTCGCCAGCGAGGTGCGCAGGACCCCGGCGATAACAATATGCTTTGGCTCCTGCCCGAGATCGCGCATCTCAAGAACGACTTTGCCTACCACGCGACACATCTCCTGATACAGCGCTTCGTCTTTGGTTACATTGCCCATGATCTTCACTCCATTGCCCGAAAACGCCAGCTTAAAGCATTCATTAGTCTTATACAAAAAAGAAGCCCGGCGAGAAACTCACCGGGCTTTTTAAAAGCAGAATCAGGGGATTAGTTGTTAACCGGGATCACTGCGCCTTTGTATTTGGTGCGGATCCAGTCCTGAATTTCTTTTGAGTGCAGGACATCGACCAGCGCCACGATGTCCTTCTTCTTCTCATCGCCACGGTGCACGGTGATGATGTTGGCGTACGGGTTGTTTTCACCGCTCTCAACCGCGATCGGGTCGTGAACCGGATCCAGACCGGCGTCGATGGCGTAGTTGGCGTTGATCACCACCGCAGCCCCTTCGTCATTGTTGTACATCTGCGGCAGCAGAGAGGCTTCAACGTTCGGGGTGAACTGCAGTTTTTTCGGGTTCTCTACGATATCGCTGATGCGCGCGGTCACTTTGTCGATGCCCGGCTTCAGTTTGATCACACCCTCTTTCTCGAAGATAGAGAGGATACGGCCTTCTTCAGAGACGGCATCACGCATGATGATTTTGCCGCCTTCCGGCAGGTCTTTCAGCGATTTGTATTTTTTGGAGTAGATGCCGATCGGCTCGATGTGGATCGCACCGGCGCTGACGAAATCGTACTCTTTATCACCGGCGTGATCTTTCAGCACGCTGTTGAGATAGGGAATGTGCTGGAAGTAGTTGGCGTCGATGTCACGACCCGCCAGCGCGGTGTTCGGCAGGATGTAATCCTGGAACGGTTTGATCTCCAGGTCGATACCCTGCTTCGCCAGAATCGGCTTCGCCTGCTCCAGAATTTCGGCGTGCGGGGTGTTGGACGCCCCCACGGTCAGGGTATCAGCCCAGGCGGCAAAGCTCAGGGCGCTCAGGGTTGCTGCGGCAATCAACGTCAGTGTTTTTTTCATGATGATGGTTCCTGTGTTTGTATTATTAGCGTTTATCTAACAGTGAAGTAATGATGTCGCCGCAGAACTGGATAATGAAAACGATGATCAGAATGGTCACCGTTGCCACCAGCGTGACGTCACCATGGTTACGCTGGAATCCTTCCAGATAAGCCAGATTTCCCAGACCACCGGCACCAATCACCCCTGCCATTGCGCTGTAACTGACCAGTGCAATCAGCGTTACCGTGATCCCTGAGACCAGCGCTGGGGATGATTCCGGCAGTAAAACCCGAAAAATTAAGGTACTCAGACGGGCGCCCATTGAGCGCGTCGCCTCGATCACCCCTTTGTCCACCTCACGCAGGGCGATCTCCACCAGACGGGCGTAGAACGGCGCAGCACCAACAATCAGCGCGGGCAGCGCCGCATTCGCCCCGAGGATGGTTCCCACCACGGTTTTGGTGAAGGGGATCAGCAGCACAATCAGGATGATGAACGGGATCGAGCGGAACACGTTCACCACAATCGAAATCACGCTGTAAACCGTGCGGTTGTGGAACATGCCACCCCGGGCGGTTAAAAACAGCGCCAGGCCGAGGACCAGGCCAAGCACAAAGGTCGCGACGCCAGAGAGCGCTGTCATGTAGAGCGTTTCCAGCGTGGCGGCCCACAGCTGGTCCCATTTCAGGTGCGGAAAAAGATTCTCAGCCATGTTTAATTACCTCGCCTTCAATATCACTGTGCTGCAAATCGGCGAGGATATTGTTCAGTTGTTCTTCTGTTGCCACCACGTGAAGCCAGAGCTGGCCGAACACGCCGTGAGCGGTTTGGGTCATTTTGCCGTGCAGGATGTTGAACGGCAGGCTGTAGCGCAGGGTCAGCTCCCCGACAATCGGCTTGTGGGTGCTGTGGCCGGTGAAGGTCAGCTTGATGACGGTGCCTTCCAGCGCGTTCGCCAGCTCCGTATTAAAGGTCTCTTCTTCAGCGTACTGGCTGACCTGACGCACAAACTGTTGCGTAATCGGCTGCTGCGGGTGGGTAAAGACCTGCAGCACTTCGCCCTCTTCCACCACTTTGCCATTTTCCATCACCGCCACGCGGTCGCAGATTTTGCGCACCACGTGCATTTCATGGGTGATGAGAACAATGGTCAGCCTGAAACGACGGTTAATGTCGAGGAGCAGATCGAGGATCTGATCGGTGGTCTGCGGATCCAGCGCTGAGGTGGCTTCGTCGCAGAGCAGAACGTCAGGGCTGTTCGCCAGCGCACGGGCAATGCCGACACGCTGCTTTTGCCCGCCGCTGAGCTGGGAGGGATACGCCTGTTCGCGGCCTTTCAGACCCACCAGCTCTACCAGTTCCGCCACCCGGGCTTTAATTTTAGCTTTTGGCACCCCGGCAATCTGCATTGAGAAAGCGATGTTCTCGCTCACCGTACGGGACCACAGCAGGTTGAAGTGCTGAAACACCATACTGATCTTCAGCCGCGCCTGGCGCAGGGCTTCGCCTTTCGCTGCGGAGATATCCTGCCCATTAATGGTCACGCTGCCCGTAGTCGGTTTTTCCAGTCCGTTAAGCAGGCGGATTAATGTACTTTTACCCGCGCCGCTGTAGCCAATAATGCCGTAAATCTGTCCCTGCTCTATCGCCAGGTTCACGTTGTCAACGGCCGTCAGCGCCACTTTTCCGTTGTCAAAAATCTTCGAAATATTCCTGAGTACTATCATTCTTAAGGTAATCCGTTCGCCTGTGGCGGTTTAGCAGTATGGATGTCCAAACGATAGTAAACAGCCGTTATTAGCTTTTGAATGAATGAAATGGAATATCTTATAACTTACAGCGATATGCCGCGTGGGCATTGGTATGGGCCGCAATGCATAAATTCAGCAATCCATAGTTTTGGAACGAATATGTGGACTCGCCCAGTCTTTTTACGGCGTTTGACAGAAGGTTTTCCGCTGGCGCAACATCCTGAAAGGGAACCTTAACGCCTTGATAACAATCCTTTGTGAATCACCAGATAAAATTTTTGAAACGCTGTTTTTCTTTCCCTTTTGCGCATCTTTAAGCGTATAATGCGCGCCTAATCCCTGATGAATGGTTTCAGCGCTTGGACTACAAAAAACAACGCATACAACTTTCCCTCTCTCCCTGGGCTGAAACACAGGCACACATTCTTCTGCACGCTCAATTGATGTCACCTATCCTTACTGCGTGTCATAAAAAATTTCGCAACACAGGTTTGACTCTGAGGCAATACGCCCCCGGAGCGAGATTTCCATATCCTTCTCAACTTAAAGACTAAGACTGTCATGAAAAAGACGAAAATTGTTTGCACCATCGGCCCGAAAACCGAATCTGAAGAGATGCTGACCAAAATGCTGGACGCCGGCATGAACGTTATGCGTCTGAACTTCTCTCACGGTGACTATGCTGAACACGGTCAGCGCATCCAGAACTTGCGCAACGTGATGAGCAAGACCGGTAAAAAAGCAGCAATCCTGCTGGATACCAAAGGTCCAGAAATTCGCACCATTAAACTGGAAGGCGGCAACGACGTTTCTCTGAAAGCGGGCCAGACCTTCACGTTCACTACAGACAAGTCCGTTGTCGGCAACAATGAAATCGTTGCTGTGACCTATGAAGGCTTCACCAGCGATCTGTCCGTTGGCAACACCGTCCTGGTGGACGACGGCCTGATCGGTATGGAAGTGACCGCCATCGAAGGCAAAAACGTTGTTTGTAAAGTGCTGAACAACGGCGACCTCGGTGAAAACAAAGGCGTTAACCTGCCAGGCGTTTCCATTGCCCTGCCTGCGCTGGCAGAGAAAGACAAACAAGACCTGATCTTCGGTTGCGAACAAGGCGTTGACTTTGTTGCGGCGTCCTTTATCCGTAAACGTTCCGACGTAGTTGAAATCCGTGAGCACCTGAAAGCGCACGGCGGCGAGCACATCCAGATCATCTCCAAAATCGAAAACCAGGAAGGCCTCAACAACTTCGACGAAATCCTTGAAGCCTCTGACGGCATCATGGTTGCGCGTGGTGACCTGGGCGTTGAAATCCCGGTTGAAGAAGTGATCTTCGCGCAGAAGATGATGATCGAGAAGTGTGTTCGTGCCCGCAAAGTGGTTATCACCGCGACCCAGATGCTGGACTCAATGATCAAAAACCCACGTCCAACCCGCGCAGAAGCTGGCGACGTGGCGAACGCCATCCTCGACGGTACCGATGCAGTAATGCTGTCCGGTGAATCCGCGAAGGGTAAATACCCGCTGGAAGCGGTTTCCATCATGGCCACCATCTGCGAGCGTACTGACCGCGTGATGCCTAGCCGTCTGGATAACAACAACGACAGCCGTAAACTGCGTATCACCGAAGCCGTGTGCCGTGGTGCAGTTGAAACTGCCGAGAAACTGGAAGCGCCACTGATCGTGGTTGCTACTCAGGGCGGTAAATCTGCGAAAGCCGTACGTAAATACTTCCCGAACGCGACTATCCTGGCGCTGACCACTAACGAGATCACTGCTCGTCAGCTGGTACTGAGCAAAGGCGTTGTGCCACACCTGGTGAAAGAGATCGCTTCTACGGATGATTTCTACCGTCTGGGTAAAGAAGTGGCCCTGCAGCTGGTTGAGCGTGGCCTGGCGCAGAAAGGTGACGTTGTGGTGATGGTTTCTGGTGCGCTGGTACCAAGTGGCACCACTAATACCGCATCTGTTCACGTGCTGTAATAATATCGAACGAATTAATTTGTTTAAAAAGCGTCCTTCGGGACGCTTTTTTTATATCCGCTATCAGCCAAAGTTATTAAAAAAGCAAATCGGGTTTTTCTATTTAACGGGTACGGTTTCTAAGATGAATCCGATGAAAATAGTCTGTTTTTGCACAATATTTTTCACGAAATAGTCAAAACAGGTGTTTCTTTGAGCGAACGATCAAAAATAGGCATATTCCCATCAAAAAAATATTCTCAACCTAAAAAACTTTGTGTAATACTTGTAACGCTACATGGAGATTAACTCAATCTAGAGGGTATTAATAATGAATCGTACTAAACTGGTACTGGGCGCGGTAATCCTGGGTTCTACTCTGCTGGCAGGTTGCTCCAGCAATGCTAAAATCGATCAGCTGTCTTCTGACGTTCAGACTCTGAACGCTAAAGTTGACCAGCTGAGCAACGACGTGAACGCAATGCGTTCCGACGTTCAGGCTGCTAAAGATGACGCAGCACGCGCTAACCAGCGTCTGGACAACCAGGCTACTAAATACCGTAAGTAATAGTACCTGTGTTAATAAAATGGCGCACATTGTGCGCCATTTTTTTTTGCCCGCTATTTTGCTTTACTGAATTGCCTTTTCATGCCCACCCTGATTTGCTGATACCGGCAGCGGCGTGTTCCGGGCTGACAAGCCGGTGCTCTGAAGCTGAGACCCGACGCCTGTCGATACTTCTACCGGGATTCCCGCCCGCCGTGTCAACGCTTTATTCACCAGCAGCTTATCGCTCCCGCTTTGCGACATAAACGACGCAAGCGCGCTGGATTGGGCGATTGCCAGAGTTTGTGGGTTTTCCCCCTCCTCCGACGCCAGAGGACGATGCACCTCAACGTAGCGCTTACCGTCCGGCTCCACGGAGAACTTCACCGGCTCATTGATGATCTGCACTCGCGTCCCGACGGACGTCTGGGCAAAAAGCGCTTTGATATCCGGGGCATTCATGCGCATACAGCCGGAACTGACGCGCAGCCCGACGCTATCCGGTGCGCTGGTGCCATGGATGAGGTATTCGCCGTTACCCACGCCCAGACGCAGTGCAAAGCGCCCCAGCGGGTTATTCGGCCCTGCGGGTACTACCGGGGGCAGTTTGATGCCCTTCTCCAGCGAGCGCGCTCTGATGCCCGCTGTGGGGGTCCAGGTCGGATTAGGGATTTTCTGGCTGATGCGGGTGACAGTAACCGGCGTATCCAGACCCAGTTGCCCAATCCCCAGCGGATAAACCTGCACGCTGTTTTCCCCCAGCGGATAGTAGTAAAGGCGCAGTTCGGCCAGGTTCACCACAATCCCTTCCCGGGGAGTGTCCGGGAGCAACATTTGCGACGGAATCGTAATCACCGTTCCCGGCGCAGGATAAACCGGGGCGATAGTATTATTGGTTTCGAGAATTAAGTGCGCAGCGGTATTAAACCGGCGCGCAATTGCCTGCAGGTTATTATCCCCTTCCTGAATGACATACGTCTGGTTTTGCCCAATAAGACGACTGCCCGCCGGTGGCAAGGGATAATCCATCGCCCGGGCGCTATTAAGCGCGCTGAGCGAACCAAAAAGAATGAGAGTGACAAGGGACGCGCGCTTCATACTGAGATTCCTTATTCACTGACTGGACGTCAGAAAGCTGAAAAATCCACGAGGCGGGAACCACCTCGTGAAACAGAATGATAGCTGTCCTGTAAGTCTAGCTAATGTTGGCGGCTTTGGTGCGGATTGCGCGGATCATCGCCTCAAGTCCCTGCGAACGGGAAGGCGTTAAATGCTGGGTCAGCGCCATTTTTTCAAACCACGGGCGCACGTCGAAAGCGACAATATCCTGAGGGGACATCTGCTGATATAAAATAAACACGACAGCAATTAGGCCTTTTACTATTGCCGCATCACTATCACCCGCTAATTCAATTACCCCGGCGTCATTCTGGTGCATTATTATCCACACCTGGCTCTGGCAGCCCTGAATACTGTTTTCCGGGATGTGCGCCTCTGGACTCAGCGGAGGCAGACGCTGCCCCAGCTCAATGATGTAGAGGTATTTCTCTTCCCAATTTGCGCAACGCGTAAAGTTGCGCAGTAATTTGTCTCTGTCTGGCAACGCAGCCATCTTTTGCCCTCTTTTAGCCCAGCAGATGGTGGATACGCTTCAGCCCTGCCACCAGTCTGTCGACCTCTTCCATTGTGTTGTACATCACCAGCGATGCGCGGCACATCGCCGGTACCTGATAGAACGCCATCAGCGGCATGGCGCAGTGGTGGCCGGTGCGTACCGCTACCCCGTAATTATCAAGAAAACTGCCGACGTCATAGGCGTGGTGTTTCCCCAGATTAAAGGCGATCACTCCCTGGCGGTCGGCCGGGCCGTAGAGGGTCAGATCCGGCACGCTGGCCAGCTCTGCCAGTGCATAGTGCATCAGCATCTGCTCGTACTCGGCAATGGCATCAAGGCCAATGGCCGAGACATATTCCATCGCCGCCCCGAGGCCGATAATACCGCCAGTGTTGGGCGTTCCGGCTTCGAAACGCCACGGCGCGCGGGCGTAAGTGGTGCCTTCGCTCAGGCTGACGGTGGCGATCATCGACCCGCCCCCTTCCCACGGCGGCATCTTTTGCAGAATGTCGTCTTTAACGTACAGCACGCCGATACCGGTCGGTCCGTAGAGCTTATGCCCGGAGAAAACGTAGAAATCGCAATCCAGCGCCTGAACATCAACGGTGTGGTGCATCACCGCCTGCGCCCCGTCCACCAGCACTTTTGCGCCAACCTGATGGGCTTTGGCGATGATCTCTGCCACCGGGTTTTCGGTTCCCAACACGTTGGAGATCTGGGTGAGGGTCACCAGGCGGGTACGTTCATCCAGCAAGGTATCCAGCCGGTCAAGCTGTAACGTTCCGTCCTGATTGAGAGGGATCACCCGCAGTTCCGCGCCGACGCGCTCGCACAGCATCTGCCAGGGCACAATATTGGCGTGGTGTTCCATCTGGGTGATGATGATGTTATCCCCCGCATGAACCTCAGCACTGCCCCAACTGTTGGCCACCAGGTTAATCCCCTCGGTGGTGCCGCGTACAAATACCAGCTCTTCCGGCGAGCGGGCATTTAAAAATGCCGCCGCCCGGGTACGGACGTTCTCCATCCGCTGCGTCGCCTCGGCGCTGAGGGTATGGATCCCCCGGTGCACCGCCGCATAACCATGCCGGTAAAATTCCGCTTCGGCCTCGATCACCTGCGCAGGCTTTTGCGCGCTGGCAGCGCTGTCGAGATAGGCAAGCGGCAGACCGTTCACTTCACGGGTCAGGACAGGGAAATCCGCCCGCACTCTCTCTACAGGAAATGTCATGCCACACCTCCGGGCAGACGCTGACCGATACGCGCCAGCACCTGCTGTCTTAAGGTTTCATCCCCGAGCGCTTCGGTCAGCTCGGCGGCAAAGGCGTAAATGATCATTTTCTCTGCCGCCTGCTTGTCGATCCCGCGGGAGCGCAGATAGAACATCTGCTCATCATCAATACGGCCTACCGTTGCCCCGTGGCTGCACTTCACGTCATCGGCATAGATTTCCAGCTGCGGTTTGGTGTCCACCTCTGCCAGCCGGCCCAACAGCAGATTGTTGTTGGTCATCTGCCCGTCGGTTTTGATGGCGTGCTGCGCCACATTGATCAGCCCGTTAAAGACCGCTCGCCCCTTATCGCTGACGATTGTTTTATGCAACTGACGGCTGTTGCAGTAGCCCTTATTGTGCTCAAGCCAGGTGCGGGTGTCGCACACTTCGTTTTTCACTGGCATCGCCAGGCTGTTGATGCGCAGCGTGGTATTTTCGCCGTTCAGCTGGGTACTGGTGTTATGGCGCAGTACCGCTCCGCCCAGCAGGAAGCTGTGGCTGAATGCCGTCGCATCGGCGGCAAGCCGCAGATCGTTATGGGCAAAGTGGTGGCTCGCCGCATTCTCAAACGCCAGCTTGATGTGGTGTAACCGGGCGTTAGCCGCCACGTTCATGGTCAGACGGCCGCCGGTAAAGTGCCTGGCCGGGGTCAGGCTGGCGTAGTGTTCGATAAGGGTCGCCTCTGCCCCTTCGCCCAACTCCAGATGATGGCGATAGTGGGCGGTGTTGATCTCGTCCCCTTCCAGCCCCTGGGTGATATGCAGCAGAAGCAGCGGCTTCGCCGGGCGCGTGTTGCGCTTCACGCTGATATGGGTCACGCTTTGCGCCAGGCTCTCGGTGAGATGCAGGAACACCTCAGGCTGCACCGGTGCCGCCAGGTTCTGATGCTCGTCGTTGATAACAACCTCAAACCCGCTGTTGTCGGTGCTGTCGCTCAGCGCCGGGTTAAAGCGCCCGTCAACAAACACCAGCCGGGTGGCATCCAGGGTAAGAGCCAGCGCATCCCGATCGGCAGGCGCGACGCTTGCCGGACGCGCCACGAAGTTGCCGTTGAGTAGCCCTTCCAGCGGGGTGTATTTCCAGTTTTCATGCTTACGCGTCGGTAACCCCAGGCGCAGCATCTGCTGCAGGTGCTGCTCGGCCTGCGCCGAGCGCGCCCCGCCCTGAGCCTCAAACAGACGGTGCCACTGCTGCAGCGCGTTACTGCTGTTCGCTAAGCCAGCCATAGCCCTGCTCCTCCAGCTGTTTCACTAGCGTGAAATCACCGGATTTCACAATACGCCCCTGATAGAGCACGTGCACGTAATCCGGCTTGATGTAATCGAGAATACGCTGGTAGTGGGTGACGATAATGAACGACCGTTTGCCGTCGCGCAGGGCGTTAACGCCGTCGGCGACAATTTTCAGGGCGTCGATGTCCAGCCCGGAGTCGGTTTCATCGAGGATGCATAGCTCCGGCTCCAGCACCGCCATCTGCAGAATGTCGTTGCGCTTCTTCTCCCCGCCGGAAAAACCGACGTTGACCGAGCGGGTGAGCAGGTCTTCCGGCATCTTCAGCAGCTGGATCTTCTCTTCCATCAGATCCTGAAAATCAAAGCGATCCAGCTCCTCTTCGCTACGGTATTTGCGCACGGCATTGAGCGCAGTCTGCAGGAAGAACTGGTTGCTGACGCCCGGGATCTCCACCGGATACTGGAAGGCCATAAAAATGCCTTCGCCAGCGCGATCTTCCGGCGACAGCTCCAGCAGATCTTTGCCTTTAAACTCCACCGATCCGCCAACCACTTCATAATCTTCGCGTCCGGCAAGGGTTGCCGAGAGCGTACTTTTCCCCGAGCCGTTCGGCCCCATAATGGCGTGCACTTCACCCGGACGAACCTCCAGGCTCAGGCCGCGCAGGATCGCTTTATCTTCCACACTGACCTGTAAATCTTTAATGCTTAACATGTGCTTTCCTTAATCCTTAACCGACGCTGTGTTCAAGGCTAATCGCCAGTAATTTCTGCGCTTCAACGGCAAACTCCAGCGGCAGTTCCGAGAACACATCCTTACAGAAGCCGTTCACAATCATGGATATGGCATCCTCTTCGCTGATGCCGCGCTGCAGGCAGTAGAAGAGCTGATCTTCACCAATCCGCGAGGTGGTCGCTTCATGCTCCAGCTGAGCGCTGTTGTTACGGCATTCGACGTACGGGAAGGTATGCGCCCCGCAGTCAGGGCCAATCAGCATCGAGTCACACTGGGTAAAGTTACGGGCGTTGGTGGCGGTTGGCATAATCTTGACCAATCCCCGATAGCTGTTCTGGCTTTTGCCCGCCGAAATCCCCTTCGAGATAATGGTCGATTTGGTGTTCTTGCCGATGTGGATCATCTTGGTGCCGGTATCGGCCTGCTGATGGCCGCTGGTGAGCGCCACCGAGTAGAACTCGCCGATGGAGTTGTCCCCGCGCAGAATGCAGCTCGGGTACTTCCAGGTGATGGCGGAGCCGGTTTCCGACTGAGTCCACGACATCTTGCTGTTCTCGCCTTCGCACAGGGCGCGCTTGGTGACGAAGTTCAGAATGCCGCCCGTGTTGTTATCCCCCGGGAACCAGTTCTGCACCGTCGAGTATTTCACCTCGGCGTCTTTATGGATGATCACTTCCACTACCGCGGCGTGCAGCTGATAGCTGTCACGCACCGGGGCGGAACAGCCCTCGATATAGCTGACGTAGCTGCCCTCATCGGCCACCAGAATGGTGCGTTCAAACTGACCGGTTTTTTCGGCATTGATGCGGAAATAGGTCGATAGCTCCATTGGGCAACGTACGCCCTTAGGTACATAGATAAAGGTGCCGTCAGAGGCCACCGCCGCGTTCAGCGCAGCAAAGAAGTTGTCGTTGCCCGGCACCACGGTACCGAGATACTTCTTCACCAGCTCGGGGTGATCGTGAATGGCTTCGCCAAAGGAGCAGAAAATGATCCCCTGCTCACCCAGCTTTTCCCGGTAGGTGGTGGCGACCGAAACGGAGTCGAAGATAGCATCTACCGCCACCTCACGCCCTTCGCGCACCGGCACGCCAAGCTGCTCGAAAGCCTCTTCCACCTCTTTGCTTAAAAAGGCGTTAGTGCCGGTCTGCTGTACCGCGCCGGGTTCAGAGGCGCAGGTATCGTCGCAGTTGCCGCACGACGGCGCAGAGTAGTAGCTGTAATCCTGATAGTTCAGCTTATCGTAGTGCGCCTTCAGCCAGTGCGGCTCGTCCATCTCCAGCCAGGCTTTGAACGCATTGAGTCGGAATTCCAGCATCCACTCTGGCTCGTTACGCCTTGCAGAGATGGCTCGGATGACCTCTTCATTGATCCCTTTTGCCATCTCATCGGTCTGCAATTGGGTGAAGAAGCCTTCTTTGTAATTGATATGGCCGCCGGACCAGGTGTTGACATCGTCAGTTGCTTCAGTATGTCGAGACATAATACCGCCTATACCCCAAAACTTTCGCCGCAGCCGCATTCGTTCTGGGCTTTCGGGTTATTGAATTTGAATAACTGGTTTAAGCCTTCGCGCACGTAATCCACTTCCGTACCGTCGATAAACGGCATTGCCTGCAAGGGAACATACAGCCGGGCACCGTCCTGCTCGAATAGCAGGTCGTCTTTAGCCGGTTCGCTGACGGTATCCAGCACATAACCAAAACCGGCACAACCGGTCGTCTTAACGGCTAACCGCACACCGAGCATGCCCTCCTTTTTGCTCACCAGGTCGCGTATATGCGCCGCTGCGGAAGGTGTGAGCGATAAACCACGCCACGCAAATTCTGTTGGATCGAATGTTTCTGAATGCTGTTGCATAAATCCACCTCTTGTAGTGCGCCCCCAGGGCATAACACCATGTTAGTGATAATGATTATCACTTCAACCCCTCAGTTGCAGGGGCATTCGGCTTAACCGCCCTTTTTGGCTACTTTCATTAAGCATAGACCCTGCTACGAGGGTTAACAGGGATGATCACATTTACTTAACACATTGATCGAAAGCGTAATTTTCGCTTTATCTAGGGCTGAACGAGATAAATGCAAAATATGTATAGAAAATGCCTATTTTTGAGATAGGAGGAGGGGTGGCTTCGCTGTTCGTACCTGTAAGCGTATTCCGAAAGCAGCCCGGTGGGGGCTAATAACAGGCCTGGGGTGCGCTATCCTTGCTGTATAGGGCCAGCAAAAGGAGGGGATATGCTTACTGCACTATTGATAACCGCCATCCTTGCCGTGGTCATTACCGGTCTGGTGTTCCTGTCAGCCATGCAGGACATTAAAGATGATTATTGAAGGGACAAAAGGCCGCGGTTGAGACGCGCAAAAAAGAAAGCCCTTAAGACTACCGCAGGTAATCTTAAGGGCTTCTTGTTCCATCCGGCGCTTATCTCCGGCACTCATCATGGCTTAGCTCTTGAAGGAACACCGGAATAGTCTCATAAACGTTGATCTGCGAATTAACAAAAATTGCGTCCTTTCTGAAAGCAGCGCGATATCAACGGGATGGAAAACAAAAAAGGCCGCTTTTGCGGCCTTAGTTTTTACACGACCGCGGTGGTCAGCCGCGACGAGCAGCACAAATTCTGCTGTTCATCGAAGATATCAATCTGCCACACCTGGTGTCGCCTGCCAGTATGCAGGGCGCGACAAACGCCCCGTACCCGACCGCTACGCACGGAACGTAAGTGGTTGGCATTAACCTCCAGCCCCACCACCTTTTGCTCTCCTTCGGTGCAGAGATACCCCGCCACCGAGCCAAGGGTTTCGGCCAGCACGACAGACGCACCACCGTGCAGCAGGCCAAACGGCTGATGGGTACGACTGTCCACCGGCATGGTCGCTTCCAGTTCATCTTCACCAATGCGGGTAAACTGAATGTCCAGTAATCCCACCATGTTCCCGTCGCTCATGGCGTTTAACGCCTGCAAGGTGACCGCACGTTTCCAGATCATCCCATAATCTCCAGCAGAGCCTGCAGTGGATGGCGCACGCCGCTACCCTCGACGCGTTTGACCTGGCTTCGGCACGAGTAACCGGTCGCCAGGCAGCGATTACGCGGCAGACGCTGCATCGCCTGGTGCCAGGAGAGCTCATAGATCCCCAGCGAGTTTTTATGGTTCACCACCTCATGGCCATAGGTTCCGGCCATGCCGCAGCAGCCGACGCTGACGCTCTCGAGCTTCGCGCCAAAGCGGGCAAAGATCGAGGCCCACTGGGCAGGCGCACCCGGCAGTGCGGTCACTTCGGTACAGTGGCCGAACAGATACCAGGATTCGCCGCTGATTTCCTGGGGCGCTTGCCCGTCGACAATGGTCGGAAGCCACTCGTGCACCAGCATCACGTGGAATTCGCCGCGCTTGTCGCCCAGGGTCTGCTTGTACTCATCGCGATAGCAGAGCACCAGGGCCGGATCGACGCCCACCATCGGCATCCCCAGAAGCGCCACCCGGCTAAGGAAGTCAGAAGTCTTCTGCGCCGTTTTCGCGAAACGATTGAGGAAACCTTTAATATGCTGTGCTTTGCCGTTCGGCGAGAACGGCAGCAGTACCGGCTGATAGCCCAACCGCTCCACCAGGCGGATAAAGTCAGCCACCACCTGCGCATCGTAATAGCTGGTAAACGGATCCTGAACCACCAGCACCGTTTTCGCCTTTTGCTCGTCACTCAGCGCTTCAAGCTGCTCAAGGGTAAGGTTGGCGGAGCGGTGCCCCACCAGCTGGCGTTGCAGAGAAGGCGTGGAGAGCAGAGGCAGATCGATCATGCCGATATGCTTCTCAGACAGCTTGCGTACCAGCGGCTGGTTGATAAAGAAGTTGAAAGTGCGTGGTGCGCGGGCCATCAAGGGCGCATAGCTCTCGACCGTTGCCACCAGGTGATCGCGCACCGGACGCAGGTAACGGCTGTGATAGAGCTGCAGGAAGCGCGAGCGGAACTCCGGCACGTCGATTTTGATCGGGCACTGCGTGGAACAGGCTTTACAGGCCAGGCAGCCCGACATCGCCTCTTTTACTTCATGGGAAAAATCGTACTCCCCTTTGCGCGCATGCCAGCTGTTGCGGGTGCGTTCGACGAGAGTGCGCAGGCTGGCGCGTTTCTCCGGCAGCTCTTTCTCCAGCGCCAGCGGATCCACGCCGCGATCGGCCAGCAGACGCAGCCACTCGCGCACCAGCGTCGCACGCCCTTTCGGAGAGTGGATTCGGTTGCTGGTGATCTTCATCGACGGGCACATCGGGCTTTTGGCATCAAAGTTAAAGCACAGCCCGTTGCCATTACACTCCATGGCGCCACGCCAGGAGGATCGCACCGCAATCGGGATCTGGCGATCGAAGGTGCCGCGTTTCACCGCATCCACCTGCATCATCGGCGCATCAACGCCCATTGGCGGACAGATTTTACCCGGATTGAGGCGGTTGTCCGGATCAAAGGCCGCCTTGATTTTGCGCAGTTCGTCGTACAGCGCTTCGCCAAAGAAGGCCGGGCTGTACTCCGCGCGGAACCCTTTTCCGTGTTCGCCCCACAGCAGGCCGCCGTACCGGGCCGTGAGTGCCACCACCTCGTCGGAGATCTGTTTCATCAGTATCTCCTGCTGCGGATCGCACATGTCCAGCGCCGGGCGAACGTGCAGCACCCCGGCGTCAACGTGGCCGAACATGCCGTAGCTCAGGCCGTGGCTGTCGAGCAGCGCGCGGAATTCGACAATATAGTCAGCGAGATTTTCCGGCGGGACGCAGGTATCTTCGGCAAAGGGGATCGGCTTGGCCGCGCCTTTAGCGTTCCCCAGCAGGCCCACCGCTTTTTTACGCATCGCATAGATACGCTCGATGCCTGCCAGCTCGTTGCACACCTGCCAGCCAATGACCCCGCCTTCGCCCCGGGCAATCAGCTCGTCCAGACGCTGGCACAGAGCTTCGACCTGGCTTTCAATGAGTTCAGCGTCATCACCGGCAAACTCAACGATATTCAGACCCAGCATCTCTTTGTCGGGTACGTCGGTGATCAGCTCGCTGACCGAATGCCAGACGATATCTTCCCGCGCCAGGTTGAGCACTTTCGAGTCGACGGTTTCTACCGACAGGGCGCGGGCATCGACCATGAAAGGTGCATTGCGCAGCGCAGAGTCAAAGGAGTTGTACTTCACATTCACCAGACGTCGCACTTTCGGCAGACGGGTGATATCAAGGCGCGCCTCGGTGATAAAGGCCAGCGTGCCTTCGGAGCCGGTCAGGATGCGGGTCAAATCGAACTGGCTGAGGTCATCATTGAACACATGGCGCAGATCGTAGCCCGTCAGGAAGCGGTTCAGTTTTGGGAATTTATCGATAATCAGTTGGCGATTGTCGCGACAGCTTTCCAGCACGGTGCGGTAGATGCGACCGGTGGTGGTCTTGTCTTTGCCGAGCGTCTCGGCCAGTTCGACCGGTACGGGCTGGGTATCGAGAATATCCCCACCCAGCAGCACCGCCCGCACGCCAAGGACGTGATCGGAGGTTTTGCCGTACACCAGCGACCCCTGGCCGGAGGCGTCGGTGTTGATCATCCCACCGAGAGTGGCGCGGTTACTGGTCGATAGCTCCGGCGCAAAAAAGTAGCCGAAGGGCTTCAGGTACTGGTTAAGCTGATCCTTAATCACCCCGGCCTCTACCCGCACCCACCCCTCTTCCGGGTTGATCTCAATGATGCGGTTCATATAGCGGGACATATCGACAACGATCCCCGTATTCAGCGCCTGGCCATTGGTGCCAGTGCCACCGCCGCGTGGGGTAAAGATCAGCGAAGCGAAACGCTCCTGGGAAGCCAGACGGGCCAGCAGGGCCACATCAGCGGTAGAACGGGGAAAAACGACTGCATCGGGAAGTAGCTGGTAGATACTGTTGTCGGTCGCCATGGTCAGCCTGTCGGCATAACGTGTGGCGGTATCGCCGGTAAAACCCTGTTGCTCCAAAGCCTGCAAAAAATTGAGCACCAGCTGAACGACGCCAGGTGCCTGAGAAATTTGTGGGATCATTACTGTCGACCCTGCCCCATCTGAATTGTTGTAGATAATCGTTTGCGTTGTGCTTCCCTGTTTGTATCACATTTTTTTCTTATGCGCCCGACAGAATTACAGGCAGAATCTGCCTGTTAAAAATCGCTGAAATCACTAATGATTGTAGTGATGCGGTTTCCTGTTCTCACCGGCCTTTCCGGTGTAATTCAAAGGTGAAATTCATATATGGTCAATCGACACCAGCCCAGGGACGTTGCGCAAGTTTTGCTGTCGGTGCTGTTTCTGGCAATCATGATTATTGCGTGTCTGTGGATTGTACAACCCTTCATTCTGGGCTTTGCCTGGGCAGGCACGGTGGTTATCGCCACCTGGCCGCTGTTTCTTCGGCTGGAACGTTTACTTTTTGGTCGCCGCGCGCTGGCCGTGCTGGTTATGACGCTGCTGCTGGTGCTGCTCTTTGTGATCCCGGTGGCGTTACTGGTGAACAGCCTGGTGGACGGCAGCGGCCCGCTCATCTCCAGCATTACCAGCGGGGATATGACGCTCCCGACGCTGGACTGGCTCAACGATATTCCGCTGATTGGCGATAAGCTCTATGCCGGCTGGCACAACCTGCTGGACATGGGTGGCAGCGCCATTATGGCCAAAGTTCGGCCCTATATTGGCGCGACCACCACCTGGTTTGTGGGGACTGCTGCGCACCTGGGTCGCT
This sequence comes from Leclercia sp. GLN_9, assembly GCF_043105735.1. NCBI lineage: Bacteria > Pseudomonadati > Pseudomonadota > Gammaproteobacteria > Enterobacterales > Enterobacteriaceae > Leclercia > Leclercia sp. GLN_9. Next base: position 333,400 of record NZ_JBICLV010000004.1, read on the forward strand.
TTGTTGTCCACTGTGTCCTGATGCTGTTGTTCAGCGCCTTGCTGTACTGGCGCGGCGAGCAGGTTGCCCTCGGGGTTCGTCATTTTGCGACACGTCTGGCGTCAGCGCGTGGCGATGCGGCGATGCTGCTGGCGGCGCAGGCCGTGCGCGCGGTAGCGTTGGGCGTGGTCGTGACGGCGCTGGTACAGTCGGTGCTGGGTGGGATTGGTCTGGCGCTTGCTGGCGTGCCTTACGCCACGCTCTTTACGGTGCTGATGCTGTTGACCTGCCTGATGCAGCTTGGCCCTCTGCTGGTACTGGTCCCGGCGATTGTGTGGCTCTACTGGAGCGGGGATACCACCTGGGGCACGGTGCTGCTGGTCTGGAGCTGCGTGGTGGGCACGATGGACAACGTGATCCGACCGATTCTGATTCGTATGGGTGCCGACTTGCCGTTAATCCTGATCCTCTCCGGCGTTATCGGCGGGTTAATTGCTTTCGGGATGATCGGGCTGTTTATCGGGCCGGTGCTGCTGGCGGTCTCCTGGCGACTGTTTTCCGCGTGGGTGCATGAAGTTCCGCTGCCGCCGACCGACCCGGATGTCCTGTTCCAGACGCTTCAGGACGAACGAGAGCTTAAAAAGTAATGCTCATGCTTCTGGTGGGTTCGCCCACCAGAATGTTAAGCGTCACTTATCATTCAGATTTCCCTTAAGCGCAGCTAAAGCCGTTTTTATCCGCAATTGCCTCATTCCTCTAATAAAATCTTCATTTTCTTTAAACTATTGAGACGAATCTGATCGACGCAAAAATCCACCATGCCTACTATTAGGTCACGGTTATGAATCAACAACACCTTGATTTATAAGCATGGAAATCCCCTGAGTGAAACAACGAATTGCTGTGTGTAGTCTTTGCCCATCTCCCACGATGGGCTTTTTTTTATCAATTTTTCAGGCGGTTATGCGTTTTACGTTTTGAGGTGAGCAATATGCATGCAAACACCGGAAGCGCAAATTATCAAAATTTTAATTTCTAATAATCAATAATTTACCTTGTATCTGAAAAACAGAGCTGCCGCATTCCAGTCTCTTTAGATTGAGCAAACAGGGAAAAATAAAAAGGCGAGAACCTAAGTCCTCGCCTTTTTATATTGCAGAAGCGTGACGTTACTTGTTCAGTTCCGCCAGGCTCAGCCAGGTTTGCACCACGGTGTCCGGGTTCAGGGACAGGCTATCAATCCCCTCTTCCATCAGCCAGGCAGCAAAGTCTTCATGGTCGGACGGCCCCTGACCACAGATGCCGACGTACTTGCCCTGTTTCTTCGCGGCACGGATGGCCATCGACAGCAGCGCTTTGACTGCCTCGTTACGCTCATCAAACAGCGCAGAGACCACGCCGGAGTCACGATCCAGACCCAGCGCCAGCTGCGTCATATCGTTGGAGCCGATAGAGAAGCCGTCGAAGTGTTCCAGGAACTGCTCTGCCAGCAGGGCGTTGGACGGGATCTCACACATCATAATGATTTTGAGGCCGTTCTCGCCGCGCTTCAGCCCCTGACGGGCCAGCTCGTCAATAACCGCTTTCGCCTGATCGACGGTACGCACGAACGGCACCATGATTTCGACGTTGGTCAGCCCCATATCGTTGCGCACGCGTTTTACCGCCTCGCACTCCAGCGCAAAGCAGTCGCGGAAGCTGTCGGAAACGTAACGACCGGCACCACGGAAGCCCAGCATCGGGTTCTCTTCTTCCGGCTCGTAACGCTCGCCGCCCACCAGGTTAGCGTATTCGTTAGATTTGAAATCAGAGAGACGCACGATGACGCGTTTCGGGTAGAAAGCTGCGCCCAGCGTGGCGATCCCTTCGGTCAGACGGCCAACGTAGAACTCTTTCGGCGAGTCGTAGCCCTTCATCATCTCGCGGATCTCTTTCTGCAGCTTCGGATCCTGGTCGTCGAACTCCAGCAGCGCTCGCGGGTGAACGCCGATCATACGGTTGATGATGAACTCCAGACGCGCCAGGCCCACCCCTTCGTTTGGCAGACAGGCGAAGTCAAAGGCACGATCCGGGTTACCGACGTTCATCATGATCTTCAGCGGCAGACTCGGCATGGTGTCAACGCTGGAGCTCTTCACGCTAAAGTCGAGGATCTCGGCATAGACGTAACCGGTATCGCCTTCGGCACAGGAGACGGTAACGTTCTGATCGTCCTTCATGCGTTCGGTGGCGTCACCGCAGCCGACCACGGCCGGGATGCCCAGCTCACGAGCTATGATGGCCGCGTGACAGGTACGGCCGCCACGGTTGGTGACAATCGCCGCCGCCTTTTTCATGATCGGTTCCCAGTCCGGGTCGGTCATGTCGGTGACCAGCACGTCGCCCGGCTGGATACGGTTCATTTCGCTGATGTCGTGGATCACCTTCACCGGACCTGCGCCGATGCGGTGACCGATAGCACGGCCTTCAGCGATGATGTTGCCCTGCGCATGCAGCGTGTAACGCTCCATTACCTGACCGCGGGAACGCACGGTTTCAGGACGCGCCTGGACGATAAACAGTTTGCCGGTGTTGCCATCTTTGGCCCACTCGATATCCATAGGACGGCCATAGTGCTTCTCGATCTGCACCGCCTGCTTCGCCAGCTCCTGCACTTCGGCATCGGTCAGCGAGAAGCGGTCACACTGCTCCTGTGGCACATCTTCGATCCGCACCTGCTTGCCATGCTCCTGGGTCGGCGCATAGATCATGCGGATTTTTTTCGAACCCATGGTGCGACGCACGATTGCCGGACGATCCGCGGCCAGGGTTGGTTTGTGAACGTAGAATTCGTCCGGGTTGACAGCACCCTGCACCACCATCTCGCCCAGACCCCAGGCGGAAGTGATAAAGACCACCTGATCGAAACCCGATTCGGTATCAATAGAGAACATCACGCCTGACGAGGCCAGATCCGAACGCACCATGCGCTGCACGCCAGCCGACAGCGCAACGCCGCGGTGGTCATAACCCTGATGCACGCGATAGGAGATCGCACGATCGTTAAACAGGGAGGCAAACACATGTTTTACCGCCACCAGCACGGCATCGTAGCCCTGCACGTTGAGGAAGGTCTCCTGCTGCCCGGCGAACGAGGCGTCCGGCATGTCTTCTGCGGTGGCAGATGAGCGCACGGCAAAGGAGGCCTGAGCATCATCAGCAGAAAGCTGGTTGTAGGCGTCGTGAATGGCTTTTTCCAGTTCAGGCTGGAAAGGTGTATCGATGATCCACTGGCGGATTTGGGTCCCGGCTTTGGCAAGCTCAGAGACATCATCAATGTCCGTGTTATCCAGTAGTTCGTAAATGCGCTGGTTTACGCCGCTTTGATCCAGAAAATAGTTAAAGGCATCGGCGGTAGTAGCAAATCCATTCGGTACGGAGACACCCATACTGGACAGATTCGTAATCATTTCACCCAGGGAGGCATTTTTGCCTCCAACTCTGTCTACATCATTCATGCCGAGTTGGTTATACCAAAGCACCAGCGGTGACGAGCCATTGTTGGACATCGAAACAATCCTTTTGTGATATATGAACGGGTTTTAAGAAACTCCTTACTGCGTATTTATACTGTCATATTTATCCGCGCTAAAAAAACGGTGAATCGTGTAAGCACTTTTATTTTTTAGCTTTTCAGACTGTTCCCGCTTAAATCCTAACCTGATGATTATTATAGAATCCCACAAAAAACATCAGACTTTAGGGTGATTTTGAAAAATGAAACACCCCTTTCATTAAAAATAAAAATAGCGTTTCATTTTTAATTTAGGTGCGGCATTGACTGTTGTATTTTACTTTTTTAATTTAAGCTTTCAGTCAATTACATCTGATATACAGAGTGTGCCAAATGGATAATGCTGTCGATCGCCACGTTTTTTATATTTCCGATGGTACGGCCATCACCGCCGAAGTGTTAGGCCATGCGGTGATGTCGCAATTCCCGGTGTCTATCAACAGCATCACGCTGCCGTTCGTGGAAAACGAGAGCCGAGCCAGAGCGGTTAAAGATCAAATCGACGCCATTTTCCAGCAGACCGGCGAGCGTCCGCTGGTGTTCTACTCGATTGTGATCCCGGAAATTCGCAATATCATTCTGCAAAGCGAAGGCTTCTGTCAGGACATTGTCCAGGCGCTGGTGGCCCCACTGCAGGAAGAGCTGAAGCTGGACCCTACACCAGTGGCGCACCGCACCCACGGCCTGAACCCGGCCAATCTTATCAAGTACGACGCCCGAATCGCCGCCATTGACTATACCCTCGCCCACGATGACGGCATCTCAATGCGTAACCTCGATCAGGCGCAGGTCATCCTGCTCGGCGTCTCGCGTTGCGGCAAAACCCCCACCAGCCTTTACCTGGCCCTCCAGTTCGGGATCCGCGCAGCAAACTATCCCTTTATCGCCGACGATATGGATAACCTTGTCCTTCCCGCGGCGCTCAAACCCCTGCAGCATAAGCTGTTTGGGCTGACCATTAACCCGGAACGACTGGCGGCGATCCGCGAAGAGCGCCGGGAGAACAGCCGCTACGCCTCGATGCGCCAGTGCCGGCTGGAGGTGGCTGAAGTGGAAGCCTTGTACCGTAAGAACAACATCCCGTGTCTGAACAGCACTAACTATTCGGTAGAAGAGATCGCCACCAAAATCCTCGATATTATGGGTCTCAATCGCCGCATGTACTAACAGGCTAGTACATTAGTCCATAATCCTTTATACTCGCACTCCATCACAGGGCACCGCTTGTGCCCTGCACTTGAATTCAGCGGGGATTGGTTTAAGGTGATGCCCATCACTTCCCGGTAAGTTACCGATGAAGCACTACATTCTGAGAAATACCATGAATAAAACCGATGAACTCCGCACAGCGCGTATCGATAGCCTGGTCACGCCAGCTGAACTGGCCCAGCGGTACCCTGTTTCTGCGGCAGTGGCAGAAAACGTGACAACGTCACGTAAGCGTATTGAAAAAATCCTTAACGGTGAAGATCGCCGCCTGCTGGTGATTGTTGGCCCCTGTTCTATTCACGACCTTGATGCCGCAATGGACTATGCCCAGCGCCTGAAAGGGCTGCGGGACAAACACCACGCCCGCCTGGAAATCGTTATGCGCACCTACTTCGAGAAGCCGCGCACCGTAGTGGGCTGGAAAGGGCTGATCTCCGATCCCGATTTGAACGGCAGCTACCGGGTAAATCACGGCATTCAGCTGGCGCGCAAGCTGCTGTTGCAGGTTAACGAGCTGGGCGTTCCCACTGCTACCGAATTCCTCGATATGGTGACCGGACAGTTTATCGCCGATCTGATCAGTTGGGGGGCTATTGGTGCCCGCACCACTGAAAGCCAGATCCACCGTGAAATGGCTTCGGCGCTCTCCTGCCCGGTGGGCTTTAAAAACGGCACCGACGGCAATACGCGTATTGCGGTGGATGCCATCCGCGCAGCCCGTGCCAGCCATATGTTCCTGTCGCCGGATAAGAACGGTCAGATGACCATCTATCAGACCAGCGGCAACCCATACGGCCATATCATTATGCGCGGCGGCAAACAGCCAAATTATCACGCTCAGGATCTGGCCGAAGCCTGCGATACCCTGCGTGAATTTGATCTGCCCGAGCAACTGGTGGTGGATTTCAGTCACGGCAACTGCCAGAAACAGCACCGCCGTCAGCTGGACGTTTGCGATGAGGTTTGCCAGCAGATCCGCAACGGCTCTACCGCTATTGCCGGGATTATGGCCGAGAGCTTCCTGCGCGAAGGCACGCAAAAAGTGGTGGTCGGTCAGCCTATCACCTACGGTCAGTCGATTACCGACCCTTGCCTGAGCTGGGAAGATACCGAAGTCCTGCTGGATAAACTTGCTGCGGCGGTAAATTCCCGTTTTTAATGCCTGCGCCGGGTAGCAGTTGCGTCTTGCCCGGCCTGCTCAATCTCCCTTCACAGGCCCGGTAAGCGCCATGCCACCGGGCTTTTTTACAGACCGCGTTACCCCGCACCTCCCTCACGTCACTGTTTTTTCATAAAACGCTTGCCGTCAAAATCGATTTGTTGATAATGATTATCATTGTTACATTGATTGCTATTTTGAAAAACACTATGTCACGTATGGATAACACTGCTGCAACGCTCACTCGTCCTGAAGACAAAACACAGCCTGCACCAGGCGCGACCGACCGTCGCATCGACAGTAAACAACTGTTGGGCAAAGAGGGCCGCGTCATTATCGAGCATGACGGCCAGCACTACCTGCTGCGTCAGACACATGCCGGAAAATTAATTCTCACAAAATAAGCCCCCCCGCCAGCCACCCAGGTTCCCCAGGCAGCCAGCGCTTTTCACTTTTAAATGGAGAGTGGCTCATGCCATACCTGAACACCGCGTCTTTACGCCCGTCGCTGCTGGCGCTGGCGATCGTCAGTGCCCTGCCGGGAGCGGCTGTTGCCGCCACCGACGACATGACCGTTACCGCCACCGGTAATGCCCGCAGCGCCTTCGAAGCCCCGATGATGGTCAGCGTCATTGACGCCAGCGCCCCGGAAAATCAAACCGCCAGTTCTGCCACCGATCTGCTACGCCACGTGCCCGGTCTGACGCTCGACGGGACCGGTCGTACCAATGGCCAGGACGTCAATCTGCGCGGCTACGATCGTCGCGGCGTGCTGGTGCTGGTTGACGGCGTGCGTCAGGGCACTGATACCGGTCACCTGAACAGTACCTTCCTCGACCCGGCGTTGATTAAGCGCATTGAGATCGTGCGCGGGCCATCGGCCCTGCTGTATGGCAGCGGCGCGATGGGCGGGGTGATCGCCTATGACACTGCCGATGCGAAAGACCTGCTCCAGGCCGGACAAACCAGCGGCTATCGCGTATTTGGCACTGCCGCCACCGGCGATCACAGCCTCGGGATGGGTGCCAGCGCCTTTGGCCGCACTGATACCCTCGATGGCCTTGTGGCCTGGTCGAGCCGGGATCGCGGGGATATCCGTCAGGGCGGCGGCGGTACCGCGCCGAATGACGAATCCATCAACAACATGCTGGCTAAAGGCAGCTGGCAGTTGGATCAGGCCCAGTCCCTGAGCGGATCGTTGCGCTATTACAACAACGCGGCGCAGGAGCCGAAGAACCCGCAAACTATCGCGGCCGATGACAGCAGCAACCCGATGACCGACCGCTCCACCATTCAGCGGGACGTGCAGCTGGGATATCATATCGCTCCGGCGGGCAATGACTGGCTAAACGCCGATGCCCGCATCTACTGGTCTGAAGCGCGTATCAATGCCCAGAATATCGACGGCACCGGCGAATTCCGCCAGCAGACCACCAAAGGCGGCAAAGTCGAGAACCGCACCCGCCTGTTCGCCGACTCCTTCGCCTCGCACCTGCTGACTTACGGCGGGGAGTATTATCGTCAGGAGCAGGAGCCGTCCGGTGCCACCACCGGCTTCCCGGATGCGCGTATCGATTTCAGCTCCGGCTGGCTGCAGGATGAGATCACCCTGCGCGATCTGCCCGTCACTCTGCTGGGCGGCACCCGCTACGATAATTATCGCGGCAGCAGCGATGGCTACGAGGATGTGGATGCGGATAAATGGTCATCCCGCGCCGGGATCACCATCACCCCGGCAGAATGGCTGATGCTGTTCGGCTCTTATGCTCAGGCCTTCCGCGCGCCGACGATGGGCGAAATGTACAACGACGCTAAACACTTCTCTATTGGCCGCTTCTACACCAACTACTGGGTGCCGAACCCGAACCTGCGCCCGGAAACCAACGAAACTCAGGAGTACGGGTTTGGTCTGCGCTTTGACGATCTGCTGCTGGCTAATGATGCGCTGGAGTTCAAAGCCAGCTACTTTGATACCAACGCCAAAGATTACATCTCCACTACCGTCGATTTTGCCGCGGCCACTACCATGTCGTACAACGTGCCGAACGCCAAAATCTGGGGCTGGGACATGATGGCGAAATACTCTGCCAGCCTGTTCACCCTGGATGTCGCTTATAACCGCACCCGTGGCAAAGACACCGACACCGGGGAGTATATCTCCAGCATCAGCCCGGACACCGTCTCCAGCAAGCTGGATATCCCGGTGGCGCAGAGTGGCTTTAGCCTTGGCTGGATCGGCACCTTTGCCGATCGCTCCACCCACGTGAGCAGCAGCTACAGCCACCAGCCCGGCTACGCGGTGAATGATTTTTACGTCAGCTATCAGGGCCAGCAGGCGCTGAAAGGCGTGACCACCACGCTGGTGCTGGGCAACGCCTTCGACAAAGAATACTGGTCGCCGCAGGGCATCCCGCAGGATGGCCGCAACGGCAAGATTTTCGTGAGTTATCAGTGGTAATGACCCTGCCCTGGCGCTGCCAGGGCATTTATCCGAAAGGAAGAGAGAATGAATCACTACACACGCTGGCTTGAGCTAAAAGAACAACATCCCGGGAAATACGCCCGTGACATCGCTGCACTGATGAACATCAGCGAAGCGGAACTGACCTGGGCGCGGGTGGGGCATGATGCGTGGCGTCTGCACGGCGAAATCCGCGAGATCCTCGGCGCGCTGGAAGCGGTGGGTGAAACCAAATGCATCTGCCGCAACGAATACGCGGTTCATGAACAGGTAGGCGCGTTTACTAACCAGCATCTGAACGGCCATGCCGGGCTGGTGCTTAACCCGCGTGCGCTGGATCTGCGTCTGTTCCTTAGTCAGTGGGCCAGCGCGTTTCATATCACCGAGACCACCGCCCGCGGCGAGCGTCAGAGCATTCAGTTTTTCGACTATCAGGGCGATGCGCTGCTGAAGGTGTACACCACCGATAACACCGACGTGTCCGCCTGGGGCGATCTGCTGTCCCGCTTTATCTTTGCCGATAATCCCCCGCTGGCGCTGAAAGCTGCCGATCCGACAACCAATGTGACAACTGCCGACGCCGCGACGGTGGACAGCGAGTGGCGCGCGATGACCGACGTCCATCAGTTCTTCGGCCTGCTGAAACGCCACAGTCTGACCCGTCAGCAGGCGTTCCGACTGGTGAGTGACGATCTCGCTTGCCAGGTCGATAACCGCGCGCTGTCGCAGCTGCTAAACGACGCCCGCCAGGCGGGCAACGAGATCATGATCTTCGTTGGCAACCGCGGCTGCGTGCAGATCTTCACCGGCACCGTGGACAAAGTGGTGCCAATGAAAGGCTGGCTGAACATTTTCAACCCGGCCTTTACCCTGCATCTGCTGGAGGAGACCATCGCAGAAAGTTGGGTAACGCGTAAACCTACCGCCGACGGCCACGTTACCAGCCTCGAACTCTTTGCCGCCGACGGGACGCAGATCGCGCAGCTTTACGGCCAGCGCACTGAAGGTGAACCAGAGCAGAGCCAGTGGCGTTCGCAGATCGACGCTCTCACGGTAAAAGGGCTGGCCGCATGAGAACCCTTCTCGCCCTGTTCTTCGCCCTACCGCTGGCCGTCTCTGGCGCCGCGCAGGAGAAGATCGTCGCCCTTGGCGGCGACGTGACGGAAATTGTCTACGCCCTGGGTGCCGAAGACGCGCTGGTGGCGCGCGACAGCACCAGCCAGTGGCCGCAGCAGGCTACCGCCCTGCCGGACGTGGGTTATTTGCGCCAGCTTAATGCCGAAGGGATCCTGGCGATGCGTCCGACGCTGGTATTAGCCAGCGCGCAGGCACAGCCTTCTCTGGCGCTAAAACAGGTCGGGCAGAGCAAGGTGAATGTGGTAACAGTGCCGGGCAGCAATGCCCTGAGCGTGATCGACGAGAAAGTGCGGGTGGTGGCGCAGGCGACGCACCGCGTTGCCGAAGGGGAAGCGCTGCGCCAGCGCCTGCAGCAAGAGCTGGCGGCACTGCCCGCCTCGCCCATCAATAAGCGCGTGCTGTTTATTCTCAACCACGGCGGGATGACCGCTATGGCCGCCGGGCAGGATACCGGTGCCGATGCGGCGATCCGCGCGGCCGGGCTGCGTAACGCCATGCAGGGGTTCTCCCGCTATCAGCCGCTCTCCCAGGAAGGGGTGATCGCCAGCCAGCCCGATCTGGTCGTGATTTCACAGGACGGGGTAAATGCTATGGGCGGGGAAGCGAATCTCTGGAAGCTGCCAGGTCTGGCGCAAACCCCTGCCGGTCGGAACAAACAGGTATTGCAGATTGACGATATGGCGCTGCTCGGGTTTAGCGTGCGTACCCCGCAGGCCATTGGCCAGCTGCGCAGTAAAGCCGAGCAACTGCCCTGATGCCTCGTCGGGTCAGCTTATCCCTGTGGGGACTGGCAACGACGCTGGCGCTGATGACGCTGCTGGCCACCGGTTTTGGCGCGTTGCGCCTGCCGGTGACCGTGCTGTGGAACGGCGGTGACGAGGCGCTGCGCCAAATCTGGCTCACCATTCGTCTGCCGCGGGTGCTGCTGGCGCTGGTGATTGGCGGCTCGCTGGCGCTGGCGGGCTGCGTAATGCAGGGGCTGTTTCGCAACCCGCTCGCAGACCCCGGCTTGCTGGGGATCAGCAGCGGTGCCGCCTGCGCCGTCGCACTGTGGGTGGTGTTACCCGTTACCCTCCCCGCTCTGCTGATGCTTTACGCCCCGATGCTGGCGGCCTTTCTCGGTGCGCTGGCAGCCACGGTGGTGATTTTCCTGCTCAGCCAGCAGCGGGAAAGCTCCCTCTCGCGCCTGCTGCTGGTAGGGATCGCCATCAACGCGCTGTGCGGCGCGGCAGTGGGTGTCCTCTCCTGGGTCAGTAATGACGCGCAGCTGCGTCAGCTCTCACTGTGGGGCATGGGGAGCCTCGGCCAGGCGCAGTGGTCCACTCTGCTGGCGGTCACCTCGCTAATGATCCCCACGGTGCTGGTGATCTGGCGCCTGGCGGCGGCTCTCAACCTGCTGCAGCTGGGCGAGGAAGAGGCTCACTATCTGGGCGTGGATGTGCGCCTCGTTCAACGTGTTTTGCTTCTGTGTAGCGCCCTGCTGGTGGCGGCTGCGGTGGCGGTCAGCGGGGTGATTGGCTTTATTGGCCTGGTGGTGCCGCACCTGATGCGCATGTGGCTAGGGTCGGATCACCGGGCAGTGATCCCCGGCTCGGTGCTGGCGGGGGCGTTTCTGCTGCTGATGGCGGATACGGCTGCACGCACGCTGGTCGCGCCAGCGGAGATGCCGGTGGGACTGCTGACCAGTATTCTCGGTGCACCCTGGTTCCTGTGGCTTATTTTCCGTCGTGGAGGTCAGCATGGCTGAACCCTTGCTCGCAGAAGGCTTGTCTTACTCCGTGGCGGGCCGGGAGGTGGTTCGCGACGTTTCGCTGTCGCTCGCGCAGGGGGAGCTGGTGGCGCTGATCGGTCCCAACGGGGCGGGGAAATCTACTCTGCTGCGCCTGTTAACCGGTTTTCTTACTCCCGCTGCCGGGCGCTGTCTGCTGGACGGAAAAGCTCTGGAGAAGTGGAGTACCCAGGCGTTATCGCGTCAGCGGGCGGTGATGCGCCAGCAAACCCAGTTGGGATTTGACTGGCCTGTAGAAGCGGTAATCGGGATGGGGCGTGCCCCCTGGACGCCGCAGCCTGAGGCGCAGATTGTCAGCGAGGTGATGCAGCTCACCGGGTGTCACCTCCTGGCCGGTCGTCGATACGCGGCCCTGTCGGGCGGAGAGCAACAACGTGTGCAGTTGGCGCGTTCGCTGGCGCAGCTGTGGTGCGAGGGCGGGCCGCGCGGCTGGCTGTTTCTTGATGAGCCGACCTCAGCGCTGGATCTCTACCACCAGCAGCATCTGCTGCGGTTGCTGAAGGCGTTGACTGCTCACGGGAAGCTACACGTCTGCGTGGTGCTGCACGATCTCAATCTGGCTGCCTTATGGGCCGACCGGATCGTGCTTTTACATGAAGGCAGGATTGTCTCCCAGGGAACGCCGCCATCGGTGCTGCAGGCTGACGACCTTACGCGCTGGTACGGCGCGCAGGTGCACGTTGGCCTGCATCCCCTCAACTCCACTCCCCAGGTGTTTCTTGCCCCTTAGCTTGAGCAACTCACTTCCAGCCGCTTACCCCAGTCGGGCGGACGGTTGATATAGTCATCATTGCGGTCGGCAAACGGCGTGCGCAGGGCTTCATGTAAGCGGTGAAGCTCGGCGTAGTCGCCCTTTTCAGCCTGCTCGATCGCCCGCTGCGCCAGCCAGTTGCGTAGCACCATGGCCGGGTTAACGGCACTCATCTGCGCCTGACGCTCATCATCCGCGATGTTTTCACGCTGGAGGCGGGTACGGTAGATCGCGAACCAGTCATCAAAGGCCTGACGGTCGATAAACTCATCGCGCAGCGGTGAGGCGGCACTGTGCTGCTCGGTTTGCCCCAGCATACGGAAGGTGCGGGTGTAATCGCTGCCTTCCCGTGCCATCAGCGCAAACAGATTATTGAGGATCTCATTATCCCCCTGCTCCTGGGTCATCATCCCCAGCTTACGGCGCATCAGTTTGCCGTACTGCTGTAGCAGCACCTCCTGGTAACCATCCAGGGCGTCGTTGAGGGCATCGACATCGATAAATGGCGACAGGGACTGCGCCAGCCGCTGCAGGTTCCACAGCCCTACCGCAGGCTGGTTATCAAAGCTGTAGCGCCCCTGATAATCGGAGTGGTTACAGATATAGCCTGGCTGGTAGTCGTCGAGGAAACCGTACGGGCCGTAATCGATGGTCAGGCCGAGGATCGACATGTTGTCGGTGTTCATCACCCCGTGGGCAAAACCCACCGTCTGCCAGCTGGCGATCAGCGAGGCGGTACGCGCCACAACATCCCGGAACCAGAGGATGTATTTATCGGCATCGTCTTTCCACTGCGGCCAGTAGTGGTTAATGACAAAATTCGCCAGCTGGCGAACTTTCTCCGGCTCGCGGCGATAGTAAAAGTGTTCAAAATGACCGAAACGGGCGTGGCTTTGCGCAATGCGGATCAGCATCGCGCCCTGTTCCATCGTTTCACGCGCCACGGGCGTATCGCTGGTGACTATCGACAGCGCGCGGGTGGTGGGGATCCCAAGGGCGTGCATCGCTTCTGAGGCCAGGCTTTCGCGAATGGTTGAACGCAGGACGGCGCGCCCGTCACCCATACGCGAGTAAGGCGTCAGCCCGGCCCCTTTCAGGTGCCAGTCCATCGTTTGTCCGTTAGCAAGCTGCTGCTCGCCGAGCAAGATCCCTCGCCCGTCCCCCAGCTGTCCGGCCCATACGCCGAACTGATGTCCGCTGTAGACCTGGGCCAACGGCTGCATGCCTGGCAGCAGGGTTTCGCCGCCAAAGACGCCAGCGCCCTGTTCAGGCGTAAACAGCGTTTCGGGGATCGCCAGATCGGCGGCCAGCGCCGTGTTATGCCAGATCAGGCGGGCATTATTCAGGGGAGTGGGTTTCAGGGCCGTATAAAAACCGGGTAATTCGTCATGCCAGTGCGCGGTAAAAGACAGGGTCATAGGTCCTCCTGCTTTTAGTGTAGTGGGTTTATCAGAGGTTAAACACCAGGCAAGAAAAGGGTTATCCCTGTACCAGGGTGGTAATGCGCTCAAGGGGAACGGCAGGCCATAAGCCGCCCTGCATGGCACTAAAGCCAAATGTAGACAGCCGTTGCAGGGCAATGTCATCGTCCACACCCGCGACCATCAATGACTGACAGTAGGGTGAAACCTGGGTCATTATCGCCCGTAGTAAGAGTTCGAATGTATTATCTGTTAAATGCTGCTGAATGAAGTTTTTATCCAGCGCCACACGTTTAAACATGCCATCAAAAATGGCTTTGGTGGAGGCATCTCCGGCACCGAAATTGCCCAGTATCAGCGGAAAACGCAGGGCAAAGTCCATCAGGGTGGTATTCATATTGCCTTTATTGAGATCAGGATAATTCTCATTAATGCAGAACTCCAGCCACGGATGTTGTTCACATATCGCAACACCGTTTTCACCCATTAACAGGTATTCAACGATGGCTGGAGAGATATTTATCCATGCCGTGAGCTGCTGCTGAATAAAAAAGAGTTTGCAGCTGTCGAGCATTGCTAACTGCTCCTGAAACAGCATTAGCTCTTGCTCGCGGGTGAGGTAGGGGCGCACGAGTTCGGTCGAATGCGCACCTGGTTATCCACGCCGACAAAGTTAACGACTATTTCAATGCCTATAAGCGCCCCTGTATCTTGTCGTGCAGGGAGTAATAACAATTCCGACTGATAAGCAATATCCAGCATCACAATCATGGCGTCCGACCCGGTTTAAAGACGATACATGACATCCTGAAACATATGCTGAAGCAATTCAACGTTATGGATTTTAATAAGATTAATTTCATTCGTTCCATTTAATATTCGGAATTTCCTTAGTCCTGAAATAATCTTATCCTGGATACGGCTTAATAGCCAGTTGTCGCGAATCATCAGAATTGCATCAAATTAATTCATCCGCTAACTAATCTTTAACTATTAAACCACGCTAATGAATAGCCTATACGGATGAAAAGAGTGTCGCGCCGGGCGGCGCGACAGGATTAAATGCGTCGGGCTTGCCAGAAATTTTTACGCCAGTAGACATTATTGAGGGAGGAACGCACGACGCCACGGCTGGTCGAGGCATGAATAAACTGATCGTCGGTGTCGTATATCCCGACATGCAACCCGCTTTCGCCGGAGCCGGTTTTGAAGAAAACCAGATCGCCCGGAAGCAGCTCATCCTTATTAATTTCGGTGCCGATAGTTGCCTGCTGACGAGTTTCGCGTGGTAACTGTAGCGCAAACTGGTCGCGGAACGTGAGCAGCACAAATCCAGAACAATCAATCCCACGGCGGGTCATGCCGCCGTAGCGATAAGGCGTACCGCCCCAGTTATGGAGCTGATCGTTCAGGCCTGCAATCACGGCGATAGAATCAGACAGCCGCGGATTGGGCGGCGGTGCGCGATGGCTACTGCATCCTGCAAGAAATAGCGCGGCCATAAGGAGAAAACAGAATCGCATTCCTGACGAATCCTCTGATTTTTATGCTTTCCGTAATTTAGCCTGTGAATATGCCGCTACGCAATAAGCGCTTATTCCTGTGATGTCGAAATGATCATTCTGTGACCTTCGATATCCAGTCGACGGAAGGGCATGTCATACGCTTTAGCCAGATTCGGCGGCGTCAGCACGCTATCGCGGGTGCCGCTGGCAATCAACTGGCCCCTTTTCAGCAGCCAGACGCGATGGGCATGGCGCAGCGTATGGTTCAGATCGTGGCTGCTCATAACCACCGCAATTCCCTGGCGTGACAGTGCGCTTAACAGCCTGTCGAGCGCCACCTGCTGAGCGACGTCGAGGCTGTTCATCGGCTCGTCCAGCAACAATAGCTGGCCGTGCGGGTTGCCGCCAGGGTGAATTTGCAGGATCACGGCAGCCAGCCGCACGCGCTGCCACTCACCGCCGGAGAGCTGGCTGACGTGGCGCGGCAGCTTATCCTCAATACCCAGCGCCGCCGCCACCTCTTCCAGCAGCGTTTTCTGCTGACTGTCGTACTGATGCAGCGTCAGATAGTGCCAGACCGGCATAGCGAATGGCGCGGTTTGCTGCTGCGCCAGATACGCTCTGCGGCAGGCCAGCGACGCGGAGGACCACCGGGAAAGCGACTCGCCCTGTAACAGGATGTCGCCCTGCCCGGCACTCAGCCCGGCCATACGTGACAGCAATGTGCTTTTACCTGCCCCGTTCGGGCCGACCAGGTGCAGGATCTCCCCCGCATTCACCTGGGCGGAAAGCGGTTGCAGACGCCCGTGTTCCGTCACCCCATCCAGCTGCATCAACATCGACATTACTTCGCGAGGGCCAGCTTGATC
Source organism: Leclercia sp. GLN_9 (assembly GCF_043105735.1). Lineage (NCBI taxonomy): Bacteria > Pseudomonadati > Pseudomonadota > Gammaproteobacteria > Enterobacterales > Enterobacteriaceae > Leclercia > Leclercia sp. GLN_9. The sequence goes on from NZ_JBICLV010000004.1 coordinate 349,233, forward strand.
GCTTCCATCAGGATCGGATCCTCAGGGGTCATATCTGGCGCAAAACGCTGTACCACTTCACCATCGCGGCCAATCAGGAATTTTTCGAAATTCCATAAGATGTCGTCAGGATAGAGCGGCGCGCGGCCTTTGCTCGCCAGACGCTCATAAAAACCGCTGCTTTCAGGGGCAACCGCGACAGGTGCGGCGGCAATCAATTTTTGATACAGCGGATGACGTGCGTCGCCATTCACCTCGATTTTGCTGAACATCGGGAAGGTGATGCCATAAGTGGTGCTACAGAAGGTTTTGATCTCCTCTTCGCTACCTGGCTCCTGGCCGAGAAACTGGTTGCACGGGAAACCGAGTACGGTAAAACCGTCTTTTTCCCAGGCTTTATGGATATTTTCGAGCTGCTCATATTGCGGCGTCAGGCCGCATTTCGATGCCACGTTCACTACCAGCAGCACCTTGCCTTTGTACTCTTCCAGGGTGGTGGTTTTGCCATCAATGGTCGTTACTTCGATGTTCAGAATATCGTTCGGCATAGCATTCTCTCAGGTTGTGGTTCAGATGGGCTGTACTTAACGTCCGGCTTTTAAGAGTAGCCAGATAAACACGGGTGCGCCCAGCGTGGCGGTCACTACCCCAATGGGCAGCTCTGCGGCGTTGAGCGCGAGGCGCGCGATGATATCAGCGAAAAGCAACGCTGCGCCGCCTGTTACCGCCGCAGCAGGCAATAACAGCCGGTGGTCGGTAATACCACACAAACGTAGCATATGGGGAATGACAAGGCCGATAAAGCCAATCGCACCGGCCAGGGCCACGCTCACACCCACCATCCAGCCGATGGCGACCACCAGCGTGTTGCGCCAGAAGGTGAGCGGCAGGCCGAGCTGGCGGGCCGAAATCTCTCCCAGCACCAGAATATTCAACGGGGGTGCCTGAAAGCAGGCCCAGACGATGGCCGGTAACAGTAGCAGCATCAGCCAGCCCTGCCCCCAGTCCACGCCGCCAAAGCCTCCCATCATCCAGTACATCAACTGGCGCAGATCAAAGGCGGTAGAGAAATAGACCGCCCAGGTCATCAGGGCGCTACAGATGATACCCAGCGCCACGCCGGCAAGCAGCAGGCGGCTCACGGAGAGATGACGGCGGGCAAAACGCAGCAAAATAAGGGTAATGATCAACGCGCCGGCGATGGCGCAGAGACTTAAGCTCCAGCCCGACATCGCCCCGCCGCCGAGCATCACGGCGGCAATCAGCCCTACCCCGGCACCGTTCGATACGCCTAATAAGCCGGGCTCGGCCAGCGGATTATCGAACAGCGCCTGCATGATCGTCCCGCTGAGCGCCAGCGCTGCGCCCACCAGCACCACAGCCAGAGTACGCGGCAGACGGATTTGCCAGATAAACAGCTCCCCCCGGGGAGTGAACCACGCCTCAGGGCCAATCCACAGATCGCCCGCGCAAAGGCTCAATCCCAGGGCGATAACGAGCGCCAGTATGAGCGCGAGCAATTTACGCAGATTGGATCGGTACTGCTGACGGGCAAATTCGGGCATTGAAGTCATTTTGCGGGTGAATGATGTCTCTGATTTTACGGTGGGTTTATAGCAGCGCAAAGAAAAAAGGCCGCATAAGCGGCCTTTTTGGTTAGATCATATCACTCTGCTTTGGGTGAAGCGTTTTCGACACGGCTCTTTAACTTCTGGCCGGGTCTGAAGGTCACCACGCGGCGGGCTGTAATGGGAATATCCTCACCCGTCTTCGGGTTACGACCCGGACGTTGATTCTTGTCGCGCAAATCAAAGTTACCAAAGCCGGAGAGTTTTACCTGCTCACCATTTTCCAGAGCGCGACGGATCTCTTCGAAAAACAGCTCAACCAGCTCTTTGGCATCCCGTTTGCTAAGCCCAAGCTTATCAAACAGATATTCGGACATTTCAGCTTTTGTAAGCGCCATAGGTTCAATCCCTCAATGATGCCTGGAATCGCTCTTTTAATGCCTCTACACATTTGGCAACGGTAGCGGCAATCTCCTCTTCTTCGAGTGTACGGCTGGTATCCTGAAGGATCAGGCTGATAGCCAGGCTCTTAAAGCCCTCTGCTACGCCCTTGCCGCGGTACACGTCAAATAAGTTTACGCCAACTACCTGATTTACGCCAACTTTCTTACATTCGGCCAAAATATCTGCGGCAGGCACATTTTCGGCCACCACAACGGCGATATCACGACGGTTTGCCGGGAAGCGAGAAACGTCCTGAGCCTGAGGAATGACGCGGTCTGCGACCTTGTTCCACTCCAGTTCAAACGCCAGTGTGCGGCCGTTGAGATCCAGTTTGCGTTCCAGCTCTGGATGCACAACACCAATGAAACCAACGCGTTCACCTTTCAGATAAATCGCGGCACATTGGCCCGGATGCAAGGCCGGAATGGCCTCAGCGCGGAACTCAATTTCAGACAATTTACCGGTCAGGTCGAGTACGGATTCCAGATCGCCTTTCAGGTCGTAAAAATCAACACTGTTTTTGCTCAGGTCCCAGTGCTCTTCATAGCGGTTACCGCAAATCGCCCCTGCCAGCATCAGATCCTGACGAATGCCAAGGTTAGCCTGGGTGTCCGGCACAAAGCGCAAGCCGGTTTCGAAAATACGTACGCGGCTCTGCTGACGGTTCTGGTTGTAGACGATGGTGCTGAGCAGGCCCGGCAGCAGCGACAGACGCATGGCTGACATTTCGCTGGAGATTGGGCTTGGCAGGATCAACGCTTCCTGGCCCGGGTGGATCAGCTGCTGCACTTTCGGGTCAACGAAACTGTAGGTGATCACTTCCTGGTAACCTTTGTCGTTGAGCATGGTTTTCACACGCTTCAGAGACAGATCCGCTTCACGATGGGAACCCATCACCAACCCAGCCTGCACCGGCTCATCAGGAATGTTGTTGTAGCCGTAGACACGGGCAACTTCTTCCACCAGATCTTCTTCGATCTCCATATCGAAACGCCAGCTCGGCGCAACGGCTGTCCACTCGTCCTGGCCTTCGGTGACGTCACAGCCCAGACGGCGCAGAATGTCGCTCACCTGTGCATCGGCAATGTGATGGCCAATCAGGCGGTCCAGCTTGCTACGACGCAGGGTGATGGTCGCAGGCTTCGGCAGATGCGCCTCGCTGGTGACATCAATGACCGGGCCAGCTTCGCCGCCGCAGATATCAATCAGCAGGCGGGTCGCGCGCTCCATCGCTTTGTATTGCAGAGCTGGATCCACGCCGCGCTCATAGCGGTGAGAAGCATCGGTATGCAGACCATGACGACGCGCGCGACCGGTAATGGACAGCGGGCTAAAGAAGGCACACTCCAGCAGCACGTTCTGGGTTTCATCGTTCACGCCGGAGTGGTCGCCACCGAAGATCCCGCCCATAGCCAGGGCTTTGCCGTGATCGGCAATCACCAGGGTGTCGGCATTCAGTTTGGCTTCGCTGCCGTCCAGCAGGACCAGAGTTTCACCCTCTTTCGCCATACGTACGACGATACCGCCTTCGATACGATCTTTATCGAACGCGTGCATCGGCTGACCCAGCTCCAGCAGGACGTAGTTAGTCACGTCAACAACGGCATCGATGGAACGGATACCGCAACGACGCAGCTTCTCTTTCATCCACAGCGGCGTTGGCGCCTTAACATTGATACCCTTCACTACGCGGCCCAGGTAGCGCGGACAGGCGTCAACGGCTTCAACCTGAATCGGCAGCGTGTCAGTAATGGTGGCCGCCACTGGCGCGATTTCAGGCGCGTTCAGTTCGGTCTGGTTCAGGACCGCCACGTCGCGGGCAACACCGATGATGCCCAGGCAGTCGGCACGGTTCGGGGTGACGCTGATTTCGATGGTGTTGTCATCGAGCTTCAGGTAGTCGCGCAGGTCGGTGCCAATCGGGGCGTCCGCTGGCAGCTCAATGATGCCGGAGTGATCGTCGGAAATACCCAGCTCGGAGAAGGAGCACAGCATGCCTTCAGATGGCTCGCCGCGCAGTTTCGCCGCTTTAATTTTGAAATCGCCCGGCAGCACCGCACCCACGGTTGCCACAGCCACTTTCAGGCCCTGACGGCAGTTTGCTGCGCCGCAGACGATATCGAGCAGACGTTCGCCGCCCACGTTAACTTTGGTGACACGCAGTTTGTCTGCGTTAGGGTGCTGACCGCACTCCACAACCTCACCGATAACCACGCCGTTAAAGGCGCCTGCAACCGGCTCTACGCCGTCCACTTCCAGGCCAGCCATGGTGATCTGGTTAGAGAGCGCCTCGCTGTCCAGCTCGGTGTTTACCCATTCGCGTAACCACAGTTCACTGAATTTCATTGTTCTGTCCTGCCCTTATTTAAACTGTTTGAGGAAACGCAGATCGTTTTCGAAGAATGCGCGTAAGTCGGTCACGCCATAGCGCAGCATGGTCAGACGTTCCATCCCCATGCCAAACGCAAAGCCGGAGTAGACTTCCGGATCAATACCGACGTTACGCAGCACGTTCGGATGCACCATGCCGCAGCCCAGTACCTCCAGCCATTTGCCGTTTTTACCCATCACGTCAACTTCTGCGGACGGTTCGGTGAACGGGAAGTAGGACGGACGGAAACGAACCTGCAGATCTTCCTCAAAGAAGTTGTTCAGGAAATCGTGCAGCGTGCCCTTCAGGTTGGTGAAGCTGATGTTTTTATCAACGATCAGCCCTTCCATCTGGTGGAACATTGGGGTGTGGGTCTGGTCGTAGTCGTTACGATAGACGCGACCTGGCGCGATGATGCGGATCGGCGGCGCTTGCTCCTTCATAGTACGAATCTGCACGCCAGAGGTCTGGGTACGCAGCAGGCGGGTCGCATCAAACCAGAAAGTGTCGTGGTCAGCACGTGCCGGGTGGTGGCCTGGGATATTCAGGGCATCGAAGTTATGGTAATCGTCTTCGATTTCCGGGCCGGTCGCCACGGTAAAGCCGAGCTCACCGAAGAAACTTTCAATACGGTCGATAGTGCGGGTGACCGGGTGCAGCCCACCGTTCTCGATACGGCGTCCCGGCAGGGAGACATCGATGGTTTCAGCAGCCAGACGGGCGTTCAACGCGGCGCTTTCCAGCGCGTTTTTACGCTCGTTCAGCACTTGCTGCACCTGCTCTTTGGCTTCGTTAATCACCGCACCTGCAGCCGGGCGCTCTTCTGGCGGCAACTCACGCAGGGTAGTCATTTGAAGGGTCAGGTGCCCTTTCTTGCCCAGATATTCGACGCGGACATTGTCTAACGCGGCAACATCTGAGGCCTGGTTAATGGCGGCCGTTGCACTGGCAACCAGCTCTGCGAGATGTGACATGGTTTTCCTCGTTATGTAGCGATATTTACAAGCGGCAGATACGAAAAAAGCCTCCATCAGGAGGCTTTCTGGCGCTGTTTTCCGTTTCGTCTTTCACGCGCTAGCCTCCTGATATCAGGTGCTAAAGTAAAAGAAGAAGCGGAAAATAGCAGCATTCATGCTTGCATTACCTTGTGTGGTAAGGGACCTAACGCCTTATTGAAAAGGGTCGCCGGAAAATTGTCAATGTTTTGATGCTGTTGAAACGAAAAGAGGGAGACTAGCTCCCTCTTTCAACTGGCTTATGCCAGAGCTGCTTTCGCTTTTTCGACCAGAGCGGTGAACGCTACTTTGTCGAATACTGCGATGTCAGCCAGGATCTTACGGTCGATTTCAACAGAGGCTTTTTTCAGGCCGTTGATGAATTTGCTGTAAGAAATACCGTTCTGACGTGCTGCTGCGTTGATACGCGCAATCCACAGTTGACGGAACTGACGCTTACGTTGACGACGGTCACGGTAAGCGTACTGACCAGCTTTGATAACTGCCTGGAAGGCAACGCGGTATACGCGTGAACGCGCACCGTAGTAGCCTTTGGCTTGTTTCAAAATTTTCTTGTGACGTGCGCGGGCAACTACACCACGTTTTACGCGAGCCATATGTGCTCTCCTGTATCTATTCTAATTAAAAAGTTAAAAAACGTTTACGACTTATGCGTACGGCAGGCACGCGATAACCAGACCCAGATCGCCTTTAGAAACCATGGCTTTCGGACGCAGGTGACGTTTACGCTTGGTAGCTTTCTTAGTCAGAATGTGACGCAGGTTTGCGTGCTTGTGCTTAAAACCACCTTTACCGGTTTTTTTGAAGCGCTTAGCAGCACCGCGTACGGTCTTAATTTTTGGCATCTTAATAACTTCCACTTCGCATTGTTAAATAAACGAAACCCAGGCGAACAAAACCTGCGAAGCCTGTCGGCTCCACAGGAATTGCTACTTGAAGGCCTACTGTTTCTTCTTAGGAGCGAGCACCATGATCATCTGGCGGCCTTCGATCTTCGTAGGGAAGGATTCGACTACTGCCAGTTCACTCAGATCTTCACGGACGCGGTTAAGCACTTCCATGCCGATCTGTTGGTGGGCCATCTCACGACCGCGGAAACGCAGCGTGATCTTGGCCTTATCGCCATCTTCCAGAAAGCGAATCAGGCTGCGGAGTTTTACCTGATAATCGCCATCGTCGGTACCAGGACGGAATTTAATTTCCTTAACCTGGATAACTTTTTGTTTCTTCTTCTGTTCCTTAGAAGACTTACTCTTTTCATAAAGGAACTTGCCGTAGTCCATGATACGACAAACTGGCGGTTCGGCGTTAGGGCTGATTTCAACTAAATCTACTCCAGCTTCTTCAGCCTTTTCGATTGCTTCTCTCAGACTCACAATCCCCAGCTGTTCGCCTTCCAGACCTGTTAAGCGAACTTCCTGGGCGCGAATCTCGCCATTGATACGATTCGGACGTGCCGTTTGAACTCGTTTTCCGCCTTTAATACCTTATTCCTCCAGTTGTTGAAGACTGCGGCTGCGAATCTCTTGTTGCAGCTTCTCAATCACTTCATTTACGTCCAGGCTGCCCAGGTCTTTACCACGGCGGGTGCGAACGGCAACTTTGCCTGCTTCCACCTCTTTATCACCACAGACCAACATATACGGGACACGACGTAAAGTGTGCTCGCGGATTTTAAAGCCAATCTTCTCATTTCTCAAGTCTGCTTTTACGCGAATGCCCGCATTTTGTAGTTTCTGCGTCAATTCTTTAACGTAATCAGCCTGAGAATCGGTAATGTTCATCACTACAACCTGCACTGGCGCAAGCCAGGTTGGGAAGAAGCCCGCAAACTCTTCGGTCAGGATGCCGATGAAGCGCTCCAGTGAACCGAGGATAGCACGGTGAATCATTACCGGTACCTGACGCTCGTTATCTTCGCCAACATAAGAGGCGCTTAAACGCTGCGGCAGGGAGAAGTCCAGCTGTACAGTACCGCACTGCCATGCACGATCGAGACAGTCATACAGGGTAAATTCAATTTTCGGACCGTAGAATGCGCCCTCGCCCAACTGGTATTCAAACGGAATGCCGTTTTCTTCCAGCGCTACGGCGAGATCCGCCTCAGCACGATCCCAGGTCTCATCGCTCCCGATACGTTTTTCCGGGCGCGTTGAGAGTTTGACTACGATCTTCTCAAAGCCAAAGGTGCTGTACATATCGTAGACCATACGAATACAGGCGTTAACTTCATCACGCACCTGATCTTCAGTACAGAAGATATGCGCATCATCCTGCGTAAAGCCACGAACACGCATCAAACCATGCAGCGCACCTGATGGCTCGTTACGGTGACAGCTACCGAACTCTGCCATACGCAGCGGCAGATCGCGATAGGATTTCAGACCCTGGTTAAAGATCTGAACGTGACCCGGGCAGTTCATTGGCTTGATGCAGTATTCACGGTTCTCTGAAGAGGTGGTGAACATCGCATCTTTGTAGTTGTCCCAGTGGCCGGTTTTTTCCCACAGCACACGGTCCATCATGAACGGGCCTTTCACTTCCTGATACTGGTACGCTTTCAGCTTGGAACGCACGAAAGTTTCCAGTTCACGGAAGATAGTCCAGCCGTCGTTGTGCCAGAAGACCATACCCGGCGCTTCTTCCTGCATATGATACAGGTCGAGTTGTTTCCCGATTTTACGGTGGTCACGCTTCGCCGCTTCTTCCAGGCGCTGCAGGTACGCGTTCAGGGCTTTTTTGTCAGCCCAGGCGGTACCGTAGATGCGCTGCAACATTTTATTGTTGCTGTCGCCACGCCAGTAAGCGCCTGCGGTTTTCATCAGCTTGAAGTGATGGCAGAAGCGCATGTTCGGCACGTGCGGTCCACGGCACATGTCGATGTATTCTTGGTGGTGATACAAGCCAGGCTTGTCATCATGAGCAATGTTCTCGTCAAGAATAGTGACTTTGTAGTTTTCACCACGTTTCACGAAGGTTTCACGCGCTTCGTGCCAGCTCACCGTCTTCTTAATGACGTCGTAGTTGCTCTCAGCCAACTCGTGCATACGCTTTTCGAGGGCTTCGATATCTTCCTGGGTCAGCGTGTGGTCAAGGTCAACGTCATAGTAAAAGCCGTTGTCGATAACCGGGCCGATAGCCATTTTGGTGTTAGGCCACAGCTGCTTGATCGCATGACCGAGCAGGTGAGCGCACGAGTGACGAATGATCTCAAGACCTTCTTCGTCTTTCGCGGTGATGATCGACAGCTTCGCATCGTTTTCAATTAAATCGGAAGCATCAACCAGCGCACCGTCAACGCGCCCAGCAATAGTGGCTTTCGCCAGACCCGGGCCGATATCCAGCGCAACATCCATTGGGCTGACGGCTCGGTCGAAATGGCGTTGGCTGCCATCAGGAAGAGTAATTACAGGCATTTTATATCCTTATTTGCAGTGATGCCCCACACATAAGAGCATATGCAAAGAAAATAATCTTTGATTTACAGTGAATTGCAAAGCCATCTGACCAACAATCGTCAAATTGGCCCGCAATCATGCACAGGATCGAAATCAGAAAAATGGCAATTTACGATCAGCCTGTTGATGGTAACACTAACGCCTGGGTGAAAACACCCTTCTGGGCAGATTGAACGCGTTAGTACTTTTGCATGAGTTTAACGTGGAATTTCAAACAGCTTCTCGCAATACCGGGTGGCTGAGCTATTCTTGAACAGGTCCTTCAATACACTATGGGGCATATTATGAACGTATCCAGCAGAACAGTCGTTATCCTTAACATTCTTTCTGCCACCGCATTACTCGTGATTCTGGCAGATAAGTTTCACTGGTTCTGACGCTCGTTGTTGGAAGCGCCTGACGCTTTAACCTTCCGGCGAAACTAAATTATGTTTGCTCTTTGGTAAACGACCGCAACCAAAGAACAAGGATGATAAGATGCCGACGAAACGCTTTTCTAAAAAATACTGGAAGATGGTGATTGTGTTAATCACCCTTTGTGCTGCCCTGCTGATATTACGCTGGGCAGCAATACTTTGGGGCTAATCTTATCACCCATTTCAGCCCGGTAAAGGTATTACTTTTTTGCGGAACCCAACGGATTTAAACATCCGTTTTAATTATCTTTACATAAACTTTAAAAATAAAAAAACCGGTACATCAAAACCCGGTTTTTTTAGCAGCTATAACTGCCGATAAATGAATGTATTGTGTTTGATAAATCAATCAAGACCATTCACCGGCGACCAGTTTATGCACGTCGAACGCGTCATCCATAGATTGCCCGGTGGATTGCGAGCCAGGAGCGATGTTCGATCCGGCTTCAACATCAGAGGCCTTGGTAATGCCAATTTGTGTAGAAGTGTCACTGGCAGAGTGATATACAGAATCAGCGGCAAATGCACCGAATGACAGTGCCGAAAGCACGATTGCTGCAGATGCAGTTGTGAGTTTATTCATAATGTTTTTCTCTTACTGAATTAATACAGACCAACTTTAGGCAATATCTAGCTTGTCCTGATAGTTTAGATCTGGATCACACTTTTGCATAGTCAAAATATTTATCAATTCGTGTCAAATAAACTGAATGTTAACAAACCGGGGAATTATGGAGACAATATGGAGATATCGGCTACGGCTATATTTTAAAACACTGTTTATTATTTATCAGCACAAAAAGTAAAAACGGGTCAATATATTATTGACCCGCTGCGATTACATTTTGTAGCCCAGAGAGACCGTGGTTCTGCGATCGGTGTGTTCCGGTGCAGATGCTGGCGGTTCGGAGTTCCAGGTCACGTTGTAAGCCACTTTCAACCCGAAATGGGCGTTGATGGCGACGTTCAGCGCCGTCTCGGAGTTAACGGTCGTGTCGTCAGCACCGAAGACAGAAACGCCCTGGCTAAATTTGGCGTTATCGGTCATCTGCCAGGCATAAGTCCCGGACGCATAGCCCAGCGGCTGGGTTTCAGTATCGCCGTCGGTGTATTCGTCGTAACGTACACCTGGACCAAATTCAAAACGGAAGCTGTGTACCGGCCCGTTCAGGAACTGGCGACCATAACCCGCTGTTGCCACGTCACGCTGACGATAACCGTTATAGCGGTCAGTCAACCAGCTTGCCTGGCCGAATAGATAGTCAAAGTCGGTCATGTTGTAACGGCTACGCCCACCCACCGCATATTTCTCGGAAGAGCGTTCATCGTTAGACGAGGTGTTGCTGGCGTTACCCCACAGCGACCAGGCGGTGGTGTTGCCGTACCAGGTCATGGTGGTATCGGCAGTCAGGGAAGAGCTTTTGGTATTGCCCGATTGCGCCAGATAACCTGCGTTCAGGTTACCTTCGAAAGGTTTCTGTGCAGTGGAGGGATCGTCCATGACAGTAAAAACGGAATCATCGGCTGTTGCATGCAGTGACGCAAACAGGCCTCCCGCTACCATCATTGCAGCGGGTACTGTCTTTAAGAGCTTCATTTATAAAGAGTCCGTACAACAAAAAAAGAGACCATTACGGTCCCGGAAACTTTCTTGCGGATCAATGCCATGGGATCCCGCGAAAGGTAACAAATTATAAAAAGGCTCAAATAACATAGCAATGATTTCTTGTTTCATTTTTGGAATAAGAACGATCTCAAAGCAGCCTGTTATTTATAAATAAAAGTCACGGTAGGTAACGATATTCATATTGAAAATCATATTGTTATTTACTTTCCCTTCCGCAGGTTCGGTGCCAGGCTTAAGGTTATACTCATTCACAGGAGATCAGCATGGATCGTATCTTTACGTTGACGCTCTCCCCTTCTCTGGACAGCGCAACCCTGACGGCTCAACTCTATCCTGAAGGTAAACTCCGCTGCAGCGCGCCAGTGTTCGAACCCGGCGGCGGCGGGATTAACGTGGCGCGGGCCATTGTTCACCTTGGCGGTAAAGCAACCGCCATCTTTCCCGCTGGCGGTGCGACGGGCGAACACCTCGTCTCGCTGCTGGCTGATGAGCAGGTCGCCGTGGATACGGTTGAATCCCATGACTGGACCCGGCAAAACCTGCACGTACATGTTGAATCCACCCATGAGCAGTACCGCTTTGTCATGCCCGGCGCGACCCTGAGCGAAGATGAGTTTCGCCAGCTGGAAGAGAAAGTGCTGGCCATCGAGAGTGGCGCGCTGCTGGTTATCAGCGGCAGCCTGTCACCGGGTGTCAAAACCGAACGGCTGACGCAGCTAATTCGCGCTGCGCAACAGAACGGTATCCGCTGTATCGTTGACAGCTCCGGGGAGGCCCTCAGCGCCGCGCTGACCCTTGGCAACATCGAGCTGGTGAAACCTAACCAGAAAGAGCTTAGCGCACTGGTCAATCGCGATCTAAGCCAGCCGGATGACGTGCGCAGCGCCGCGGAAGAGTTGGTGAAGAGCGGCAAAGCCCGGCGGGTTGTCGTGTCCCTCGGCCCGCAAGGCGCACTGGCCGTGGATGAAACCGGCTCGGTGCAGGTGGTGCCACCCCCCATGAAAAGCCAGAGCACCGTCGGCGCGGGTGACAGCATGGTGGGCGCGATGACACTGAAGCTGGCGCAAGGTGCGTCCCTACGGGAGATGACCCAATACGGCGTAGCCGCAGGCAGTGCGGCAACCATCAATCATGGCACCCGGCTGTGCTCGCTGGATGACACGCAGAAAATATTTACATACCTGACAAATGCATAATCGTTGCCCTCCCGGCTACCCGGCGAGGGCGACAAATGACATGAATCGTCTATGCTAAAAAAATTTCGTGATAACAATGAGGTGAATTATGAGCAGTGGAGAGATCGCTCGCTATGTGGTAACCGTCAAAATTCATGAAGACTCACTGACGGAACTCAATGAAATCAACAACAATCTTACCCGCGGCGGTTTTTTACTGACCATGACTGACAAGGACGGCAACCTGCATGAACTGGGCACCCATACCTACGGGCTGGTTAGCCCATTGAGTGAAGACGAGGTAAAGACGCTTGCCACGGGTCTGGTAGAGAACGCCACCGGAAAAGAGCCGCAGGTTGAGGTGACGAGCTGGGAAAACTGGCAAAAACAGCAGCAATAAATGCCACAGGGCCAACCAAACGGCGCAGATGTGCGTTAGTTCGTGTTTTTTGACCATAGTTTCACGCTAACTTTATGATCTGGCAGACAACATGGGAGAGCGATCATGTGGCAGGCTATCAGTCATCTTTTAAGTGAACAACTGGGCGAAGGTGAAATTGAACTGCGTAACGAGCTGCCAGGAGGCGAGATCCACGCCGCATGGCATCTGCGCTATGCGGGACGCGACCTCTTCGTTAAATGTGATGAACGTGAACTTTTACCCATCTTTACCGCTGAGGCTGACCAGCTGGAACTGCTCTCCCGCAGCAAAACCGTCTCCGTACCCCAGGTCCGGGCCGTCGGCAGCGATCGCGACTACAGCTTTCTGGTGATGGATTACCTCCCTGCCCGCCCACTTGATGCGCACAATGCCTTTATTCTGGGGCAACAGATTGCCCGTCTGCATCAATGGAGCGATCAGCCGCAGTTCGGTCTCGATTTTGACAACGACCTTTCCACTACTCCCCAACCCAACGCCTGGCAACGACGCTGGTCGACCTTCTTTGCCGAACAGCGGATAGGCTGGCAGCTGGAGCTGGCAGCAGAAAAAGGGCTGGAGTTCGGCAACATCGATGCCATTGTCGATCATATCCAGCAGCGCCTGGCCTCGCATCAGCCGCAACCTTCCCTGCTGCACGGCGATTTATGGTCGGACAACTGCGCGCTGGGTCCAAGCGGTCCTTATATCTTTGATCCGGCCTGCTACTGGGGGGACAGAGAGTGCGACCTGGCCATGCTGCCGCTACATCCAGAACAGCCGCCGCAGATTTACGACGGCTATCAGTCCATTTCACCCTTACCGGCCGACTTTCTGCAAAGGCAACCCGTGTATCAGCTTTATACCCTGATGAACCGCGCCATCCTGTTTGGCGGTGAGCATATGGTAAATGCGCAGAAAGCGCTGGATCGCGTGCTGGCGGCATAAGGTGCAGACTGCCGGGCTACATTGCCCGGCGGCGTATACTTATAACAGGCCGAGAAGGGAAAACAGGAAGTACCCGGCGATGATCATCAGCACCGGCAGTACATAGAGGGTGAAAATCTGCAAAAAGATGGTGTGGTTCGGCACCACAATACGCGATTCGATCTGTTCGCGCGTTAACCCTTCATCCCCTTTCGCATTCTCCAGAATCAACTGGGCCTCCAGCCCTTCACGAATAAGACGCGTCTGTCGGCGCATCCGCGCACCTGAAGCCTGCAACGCCAGGGCGATAAAGATCAGGGCAAAGATGATCCAGAAAGCAATGTTCATGCCCTGCCTGAAGTCGGGTGTCGGAGAGTTGTACCAGAAGAAATTCAGAAACGGCGTGTTAAAGCGCATCATTTCGATCATGACATGGGCAAAATCCAGCATCACGGCATTGATCCCGGCCTGCTTTTCGCTGTGGTCATAGATAAATTTCAGGACGGAAATAATGGTTGAGATGACTGCCGGGATAAAAATAATCCATCCGGCGATGATCTTCAGTATTGCTACCCGTCCAGCTTGTTGATATGTCATCGGTTCCTCATTTTTAAAATACATCCTTTGAGGCTAAGTCTACCTGCTGGATCTCATTTTCGCCCGTTCTTTGCAGGCGATATGGTAAATTGCTGGGGTTAGGTAGTCTTTATCACTGCTCACCCCAAGAAAGGAGAAGTTGCATGTCGACTCCGCGTCAAATTCTTGCAGCCATTTTTGATATGGATGGATTACTGATTGATTCCGAGCCGCTCTGGGATCGTGCCGAACTGGATGTGATGGCCAGCCTGGGCGTGGATATCAGCCGCCGTCACGAACTGCCGGATACCCTGGGCCTGCGTATCGATATGGTGGTGGAACTCTGGTATGCCCACCAGCCCTGGTCAGGCCCTGGCCGTGACGAGGTGACCGACCGCATCATCAACCGGGCGATTACGTTGGTGGAAGAGAACCGTCCGCTGCTGAAAGGGGCGCGTGAAGCCGTGGCCCTGTGCAAGGCCCAGGGGCTGAAGGTTGGCCTGGCTTCCGCCTCGCCGCTGCATATGCTGGAGAAAGTGCTGATTATGTTTGATCTGCACGACAGCTTTGATGCGCTGGCTTCGGCAGAAAAACTGCCTTACAGCAAACCGCACCCCCAGGTATATATGGACTGCGCCGCGAAGCTCGGTGTCGACCCGACCACCTGCGTGGCGCTGGAAGACTCAGTCAACGGCATGATTGCCAGCAAAGCAGCGCGGATGCGCTCTATTGTTGTCCCCGCCGAGGAGAACCGGCATGACGTCCGCTACGCGCTGGCAGACGTTAAACTCGACTCACTGCAGGACCTTACCGTGGCGCATCTGCACGGGTAATTAATGTCAGCGGGCAGCGCCGGGTTGCCCGCAAACATGATCAACATAAAATTTTTAAAACATCATTTCATTTTAATTTGATATTCCCATTTGCTGCTTCTATGCTTATCTCAGAACAACTATACCCCCCTACTTTCTGAGGTTTGTATGATACTGGATGCCTTTAATCTTTCAGGAAAAGTTGCCATCGTGACCGGCTGTGATACCGGTCTTGGCCAGGGCATGGCGCTGGGTCTGGCACAGGCAGGCTGCGACATCGTGAGCGTCAATCGTCGGATCCCCGAAGAGACTGCCGCAGGCGTGAAAGCACTGGGCCGCCGTTTTATGGCAATCCAGGCCGATCTCAGCAAGCAGGACGGCATCAATGATATCGTCGAGCAGGTTGTCGCCGGGATGGGCCGCGTGGATATTCTGGTCAATAACGCCGGTACCATCCGCCGGGAAGATGCCCTGACCTTCAGCGAAAAGGACTGGGATGAGGTGATGAATCTCAACCTGAAATCGGTCTTTTTCCTGTCGCAGGCCGTGGCCCGTCAGTTCATCGCCCAGGGGCAAGGGGGCAAGATCATTAATATCGCCTCGATGCTGTCATTCCAGGGGGGGATCCGCGTTCCTTCGTATACCGCATCGAAAAGTGGCGTGCTGGGTATCACCCGCCTGCTGGCTAACGAGTGGGCACAACATGGCATCAATGTGAACGCCATTGCGCCGGGTTATATGGCGACTAACAATACCCAGCAGTTACGCGATGACGAGCAGCGCAGCAAAGAGATCCTCGACCGCATTCCGGCGGGTCGCTGGGGCAAGCCGGAGGACCTGCAGGGTCCGGCAGTATTTCTGGCCTCGTCAGCCTCGGATTACGTCAACGGCTATACCCTCGCCGTCGATGGAGGCTGGCTCGCACGTTAACCGCTTTGTGACAAAGAGTTACACCGTCACTACTTCCGTATACTGTATAAAATCCCTATACTGGATGCATTGACAGTTTAGTGGGTTTTATCATGACGGCGGAAGGTCATCTGCTCTTTTCTCTCGCCTGCGCAGTGTTTGCCAAAAACGCTGAGCTTACACCTGTGCTGGCGCAGGGCGACTGGTGGCATATCGTGCCATCGGCAGTTTTGACCTGCCTGTTACCTGATATCGATCACCCCAAGTCGCTGCTCGGGCAGCGGCTGAAGTGGATCTCCAAACCCATTGCCCGCGCCTGCGGCCATCGCGGTTTTACCCATAGTCTGCTGGCGGTCTTTGCCGCCCTCACGCTCTTCTATTTAAAAGTGCCCGACAGCTGGCTGATCCCGGCGGATGCTATCCAGGGAATGGTGCTGGGCTATCTGAGCCATATTCTGGCCGACATGCTCACTCCGGCGGGTGTTCCCCTGCTGTGGCCCTGCCGCTGGCGTTTTCGTCTGCCGATCCTGCGCCCACAAAAAGGCAACCAGTTAGAGCGCGCATTGTGCATGGCCCTGTTCGCATGGGCGGTGTGGATGCCGCAGACGCTGCCGGAAAACGGTGCCGTGCGCTGGTCTTCGCACATGATCAATTCCCTGCAGTTTCAGTTCAATCGCTTTATTCACCATCAAAGTGAGCAGTAACTGGACAAATTCAGGCGTTTTGGCATAACCCATTCCATTTGGATATAAGCGACGCGATCACACTTCTGATAATCTTGCGGCAATAAGGTCGGACCTAATACGATCTGCTATTCAATCAGGAGAACGGGGATGAATTTTCCATTAATCGCGAACATTGTGGTGTTCGTTGGCTTACTGTTGTTGCTGGCGCAGTCGCGTCACAAACAGTGGAGCCTCGCTAAAAAAGTTCTGGTCGGTCTGGTAATGGGCGTGGTCTTCGGGCTGGCGCTGCAGGCCATTTACGGTGCCAGCAACCCGGTACTGAAAGACTCTATCCAGTGGTTTAACGTAGTCGGTAACGGCTACGTCCAGCTGCTGCAGATGATTGTCATGCCGCTGGTATTTGCCTCTATTCTGAGCGCTGTTGCCCGTCTGCATAATGCGTCTCAGCTGGGTAAAATCAGCGTTCTGACCATCGGCACGCTGCTGTTTACTACACTGATCTCCGCCCTGGTGGGTGTGCTGGTTACTAACCTGTTTGGCCTGACCGCCGAAGGCCTGGTGCAGGGCACCGCGGAAACCGCGCGTCTGACCGCCATCGAGACCAACTATGCGGGTAAAGTCGCGGATCTTACCGTACCGCAGATGCTGCTCTCCTTTATCCCGAAAAACCCGTTTGCCGATCTGACCGGGGCCAACCCAACGTCAATCATCAGCGTGGTGATTTTCGCTGCCTTCCTCGGTGTGGCTGCGCTGAAACTGCTGAAAGATGACGCTCCGAAAGGCGAGCGCGTCCTGACCGCCATCGATACCCTGCAAAGCTGGGTGATGAAGCTGGTGCGTCTGGTGATGCAGCTGACCCCATACGGCGTTCTGGCGCTGATGACCAAAGTGGTGGCAGGCTCTAACCTGCAGGACATCATCAAGCTGGGCAGCTTCGTGGTGGCCTCCTACCTCGGCCTGGGCATTATGTTTGTGGTTCACGGCATCCTGCTCGGCGTGAACGGCGTCAGCCCGCTGAAATATTTCCGTAAAGTATGGCCGGTGCTGACCTTCGCCTTTACCAGCCGCTCCAGCGCTGCCTCCATTCCACTGAACGTGGAAGCGCAGACCCGTCGTCTGGGCGTGCCGGAATCGATCGCCAGTTTCTCTGCCTCCTTCGGCGCGACTATTGGTCAGAACGGTTGTGCTGGTCTCTACCCGGCGATGCTGGCAGTGATGGTTGCACCAACGGTAGGTATTAACCCGCTGGATCCGGTCTGGATTGCGACCCTTGTCGGGATTGTGACCGTGAGTTCTGCTGGCGTGGCCGGTGTGGGCGGCGGCGCGACCTTCGCCGCGCTGATTGTCCTGCCTGCGCTGGGTCTGCCAGTTACGCTGGTGGCACTGCTGATCTCCGTTGAACCGTTGATCGACATGGGCCGTACTGCGCTGAACGTCAGCGGCTCAATGACGGCCGGTACGCTCACCAGCCAGTGGCTGAAGCAGACCGATAAAGCGGTGCTGGAAAGCGATGAACATGCGGAGCTGGCGCATCGCTAAGCGCCTCCCCTGCTAAAAAAACCCGCCTTCAGTGATGAAGGCGGTTTTTTATTATCTGTTAATCCTCAACTTCTTCTTCCTGGCGGACCTGCATCGCCCAACGTTGAGCCGACTCCGGCACGCTAAACGCCGGTGAACGGCGAAAACGCTCGCCAATTAGCACAAAGGCCACGTATTTGCCGCGTAACAACCACACGTCACGAAAGCCATCCATTTTGCTGGCATGTTCTGGCGGCGCGGGTTCAACGCGGGGCTGGTAACTGATAACAGGACGATTTTGTTGGCGAAGAGGTTTCATAAGCAGCGGGTTCACTAAAGCAAACTCAAAAATCAGTAAATTCCTATGATAGCCGATTGCCCCTCCTGCGTCGCGCCCCATGTGTCATCTCAAGCGTAAGCGGCAGCCAGAGATCGGGTTATCACCCGGTGTTCTACCCGTAATGTTCTATAGTTATTGAGTTTTAACGCAAATATGACCGTGTTTCAGTAATGAAAACAGGAGACGAGTGCAATGTCGCAAAATGATAAGACTCACCACCCGCAGCAATCCCCGGTACATGACGAAAACGAAGCGAAACCCGGGATGGATTCACTGGCTCCCGACGATGGTTCCCACCTCGCCAGCCCTGTTCCTACCCCGCCGGGCAAGGAGCCAACGGCACCCGGCAGCCTGAAGGCACCGCATACCGGCAATGAAAAGCTGAACGCGCTGGAGGCCGTACGCAAAGGCGGCGAAAACTGTCCGCTCACCACCAATCAGGGGGTGCGCATCGCTGACGATCAGAACTCGCTGCGCGCCGGGACCCGCGGTCCGACCCTGCTCGAAGATTTCATCCTGCGTGAGAAGATCACCCATTTCGACCATGAGCGCATCCCGGAGCGTATCGTTCACGCCCGCGGTTCAGCTGCGCACGGCTATTTCCAGCCTTACAAAAATCTGAGCGATATCACCAAAGCCGCGTTCCTCTCTGACCCGGAGAAAATCACCCCGGTGTTTGTACGCTTCTCCACGGTGCAGGGCGGCGCTGGGTCTGCCGATACGGTGCGCGATATTCGTGGCTTTGCGACCAAGTTTTATACCGAAGAGGGTATTTTTGATCTGGTGGGTAACAACACGCCGATCTTTTTCATTCAGGACGCACACAAGTTCCCCGATTTTGTTCATGCGGTAAAACCAGAGCCACACTGGGCGATCCCGCAAGGGCAAAGCGCGCACGACACCTTCTGGGACTACGTGTCGCTGCAGCCCGAAACCCTGCATAACGTGATGTGGGCAATGTCCGACCGCGGCATTCCCCGCAGCTATCGCACCATGGAGGGGTTTGGTATCCACACCTTCCGGCTGATTAATGCCGAAGGCAAAGCCACCTTTGTGCGTTTCCACTGGAAGCCGGTGGCGGGTAAAGCCTCGCTGGTGTGGGATGAGGCGCAGAAGCTCACCGGGCGCGACCCGGACTTCCATCGCCGCGATCTCTGGGAAGCCATCGAAGCGGGCGATTACCCGGAATATGAGCTTGGCTTCCAGCTGATCCCGGAAGAGGATGAGTTCAAATTTGATTTTGACCTTCTCGATCCGACCAAGCTGATCCCCGAGGAGCTGGTACCGGTTCAACTGGTGGGTAAAATGGTGCTCAACCGTAACCCGGATAACTTCTTTGCCGAGAACGAGCAGGCGGCCTTCCACCCTGGGCATATCGTCCCCGGGCTGGACTTTACCAACGACCCGTTATTGCAGGGGCGTCTGTTCTCCTACACCGACACCCAGATCAGCCGTCTGGGCGGGCCGAACTTCCACGAGATCCCGATCAACAAGCCAACCTGCCCGTACCATAATTTCCAGCGTGACGGGATGCATCGGATGGAGATCGACACCAATCCGGCCAACTACGAACCAAACTCCATCAACGACAACTGGCCGCGCGAGACCCCACCGGGGCCAAAACGTGGCGGTTTTGAGTCGTATCAGGAGCGCGTGGAAGGGTCCAAAATTCGCGAACGCAGCCCCTCTTTCGCCGAGTATTACGCTCACCCTCGCCTGTTCTGGCAAAGCCAGACGCCTGTCGAGCAGGAGCACATTATCGGAGCCTTCAGCTTTGAGCTGAGTAAAGTGGTGCGGGCCTATATCCGTGAGCGGGTGGTCGATCAGCTGGCGCGTATTGATATTACCCTCGCCCAGGGCGTAGCGGACAACCTGGGGCTGACCCTCAGCGAGGCGCAACGCAATATGGCCCCACCGCAGGATGTCAGCGGCGTGAAAAAAGACCCTGCTCTCAGTCTGTATGCCGTTCCCGGTGGCGATATCAAAGGCCGGGTCGTGGCGGTATTACTCAATGACGCCCCGCGGGCCAGTGACGTGCTGGCGGTGCTGCAGGCGCTGAAGGCGAAAGGTGTACACGCCAAGCTGCTCTACTCCCGAATGGGGGACGTGATCGCCGATGATGGCTCGGTGTTGCCGGTGGCGGCCACCTTTGAGGGATCGCCGTCATTGACCGTCGATGCGGTGGTGGTGCCCTGCGGTGATATCCAGAGTCTGCTGAAAAGCGGGGATGCCGTCTACTATCTGCTGGAAGCCTACAAGCACCTCAAGCCGATTGCGCTGGCAGGCGATGCGCGGCAGTTCAAACCCCTGTTGAAGGTAGCGGATCAGGGCGAAGAAGGGATTATTGAGGGCGATACCGCGGCAGGCGCGTTTATGGACGAGCTGGTCCTGCAAATGGCGGCGCACCGTGTCTGGTCGCGTCGCAGTAAAATCGCCAGCATACCGGCGTAAAAAAAGCCGGGTGGCGGCTTCGCCTCACCCGGCCTGGTGTATTTTTTCTGCCCGGTTAGCTTTGCGCTACCGGGCTGTTCCTCACAAATCCCTGAACGTCCCCAGACGATATCCGCGCTCGGCAATCGCATATTTCAGCGAGGTCGATGTCAGCACATCAAGTTCCGTCAGGCGCGGCCAGCAATAGGCGCTTTTACGAACGGTGTTATCAATAAAGGCCGGATGCGCCATCACTTCCAGCGAGGGTTCGCCCTGCTGTACAGAGTGATCCAGCACGCGCAAGAACAGCGCTTCACTGATTTCCTCGCCATAAAATGCGCTACTGAAACCGTCGGTGGTCGGCGGGAGTTCGGCGTTCAGTTCGCTGAAGCCTTCAGAGTGACGATCCACCCGCAGTGCCACCCCTTTACGGCGGGCAAACTCGGCCACAATGGGGAAGATGGCCGGGATCATATGCACATGATGATGACTGTCGATATGAGTCGGCTCACGTCCGAAAAGATCGACAAAGCGATTGAACTGACAGTCCAGCTCGCGGGCGATCTCATCGAGCGGCAACGTCCCCTGCTCTGCCATCTGCCAGATCCATTTGCCCAATTGCCCCTCCCGTGTCAGCCCTGGCATTGGCGTCAGCGGCATACCGAGCGTCAGAACAAAGTGCATGCCGACTCCCAGTTCCGGTAGCGCCCGGCTGAGTTCAGCGGCGTGCTCAATCGCATCGCCGTTAACCATGGCGGTGGTTGAGGTCACCACGCCGTGCCGACAGGCTTCCACAATGCCGTAGTTCTGGCCTTTTGACAGGCCAAAGTCATCGGCGTTGACGATCAGCAGATATTGCATAGTCATCCCTCTTAGTGCTGCTCACTTTTTAGCTTATCGACAGTGGCGGCAAAGTTTGGCAACCATTTTTCATGGGCCAGAATCAGGTCGCGTGCCAATTTCTCGGCATCACGATCGGACTGCACCAGCGGGCTGAGGTTCAGGGCCAGCAGCACGTCGTTCAGCTCGCCGCTGAGCGCCGCCTGACTTGCCGCCACTTCAAAGCCCTTGATGGTGTGGATCAGCCCCATCACTTTGTCATCGAAATGGGTCAGGCGGGGATGCGGCTTCGCCCCCTCGCGACCGAGGATGCAGGTCATCTCCACCGCCCAGTCGGCCGGGATATTATCAATGTGACCGTGGTGCGGCACGTTGACGTAATGCTCTGCCTGCTTGTCGTTGTAGATAGCGTTGATCACTTCGCAAGCCGCATCGGAGTAATATGCCCCGCCGCGCTGCTCCAGCTCTTTCGGCTTCACGTTCAGATCCGGGTTTTTATAGAGATCGAACAGCTGTTTTTCCACCTTCTGCACCACCTGCGCCCGGGCGCCGCCTTTGTAGTACTCGCCCATCTCAATCGCCAGCATCTCTTTCAGCTTGAAGTAATAAAGCAGATAAGAGCACGGCAACAGATTCAGGGAGCGGATCAGCCCTTCGCTGAACGGCAGGTCGAAAATATTTTTCACCGAACTGGCTTTCAGGGTGCCCGACGCCACGCCGTCCAGCAGTTCAGCGAAGCGTGACTCGCCGTTAACCAGCACGTCTTTGATAAAGACCATGTGGTTCAGGCCGAACAGGTCGATGGAAAGCTCATCGTTATCGGTCAGGGCCAGCACGTCGCGGATAAACATCTTCATGCCGATAGGGATATTACATACCCCGATAAAGCGTTTGAAATCGGTGTGGCGATAGACCGCTTCGGTCACCATACCGGCCGGGTTGGTAAAGTTGATCACCCACGCCTGAGGGCAGATCTCCTGCACGTCTTTGATGATGTCGAAAACCACCGGAATGGTACGCAGCCCTTTAAACAGGCCACCGGCACCGTTGGTCTCCTGACCCAGATAGCCGTAGCTCAGCGGGATACGCTCATCCAGCTCGCGCGCCTTAAGCTGGCCAACACGCAGCTGGGTGGTGACGAAATCGGCATCTTTCAGCGCCTGGCGACGATCGAGGGTTTTATGCACGGTCATCGGCACGCCCGCTTTTTTAACCATGCGCTGGCACAGGTCAAAAATAATATCGAGCTTTTCCTGGCCTTCGGCCACGTCCACCAGCCACAGTTCGCTGACCGGCAGTTCATGATAACGCTTGAGGAACCCTTCCAGTAATTCCGGGGTATAGCTGCTTCCGCCGCCGATGGTTACGACTTTCAGTTTCTTTTGCATAATATTCTCCCTGGGAGATCCGCCATTAGAGTATAGCGGTCCCGTCCCATATATTTAGGGCAAGCATTTAAATCGCTATTCCCGGCGGTGATCCCGCCGGACGTTAATTAATAACCGTGATATTTTTCCGGTAGCTGTTAGGTGTAAAAGAGGTCAATTTCTTGAAGGTCTTAATAAACAGGCTCGGACTGCTATAACCGGATTCGTAAGCAATATCCGTCACCGAATAGTTGGTGATCTCCAGCTGTTTTCTGGCGAAATTGATCCGTATTTCATTAATTATTTGCACCGGCGTTTTCTGATAATAACGCTGGGTCGCCCGGGTCAGGTACTCTTGCGATTTACCCGACAGGGCCACCATATTCTCCAGCGCATTTTCCCCAAAACGCAGTTTGTCGTGCATCATTTCAACGGTGGTACGCAGCCATTGCGGGATATCGTCCGTCACCTGCTGCTCTTCGCGATGGTGGCGTAAGCGGTTGACGACATAGAAGGTCACCGTTTCAATAAATTCATCAAATTCACTGTCACGAAAGTTAAGCGAGGCAATAACAGTGTCGATCCAGTTCAGGAACTCACTTTTGACGTGATAAACCTGCGAGGCCACAAAGCAGAACGGCAGCAGCGGCGCGTAGTGGGTTTCGAAGAAGCGTTTACTGACGCCAACGTTGAGAATGCGCGTGGCACCAAAGTCATAAAAGCTCTGATGATGGGAACCCATGGGGATAAAGACGAAGTCCCCGCGCTCCAGCAGCACCCGCTTGCCGTTGATCTCCTGAAAATAGCGGCCGGTCAACACAATGGTGAATTCATAGTAGTCATGCTGATGCAGACCGCTAATGCTCTCCACCTTGTTGTAGATAAACACATGAAAATTTTTACCATTGAACAGCTGTTGTTCCCGGGCGGTAGTGATTTCCATTGCGCTGACCTCCTGCTATCAGTCTGACTTACTGCATTTTCTCGTGAAGTTCGATGAGTTCCGCCACCAGCTCACGCGCCAGCATGGAGGTCATCAGGTGATCCTGGGCATGGACCAGCACCAGGCTGACCTTCATCTTACCTTCACCCTGATCGCTTTCGATCAGTTTTGTTTGCACCAGGTGCGCTTCATTCAGCGCGGTGCGCGACTGGGCCATCATCTCTTTCGCCGTATCGAAATCACCTTGCTTGGCTTTTTTCAGGGCGCCGTACGCCAGACTACGCGCCTGACCGGAGTTGATGATAAGCCCCATCACCACTTCTTCAAGGTCGTTCTCTGCTACGTTTTCCACTTCTTCTGCAACAACATGGTCTAAATCAAACATTTTCGTTTCTCCTGTACTGACGCGGGTTGCCCCGCGTCAGACGACATCAGAATTTCAGTGCCAGAGCGATCTCTTCTTCGCTCTCTTCTTCATCAATGGTGGTCTGGGCCTTGTTAGCGATGGCAACGAACGGCATATAGAGCAGGGTCGCCACACCGAGGTTAAACATCGCCACCAGGAAGGCCGCTACGCTGCCGTTGGTGTTGAAGAAAGCCCCCAGGCCCGCTGGCATGGTCCACGGCGCAATGTTGGTCACCGGCGGGATAATGCCCAGGTAGTAGGCGGTCAGGGTTATGGCGGCCAGCAGCGGTTGCACCAGAACAAACGGAATAAACATCACCGGGTTCATGATAATCGGCAGACCGAAGAGGATAGGCTCGTTAATCTGGAAGATGCCTGACGGCAGCGCCAGCTTCGCCACCTGACGGTGATCTGCACGACGGGAGGTGATAAACACCGCGATAATCAGACCCAGTGTCGCCCCGGTACCGCCCAGGAAGATATAGGAGTCGAGCATCGGTTTGGCCCATACGTGGAAGGTTTTACCGGCCGCCAGCGCCGCGTCAACGGAACCGTACTGCTGGTAGAGTGCCACGTTTTCCAGCGCCCACGGCGTCATGATGCCGCTGTCCAGCGCGGCCAGCGCCAGGGAGCCATGTACGCCAAAGAACCATAGCAGGGAGGTGAAAATCACGTAAGCCCAGCCCACGACGCCACCCATAGAGGCCAGCGGTGTGGAGATGGTGTCCATGATGATCTGGTGGAAGTTAGTGCCCCAGTGAGAGAGCGCCCAGGCGATGGTGCCCATGATGGAGAGAATAATGAAGCCAGGGATCAGCGCCGAGAATGAGCGCGACACCGATGCCGGTACGCTGTCGGGTAAACGAATCACCCAGTTGCGACGAATAATAAAGGTAAACATTTCCGCCACGACCAGGCCGATCACGATACCGGAAATGATGTTTGCCCCGCCCAGCCAGTTGGCCCCCACCGCGTAAGCTTCACCGACGCTGTAGGGAGTCACGGTCATAAAGGCAGCGACAGATAATAAACCGGCGGCCAGCGCGTCAACTTTACGCTCTTCTGCCAGCGCCATCCCAATAAAGAAAGGTGCCATCAGCGACATAATACCCAGTGTACCGTTGTACACATTGCCGCCGATGGCTTTGAAACCATTTAACGTTTCAATAGTTGAGGGATCTAAACGCACACCTAATGAATAGAAGAATGAACCATCACCGAAGCTAAGAAAAACGTTATTAATTAAAACGAACATGGCCCCCGCCAGGGTTAACGGCATAACTTTAATAAAGCCGTTTTTAATGGCGTTGACATGCGGTTGCTTTCCTATTTTAACTGCAAAAGGAAGGAGTACCTTTTCAAGCGCAGCAATAAATCTACTCATAGAAAATGCCCTTAAATGCCGCAATAATATTGCGGCGTAAGTGTGTGTGAAATTGCTCTTTGACGGGAAAAATAATAAATTAAATTAATTAGCAGCTTTTTTAATCGCCGCTACAGCAGCTTTAAGAACACCCAAACCATCCACTTTGCCGTACAGCGCAGAGTCGATCACTTCCACCGGTTTATTCGGTAACAGACGTTGAATTTCTGGCAACATATAAGCGATTTGTGGCCCTAACAGCACCACATCCGCATTGTTCCCTTTCTCACCCGCCAGGGTTTCCGGGAACGCTTCAATCACGACAGGTACTTCGTACTTCTCTGCCTGCGCGCGCATCTTTGACACCAGCAGTGACGTTGACATGCCCGCTGAGCAAAACAGATAGATATGTTTCTTTTCCATAGCAATTTCCCTCTAATGTGCTCACCGCTTCGCCACGATGTTCCCGCCTTGACCGACCGGAATCCTTCGCTGGCGTATCTGATGAATGGAGTATACGGCAACTGCTATCCGGGAGATAATTCATAAGAGACTACAATTGTCTCTCCTTGACCTGGTGTTATGACACCCTTCACATTTTAGGTAAATAATTCGCGGTGAGAATTAAGATGGGTAGCGACGTAAAAAAACCGGCCAGGTGGCCGGTTTGTCGCTTTGCTCAGGAAAAGCGATATCAGGCTTTAGGTGCCTGCGGATCGGTGTCATATTCCGCGCAGGTCTGGTAGCCGGAGTTGATCACGTGGCCAGTATCGTCGAGGGCCACAAAGTAAGTTTCAGTTTTACCATCGCGTTGACCCAGGATGTAGGTCTGGCAGGTGCCACGAGCGTGGATCATCGTCACTTCTGATGACGGCTTACCGGCCAGCTGCTGTACCTGTGCACGGCTCATCCCTTTCTTAACGTCTTTTACGACGGGTTCTTTAAACTGGTCAGCGGTACGGTCATACGCGGTACACCCTGCCAGTAAAGTCATTACTGCCGCTGCGCCTAACATTCCTGCTAAATTCTTGTTCATATTCCGTCCTCTTGTTTATCAGCGTGTTAAGTAAGCCTGGAATAGAAAACCACATTTTTCAACCTCAAGCGTGACGGCAAAGTTTTTTCGGAAAATTCCTGTAATTCAAGCATAAGCTACTAAATCGCTCTGATTCACCCAATTCAAATGTGTGATCCTTGTCGTTTTCCCCATGACGAGTTAGCTTTAACAGAACATCCATCAGGCAAATTTGTGTAACGGAGGGGCTAAATGGCTCTGCAACAAGAAATTATCCAGGCGCTGGGTGCCAAACCCACCATTAATGCGGAAGAAGAGATCCGCCGTAGCGTCGATTTTTTGAAATCCTATTTAACCCGCTTCCCGTTTCTGAAGTCGCTGGTGCTGGGCATTAGCGGCGGTCAGGACTCCACCCTCGCCGGGAAGCTCGCCCAGATGGCCATCAGCGAATTGCGTGCAGAAACAGGCAATGAATCCCTGCAGTTTATCGCGGTGCGTCTGCCTTACGGCGTGCAGTTCGATGAGCAGGATTGTCAGGATGCCATCGCCTTCATCCAGCCGGATCGCGTGCTGACCGTGAATATTAAAGAAGCGGTGCTGGCCAGCGAAAAAGCGTTGCGCGACGCGGGCATTGAACTGAGCGACTTCGTACGCGGCAACGAAAAGGCCCGTGAGCGGATGAAAGCCCAGTACAGCATCGCCGGGATGACCAGCGGCGTGGTGGTGGGCACTGACCATGCGGCAGAGGCGCTGACCGGTTTCTTCACCAAATATGGCGATGGCGGCACAGATATTAACCCGCTGTTCCGTCTCAACAAGCGTCAGGGCAAGCAATTGCTGGCCGCGCTGGGCTGCCCGGAGCATTTATATAAGAAAGCCCCTACCGCTGACCTGGAAGACGACCGCCCTTCTCTGCCCGACGAGGCCGCGCTGGGTGTAACCTATGAAAACATTGACGATTATCTGGAAGGCAAAACGCTGGATGAAGGCACCGCCCGGATTATCGAGGGCTGGTATCTGAAGACCGAACACAAACGTCGCCCGCCGATCACGGTATTCGACGACTTCTGGAAACAATAATTCTGTCGGGGCGGCCTCTGCCGCCTCTTTTTTAACCACACCACAGCTGCTACACTGTATGCCTGAACAGTATCAGGAGTATGTTGTGAGCAGGCGTCAATCGGCACCGCGGCTTGAATTCGAAGCAGCAGCTATCTATGAATATCCCGAACATCTGCGCCCATGGCTGGAGGCACTGCCGAAGCAGCCAGGCGTCTATTTCTTTCATGGCGACAGCGATGCCATGCCCCTATATATCGGTAAAAGCGTCAACATTCGCAGCCGGGTGCTGTCGCATCTTCGCACGCCGGACGAAGCCGCCATGCTGCGCCAGTCCCGGCGTATTACCTGGATCCAGACTGCAGGTGAACTGGGCGCGCTGCTGCTGGAAGCCCGTTTAATCAAGGAGCAGCAGCCGCTGTTCAATAAACGGCTGCGCCGCAATCGCCAGCTCTGCTCACTGCAGATCACCGAGGGCAAACCGCAGATAGTCTATGCCCGCGAGGTCGATTTTTCGCACACCCCCAATCTTTTTGGTCTCTTTGCCAACCGTCGGGCAGCGCTGCAAACCCTGCAGACCCTGGCCGACGAGCGTCAGCTCTGCTATGGCCTGCTGGGACTGGAGTCGTTAAGTCGTGGGCGGGCCTGTTTCCGTTCCGCCCTGAAACGCTGTGCCGGAGCATGCTGTGGGAAAGAGAGCGTTGAGGATCATCACCAGCGCTTAGTCGAGGGGTTGCAGGCGATTGGTGTCACCTGCTGGCCGTGGGACAGCGCCGTGGCGCTGAAAGAGTCGCGCCCGGATATGACCCACTACCATATTATCCATAACTGGCTCTGGCTGGGCGCGGTCGACAGCCTGGACGAGGCGGCGGACCTGCTGCGCACGCCCGCCGGTTTTGATCAGGATGGGTATAAAATTCTCTGTAAGCCGCTGCTGACCGGCAACTACGAGATCATTCCTCTTAGTGCCCCGGAAGCCAAAAAATCTCGCTGAACAACAGCGTTCCCTCCGCCTTCAGCAGCCGCAGCGTATGGTTGCCTTCGTGCCACCATGCGCCCTGATCGGCGGTGAGCAGCTTCTCACCCAGCTGCCAGGCGCCGCTCAGGACAAACACCACCCCGCCACGTGACGCAAACGTGGTAAAGGTGCGATCCGCCACCCGCACCTTTGCCCGACAGCGATCCCGGCGGGTCATAATATTGAAATCCATCGACATTTGTCCCTCTAACAGCTTTGCTTTGACTGGCAGATCGCCGGCAAAGCTGAAGGGCTGATGACGCTGTAACGTATGCGTAAACGCATTGCCGCCATCAAGATGGACTTCCCCTCCTTCCAGTAGCGTGATCACCCGATCAATGCCAGGCGAGACGGAAAAGTCGCCATTGCTGGCGAGGGAGGCAATACTGGCGCGCCAGTTAAATTCCCGGGTTGCGGGGGGAAAACAACATATTTCGCGTGTTTCACCGGCCCCGTTACGCCAGAGGCTGATCGGCATTTTACGGATATCAAAGAATTCCATCACCTCTCCGAATGGCGCAACAGGCGCCAGAGCAACCCGCGCAGGGCGGTCGCTTTTTGATTGTTATCGTTAGATCATCACTGTGTAGTATCGGCAGACGTGTCCAACGGCCTTAGCCTGACGACGAAAAAATCCGTAACGCCAGAAATTTCAAACACATTCTGCAAATCGATAACAGGAGAATACCGGGATGGCGGCGGCTGGCAAGAGGGCAGAAAAGAAAAAACCGCCGGACCTGTCCACAGCAAATATGCTTGGGTGAACAGGACTCCGGCGGTCTTGAATGGCTGAACCGATTATTCGGCTGGTGGGGTCATTTTACCTTCCGGCCCGGCACGTTCTGTCAGACGCTTCTCAAAATTCGCATCAAACTGTTTTTTCTGTTCCGGGGTCAGGATGTTGTAAATCTTGTTCTGGGTTTCCATGTGCGCCAGCATGCGGGCTTTGTTCTGCTCGGCCATCTTGTCGACCTGCGCCTGGGCTTTCGCTTTATCGAAGCTGTCGCTGGCGATGATGTCATGCATAGCGCGGCGCTCTTCAACCGATGGACGCTTCATCTGGTCACGCTGGCTTTTCATGATGTCGCGGATTTGCGTTTTCTGCGCATCCGTCAGATTCAGATCTTTAAACATCATGTCGTGATGCATACCCGGCTTGCCTTTGTGATGCATCATTTTGCTTTCGGCAGGTGCCGCGGTCGTGGTGGCGGTATCTGCGGCGAACGCCGCGCTGGTAGCGCCCAGAGCCAGGGTAGAGGCAACAAACAGTGCAGTTAATTTACGCATAATTTTGTCCTTCCTTTCAGTTATTCTTCGGCGCTATGCCGTGTTGACGAGATTCACTTTACGGGGTTTATCGTCAATTAATCAGAGCAAGGGTAAAACAATGAAAGTGTAAAAAACAAATTATCGTCAAATATGGAGAAAATAAGGATAAAGCGTGGAGAGTTGAAACAGAAATATACATCTGGCTGATTTTAAAGAGATTGTGAAGGAGTATACCGGGAAGAAGATTAATAATAAAGCAAACAGCCAGGAATAATCTGTAATAAAACAGGAGAACAATGAAATGGCTGAGAAAATAAACAACCCCATCGCATTACGCTGATGGGGTCAGAGGAGTGTCAGGTGATTTTTTCCAGCATCAGTCCGGCACGCAAACCAAAGGCCACGGCAGGGTTCGGGAACAGAACATATTCGGTCGGCTTGTGCACTTCGTAGCGTTCATCGCCATCCTCCGCCAGTAATACCCCCTGGCGAAATGGCGTAAAGTTGAGGGTATGCGCCGCCATGTGCAGCACGAAGGCCTCGCTGCGGCGAGTGATCTGCTGCACCACCCGATAGTGCTCAACAGGCTCAGCATGTTGCGCTGGCGCCTCGCCGCTCAGTAAAGCAAACAGCGCCCGATGGGTAGT
Organism: Leclercia sp. GLN_9; assembly: GCF_043105735.1. Taxonomy (NCBI): domain Bacteria; kingdom Pseudomonadati; phylum Pseudomonadota; class Gammaproteobacteria; order Enterobacterales; family Enterobacteriaceae; genus Leclercia; species Leclercia sp. GLN_9. The sequence goes on from NZ_JBICLV010000004.1 coordinate 379,830, forward strand.
GGCAAAACGCGACAGATCGTTATGGCCGAACGGCAACGCCTTGCCCAACTCCAGGGTACAGGCAAGGGCACCAAAGCGTTCGCAGCTAAAATGGGTGAATGTCCCGCCCGGCGCCTGATGAAAGACCAGCGCCTCCAGCCCGGCATCCCCCAGCCACTGAATAAATGCCTCATCCCACGGCTGATTGCGCTGGGGCAGTACGCCAAAACGCTCATGATACGAGGCGCGGATGGCGGTATGCAGATCGAGATGCCAGCGGTCGGCCCCTGCCTGCTGATAAAACGCACCCACCAGCTCCTCCAGCAGCGCCGCGCGCGCGGTCTCATCACAGGCCGGAAACTGCGCTCCGCGCCCGCTGAACAGGCGGTTGATATCGCAGGTCAGGTAGCGCTTATCGGCCCTCAGCGCCGGAGGATTGCCATAGATAACAAGCAGGCGGCAGCGTAGCGTCAATTCGCCACGAAACAGCGCCCGCACCAGCAGATCAACGATTTCCACCGGCGCGGTTTCGTTACCGTGGATCCCGGCCGAGAGCACCAGGGCACGCTCGCTCGCGACCTCAGGCGTGAACTCCAGTACCCCGCGCGCCAGCCAGCGCCAGTCAAAGGAGGCCCCTTTGCCCTGAAGGTGGGCAGGTGTTTCATCGGCCATCGTCAGCGCCAGAAAGTTTTCCATCAGGCCTCCTTTATTGCTGGAACGGGTAGACAGACCCGAGTTGCAGAATACGGGTCAGGGCATCCAGCGCCTCGCGCCCTTCGCGCAACAGCTGCGGATCCACCAGGTCGGCCTGAGTCAGACGGTCGCGATAGTAGCGGTCCACCCAGTCATTGAGGGTGTTAAACAGGGTCTCGTTCATCATCACCGCCGGGTTAACTGCCCGCTGCTCCTCGGGAGTCAGCACCACGCGCAGGCGCAGACAGGCCGGGCCACCGCCATTGGCCATGCTCTCGCGCAGATCAAACACCCGCAGCTCGCTGACAGGGTTATCTTCTGCCACCAGACCGTTCAGATAGCGCCAGACGCCAGGGTGATCCTGCGATTCTTGCGGCAGGACCAGTATCATGCTGCCGTCGTCGCGACTCAGCAGCTGGCTGTTGAACAGGTAAGTGGACACCGCGTCCTGGACCGACACTGCCCCGGTCGGCACTTCGATCGGCATGAAGCCGGGCACCCGCTCGCGCAAGGTCTGAAGCAGCGCAGGCTGATCGACAAACGCCTGCTCGTGGCAGAACAGCACCTGGCGGTTCGACACGGCGATCACGTCGTTGTGGAACACCCCCTGGTCAATCACTCTCGGGTTTTGCTGGGCGAAGAGGATCTGCCCGGGGTTGACCTGGTTCAGCCGGGCAACCGCCTGGCTCGCGGCCAGAGTCTGACGCGCCGGGTAGCGGGCCGGTGCCTCATTACCCCCCTCTTCACGACCATAGACGAACAGTTGCAGGCCCGGCTCGCCGTAGTCGCCGCCGAGGCGGTTGTGGTTTGCCGCGCCTTCGTCACCGAACATCGCGACCTGCGGCAGCGCCGTATGGACGCTAAAGCGGGATCCATCGCGGAAAATGGCGCGCAGCACCTTTTCGGTGGTACCGGCTTCACTGGCCCGGTGGAATTTGTTGTTCAGGTTGGCAACGGTAAAGTGCACTTTTCCGTCGAGCGTGTCTGCCGACGGGGCTACCGTCGCGGCATTCGCCACCCACATGGAGGAGGCGGAACTGGCGGCAGAGAGCAGCTGCGGCATCTGCGTGCCGGCCTTCTCCACCACCTGCTCATCGGTGCCGGTAAAGCCGAGCTGGCGCAGCACGCCGACGTTAGGCCGCTCCTGAGGCGGGATCACCGCCTGGGGAAAGCCTGCATCCGCCAGCGCCTTCATCTTTAACAGCCCCTGCTTTGCCGCCAGCTGCGGGTTGGAGATCTGAAAGCGGTGCTTAGTCGAGGCTTCATTGCCGAACGACAGCCCGGCATAGTGGTGGGTCAAGCCCACCAGCCCGTCGAAGTTAACCTCACGCGCTTTCATGACGCTTCTCCCGCGTAAAATCGAGGCCCGGACTCAGCTGCTCCGGCAGGACGATGGCCGGGGTTTCGAGGCTCGCCATGGGCCAGGCGCAGTAATCCGCCGCATACCAGGCGCTGGCGCGATGATTGCCGGAGGCACCCACGCCGCCGAATGGCGCGGTGCTGGCCGCACCGGTAAGCGGTTTGTTCCAGTTGACGATCCCGGCACGTGCCTCCAGCAGCAACTGGTCAAATTTTTCGCGTTCCGGCGAGATCAGGCCGCACGACAGGCCGTAACGCGTAGCGTTAGCCATCGCGATAGCCTGGTCGAAATCGTCATAACGCCATATGCAGAGCAACGGCCCGAAGACCTCTTCATCCGGCACATCACGCACGCCCGTCATGTCGACGATCCCCGGGGTCAGTAAAGAGGTGCCCGCCCGCACCAGGCGGGGATCGAGCAGCGACCGCCCGCCGCGGGCAACGTGTTCCCGCCAGACGTGATAAACGTTTTTCGCCGCCTGCTCGGAAATCAACCCGCCCATAAACGGCTGGTCGTTGGCATCCCACGCCCCTGGCAGCAGTTTCGCGCTCACCTCCACCAGCCGGGCGAGGAAGGCATCGCCTTCGGCACCGCTTTTTACCAGCAAACGACGGGCGCAGGTGCAGCGCTGTCCGGCAGTGATAAAGGCTGACTGGATCGTCAGGTGAACCGCAGCGTCGATATCCGCCGGGTCGTCAACGATCAGGGCATTGTTGCCGCCCATCTCAAGGGCCAGAATTTTCTCTGGCTGACCGGCCAGCTGGCGGTGCAGCTGATAGCCGGTCCCGGCGCTGCCGGTAAACAGCAGGCCGTCAATATCGCTCAGGGCACTCAATGCCTGCCCGGTTTCCCGTCCACCCTGGACGAGATTGAGCACGCCCGGCGGCAGCCCGGCCTGCTCCCACAGTTTTACCACCGCCTCACCACTCCACGGCGTCAGCTCGCTCGGCTTGAAGATCACCGTGTTACCCGCCAGCAGCGCGGGCACGATGTGGCCGTTCGGCAGATGGCCGGGGAAGTTATAGGGGCCAAACACCGCCAGCACGCCGTGCGGACGATGGCGCAGCGTGGCTGCCCCGTCGGCCATCTCGGTGTGCTGCTCGCCGGTACGGGTGTGGTAGGCCTTTATCGAAATGGCGACTTTGTTGATCATCGCGGTGATTTCCGTTGCCGCTTCCCAGCGCGGCTTGCCGGTTTCGCTGGCAATGATCCGAGTCAGCTCCTGCTTATTGGCTTCCAGCAGAGAGGCAAATTTCTCAACGATGGCCTGACGCGCACTGAAGGGTAGCTTTGCCCAGCCCGGGAAGGCCGCACGCGCTGCCCGGCACGCCTGTTCGACCTGCGCGGCGCTGGCATCGGCCCCTTGCCATAACCTCTCCTGTCCCACCGGATTGTATTTGGTGCGGGATTCACCTTCGCCGGTCACCCAGTCGCCATTGATCCATAAGTTCATGCTGTTTTCTCCTCGGGGCACAGGCGCACCATGCGAATACGATCGCCAGCGCGGCATTTCAGGGCATCCAGTTGTGCTGCGGTCAGCACCAGACGTTCACATTCAGGATCCACGCGCACCAGCGTGGCGCGGAACTGGTCATACTGTTCATTAGCGACCAGGCAAGCAGGCCACTCACCCGGCGCAGGCTGGCCTTCGGCTACTTCCACCAGACGGCTTTTGCGGATCGCCCTTACCCGGTCGATATCGCACTCCAGCGTCGGGCCGCCGTCAAAGATGTCGACATAGTTGCGGTAGCGGAAGCCCTCTTTCTCCAGCACCGCGCGCGCCGGGGCGGTTTGCGGATGCACCTGGCCGATCACGGCCTGCGCCTCAGGGCTGAGGAAATGGGTATAGATAGGGTGTTTCGGCATCAGCTCGGCAATAAAGGCTTTCTGTCCGGTGCCGCACAGGTAGTCGGCTTTGCTGAACTCCATCGAGAAGAAGCGTTCGCCCAGGCTTTGCCAGAACGGCGAGAAGCCGGTTTCGTCGATCACGCCGCGCATCTCGGCCACCACTTTTTCGTTAAAGCGATCGCGGAAGGCGGCCATAAAGAGAAAGCGCGATTTGGAGAGCAGATAGCCGTTGCCCTCCTTGCGCCAGTCGGGATCGAGAAACAGGCTACAGAGTTCACTGCTGCCGGTGTGATCGTTACTGAGAAACAGCGTGGGCAGCGCGTTGTAGACGTTCAGCTCTTTCGACGCGTGCACCAGGGTGCCGACGCGGTAGTTATACCAGGGGTCGTTTAATCCCACCGCCACCTCGATGGCGCAGATCCCGGCCACGGTGCCGGTGGCAGCTTCTTCCAGAACAAACACGTAACCCTGTTCGCCTTTCGGCAGCGTCCCTTGCCAGGTCTGCAGCGAGCGTTCGATGCGCGCCGAGAGCGTTTTTTCATCAACGGGAAGCGAGGTCAGCCCGCCTCCTGTTTTACCGGCAAGCTGCATGAGGGCGGATAAATCCCCGCGCTCAATGGGACGGATGACCATCATGATGACACCCCAGACTTCACACGATCACAGGCCAGCGCAAAGCGATCTAACCCGGCCTGCACCTCTTCCTCGCTGACGATCAGCGCAGGCGCAAAGCGCACCACGTTAGCCCCGGCGATCAGTACCATCACGCCCGCTTTTGCCGCTTCCTGTGAAATAAGTTTAGCTTTTCCGGCAAATTCCTCCGTGAGTACGCAGCCAATCAGCAGCCCCAGGCCCCGTATTTCTTTAAACAGCCCCGTTTTGCTGTTAATGGCTTGCAGGCGTTCGACAAACCAGTCGTGACGCTGCTTAACGCCGGTCAGCACGTCCGGGGTGTTGATGATATCCAGTACCTGACCGGCCACCGCCGATGCCAGCGGGTTGCCGCCGTAGGTGGTCCCGTGGGTGCCAACGGTCATCACCCGGGCGAATTTGTCGGTGGTCAGCATGGCACCGATTGGGAAGCCGCCACCGAGGGCCTTGGCGGTGGAGAGCACGTCCGGCGTAACGCCATAATGCATATAGGCATACAGCTCGCCGGTGCGGCCAACCCCGGTCTGGACCTCATCGAAAATCAGCACCGCGTTGTGACGATCGCACAGTTCGCGCAGCCCTTGCAGGAAGGCCTTATCCGCAGGCAGCACGCCGCCCTCGCCCTGCATGGGCTCGACGATCACCGCACAGGTGGTATCGTCAATCAACTCGCTGGCAGACTGGAGATCGTTATAGACCGCGTGGCGGATATCCGGCGGCAGCGGCGCAAAGTCCTGTGAATAGGAAGGTTGCCCGCCCGCGCTAACGGTAAACAGCGTGCGGCCATGGAAGGCATTTTTGAAGGCGACGATGCCGCTTTTCTGGTTGCCAAAGTTGTCGTGGGCATATTTACGCGCCAACTTCAGCGCCGCTTCATTCGCTTCGGCTCCGGAGTTACAGAAGAACACTTTTTCGGCGAAGGTGGCGTCGATCAGTTTTTTCGCCAGGCGCAGCGCGGGTTCGTTGGTGTAGCCGTTGCCGGTATGCCAGAACTTCGCCGCCTGGTCGTTCAGCGCCTGACGCAGCGCTGGATGCGCGTGACCCAGGGCGTTAACCGCAATCCCCCCGGCAAAGTCGATGTACTCTTTACCCTGTTGATCCCACAGGCGTGAGCCTTCTCCCCGTACCGGAATAAAAGCCGCCGGAGCGTAAACCGGCATCATCCATTCATCAAAGTTTTCACGCGTAATTGACAGAGACATAGCGACCTCATCCGGTAAATAAAAGGTTGATTAAATGTTAAATATTTTAGTGTTTGCGCTGTAAATGTAGATTGCAGCGATCGTGCCAGCCAGCACTAAAAATGCATAAACGGGATGGGGTAACGTAATATCAATGAGTTATAATATGGCGTTATTCACTGTTTTTGCATAATAAGTGAATATTTTTACAACAAGCGGGGCTTTGCCGCATGAAAAATAGCTGTTTTATGCAGAAGCCAAATATAATTCTGGAATTGTGATCGCTCGCGAAATTTGTGGTCCCTTTTCGCGCCATTACAGGGCATCCCGGGCCAGTTCGGTGCAAAAATTGCACTGTCGGCGCGATCTGTCACAGTAATTGGTGGAACATACGCAGCGGCGGCAGTCAGCCCAACGAAATTCTGCTACCATCCTTGCACTATTCACCTTGCACTGGCAGCGACTATGAAATTTGTCTCTTTTAATATCAACGGCCTGCGCGCCCGTCCTCATCAACTGCAAGCCATCGTTGATCAACATCAGCCTGACGTTATCGGCCTGCAGGAGACAAAAGTCCACGACGACATGTTCCCTCTCGAAGAGGTGGCGAAACTGGGCTACAACGTCTTTTATCATGGCCAGAAAGGCCATTACGGTGTGGCGCTGCTCACTAAAGAGACCCCTGTCTCCGTGCGTCGCGGCTTCCCGGGCGACAACGAAGAGTCCCAGCGTCGTATCATCATGGCGGAAATTCCTTCACCGCTTGGCAACATCACTGTGATCAACGGTTACTTCCCGCAGGGCGAGAGCCGCGACCACCCGCTAAAATTCCCGGCCAAAGAGAAGTTCTACCAGGATCTGCAGTCGTACCTCGAAACCGAGCTGAAAAAAGAGAACCCGGTGTTGATCATGGGCGACATGAACATCAGCCACACTGACCTGGATATCGGCATCGGCGAAGACAGCCGCAAGCGCTGGCTGCGCGCCGGGAAATGCTCCTTCCTGCCGGAAGAGCGCGAATGGATGGCGCGTCTGATGGACTGGGGTCTGGTGGATACGTTCCGCCACGCCAACCCGGAGACTCAGGATCGCTTCTCATGGTTCGATTATCGCTCCAAAGGGTTTGATGATAACCGCGGCCTGCGTATCGACCTGCTGCTGGCAAGCTCCGTGTTGGCAGAGCGCTGTGTCGAAACCGGGATCGACTACGAAATCCGCAGCATGGAAAAACCGTCCGACCACGCCCCGGTATGGGCGACGTTCGACGTCAAATGAATGGCGACAAACGCCCGTAAAATCATCCTGATATGCGCCCTTCTGGGCGCATTTATTGTTATTTATACGCAATTGCCGCCCGGCAGCGTAACGCTGGAAAATCTTCAGGCGCGGCATCAGGCGCTGCTGCTTTACTGCCAGCAGGCCCCGCGCCAGAGCGCTGCCCTCTATTTTATTCTCTATGTGCTGGTGACCACCCTGTCATTGCCGGGGGCTGCGTTGCTGACCCTGCTCGGCGGGGCGCTGTTCGGTCTCTGGCCGGGGATCCTGCTGGTCTCTTTCGCCTCGACGCTGGGCGCCACGCTGGCGATGCTGGTCAGCCGTTATCTGCTGCGCGACTGGGTGCAGCACCGCTTTGCCGGGCAGATGCGCACCGTTAATGACGGGGTGGCGCGGGACGGGGCATTTTATCTGTTTGCCCTGCGTCTGATGCCATTGTTCCCGTTCTTTGTGGTTAACCTGCTCGCCGGGGTAACGCGCCTTGGGGTATGGCGCTACTGGTGGGTTAGCCAGCTTGGGATGTTACCGGGGGCTATTGTCTATCTCAATGCGGGCCACCAGTTGGGGCAGATAACGTCGCTGCATGATATCCTCTCGCCGGGCGTGGTTTTTGCCTTTACGCTACTGGGGCTGCTGCCGCTTATCACCCGCTGGCTGTTCGCCCGCTTTTCCCGAACGTCTTTATAACAGGGGGCATTATGCGCCGTGTGCGTTTTTGCATGTTATTGACCGGCCTGCTGATCGCAGGGCCGGCGCTGGCTGATGACGGCTGGCAGAAAACCAAAGAGGATGCCCGGGGCCAGACCGTCTGGTTCAATGCCTGGGGCGGTGACGAGGCGGTGAACCGCTACCTGGACTGGGTGAGTGGCGAGATGAAAAGCCACTACGCCATTAACCTGAAGATTGTCCGTCTGGCGGATGCGGCCGATGCGGTGAAGCGCATCCAGACCGAGGCCAGCGCCGGGCGCAAAACCAACGGCTCGGTTGATCTGCTCTGGGTCAACGGCGAGAACTTCCGCACCCTGAAAACCGCCGGGTTGTTGCAGACCGGGTGGGCGCAAAGCCTTCCCAACTGGCGTTACGTCGACACTCATAAACCGGTGACAGAGGATTTCGCCATCCCGACGGAGGGGGCTGAATCCCCGTGGGGCAGCGCACAACTCACCTTTATCGCCAGCCGTCAGACCCTGCCGCACCCCCTTAAGGATCCCGAGGCGCTGCTGGAGTATGCCACGCAACATCCTGGCACTGTTACCTACCCGCGCCCGCCTGACTTTACCGGCACCGCGTTTCTGGAACAGATCCTTCTGACCCAGACCACCCAACCCGACGCGCTAAAACAGCCGCCGGACAGCGCCACCTTTGCCGCCGTCACCGCCCCGCTATGGGTTTATCTGGATAAACTGCATCCTCATCTGTGGCGCGAGGGCAAGGATTTTCCACCGTCTCCGGCGCGGATGGATGCCTTGCTGGCCAATGGCAACTTAAACCTGTCGATCACATTCAATCCGGCCCATGCCCGGCAACAAGTGAACAGCAAAGCATTGCCCGCTGACAGCTACAGCTTCGGTTTTCAACAGGGGATGATTGGCAACGTACACTTCGTCACCATCCCGGCCAATGCCTCTGCCAGCGCAGGCGCAAAAGTGGTCGCCAACTTTTTACTTTCCCCGCAGGCGCAGATCCGCAAGGCCGACCCGGCCAACTGGGGCGATCCGAGCGTGCTGGATCCGCAAAAAGTGCCCGCTGCTGAGGCCGCACAGCTGCGCCAGTTTATTCCAACCGATTTACCTGCAACGCTCGGCGAACCCCACGCCGCCTGGGTTAATGCGCTGGAGCAGGCATGGCTGCGTCGCTACGGCACCCACTAAGCTGGCTCGCGTGGGCACTCATGGCGGCAGTTTATCTGCCGCTGCTGCCCGCCTTTGCCCTGCTGTTACCGCCGGTTTTCTCTCTGGAGAACTGGCGGGCGCTGGCGGCGGATCCGCAGTTGCCGCAGGCGCTGATCGCCACCCTGGTGTCTACCCTGATTGCCGCCGTCGGTGCGCTGCTCCTGGCGCTGGCGGTGGTGGCTGCGCTGTGGCCCGGCAGTCGCTGGCGGCGGCTGTGTAATCACCTGCCTTGGCTGCTGGCGATCCCTCATGTGGCCTTTGCCGTCAGCGTGCTGTTGATGTTTGCCGAAGGCGGTGAACTTTACCGCGTCTGTTCGTTTTGCTCGCCGGTTATGGATCGCTATGGGATTGGGCTGGGCCTGACCCTCGCCGTCAAGGAGAGCGCCTTTGTTATCTGGGCTATTTACGCCTCGCTGCCAGAAAAAACGTTGGCGCAAAAAGTCACTATTCTGCGAACGCTGGGCTATAGCCGCTGGCAGGCGCTGCGCTGGCTGATCCTGCCCGCCATTGCGCCCGCGCTGGGGGCGGTGATGCTGGCAGTGATCGCCTGGACGCTGTCGGCGGTGGATGTGGCCCTGATCCTCGGGCCGGGTAATCCCCCCACCCTCGCCGTGCTGGCCTGGCAGTGGCTTTCGCAGGGCGATGCGCAACAGCAGGCGAAGGGGATGCTGGTGTGCGTGATCCTGCTGGTGCTGCTGGAGCTGATCGCCGTCATGCTGTTTATCGGCTGGCAACGCTGGCGCCGCACTATCCCGGATATCTCCGGGAAGCGCCCGACGCCGCGCCCGCTAAGGGTGGGACGCGCCTGTGGCCTGCTACTGCCGTTAGCAGGGATCGTCAGCGTGGTAATACTGGTGCTAACCGCAGGCAATGCCAGTGTCTCCCGCGAGACGGCGGGCGAGAGCCTGACGCTGGGCCTCGCTTCGGCGGCGCTTGCCCTGGGGATGATCCTGCTCTGGCTGGAGTGGGGTCCACAGCGCGGCGGCTTCTGGGTCTGGCTACCGCTGGCCCTCCCCGCCCTGCCGCTGGTGGCCGGGCAGTATCAGCTGGCCTTGCTGCTGCAACTCGACGGGCAATGGATCGCCGTGCTGTGGGGGCATTTACTGTGGGTACTGCCGTGGATGCTGCTGGTAATGCAGCCCGCCTGGCGCCGACTCGATCCGCGCCTGATTCTGATTGCCCGCACACTGGGATGGGGATCGCTTAAAATATTCTGGCTGGTCAAATGCCCGCAGATGATCCGCCCGGCGCTCACCGCCTTTGCCGTCGGGTTTTCCGTCAGCATGGCGCAGTATCTGCCCACCCTGTGGCTGGGCAGCGGCCGGTTCGCCACCCTGACCACCGACGCCGTGGCGCTCAGTAGCGGGGGCAGTAGCGCCGTGCTGGCGGCCCAGGCGCTGTGGCAATTGCTGTTGCCGATGCTGGTTTTCGCCGCCTGCATCCTGATTTCCCGGCTGGTTGGCCGTTTTCGACAGGGGTTACGTTAATGCTGATGGTTAAGGATGTTTCGCTCGCGCTGCGCCACACGACGCTGTTGCACAACGTTAACTTCAGCGTGCGGCCTGGCGACATTCTCACCCTGATGGGCCCGTCCGGCAGCGGTAAATCGTCGCTGTTTGCCTGGATGGCAGGTGCCCTGCCCGGCGATTTTCGCGCCGCAGGTGAGCTGTGGATCAACGCCCGGCGCTGTGACGCCCTGCCCACCGAGCAGCGCGGAGTGGGCCTGCTGTTTCAGGATGCCTTGCTCTTCGATCACTTCAGCGTCGGGCAGAATCTGCTGCTGGCGCTTCCGGCGGCGATTAAAGGCGAGCGCCGACAGCAGGCGGTGATTGCGGCGCTGGACGCCGCCGAACTGAACGGTTTTTTTCATCGCGACCCCGCTACGCTCTCCGGTGGCCAGCGCGCCCGGGTAAGTCTGCTCCGCGCCCTGCTGGCCCAGCCGCAGGCGCTGCTGCTCGATGAACCTTTTAGCCGCCTGGATAAAAACCTGCGCGACCAGTTTCGCCGTTGGGTGTTCGCGGAAGTGCGCACCCGGCAGATCCCGGTGGTACAGGTCACGCACGATGACGAAGATATTCCCCCGAACGGGCGCGTGCTGCCGATGGCGGGCTGGCAATGAATTCCATGACATCCTGCGCAAACGCAACGTTTTTTGGCTGGCAGGTTGCCACAATCACGGCTCATTTCTTTACGATCGGGCTTTTCGATGAAACGTGTTTCTCAACTGACCGCGCTGACCGCCGCTTTAGGTCTCGCCGCTTTCTCTTCTTTTGCTGCTGAAATGGCACCTTCCCTCACGCTGACAGCGCTTCAGCAACAGCAAGGCGCCCTGATTGACACCCGCGCCAGCGCCTTCTACAACGGCTGGCCGCAGACCCTGAACGGTCCGTCCGGCCACGAGCCTGCCGCGCTGAACCTTTCCGCCAGCTGGCTTGGGGCCATGAACGAGACCCAGCTGAAAGCCTGGGCTTCGCAGCACCAGCTCACGCCGACCACGCCGGTTGCCCTGTACGGTAGCGACAGCGATAACCAGGCCGTTAAGGCGCGGCTGAATCAGGCGGGTTTCAGCCAGGTCACGTTGTTGAGTGATGCCCTGCAAACCCCGGCGCGCCTCCAGCGTCTCGCCCACTTCGAGCAACTGGTCTACCCGCAGTGGCTGCACCAGCTCCAGCAGGGTAAGCCGGTCACGGCTGCGCCTGCCGGCGAGTGGAGAGTGATTGAAGCGGCCTGGGGCGCACCCAAATTTTATCTGCTGAGCCACATCCCCGGCGCAGACTATATCGACACCAATGAAGTGGAAAGCGAGCCGCTGTGGAACAAAGTTTCTGATGCGGATCTCAAAGCGATGCTGGCAAAACATGGCATTCGCCATGACACCACGGTGATCCTCTACGGCCGCGATGTGTATGCCGCCGCGCGCGTGGCGCAGATCATGCTCTATGCCGGGGTGAAAGATGTTCGCCTGCTGGATGGCGGCTGGAAAGCCTGGGACAATGCAAAACTGCCGGTTGAACGCGGCACACCGAATAAAGTGACGCCAGCGGCCGATTTTGGCGCGCCGATCCCGGGTCAGCCACAGCTGATGCTGAATACCGAACAGGCACGTGGCCTGCTGCACCGCAAGGATGCTTCTCTGGTGAGCATCCGCTCCTGGCCGGAATTTACCGGCGTGACCAGCGGCTACAGCTACATTAAGCCAAAAGGCGAGATCGCAGGCGCACGCTGGGGTCATGCCGGAAGTGACTCTACCCATATGGAAGATTTCCATAACCCGGATGGAACCATGCGTAGCGCAGAGGATATCGCCGCGATGTGGAAGCAGTGGCATATTCTGCCTGATCAGCAGGTGGCGTTTTACTGCGGCACCGGCTGGCGGGCATCGGAAACCTTTATGTATGCCCGGGCGATGGGCTGGAAAAATGTCGGCGTCTATGACGGCGGCTGGTACGAATGGAGCAGCAACCCGCAGAATCCGGTTGCTACCGGTGAACGCGGGCCAGACGCGTCACTCTGATCCTGCCTGACGCTAAGCCTCTTTCAGCGTCAGATAACCACTCCAGATGCGCGTTGCGGTGGTGAGCCAGCACAACGCGCCGAAAACCCACGCCAGCCATGCAAAGTGCGCCGGGAACAGGCAGAAAAGCACAAACAGCAGGATGGTTTCGGTTCCTTCTGTTAGCCCACCCAGATAGTAAAACGACTTGTGGGCATAGCCCGGATTGTCGATGTCATGCTTCGCGGCCAGCGTGGCAAACGCCAGGAAGCTGCTGCCGGTGCCAATAAAGGCAAACAGTAGCCAGGCGGCTGGCAACGCATTAAGCGCGGGATCCGCGAGGGCAAAGCCAAAGGGCACGAGGGCATAAAACAGAAAATCGAGGGCGATATCAAGAAAGCCACCGGCATCGGTTAATCCTCTGCGTCGCGCCAGTGCGCCATCCAGTCCGTCCAGCAGGCGGTTCAGTACAATGGCCACCAGCGCCGCCAGATACCAGCCCAGCGCCAGAAACGGCAAGGCCAGCACGCCGATGGCAAAGCCGATCAACGTTATGCCGTCCGGGCTGATTTCCGGTTTATCCAGTCTCATCACCAGCCGGTTGAGTAGCGGTTTCAGGCGCGGGTGGAGGTGACGGTCAAGCATCGTGTTTTTCTCCAGGCATGACGCATAACCCTTGCGAGGGGATATCCAGCGCGGCATTGAAACGCGCTGACAGGTTCTGAAAAGCGAGCAACGAGGTCATCTCCGTAATCGCCTGTTCGCTGAAGTGGTGGCGCAATGCGGCTTTTAGTGCATCGTCAACCACCGGCGGGGTAGCGGAAACCGCCTCGGCATAGGCCAGTGCAGCGCGCTCCTGGTCGCTGAAGAGCGTGCTGTCGCGCCATGTTGCAACGGCCTGTACCTTTGCCATTCCGCCGCTGCGTTGCGCCAGACGTAACGCATTGGCATCGATGCAGAACGCGCAATGGCACACCTGAGAGACGCGGGTCATCAGCAGCGAACGCAGCACCGGATCGAGAGGCGATTTTTTACGTTCGAGATACCCGACAAACAGCGCCACCAGCCAGAATAGCCGGGGCATTCTCCCCCACCAGCGCAGCGGGTTAAGCACCGCGCCATAATGTTTTTTCTGCATCCTGGCGATTGGCGTTAAACTGGCGGGGATGGATTCGATGGGTTTAACCCAGACTGGCGGTGACTCTTTCACAGGATGCTCCCTGGTCGCTAATAAGTACGCAGATCCTAACGCTTTCTCTCTCACTCATTATTGACGACCATGCTAAAAACACTCGATGTTGTTTGCGCTATTCTCGAACAGGATGGCAAAATTTTACTGGCGCAGCGCCCGCTGCATGCGGATCAACCCGGTTTGTGGGAGTTTGCCGGGGGCAAAGTGGAGGCGGGAGAGACGCAGCCCGACGCCCTGGTACGTGAGCTGCGCGAAGAGCTGGGCATCGAGGCCCGGCCCACGCGCTATATCGCCAGCCACCAGCGTGAAGTGTCGCAGCGGCTTATCACTCTACACGCCTGGCACGTGCCGGCGTTTACCGGCACGCCCGAAACGCACTATCACAGCCAACTGGCGTGGTGCTCTCCGCGCGAGGCGCTGAGCTACGATCTTGCCCCGGCGGATATCCCCCTGCTGGAGGCGTTTATTCTCTTACGCGACGCCAGACCAGCGGATTAGTGCTAATGGCATTCTGATCGCGCTGGCACTGCAATAACACCCCGTCGGCCTTCACCACCGCCCCTTCGGAATAGTTCTGATCCTGATAGATGCAGCACTGGTTGCACGGCGGCGGGCGCTGACCGCTGGAGCTGAAGATCTCCGGCGGGATATTCACATCCACCCCGGTACCAAACCGCTGGTCGGCCTGACTGCCGGCCGCGAAAACCCCAAGCAAAACAGCCATCACAATACGCTTCATCGACGCTTCTTCCTGTTGTGTCCTGATATTCACTATAACGGTAAAAAACCCGGGAAGCTTTAATCCCGCCGATCATCGTTTTTTGTTATGACCCGGCACGTGTAATGAATTTAACTTGAGGACAAAATTTAGCTTGCGTCACAAAGCGCATCGGGTGGTATAGTCGAAAAACACAACAACATGCATCTTTTTGTTACAAATAAAATAATCCCAAAATATTAGAGGAACTTATCAATATGGACCAGGCGTGCTCTCTTGAATCCTTTCTGAACCGCGTTCAACAGCGTGACCCACATCAGAGCGAATTTGCTCAGGCCGTACGTGAAGTGATGACCACCCTCTGGCCATTCCTGGAACAAAACCCGCGCTACCGTCAGATGTCTCTGCTTGAACGCCTGGTTGAACCCGAGCGCGTGATCCAGTTCCGCGTAGTGTGGGTTGACGACCGTAATCAGGTGCAGGTCAACCGCGCCTGGCGTGTCCAGTTCAGCTCTGCGATTGGTCCATTCAAGGGCGGGATGCGTTTCCACCCGTCGGTTAACCTGTCGATCCTGAAGTTCCTCGGCTTTGAACAAACCTTTAAAAATGCCCTCACCACCCTGCCTATGGGCGGCGGCAAAGGCGGCAGCGATTTTGATCCGAAAGGCAAAAGCGAAGGCGAAGTGATGCGCTTCTGCCAGGCGCTGATGACCGAACTGTACCGTCACCTGGGCGCGGATACCGACGTACCGGCCGGGGATATCGGCGTGGGCGGGCGTGAAGTGGGCTTTATGGCCGGGATGATGAAAAAACTCTCCAACAACAGCGCCTGCGTCTTCACCGGGAAAGGCCTCTCCTTCGGCGGCAGCCTGATCCGCCCGGAAGCGACCGGTTACGGTCTGGTCTACTTCACTGAAGCGATGCTGAAGCGTCACGGAATGAGCTTCGACGGCATGCGCGTGGCGGTGTCGGGTTCTGGCAACGTGGCCCAGTACGCTATCGAGAAAGCAATGGAACTGGGTGCCCGGGTGATCACCGCCTCTGACTCCAGCGGCACCGTGGTTGACGAAGCGGGCTTCACCTCTGAAAAACTGGCGCGCCTGTGCGAAATCAAAGCCAGCCGCGACGGCCGTGTGGCCGATTATGCCCGTGAGTTCGGTCTGACCTATCTTGAAGGCAAACAGCCGTGGGCTGTACCGGTCGATATCGCCCTGCCATGCGCGACCCAGAACGAACTGGATGTGGATGCGGCACGCCAGCTGATCGCCAACGGTGTCAGAGCAGTCGCCGAAGGGGCTAACATGCCAACCACTATCGAAGCCACCGACCTGTTCCTGCAGGCTGGCGTGCTGTTCGCACCGGGTAAAGCAGCCAACGCTGGCGGTGTGGCAACCTCAGGCCTGGAGATGGCGCAGAATGCCGCGCGTATGGGCTGGAAAGCAGAGAAAGTGGATGCGCGCCTGCATCACATCATGCTGGATATTCACCACGCTTGCGTTGAGTATGGCGGGGAAGAGAAGCAGACCAACTATGTTCGCGGGGCGAACATTGCCGGGTTTGTGAAGGTCGCGGATGCGATGTTGGGTCAGGGTGTGATCTGATTCTGCGCCCTCTTCTCAAGGGAGAGGGCGAAAAACTCAGGCCGGGTGAGCGTCGCGCCACCCGGCGAATTTTCAGGCCGTACTCTTCTTTTTGAACTTTTTCTTCTTATCGCCACCCGGCGCAACCATGCCACGAAAATCCCTGACGGACGTGTTCCGCGCCTGGTTAATCAGATCGAATAACGTGCCCACCAGCGGCTGCATAAAATCCTGATATCGACACTGTTTTTCGCTGATCTGGGTCAGTACTGACTCCCAGTGCGCGGTCATATCCGGTCTTGCGGCCATCTCCGGCAGGGAGTGGATCAGCGCCTTTCCGGCATCCGTCGCGTGGATGTAACGCCCTTTCTTGTGCAGAAAACCGCGTTTAAACAGCAGCTCGATGATCCCGGCGCGGGTCGCTTCCGTTCCCAACCCGTCGGTAGCACGCAGGATCTTCTTCAGATCTTTATCCTGCACAAACCGGGCGATTCCGGTCATGGCGGAGAGGATAGTCGCGTCGGTGAAGTGGCGCGGCGGCTGAGTCTGTCGCTCCACCACTTCGCCCTTCTCACAGAGCAGCTCATCGTCTTTTTTCACCACCGGCAGCGGCGTGCCGTCGTTTTCTTCATCCCGCTCTTTACTGCCCAGCAGCGTGCGCCAACCCGCTTCGGCGAGGAAGCGTGCCTTGGCGATAAACTTGCCTTTGGCGATCTCCAGCTCAATGACGCACTTGCGGAACAGCGCATCCGGGCAGAACTGCATCAAGTACTGACGGGCAATAAGGTTATAAACCTTCGACTCATTCTCGGTCAGATTGACCTTACTGCTGCGGGCGGTCGGAATGATAGCGTGGTGAGCATCCACCTTTTTATCGTCCCAGCAGCGGTTGCGCGTATCCGGGTTGACCACCGGCTGCGGCATTAAATCAGGAGCATGAGCGGCAATGGCGTTCAGCACCGCGTGGCGTCCGGCAAAATGCTCTTCCGGCAGATAGCGGCTATCAGAACGCGGATAGGTAATCAGCTTATGCGTTTCATACAGCTTCTGGCAGATATCGAGCACGTTTTGCGCGCTCAGGCCGTAGCGTTTCGCGGCCTCGATCTGCAGAGCGGAAAGGGAAAACGGCAGCGGCGCGGGTTCTGATTCCCGTTTATCGTTATAGCTGGTGACGACGGCGGGCTGGCCCTGAATGCGGGTCACCACGTGGTCGGCCAGAGGACGATGCAGCAGACGTCCCTCTTCATCCTGATAAGGTTCGCAGGCCTCGCTCGGCTGCCAGACGGCGGTAAAGCGTTCGTCCTTCGGGGTGACAATATGGGCCTTCACTTCGAAGAAGTCTTTGGCGACAAAGTTCTCAATTTCTTCATCACGGCGCACCACCAGCCCCAGCACCGGCGTCTGTACGCGGCCCACCGACAGCACCCCTTGATAACCCGCGTTACGCCCGAGAATGGTATAGGCGCGGGTCATGTTGATGCCGTACAGCCAGTCGGCGCGGGCACGGGCCAGCGCCGACACGCACAGCGGCACAAACTCGCTGTTGGATCGCAGACGCGAAATGGCACGCTCTACCGCCTGCGGGTTGAGATCGTTAATCAGACAGCGTTTTACCTGGTGGCGTTTTTCTGGCGCGAGGTTCAGGTAATCCAGTACCTCGTCCACCAGCAGCTGCCCTTCTCTGTCCGGGTCACCGGCGTGGATCACTTCTGCTGCGTCATTCAGCAGACGCTTAATGACGTTGAGCTGTTTGGTCACCGACGGGCGTGGCTGCAGCTGCCACTTTTCTGGCACGATAGGGAGATCGTTGAGATTCCAGCGCGCGTAGCGGCTGTCGTAGGCATCCGGCTGGGCCTGCTCCAGCAGGTGGCCGATACACCAGGTGACCACCTGCCCGTTCCCGCACTCGATATAACCATCGCCCTTGCGATGCGGCTTGGGTAATACATCCGCAATCGCCCGGGCGAGGCTGGGTTTTTCGGCAATAAATAACCGCATTGAATTAACGGATCTCAATCATCGGACGGCCACCGCGCGCAGTCACCAGCTCGCCGATGGCGGTCAGGGTGATACCGAACTCAGCGGCGGTTGCCTGGACTTCTGCTTCGGCCTCCGGGGTGACCGCCAGCAGCAGGCCGCCGGAAGTCTGCGGGTCGCACAGCAGATCGCGCCACTCGGCGGGCATCTCGCCCATCAGGTGACCGTAGCTGGCGAAGTTACGCTGCGTGCCACCCGGCACAGCCCCCTGGGCAATATAGGCTTCCACACCCGGCAGTTTCGGCACGTCCTGATACCAGACCTGCGCCTGCACACCCGCCCCCAGGCACACTTCGCTCAGGTGGCCCAGCAGGCCAAAGCCGGTCACGTCGGTCATCGCCTTCACGCCGTCAATGTTGGCGAAGGCGGCACCGGCGAGGTTCATCTGGCACATCACTTCCGTCGCCAGCCCCTGGTGTTCTGGCTTCAGCAGGGATTTTTTCTCCGCGGTCGTCAGGACACCAATGCCTAATGGTTTGGTCAGAAACAGCTTACAGCCTGCTTCGGCGGTGCTGTTGCGTTTGACGCGCTCCGTCGGCACTACGCCAGTCACTGCCAGGCCGAAAATCGGTTCAGGCGCGTCAATGGAGTGGCCACCCGCCAGCGCGATCCCCGCCTGCTGGCAGGCAAAGCGACCGCCCTCAATCACCTCGCGGGCGATCTCCGGGGCCAGGGTGTTGATCGGCCAGCCGAGGATCGCAATCGCCATGATCGGCTTGCCGCCCATGGCAAAGATATCGCTGATGGCGTTAGTGGCGGCAATGCGCCCGAAATCGAACGGGTTATCGACGATCGGCATAAAGAAATCGGTGGTGCTGATAATGCTGGTGCCGTTGCCTAAATCGTAGACTGCCGCATCGTCGCGGGTCTCGTTACCCACCAGCAGGTTCGGGTCGACAAACTTCGCCTGCTCGCTATGGAGAATGGTTTCCAGCACTTTAGGGGAAATTTTACAACCGCAACCGGCTCCATGGCTGTATTGCGTTAAACGAATAGCTTGCTCGCTCATGACAATCTCCTTTCATTACAATTGCACTATGGTAGCGCTCATTCCATTAAGTGATAAGTATGACTGTCTGAATTCTGCTGCGGTTGCTCAGGATCCAGACAGTTTTGTGTTGGGGATCAGAAATGGGTGACGAATGGCGCGGTATCAGGCACGGAAACGGTGGTCGAGGCTTTGAGCTGTGGGGTGCCCAGATAGAGGAATCCGACGATTTTATCGTCTGCGCCGCAGGACAGGCCGTCGCGTACCACCGGGCTGTCGGTTAACGCACCACTGCGCCAGATACCGTTGTAACCCTGGGCAACGGCGGCGAGCTGCATGGCCATCACCGCACATCCGGCTGACATCTCCTGCTCCCAGACCGGCACCTTGTGCTGCGACTGGCATTTCGCGACCACGGCGATAATCATCGGCGCGCGGAACGGGGCATTACGGGCTTTTTCAATCGCCTTTTCATCCTGACCTGCGGCCACGGCCCCTTTCTCCAGCAGGGCGCTAAAGCGATCGCGTCCATCACCCTCTATGATAAAGAAGTGCCACGGTTGTAAGGTGCCGTGATCCGGGGCACGCATCCCGGCGCGAAGAATGTTGTCCAGCTGTTCACCTGCCGGGGCTGGCTCCGCCAGGCGCGCCGCGCTACGACGGTTAACAAGCAGTTCGAGTGCATCCATGGGGTTACTCCTGTCTTGAAATTTACTCAAAATTAACACGACGGCAGATTTTGTTACAGCGTGGCAGGCGATTCCTGCTGACAAGTGGCGGTCGGGTCATTACGATAGCCCGACAACACCGTCCATGGCGACGGGAAGGTAATTATCTGGACAGGGAGAATACATGCGAACCCTCTGGCGACTGTTTGCCGGCTTTTTTAAATGGACGTGGCGACTGCTTAATTTCGTCCGCAATCTGGTGATGAACATCTTCTTCATCCTTATTCTGATGGTTTGCGTGGGCGTCTGGATGCACCTCAGCGCCACCAGCCAGTCGCAGAACACCGGCCGCGGTGCGCTTCTGCTGGATATCGCTGGGGTCGTGGTGGATAAACCCTCCACCAGCAATCGTCTTGGCGTGCTGGGTCGCCAGCTGTTTGGCGCCAGTAGCGACCGTCTGCAGGAAAACTCGCTGTTTGATATCGTCGATGCCATTCGTCAGGCGAAAGATGACCGTAACATTACCGGCATCGTGCTCGATCTGAAGAACTTCGCCGGGGCGGATCAGCCTTCCATGCAGTACATCGGTAAAGCGCTGCGCGAGTTCCGCGACAGCGGCAAACCGGTCATTGCGGTGGGCGATAACTACAGCCAGGGGCAGTACTATCTGGCAAGCTTCGCCAATAAAGTGTGGCTCTCGCCGCAGGGCACCGTCGATCTGCATGGCTTTGCCACCAATGGCCTCTATTACAAAACGCTGCTCGATAAGCTGAAAGTCACCACCCACGTGTTCCGTGTCGGCACCTATAAATCTGCCGTTGAGCCGTTTATCCGCGACGACATGTCCCCTGCTGCCCGCGAAGCAGACAGCCGCTGGATCGGCGAACTGTGGAAAAACTACCTGGGCACCGTTGCTGCGAACCGTCAGATCACCCCGGAGCAGGTCTTCCCGGGTGCGCAGGGGGTTCTGGACGGACTGCGTAAAGTCGAGGGGGATACCGCGAAGTATGCCCTGAACGCTAAGCTGGTGGATGCCCTGGGTACCAGCGCCGAGATTGAAAAATCTCTGACTAAACAGTTCGGCTGGAGTAAAGAGGAGAAGAATTACAGCGCCGTCAGCTTCTACGACTATCAGGCGAAAAAACCGGCCGATACCGGTGACAGCATTGCCGTGGTCTTCGCTAACGGAGCAATCATGGATGGCGAAGAGACGCCGGGCAACGTTGGCGGCGATACGACCGCGGCGCAAATCCGCGAAGCGCGCCTCGATCCGAAAGTGAAAGCCATCGTCCTGCGGGTGAACAGCCCGGGCG
The DNA here is from genome assembly GCF_043105735.1 of Leclercia sp. GLN_9. Lineage (NCBI taxonomy): Bacteria > Pseudomonadati > Pseudomonadota > Gammaproteobacteria > Enterobacterales > Enterobacteriaceae > Leclercia > Leclercia sp. GLN_9. The sequence goes on from NZ_JBICLV010000004.1 coordinate 400,698, forward strand.
GCAGCGTCAGCGCCTCGGAAGTGATCCGCGCGGAACTGTCAGCGGCGCGCGCCGCCGGCAAACCGGTGGTGGTCTCTATGGGCGGGATGGCGGCATCCGGTGGTTACTGGATCTCGACCCCGGCGAACTACATCGTGGCGAACCCGAGCACCCTGACTGGCTCCATCGGCATCTTCGGCGTAATCAACACCGTGGAAAACAGCCTCGACTATCTTGGCGTGCATACCGATGGCGTTGCGACCTCGCCGCTGGCGGATGTTGCCATCACCAAAGCCTTACCGCCGGAAGTGTCAGAGATGATGCAACTCAGCATTGAGAACGGCTATAAGCGCTTTATCACCCTGGTGGCCGACTCCCGTAAGCAGACCCCGGCGCAGATTGATCAGATTGCGCAGGGCCACGTCTGGACCGGCCAGGATGCGAAGACCAATGGGCTGGTGGATAATCTGGGTGATTTCGATGACGCCGTCGCCAAAGCCGCCGAGCTGGCGAAGCTGAAGCAGTGGCATATCGATTTCTATCAGGATGAGCCGACCTTCATTGATGTGGTAATGGACAGCTTCTCCGGCTCGGTTAAAGCCATGCTGCCAGATGCGCTGCAGGCGTATCTGCCTGCACCGGTCGCCTCGGCGGCGAAAGCAGTCAAAGCGGAGGGCGATAAACTGGCCGCCTTTAACGATCCGCAAAATCGCTACGCGTTCTGCCTCACCTGCGCTAACGTACGTTAATCATCATCCCCTCTTCTGCGAAGAGGGGATTTTTCTTTGAAGCCCAAGAACATTACATGATGCAAAAGAAATCAATCTATGTGGCCTATACCGGCGGTACGATCGGTATGCAGCGCTCGGAAAACGGCTATATCCCGGTGTCGGGTCACCTGCAACGCCAACTGGCGTTAATGCCTGAGTTCCATCGCCCGGAGATGCCGGATTTCACCATTCACGAGTATGACCCGCTGATGGACTCTTCCGACATGACCCCGGAAGACTGGCAACATATCGCCGACGACATCAAGGCGCACTACGATCAGTATGATGGTTTCGTGATCCTGCATGGCACCGACACCATGGCGTTTACCGCCTCGGCGCTCTCTTTCATGCTGGAAAACCTCAGTAAACCGGTGATCGTGACCGGCTCGCAGATCCCCCTGGCGGAGCTGCGTTCCGACGGGCAGATCAACCTGCTCAATTCCCTGTACGTGGCCGCCAACTTCCCGATTAATGAAGTGAGCCTGTTCTTTAACAACCGCCTGTATCGTGGCAACCGTACCACCAAAGCGCATGCGGATGGCTTTGATGCTTTTGCCTCGCCGAACCTCTCTCCGCTGCTGGAAGCCGGGATTCATATTCGCCGCCTCGGTACGCCACCCGCCCCTCATACTACGGGCGAGCTGGTGGTTCATCCTATTATCCCGCAGCCGATTGGCGTGGTGACGATTTATCCCGGCATCTCCGCCGATGTTGTGCGTAACTTCCTCCGCCAGCCGGTAAAAGCGCTGATCCTGCGCTCCTACGGCGTGGGCAACGCCCCGCAAAACGGCGAGTTCCTTAAGGAGCTTCAGGAGGCAAGCAGCCGTGGGATCGTGGTCGTTAACCTGACCCAGTGCATGTCGGGCAAGGTGAACATGGGCGGCTATGCCACCGGAAACGCTCTGGCGCAAGCGGGGATTATCAGCGGATTCGATATGACGGTAGAAGCCACTCTGACTAAACTTCACTACTTATTGAGTCAGGATCTGGACGTGCAGTCGATTCGCACCGCGATGATGCAAAACCTGCGTGGCGAACTGACGCCAGACGAATAAGGAGTCTGCATGAAACAACGAGCCTTGTTACTGGTCGATTTACAGAATGATTTTTGTGCCGGCGGCGCGCTGGCGGTGGCTGAAGGCGACAGTACGGTGGATATCGCCAACGCTTTAATTGAGTGGTGTAAAGCCCGCGGCGAAGCGGTGGTGGCCAGCCAGGACTGGCATCCGGCAGATCACGGCAGCTTTGCCAGCCAGCACAAGGTCGAGCCTTTCACCCAGGGCGAGCTGGATGGCCTGCCACAAACGTTCTGGCCCGATCACTGTGTGCAGCACACGGAGGGCGCAGAGCTGCATCCTCTGCTGAACAGCAAAGCCATTGACGCCGTCTTCCAGAAAGGGGAAAACCCGAACATCGACAGTTACAGCGCCTTCTTTGATAACGGTCATCGGCAGAAAACCGGGCTGGATCAGTGGCTGCGCCATCACGAAATCGTGGAACTGATTGTGATGGGCCTGGCAACCGACTACTGCGTTAAATTCACCGTGCTGGATGCGCTACAGCTGGGTTACCGGGTGAACGTGATCACCGACGGCTGTCGCGGGGTCAACATCCAGCGCCAGGACAGCGCGCAGGCGTTTATGGATATGGCGGCGGAAGGCGCCACGCTGTATACGCTGGCAGACTGGCAGGAGACGCAGGCCTGATGCCGGTTTGGCCGGGCAGCACTATGCTACCCGGCCGATAATCCTTGGGATTTTTTACGGCCTGATACCTCACCCTCTCCCACAGGGAAAGGGCTCGAAGATAAAAAAACGGTAACCCGGGTTACCGTTTTTTTTTACCTCAAAACCGCTATCCGGCAGAGCATTAATGCAATTTCTGCGTGACGATCGGCTTCGGCGCAATGCCGAAATCTTCTTTAAGCTGCTGCTTACTCTTCATCACCATTTGGCCCTGGGTATCAATGGTCATGTGTTGCGCGTCTGTATTGTTGCGCGCCTGCCACAGCATCACCAGTTGCAGACAGTTCTCTTTTTGCTCCGGCGTCAGCGCCACGCCATCAGCCCATTTTCCCAGCTCGACCGCCGTGACCAGACGCTGGTATACGTCCGGCGTCATGCCCTTGATCATCTCTTCAATATTCATGTTAAATCCGACTCCAAAGGAATAATTTGCTGAATCGATTTTTCAACCTTTCATCTGGTCGCCATTCTGGTCATCAGTGAAGCTCAAAGAGGCAGAGTTGACGCAAAAACGTTCGCCTGTCGGCTGAGGACCGTCCGGGAAGACGTGACCGAGATGCGCGTCACAGTTTCCACAGCGGATCTCAATGCGCTGCATGCCGTGGCTGTTGTCGGTCAGGTAGCGAATCGCCTCCTCGCTGACCGGTTCATAAAAGCTCGGCCAGCCGCAACCGGAATCGTATTTGCTTTGGGAGTTAAACAGCGCAGCGTCACACACCAGACAGTGGTATACGCCATCCCGTTTATTATGCAGCAGACGCCCGGTAAATGGCGGTTCCGTACCGTGATTTTGCGTTACGTAGAACTGCATTTCGGTAAGGTTTTTTTTCAGGTCATCGGGGTTTTGTTGATTCGACATAGGCTTACATCTCGCAGTTGAAACAGACAACTTTTACCCTCGATTCTAACAAAACATTAACACTGAAGTATGAACTTTTGATCTAAACTTACTCGTTGCCAAAAGGCACTCGGCCAAATGTGATCTAGACCACATTTTTATGCGGCCAGCCCTTTAAAATTCCGTGCGCAGGCCCCATATGGGTGCTAGCTCCGAGGGAATGTGAGGTGAGTCAATCGAGCAAAGGTAATGCGAAGGATTGATTTGTCGCAATGATTGACACGATTCCGCTTGACGCTGCGTAAGGTTTTTGTAATTTTACACGCAACCTTTTATTCACTAACAAATAGCTGGTGGAATATATGACTATCAAAGTAGGTATCAACGGTTTTGGCCGTATCGGCCGTATTGTTTTCCGTGCTGCTCAGGAACGTTCTGACATCGAAATCGTTGGTATCAACGATCTGTTAGACGCTGAATACATGGCGTACATGCTGAAGTACGACTCAACTCACGGTCGTTTCAACGGCACCGTTGAAGTGAAAGACGGCCACCTGGTTGTCAACGGCAAAACCATCCGTGTTACTGCTGAAAAAGATCCAGCTAACCTGAAGTGGAACGAAATCGGTGTTGACGTAGTTGCTGAAGCAACCGGTATCTTCCTGACTGACGAAACTGCGCGTAAGCACATCACCGCTGGCGCGAAAAAAGTTGTTCTGACTGGTCCATCCAAAGACAACACCCCAATGTTCGTTAAAGGCGCTAACTTCGAGAAGTATGCTGGCCAGGACATCGTTTCCAACGCATCCTGCACCACCAACTGCCTGGCGCCACTGGCTAAAGTTATCAACGACAACTTCGGTATCGTTGAAGGCCTGATGACTACCGTTCACGCTACCACCGCAACTCAGAAAACCGTTGATGGCCCGTCTCACAAAGACTGGCGCGGCGGCCGCGGCGCAGCTCAGAACATCATCCCATCTTCTACCGGTGCTGCTAAAGCTGTAGGCGTTGTACTGCCAGAGCTGAACGGTAAACTGACTGGTATGGCGTTCCGCGTTCCAACTCCTAACGTATCTGTTGTTGACCTGACCGTTCGTCTGGAAAAAGCAGCAAGCTACGAAGAAATCAAGAAAGCAATCAAAGCGGCTTCTGAAGGCGCAATGAAAGGCGTTCTGGGTTACACCGAAGACGACGTTGTTTCTACCGATTTCAACGGCGAAGTGTGCACTTCCGTGTTCGATGCTAAAGCAGGTATCGCACTGAACGACAACTTCGTGAAACTGGTTTCCTGGTACGACAACGAAACCGGTTACTCTAACAAAGTTCTGGACCTGATCGCTCACATCTCTAAATAAGTGAGATGAGATTCTGATCCAAAAAGGCGACCTCGGTCGCCTTTTTTTATGGCATTAAAGACAGAGGATTGCGTAATGATTAAAACAATTTTTGCACTTCCGGTAGTCGAACAACTTACCCCTGTGCTCTCCCGTCGTCAGATTGATGATGTCGAAGTGATTGTGATTGAACACCCGCAGGTGCAGGCTTCTGTTGCCCTGCATGGCGCACACCTGCTCTCTTGGAAGCCAGAAGGCGAAGCAGAAGCGCTGTGGCTGAGCGACATCACCTCCTTTAAAAAAGGGGCGGCGATCCGCGGCGGTGTGCCAATCTGCTGGCCGTGGTTTGGCCCGTCTAAGGAGCAGGGTCTGCCGTCACACGGTTTTGCCCGCAACCTGCCATGGACGCTTCAAGCCCACAACGAAGATGAGTCCGGCGTGGTGCTGACCTTTGAACTGCAAAGCGATGACGAGACGCGTAAGCTGTGGCCGCACGACTTCACCCTTTACGCCCGCTTCAAGCTGGGTAAAACCTGTGAAATCGAACTGGAAGCGCACGGTGAATTTGAGACCACCTCTGCCCTGCACACCTATTTCAACGTCGGCGATATTGCTGCCGTAACGGTGAATGGTCTCGGCGATACTTTTATTGATAAAGTGGATAATGCGAAAGAAGGGAAACTGAACGACGGTTCGCAGACCTTCCCGGATCGTACCGACCGCGTCTATCTGAACCCGGAAGCCTGCAGCGTCATCGAAGATACAGCGCTGAACCGCGCTATCGAAGTGATCCATCACCACCACAGCAACGTGGTGGGCTGGAACCCTGGCCCGGCGCTGTCGGTAAGCATGGGTGACATCCCGGATGATGGCTATAAAACCTTCGTCTGCGTTGAAACCGCCTGTGTCAGCGAACCGCAAACCGCGACCGAAGAGAAACCTTCGCGTCTGGGACAAACTATTCACATCGTGAAGCGTTAATCCCCTGCCCTTGCCCTCTCCATGCAGAGAGGGCATTACACTCGCTTTATACCACGTCTAACGCCGTTTTTTGTTTAGGCGCCGGGAAGGCAGCATCCAGCTGCATTACTGCCTCCGCTGAGAGAGAAATTGCCAGCGCGCCTGCATTTTCTTCCACATGTTGAATTGACGAGGCTTTCGGGATTGCCATCACCTCGCGGTGACCGATCACCCACGCCAGCAGGATCTGGGCCGCCGTGGCGTTGTACTCTTTTGCCACCGCATTCACCACCGGATGATTGAACAGCCCGGTGCGTAGCCGCCCGGCCTGAGCCAGCGGGCAATAGGCCATCACCGGCATCGACTGCTGCTGACACCACGGCAGCAGATCATATTCGATACCGCGCGAGGCCAGATGATACAGCACCTGATTGGTGGCACAGGCCTGCCCGCCCGGCACCTGCCAAAGCTCCTGCATATCCGTATAATCGAGGTTCGACACGCCCCAGCGGCCAATTTTGCCCTGCTGTTGCAGCGTCTCCATCAGTTGGACGGTTTCTGCCAGAGAAAAATTTCCGCGCCAGTGCAGCAGGTACAGGTCAATATGGTCGGTACCGAGACGGCGCAGGCTCGCTTCACAGGCGGCCATGCCTTTTTGCCCTCCGGCATGCCACGGGTAGACTTTGGAGACCAGAAATACCTTGTCGCGCTGACCAGCGATTGCTTCGCCGACCACCTCTTCCGCGCCGCCGTCGGCATACATCTCGGCGGTATCAATCAGCGTCAGTCCACGTTCAATACCTGCCCGCAGGGCATCCACTTCCTGGCGGCGCTGACTCGCCTTCTCGCCCATATACCAGGTGCCCTGGCCAATGGCCGGAAGCAGGATATTGTCGCCAAAGGTAACGGTTTTTTCGCTCATCACACTCTCCTGTTTATCTGCACCACCCTAAAACAAACGGAGCGCAAGCGCTCCGTTATGATGCATAAAATGCACAGTAAAAATGCACAATCAGAAACTGTAGGTGACACCCATCGACATCAGTCCGGTCCAGGACTTATCGACCATTGGGCTGTCTTTCACTTCATCGCTAAGACGGTGGTAACGACCCGTGGCATAGACGTTCCAGTCAGCGGCAAACTTATAGCTGGCGGTCAGCTCCAGGTACGGGCTCCAGCCATCGTCTGCATCATAGCTGTTCAGGCCGCTGCGTCTTGCTTCCTTACGGGACACGCCGTAATAGTAGTCGTTGTAGTTTTCGCTGCTGTACTCCATACCGATACCCGGGGTGAGCGTCAGCCCGCCGTTGGTGTAACGGTACAACCACGCCAGATCCCAGATATAGCCGTTACTGTTATCCAGCGTATCGCCCGCCAGGGCGGTGCGCAGGAAACCGTATTCGGTGTTATGGACCCAGGAAATCCCTGCCATCATGGTGCTCTTACGTTTATCGAGCTGACGAAGCTGGTAGCTATCGCTGTCTCCTGGCTTAAAGTGCGTCGGGTCGTAATAAGCCATGATAGAGAGTTTATCGGTCTGGTCGTTCCACAGATAGTAGCCACCGCCCAGGCCGCGGAACCAGAAATTATCCCCTTCATAGGTAATCACCGGAACCGGATAGATATCACGGTCATATTGCTTATAAGGGCTATTGATTACGCCTACACCAGCACCAACTGACCACTGATTCTCCGCGTATGCTGTACTCACTGAGGTGGCAACGATAATCCCCAGTGCCAGAAGTTTGAGTTTGGTCACAATCCATTCTTTCCTGTAGTCAAATAATCAGCGAATGAAGTGTAACCGTCATTCCCCCCATTTCTCAAAATTTTTTGTTAACTAATCAATTTGATTAACCCGTCATGGTATGTGCCTTACATGACGGAACGCAGTCAGCCAGATTACCGTTCAGTGAAGGAAGTCTCTTTGTCTTGCAAGCGCTGGCTAAATTTCTGGATGAGTTATTGATATGTCATTGAAATTAGATTTTGCGTGCATGCAAGTTTTGCAAATGCCATCTACGCTTAATTTTAAGAAGCTGAATACCGAATCACCCCGCGGTTTTAGCGCCCGACCTGGCACACGGGTTGCTGCTCTTGCAGTGAGGTGCAACGGATCCCGCTTCCGGGAGCCTCTACTATTCATATGAACGGCTCTTTTCCTGTGCTAAAAAACGAAAGGACGCATGAAATCATCAACGGGAACATTCAAAAAATCTTTAACCACTCCCTAATCGGTTGTTTTTCACCCAGCCTATATCCCCCATCTCTATCTGTTAAAAACCACTACTGGATGATGCAGTTATAGATTTGTACCGTCATAGTCTACACAAACGCTTTCACATATGACCTTAGTACCGTTCCATTCGTCCTTGTAGATACTGGTATCAATACCTACCCCAGGGTGTAAGTTTAAGCCTGTGTCATTCACAAACTTCTGGTACTTACCTGATTCTCTCCGCTCGTAGCAATGTACCCCACTGTAGACAAAACCCGCTGAACCTTGAGGTACTATCCATACCCCATAGGATGCGAAAGTACTCGCATGTTCAATCACCTTGTATTCGAATTCTGAGCCTGTATAACGGCCTGTATACGCTTCTGATGTGTTGATCTTACCGAATGGGGGATTGCCGTAGGCAACGTCATAGAAACGGTCTGGTGAGTACTGGAGAGCGTCACCAATGATCCATTCCGCTTCTGGTAGCACCCGCTTTCCAATCATCACGTATTCAGGATTGAGTTCTACACATGTAATGTGATTTGGCTTGTTTCTTAGGTACTGGTAGTAACTGAGGCGACCAATACCCGCACAGAGTTCAATACATACTCCAGTACAACCAGCATCAAGTATGAAATCCCATGCGAGCATTTCAGGTGTGAAGAAAGCACCAGTAGCACCGATACCATCGCCTTTGTAGTTATTGAAGATAAACTCTTTATCGTCTTGTGTTAATTGCTTATCTGAATGAATAAGATCCATTACTCTTATGTGTAATGTAGATTCCTTTTTTGAAATTCTTGCCATAAAATACCCTTGTACAGTTGTTGTACGGGTATTTAGGAAAATAATAATGAAAAACCTATCTATGGTTTTAATCCCATTAGCTTTAGTGGGTTGTGCAGCAGTGCAGTATAATGATGGTAACACTGTAAGTATTCAGTCTGATGGTTGGTATGGTTTGGATAGTTTACAAAAAACAGCTAATGCCTCTTGCCAGCAGTATGGGAAAAGTAAAGCCACTTATATACATAGTGCAAATATGAACCCTAACCTGCCTAAAGGTAGTGGTGTCCAAAACACTATTTGGAAATGTGAGTAAAAATGTAAGGTTGACAGGAGAAAATTATGAGCCTTATAGATTTAAGTTTGTCCGGTTTATCGAAACCAGGAACAAAACTCATTGAAAAGGTAAGCGATGCCATTGGGGTTCTTTATGAGCCAACAAGGATACGTAAAAAAGCAAAAGCGGAGTCCGAGGCTAAACGTACTGAGTTAATTTCAAAATTAGAGCTTGAAGGGTTAGAAAAACGAGCGGTTGAGCGTTTTCTCAAGCGTGAAGCTAAACGGCAAGAAAACATAGAAAATATAACTCTTCAAGCTGCACAAAATCTTTCTGATACAGATACCATCACTGACATTGAAGAGGAATGGATAGAAGCTTTCTTTAGAGAATGTGAAGATATTAATGATGAGCAGATGCAAACCATCTGGGGGAAAATTCTTTCTGAAGAGGCAAAATCAAAGGGCTCTTTTAGTCGTCGAACCTTAAAACTGCTATCAACTTTAAATAAAGAGGAAGCAAATTTAATCACGTTTTTTGGTAAATTTGTTTGGGCTGCGAGTCATCTTACACCGGTCATTCCATGTGATGAAAACGGTAATACAGAAGGTATCACTTTTAGTCAGTTGGCAATCTTAGACTCATTGGGAGTTATTCAGCAAGGATTAGGTTACAGTTTAACTTTCCATCAACAAATCGCTTACCTATCCTATTACGGCATAGGCATCCTTGTAGAATTTCAAGAAAACAATCCGACTACATGGACACTTTCAACAGGGCCAGCTTTGCTTTCACCCATCGGTGAGGAATTAATGAAAATTTGCGGTTCCTCTCCTGACTTTGAATATTTAAATAAATTCGTTGAAGAAACTAATAAAGAAGTCAGCAGAGTAAAATTAACATTATTATCTAATTAAAATTAGGCCGGTTCCCCCGGCCTAATTCCCACCAACCAGAATTAAAAGTACTTGTAATAGTTGACCTAATGGTACTTGAATGACGACGACACCAAATGCATCGAGTACAGGTACAATAATCCAATTATAAAGAATAATTAGAGTTAGTACGAATCCCAAAGCGTTACGCCAGTGGAATGTTATTTTTTCAATTTCTTCTCTGTAAGTCTCTATCTGTCCTTCGGAATTTGTTTTTTCTTCATCTACTTGAATAGTCTTTCTTTTAATAAAGAAGTCTATCCCTTTGAATAATATATTAATCAGTCTCTTCATGTTAAATCCTCCAGTAGTTCTCTGACCTTCTGCATATGTTCTTTGTTCATTCGACCCGTAAACTTGAACTTAGCCATTAATGCTTTGTTCAGACTCCCCCACTGAGAACACAACATACAGATAAGTGCTGACTCACAGTGAAGTGCTTCGGCGTATGTAGGGAAACAAGCAAGAATACTTTTCTTGTACTGTTCACCCGCTTCAATCTTCTCTATCACCGTTTTGCTACTACTACAGTACTCTTCCCAATTACTTTGTTTACTGTCTGCTTTAATTTCTGAAACATTCTTGATTCCTTTCCATAGTCGTTTTTGACCAATATAGAATTCGCCCGATTGTGGAAACTGAATTATATAAACAAAACATGCCGTTTCTTCGGGAATTAAATCTTCATTCCTATACCACATTTGCCACTCATTTTTATAACTATCCATTTAATTAATTTCCTTAATAAATACTGTATCAATTATTTATCGAGGAACGAGAACGAATGAGTGTTAATAAAGTTGAAGTACTACAAATGTTGAAACGCCTAGAAGGTACTAAGCAATATCAGGAAAAAATAGGTTATTTCAAGAATGGCAAATTCTGGACCTATAAAGATTCACTAGGATATGAAACTATTGGTTACGGTCATTTAGTACTACCAGGTGAAAAAGAACATTTTAAAAATGGCATTACAGAAGCACAGGCAAACCAACTTCTAGAAATCGATTACCAAAAAGCGATTGATGGTACTAACTCGTTAAATCTAGGTTTATCTGTAGATTCACGCTGGTATTCATTGGTAACAGTACTTGTTTTCCAGTTAGGTTTAAAAGGATTCAGTAATTTTAAACGTTGCATCTATGCACTCAAAACACAGAATTATGCTACGGCCATATTAGAACTAAAAGATAGTAAACTGTACCACCAGACACCAAACCGAATTGATCAGTTGATTAAATGGGTAATAAGAGGATAAAACAATAAAGCCAGCGTAATGCTGGCTTTATTGTTAGTGTTGTTGTACTTCCAGTATCGTTAGAATCCTGGAAAGCTTAACATCGATATCAAGTAAACGATTTTGTACTGACCGTAGTTCTGTTGCAAAAAGTACTTGATCCTGACTCATAGTTTCAAGTTGTTGTTTTAATAATCGTTGTTCTGCTTCAAGATCTGAAATACGTTTGTAAAGTTGATCTGAATCCATTTTATGCTCCCTGTACCTTGACAGTACTAATCCGCATAAAGCAATACATGCACTACCAATACCGATCATAGTTGATGTAATTACCATGTTTTATCCTAATATAATTGACAGTAGTATCACCACCCATAACGGTAGACCTGCGAAACAATACAAACCTGCAAGTGCAACTACTGCCACCACCCAAATAATATATTCAAGTTTTGTTTTTCTCATAATTTTTACTCCATAAGATTAATATAGAGTATTTATTTTATTCATCTAAAAATGACTCTTTAAACTGAACAAGATACAACTGAATATTTATGCCTTTTACAAATAGTTTGTAAGAGTCGATAACCTGTACTTTGTATATTTCGTCAAAGTACTGCCAATCTGTAATATCACCTTTTTCTAATAATGGATAACGATCTTGTAAATCATAAAATCCAACATTCATAAGATCATAGCCCATCACATCAAGCCCATAGCCTGTATAGTACTTTGCATCAATAAGAATCTTATTGAAAGGGATATTACACATCAATACATCACATCCGTTCAGTTTAATATTTTTAGTTATTTCTTCATCATATGGTTGCTGCAATTTAAACGCTCCTCAATGTAAACTGTCCACGCATAGTATTTAGCACTAATCTTGCTTTTTGTTCAGTCTCATTAAAGAAATCATAGATAATCTTGCGTTTCTTTTTCTCGTATTTCCCTATAACTCGTCCACCTCTTTTTTTCTTCTTCTGGCTAGTATCAATCAAGTACTTCTTACCGTTTTGTTCAACTACTTTGTACCTCTTACCCATTTGGGTATGCAGGCTTGCAATGTTGCCCTGAGCCGTTAATCTTGCACTGCTAGTAGGCACAATTTTATTAAACATTGTCTGATCATCTGTGAGTACTGAACGTAAGTATGCAACCTGTTGACCACGTACTATGATCTGGTTCGTTCTGGTTCCATTACCATGTTGAATGAAGTTGAAGAATATCGCTCGTTTGGTAAAAGCTACTGCTCCACCATCTACTGTATTGTTAATATCATCCTGTACCTGTTTAGCTAGTGCCCGGCAACGCTTGGTTAGTTCTGATTGAAATGAAGTAATGAATGCTTGCCCTTGTTGGTTAAGTATTCGTACTGCATTAGCAGGGGTTGCCCCCTGCTGAAAAGATCCTGTTATCATATTATGCTCTCCCTACAATAACCGTTAAATCAGGCCCGTTATAAGTAGTTAAATTTCCATTTGACCGTAAATCAACTGTTAATGTTACAGCTACGCCTGCTGGAATTGTCATCGATGCAGAACCAACAGTAATATCACTTTCAAGACCTCTGGCAGATATGCTCGCAACTCGTAATACACTCCCATTCGCATATACACTAACAGCACGTGTGTTAGTTGATTCTCGCGGAGGAGTAAAAGTCCCATCATACCCGCCCTTTACAGTCACTGGGATACACGGAATAGTTAGAACACGGGCAAACTGTGGTTCTGCTGGGATGGTTATACCACCCGCTCCTAACAGAAACATACGCATAATATCTCCCTGAATGCTGTTTGCTTTCAGATTATCAATGGTACAGTTAATGAAGCTACCATTAGTGAATGAACCGCCTGATGCATATACAATACCTTTGAAATAGCCGTTCTCTGCGTAAACGTCTCCTTTGAAGTAACCATTCTCAGCAAAAACGCTACCCCTGAAATAACCATTATTGAAATAGCTGGTTCCATCCTTACGAATACACCAGCCCTGACCACCATCAGAAGGCCAGGCGTCAATCCAGTTATTCGAACTAATCTGATTACCAATTTTTGCGTTGTTAATTGCACCGTCCTGAATTTTAGCATTACTTATACTTGCATCGGCAATCATCGCCTGCCCAATACTGGCATTAGCAATCATAGCTGAGTTGATGTATACCCTGTTATTCTGTACTGCAAATGGGATAAACGGACTACTGACATTACTGGAAGTTTTAGCAGTAATGATCTTGAAATCATCAGCTACGAAATACACAGCACTTGCTTTGGTATTTGCATCTGCATAGATACCCATACCTGCAACAGTACCATTTGCATTTACCTTCAATTCGTAATGACTGTTAACACTATTTTTCAGTGCATCAATATTAGTAGTCATTGCAGTACTGACTGAACTGATATTACCATTTAATTCAGATTTAGCCTGAGTCAGTGCAGTACTTTGAGCGGTGTCTTTAGTCGTTATGGTATTGTTAAGCGTTGCTACCTGAGCCGTGATATTACTATTAATGCTGCTTACCTGTGCATTCAATGCTGCGGTCTGTGCAGAATCTTTAGTAGTGATGGTCTGGTTCAAAGTAGTTACTGCTGCACTGATATCACTTGCTGTCTTACTGGTTAGGTTTGTGATTGCTGTAGAGTTGGCATTATCACCATCTGTAATCAACTTTGTCGTTTTAGTTTCAGATGCACCGATCTTAGTTGTGGTGTTCGCGTTGGCCTGTGTAACTGCATCACTGATAGCAGTACTGATCTTTCCGTCCAGATGTAGGAAATCATTTAGTGACTGTTCATCCTGTGCAGACCAGTTAACTTTTGATTGCAGATCTACATACACACCTGACGAGTAGATAATCGAGTCCTGCCCGAAATTGTCATAAGCTCCTGCACGTACATAGTACTTCCCATCAGCAACCGGAAAACTATGCATGAACGGACTGTTAGTACCGAACGTTTTAAGGTTCTGTGTGAAAGTACTGTTAGTTGCTACCTGAACGTTTACCCCGGCAAAGTCAGTAGCCCCTGCTTCTGGGTTATCGTACTGAACGAATATTGACTGATAACCAGCATTAGCCGTAAATCCAGTTAAGCCCGGGCATTGTGGGTTAGTCACTGTGATACGTGCTTCTGCACTGTAGATACTGCTGTTATGACCCCACGCGACAACACCGAAAGTACGTGTACGGCTAAGAGTATCCAGCTTGTTCATTGCATAGGTGTATGTGAACTGGTTCGCCTGGATGAAGTAAGAACGCTTCTTCACCATCCCGGTATCGTAGATGATGATTTCGTACTTGTTGAAGTACTCGCTGAACTTCTTACCGTTCACAGTTACATATAGCTGATCATCCCATCCGATGATGAAATCCAGTGCATCGGTAGTAGTTGCAGTACTGCCACGGTTGATAAGCTGCAATCCAGTAATAGCAGGCAAAGTAAATGCAAAGTCTGGTACTACACCGTTTTGTGTAACCTTGTCTGACACAATCCCTAAGTTATTAAAGGCGGCTACGGCAAAATCGTACTGAACGCCTGCTGTGAGGCCGTATAGCTCATATGACTCTACATACTGGTTAGTACTGCCGCCATACGTCCATGTTTGAGTACCTGTCTGACGGTAATAGACGTAGTAACCCCTTAAGTACTGATCGATACTGGCTGACCAGGTTAGTACTACGGTTTGCCCCTGATTGGTTGCACCCTTTTTAACAACGGATAGGTTAGACGGCGGCTGTACTGCTACTGGTGAAGGTAAAGAACCTTCCCAACCGTACATAGGAACGTCTACCCCTTCATAGATCCCCTGGAAGTACTCAACGCATTGCAACTGAACCATGCCGATTGAATCAGTGTTAGTACTGATAGATTTACCGATGATTCTAAATAGCTTGTTCTGATATCCATGTTCGGCAAAATTAACGGTAATTACATCCCATACTTTTAAATCCCATCCTGAATCTGTAGCAAAACTAATTGTATTGTGAGAGTACTTACCCTTGAGTAATTCAATATTAATAAGATGTTCTACCTGAGACTTGCCATATACCCATGAATAATCAAGAGCCTTTGTAATAATCAGTCCATCACTGGTTAGCACATCACTTGCTGCAATATCAGAAGGAATACGTAAAATGTCATCTGAGTAATTATTAGTTATATTCTTCCATGTTGCATCGATTGTATTGAAGTAGTCACTGATACCAGTTGTAGTACTGGTGAATTCACCGAATATAGTACTTTCATCAAATGTCTGTACTGACAATGCCGGAATATCTACTGTTAGATACAGTTTACCACAATGAATACTTGTGATACCGCCGAATGTCATCAACAATTTTTCAATGTTTGACTTATAGGTATCCTGATAATTGATTGCTCCATTACTGAACATTGCGTACTGCTTACAGTACTGTGCTGCTGTCTGGAATGATGCTAAATCAATGTTACCAGGACTCACAGCAAGGCCGTACTCTGTGTTAGTTATGTAATCATATAATTGGTTAACAGGGTTGTTACTGACGATTGTAGTACTGGTAGTTAGATCGTATATTTTCTTACCAGAACATTCAGCAGTTAGTACATAATTATCATTGACCAGTAAGTTATCTTCTAATGACTTTTGGGTTTTCTTGATAACAGTATAAACCTGTACGATCCCATTACCTTTAAAAGTACTGTTGTTCCATTGAGAACCACCATAAGTACCCGCTAATACTTTACCCGCCGTGTAATTTGGCTTGCCGAAATAAACCTCTAATTGCAGAAGGTCGCGGTACTTTGCGTTAATTAAGCCACTTGCTACTACTCCCTCAGATGTGATCGGACTCGTCAGTACTGGTTCATCATCAATCCAGATTTGACTAATCTTGTTAATCTCACCCATTGCAAGGGCATGACTTGTAAACAAGTACTGGCTTGAATTGTTCTGTACGTTATACCAGTTAACGATACTGCCGCATTTGACCTTATCACCGTACAAGATAGGTATACCCGATTGCGGTGAAGTACTTCGGCTTAACGTTGTAGCACTATCTGTATGAGGGGTAATACCGGGCATCTGTGATAACATCGATGTTGCTACTAATGAGGCTGCTCCAGCCCCTGCCCCCCATGCTGCTGCGGCTGTAAGACTTGCCCCGCCCGTCCATGCGGCTGCTGCGACTGCAACGGCTGTGATTAATGCACCGACTAACCCAGCACCTGAAATTTTACCGCCCATTATTCACCCCCACCGTTAGCAGGAGTGATACGGTAGTACTTCCAATCACTAATCCACGGTAGTACTGCAACATTGAACCCTGTACTGTCAGTGTTCAGTGCAATGTACTTACCATCGAGTACTACAGAACCGTGAATACCTTTAACCATAATGTCACCGAATACAGGCGTATCTACCAGTACACCGTGTTGCTTACAGATCTCTTCTAATGAACCTAATTCATGCTTAGTGAATAACTTCTGCCCTGCTTTGATGGTCTTGTATTTGCCAATAGCCAGATCGGTATAATTAGTACCGCATACTTGATCAATAACCTTAAGTACAAGAATATTACAATCATTCTGACCTAATTCGAACTGAGTACTAATACATGCCTGTGCAATGTTATGAATTTTAATAATGTTGTTTCTCATTTCTTATACTTCCATGTTTGCTGAGAGTTGATCTTTCCTAATAGTGAAAAGTACGCATCATTCTTATGAGTACTTTGATGTACAGAGTTAGCGGCTAAAGTACGCTGTTGAACGTCCAGTTTCTTCCATATACTGTTAACGTAAACGGTAAGTTCATTCTTAATATCTTCATTATTCGAAATAGATTCAAAGTAGTCGATGTAACCACTAAACATTAATGAATTATCAAGTACTGTAGCGTTTGCAGGGTTGAGTATCGTTAGCCATAAATTAACTTGTGCGTTTTTCAGTTCTCCAGATAATGCCAGTGCCTGAAATGACTGATTAACATTACTGACCTTGAAAGATAGCGATTCATTACTAATATCTTTCTGTTCAGTGAATGAACCAAACGAATCATTTATAAAATCTGGAAAACTGGTGTATAGATTGCCTGAAATATTCAGGTCAATATAACCATCATTAAGATGTAGTGCCTGTACTCCCGATCCCTGTACTGGATAGATATCAACACATTTAACTGTAACGCCTAACTGCATGACTTCTGATACTGATAACTGTGATTTATTGCCACCTCTCGTAAGGTTCCAGTACTGCAACAGAGCCGGATTAGTGAATACTGCTGAGTTCATTACAGTGCCTCCGTTGCTTTTACTTGCAGAGACATAATATTTGTCGATGGCAAGTTAAGATCACAATCAACGTCAATAATGAATGAACCACTAATACCCTGATAACGGATAACTTCACCTGCCTGTACGTTCTGACGTAAGGCCGGAAATACGGTAATAGATGTACCTGTACTGGCAATAATACGATGAATTTTAGTACTATTCTGGAATGTAACTAAAGTACCTACTTCCAGTGTATTAGCATTACAAGGGATAACAGTACCGCCTTTGCTAACAGTTGCTGTACTTGATACTGTACCAATTTGATTACCTGTGTACTGGCTAAAATAACCTAAATCGGTAGTAAATGGTTTACCCTGTGAGTACTGAGCAATGAAATTCAGTACTTCCTGTCGGTCTGCCTGATTGAATTGAAGATTGAATGAAATCTGATAGTACTGAATACCTGTACTGCGTCGGTTCTGTGTACCCGTCCAACTTTTATTAGAGTAAGCTGGTTCTATATTTTGTAACTTGAAGTCACTTATTTTTATATTGTTCGTAAATAAAGCCATTTTAAATTCTCCTGGATTTACAGTATTTATCCAAATCCAGGACGTAAAAAAGCCAGCATTTAGCTGGACTTGTGATGATGAAAATGATCCAACGGTACTACCATTTATATAGGTTTTTTCATCGACCGTTGGATCATTTTTAGGTACTACGTGTTTGTGCTGCTCGTACTGCCTGCATCACATTTGCAGAATGTTTCTTTAGCATCGTCTGGAATTGCTGATCGGTAATCTGACCACCACCATTAACTACTAACGGTGCATTGATTACAGTCTGACCAGTACCACTATTATCTGGCTTATCTTGCTGTTTCAGGAATTGAGTTAAATCACGATTCGTATTGTTGTTAACTACACGTTCACCCGCTTTCAGTATCCATGTACTTTCATCACGTCCACCCAGCTTAGGTACTGAATCAATACCACTGTGAGCCTGACCTTGAATCTGTGTACCACGTGCGGTACTTATTATGCTGGCCCCAAGACTCGCTACGGTAGCATAGTTGGCAAAGTTAGCAGGCCACGGCGTAGCCATAGCATTAGCCAGAGCCTCCTGAATCTTCATAACGATATTGGCAATACTGATCGACTTACCAACGATAAACGCCGCCTGAGCCGCTTTATTGCCCTTCCCTGCAACACCTTCGAGCATAGTACCGATACTGGTTGCTGTATCTGCAAAGGTCTGTATCTGTAACTGGCTGTTCTGGCGTTCTACTGCTGCGGCTTTATTATTGTACCGTGCTGTTAGTTCAGCCTTACGCTTTTCAAATTCTTCTTTTGAGATTAACTTATCTGCGTATAGCTGCTGATCAATCTGAATTTCAAAATCACGTTGCTTATATAGTTCATCCTGCTGTGCTTTAATATCAACCTGATTACCAAATACATTATTGGGATCATGTAGTCCTGAACGTACATCCTGTGCAGAAAGAATCTTCTGGATATGTTCTGGCGTAATGTTCTGTACGTTACCGATACTAAGTGCTGCAAGATTTTCCGATAACTGCTGTGGATCGGTAGCTTCAAGCATTTCTGTAATGAGGCGTTTAGAACCCTCAAGCCTTGCTTGCTGTTGCCTGGTAATGATTCTGGTTTTCTGTTCTTCATTAAGATTTAGAATGCTTAATGCCTCATCCATCTTTTTACGTAACTCGTTCTGAGAGTAGTTATATTGAAGTACTCGTGTTTCCGCTTCATTACGTCCTAACTGTGACATTACCTGGTTAAGGTTAATACGTGCCTGTACCTGCTTCTGAGCTAACGCTTTAGCGGCATCTGCTGCTTTCTTCTCACCGTCTGGATCACGTAGAACATAGGGTTTAGTGATGCCCGGTTTATTAGATTCTGACTGTGGCATAGCACTGTTTGAATACTGCCCCTGCCCCCATGAATCCGGTAATGCATGATGATTACCTAATGATGCAAAGTCATATGCAAATCGCTTTAAGTTTGCACCCATCTGATCAAATGAAGGAAAATGCCAATCACCTGCAAAAATGTTACGTAACTCGTTTAATGCCTCAATCACTGGTAGTAGAGCATTAACTCTGAACTCCTGAAAGTTACGATCTAACTGAGCAATATTTTGCTGATACAGTGCATATGCTTGTGCTGTATCGGTAGTAATACCTACATGCTGTTTCTCAATAGCGGCAATGGCTTCAACTTCTGATTTGTACTGTTTAAGTACTGGCAATAACTTACTTGAATCACTGGCGATACTTTCCATAGCGTTCGTGATCTCAGCATTTGATTTACCCGCCTTTTGCAGTTCATAGAATGTTTTGATGATCATCTTTATACCGCCATCGGCATCATTCATGTACTTAGTAAAGCCTTGAAGATTTACACCCCATGCTTTTAGATCATCCCCGAAACCGCCTTTACCTTCGCGAAAAAAATCACCCATATGATCTTTCGAGTCGATATTGTACTGTGCAAAAGTATCATATTCGATATTAAGACCAGCAAAAGCACCTTTTAATTTCTGTAGCTGCTCTACAGTCATACCTGAACTGTTAGCGGCATCATTCAGTACTTTAACGTAATCACTTGCCGCATTTACTTGTGATGCAACTACTGCCGTTAATGCACCAAAGCCGCCTGCAAGAGCCAGTACACCAGTATTCATCCCGCCGATTTGCCCGGTTAAACTACCAAAATTACCAGCAAGCCCCGCTAATGATCCGCCTGCTTGAGTACTGAAACTGTTAAGGCTATTTCCGGCAGTAGCTAATGCACGTTGTAAGCCAGTAGCATTACCATTAATATTAAAAACTAATTGTTGATTATTCTGTGCCATTCCTTAGCCCTCCAGTAATGAAATTCATCATTGCGGAATTTTGTAATTGTTGTTTCGCTTGTTCAGCTTCATCCTGTTCCTGAATACGTTCATGTACTGTTTTATTAGAAAGTAATCCGTACATATCCCAATCGTTTACACTGGCTCTCTTCATCCCTGCTTCGGTTAAATTACCACTGGACATTAAAATCAAATGTGCAAGGTTTGAGTACTTAATATGCTCAAACCTTGACCCGGATGGTTCAATACTGGAATCGTAAATCATCATATATTCGAAAAGTTCTGGATCAATTAATTCCAGTTCTGATGGACTCAATCCACGTTTGTTAAGTAGTTTCAGGGTAAACATCAAACGTGGATTGTTTCTTATTTTTTTTCGATATGATCCTGAATCTGTGGTTCTTCTGCTTTAGGCCATAGCTTCATTACTTCGCCATTAATTTCAGAGACAATTAGAGCATCAATTTGATTAACATTAATTTTCCCATCTTCATCTACATCAGAGAAAATGGGTACACCATCTTCATCAGATACTGTATAGAGAAGAGTACTTTTAGCATCAGTACACTTTTCGAAATTACTGATAGCAGGACGATGAACATAGAGTTCTGCACCGTTCTTTAAAGTAACTTTATGTAGTTCAGGTCTTAGTGCAGCAAATAGAGTATGAATATCCATTATGGAAGTACTCCCTGTGCTACAAATGCACCATCACATGCAAAGTTCATAGTAAGATTAATGACTTTATCGCGATCACCTTCAATTTTCTTTTCAGTAATATAGCCGTTATAAACGACGTAAAAACCTGATGTTTTAGTCGCATCAGTAAAATAGCTGAATTTCAGTTGAATACGTGTTTGGTTTTCAAATGCAGTAACAAGTTGCTGATGAACGGCATTATCTGGAATCCAGTTAACTTGTAATGTTACATCTGAGTTTGTTTTACTACCGACCAGTTTTCGGTTTACGCTCGTATCAAAACTAACTACATCGATTACTGTTGCAGAACTACCAGTACTTGGAAAGGCTGCAATTTCTGGAATAGAAGTAAAAGTAGTGGCTACGGTTGCACCTGCTGTACCAATACCTACAGTTAGATTAGTGCCTGTAAAAATATTCATTGGCATATTATGATTTCCTTATCATAGTTAATATTCAGTACCGAATCCTTCCGGTACTGAATTTTCATTAAAAGTGTTTATTCTTACTTATTTAGTGCTTTTAGTTCTGCAAGTTCAGTTTGTAGTACTTCAAACTGTTGTTGCATTGCTTCTATTTTCTCAATCGCAACTTTAAGAGCAATAGCCGTATCCATCATTATGACGTTATTATCAAGTGCTAAAGTATCATCTTTATCACAGCGATTACCTTCATCATCATATTCTGGTGCCGCTGGTACTAATTTCACGTACTCACTATCAATATCACGTAATGCATCCTGTGCAATAATACCGCGACGTTTACGATTTAATTCATCGAAATTATATACGAAAGTACAAGGCTTTAACTTCTTAATATTATCGTATGATTGTTTGCCATCGTTATATTCAATACCATGTTTCAATGCTGCGTCAGATGTTGCTGCTTTCTGGAAAGTATAGTTACCTGCAAATCCCCCATCCCCGGATGTTGAAGTGACAAGGTCTCCATTAACGGGAGTGAAGTACCAGTAGCGGATCTTAGAACCGCTGTCCCCAAACTGGGTCATTGCGGTGTTACCCCAGTTCACCGTACCATTCCCGACATTCCCCCACATTGTTCGCAGGTTATAGCCCCCGCCATGCTGATATCCCCAGGAAAGGCCAGCTATAGCCCCGCTACCCGGAGTGTCTGTGGCTGTGTCCGTGTAATAGGCGGCATAGTGGGGCTGTGCTGAGTTCCACCACGAGTTAACAGCCGGACTACCCATATACATACGTCCCGGAATTTGCACATTGCCGTTGGACATAAAGTCAAAATATCGTGATTGTGCCGTATCGGTTCCACCACCTGTCTGATTCACAAATAGACGTGCTATAGAGTAATCCCATTCAATACGTTTAACTGATTGCAAATAAGTGGATGTTTTTTCAATACCATTTACTGTGTACA
This sequence comes from Leclercia sp. GLN_9, assembly GCF_043105735.1. Taxonomy (NCBI): domain Bacteria; kingdom Pseudomonadati; phylum Pseudomonadota; class Gammaproteobacteria; order Enterobacterales; family Enterobacteriaceae; genus Leclercia; species Leclercia sp. GLN_9. The sequence continues at coordinate 422,995 of NZ_JBICLV010000004.1, forward strand.
GTGATTTTAATCGACCACCATAAACAGTACTGCCAGTACCTGGTAAGGATGCATCATTATCTGTAACTGTCAGATGTGATGTAGTAAGGTCGCCAGTACTTGATAATGTCATTGCATCTGTTGTATCAGTAGTACCGGAGGCAATACGATAATTATCACCCTGTACAGTTTCATGGAATATTGTATTGCCAGTACCGCCACGGAATTTTCGCAGATATGATTTATTACCTGCTGTGCCAGAACTCAATGCAGTTTGACAATATGTAGTTTGTGCAACACCGTCCTGAATAATACTGTTACTTGTGGTTAGAGTTCCTGTAACTGCTAAAGTACTTGATACACCTACTGCACCAGAGAATGTACCACCAGATTTAGGCATACCGCCGAGAATGCTCAACGCTGCACTTGCAGAAGTGCTACCAGTACCACCCTGTGCAACACTAAGTGCAGTAGTAAGACCTGACAGGCTTGTAATATCACTATTTGCCCCGGAGGATGCACTACCTGAAACATCGGTATTTGAAAGTACTACATTTCCTGTTAACGGCTTGCCATTAATTGTTAAGGATGTTGGTACTGTTCCTGCAATGTCTGCCTGTGCTAATACAATATTACCTGTTAACGCTTTACCATTTACGGTACGGTTAGTTGGTACTAATGGGGTAGTCAATCCGGTTAGTGATTTGATGTTACTGTTTACACCATTAATATCGGTGTATGCATACATCCCCCACGCACCCCATGCAATTACACCTGAACTATTTGAATATCCGGTACGAGTATAGAGATCATTGGTGTTATAGCGATAGTACATCTGCGTACACGATTTAACGTGAGTTGCTGAGTTTTGAAGTACTACTAATGTACCTGCGTATTGAGCTGGATAGTTTAATATCGCTGTGGCATTTGAATTTAGAGTTTGCTGATAATAACCCTGTACCGTTCCATCCAAATCATTTAAATCAGTACCTACTGGAATAAGGCCACGTGAAGGTAATGCACTAACATCATCAGCACTTAACGTTACATCTGAGGTTAAGGAATAACCATTTACCTTTCTTGCGGTACTTACTGCCCCTAAATTAGTTAATGCTCCCGATGCTGTGGTACTGCCTGTGCCACCACTGGTAACAGGAATAGCTGTATTGAATGATGGAGTACCATTAAACTGTAATTTACTGCCTGAAAACGTCAGCGTGCCCTGGTTCGATGTACCAGCAACGCCGCCCGTTGCGATGATCCTTGTGTCGTAGTCATTGTTAGAGCCTGAACTATGGAAATCGATTACGGCAGCCGATGCAGTGGTAAGGCTTCCAATCTCAACGACTACGTTACCTCCTCTTGCTGGCCCAACGTATAGATCGTTTATTGTTTGAGAACCAGACCATACATTACTGTTACTCAATAGCGGAACATTAGCACCTGATGTACCAATATCGTAAGTACAGGAATCACCTAACCCAGTAATATCTGCATGTGACAGGAGTATATTACCCGTTAACGCTTTGCCATTGATGGTTAATGATGTTGGTACTGTTCCTGCAACATCTGTCTGTGCTAATACGATATTACCTGTTAACGCTTTACCGTTCACTGTACGGCTTGTTGGTACTGTTCCTGCAATGTCTGCCTGAGCTAATACCACGTTTCCTGATAGCGGTTTACCATTTACGGTAGTTGTTTGGGGTACACCGTTTAGGTTCTGTAATGCTGCAATTGCAGTACTTGCACCAGTACCGCCAGAACTGATCGGCAATGCTGTACTGAACGTTGCACCGGTAGCTGTGAGAACACCAGTAATTGTTAGATTGCCCGTACTGGATAATGTGAGTGCATCACTGCTGTCTGTACTTGCCCCGGTAGCAAGGCGGTAGTTACCTGACTGTACTGTTTCATGAAAGATGGTATCACCAGTACCGCCACGCATTTTACGCAAATAACTTTTAGTACCTGCTGCGGCTGCTGATAGTGATGTATGGCCGTAAGTAGCTGCCGCTACACCGTCCTGGTTAATCGTATTGTTAACTGTCGCTACACCAGTAACAGATAAAGTACTGGATAGGGTTAACGCCGTACCTGTGACTGCTCCGGTAAGTGTGCCGCCGGTTTTGGCAAGTCCACCTAAGTTACTCAAAGCTGTAGCCGCTACAGAACTACCAGTACCGCCATTTGCGATGGGTAAGATCCCTGTAATACCTTGTGTCGTACCCGCGTTAAGTACTGGCTTGTTAGCGGTACTGTAGACTTGATCCCATGCATTACTATCCGTGTTCTTGATGTACATACGTGGCGTACTGGATTCTGATAGTACTATCTGTGCTTTGCTAATACCGCCACCATCCACCAGACCAACACCCAGAAGATCAACGCCGATAGGGTTATCTGTACGGGTAGCTGATACTTTGATGAATGCGTTACCAGCATCTGATTCATAATGCGGTACGGTTGTTCCATCAGAACCAACACCAAAATTGCCCGTGTATAGTACTGGCGGTTCGTCTATCGATCCCTGACGAACGATTGTATCTGGTGTGAATGTCCAGGTTCGCCCGTAAACCTTGTTTACGTCTGCATCATCTTTCCAGGCAGTAATACGACCATTCAGAATGATGTAATGTTGGCGAAAACTTGTTGCACTTTCATACAAAGAGAATTTCAATTGAAAAATTCTGTTAGTACTATAAGCATTACTGAGGAACATATGACCAATATTAGTTGATTCATAATGTACAACAATGCTGATGTTATTAATTTTCAATCCACCAGAGATCATGGAAGTATATTCCTGATCATATGTTTCGATGGTTTGATTAGTACTGTTAATTTTGACCTCTGGGAAAGCAGCCAGATTATCAATATTAATAAATTGTGCGGTAGGCTGTGTATTATTCACATCAGTACTATAAGATAGCAACGTCCTGTTGCCGAGCATTATCCCTGCCATTGTTATTATTCTCCATTATTTGTTGGACGTGCAATGTAAGTAATCTGGCACGTTGTCATAATGGTATTTATGGCTGTATCTGGATCGTTATCATCGACTACTGAAAGTAGCTTAACGGTACTAACATTTATCCCTTTATCTAATAGACCAATAATTAGATCAGTACTGAATAATAGTTCATGTACTTTATCCATTGTTGCTTGTGCTGTTGATTCACTATTTGATGTAACTAATACATCCATCGTTAACATGACAGAATGATGGTTACTATATTCTAGCTGTTCGTATTGTTCGGTAACATTGCTGATCATCAGAATGTAATCATTGAAAGTCTGACTGTTTGTTTTGGTAGCTTTACGTACTTTCAAACCGGAAAATGAAAAAAGGCTTGAAACATGATTTTTAATTGTAGATATATTCATGCATTCAAGCCTCTATAATAGACATTACATAAACCTGATAGATCATCAATGATATTATAAATTTCATACTGAACATTATTCAGTACAAAAGTATCATCATAGGTAATCTGATCATGACGGCATGTAAAATAATTTTCTGTCGTTTGGATTAAACCTTCGGTAGTTTGTATCGCAATTTCATCTTGCTCGAAAATGACAGTAATAGCACTGCCATTTTTAAGTAGTAATTTTTCACCAAAACTATTAATCAGAGCATCCATATCATTTGAATTGAATGCTCTCATAATGTTATGCCAATTTAATTACACGAAATGCTTCTGGATTGGTTAGTGCAAAATCTAGTTCTGCCCATACGCGAGCGATTACAGAACCGCGATTACGGTTGGTCGTGTCGTCCATGTCGAGTTCTAGTGAATTACCCCATTGTGCAATAGCTACTTTAGAGAAGTCGCCGAGAATGATAAAGTCTTGACCTGCTAGTACTTTAGAATCGTAAGCAGGTACACCACATAGATCACCATCATCGAATAGATAAACTGCTGCGGTATTAGTACCACGTAGAGTACTGCGTAGAGTTGCTTTAGTAGATGGTGACATAACAGCACTGATAGAACCGAACTGTACACCTTCATCTCCCAGTTGGCCTTGAGCATCAACAATAGTTGCATAATCGTATGCATCAACGGCTTGTACTTTACCTGCGGCCTGTGCTGCTGCAACGATGCCTTGTAGGATTAGGGTTTCAAGACGTTCGGCGGAACCTGCAACAATAGCCTGAGTAACGATCTGTTCAATCTGAGGACAAGATTTAACTACTGAACGGGATAGAGGTACGGAACCGGTGAAAGTTTTAGGCTTCATTAAAACTGATTCGAAATTCGCATCAACTTCTGGTGATACGCCATTTTCAGAAATAAAGCCAAAAGCAGAAGTGAAATCACCAGATAGTTTTGGAAGTGCAATTTCAGAAGTTAGCCCGGTATACATTTGTACTGGCAAGTTCTTCAGTACTGACTGTGCACGTAGTACATCAATGAATGAACCGTAAAGTACATCAGAGTGAATTACATCTTTTGCATTGGTAGTATTAACACCAGCACGAATTGCATTAACAAAATCAGTATCACTTACAATAACACCCTTGTTACCATATTCAATACCAGTTTTATCACCGTCCAGAATTGAACGAATTAGAGAATTAAGAGAAAATTCCATTTTTATATCTTCCTTGATATTAGTTTGTTTATTAATTGCCTGGCGTTTAAAAGCATCAATGCTTAAGCCTGATTCGATTGCCTGATTACTAATTTCTTCGTTAACATTGAAAGTACGAGAAATTGCTTTTATTTCGGCAATTCGTGATTGTTCAGATTGGATAGCTTCCTGATCTTCTTCTTGCTGAACTTCCTGTTCTAGCTCAGAGTTAGTTTCAGGGTTAGAATCTGATTGTGCTGTATCTGTATTATTTATCGTTGCTGTTTCTGGTACTTCTCCAGAAATATTTTCATCAGTACGGCGTTCTTTTTCTACTTCTTCGGTTTGTTCGTTAATTTGAATTTCTTCGGTAGTAGGTTCAGTACTATCATGAGTAGGTTCAGTAGCTGTTTGATCGGGTTCTGGTTCATTTTCAGTTTCCTCTTCTCGTTCCTCTTCAGTTGGTTCTGGTTCTTCTAGGGAACGGCCTATACCTACAAAATCATCTGCTGGTACTGATACCATGCTGATTTCGTAAGGCTCCCATTGAGTAATTAAAAGGTTGTCGCCTTCAATTCGATAATCAAGAATGGAATAACCAACACTAACTTTTGATAAAGTACCTTCACGTACCATTTCAAATTTTTCAGCACCTATACCTACACTTGAGAAACGTACTAATGCACGACCTACATGATCAGAATCGATAGTGGCAGATTCAATTACGCCAATATGGTTATCAAAATCATGATTGAAAAGTAATGCGGCTTTATTTTGTAGCCGTTCTAAAGTAACGTTCTCAGGGTTATGTAGAAGAATTTCGTTATATTCCTGACCGCCAATTGATCGTACTACTGGATTTTCAGAACTGAATGCAAGGGATACAGTACGATTGTCTGTATCGGAAAGTGCGTTATCACTCGTTAACGTCATCTCCCTTTTCTGTTTTTTGTTGAATTTCATTATTTGAACTTCCTTGTTCGTTTGTATCTTCTGTTTTATTTATCTCCGCTTCTCGTTTGAGTTCTTCAAATACATGCTGAGGCTCCATGCCTAAATCACGGATAATTTGAGATTTTGATTTAACACCCATATCTAAAAGTACTTGCTCGTACTGTGCATCTTTAACCGGATCTAAAGAGATCTGTTTTACGGTGATAAAAGTACAATTAGCAATATTTTCAAAATTGGTGAAACTTAGACTTTTAAATTCAGATACCATGATCCGTTTGATAAATTCACGGTAGATAGGTTTCAGTACTTTACTGATTAGCAAATTAGAACGTGTTTTGAATCCTTCACGACTCATACGATCAGCCAATTTACTGGCTGAATAACTTGCAGAACTGGTATCAGAAATTAGTGATTGCTTAGGAATACCCAGACCAGTACTGATAGTAGTTAAGCAAGCATCATAGAACTCTGTGATCTTATCTGTACCTGCGGTAGGGTTCAGAGTTTGTATTTGTTGCCCTGGTGCTAATTCTTTAATACTGCCCGGTTCAAAGTACTCTACAAATTCCCTTTCTGGATTTTCACCGTCTAGAAGTTCTTCGTGTGTGTTATCGCTATTGGTAATGAATCCCATAGCTGAACTTGCGATCTTCTTCTGTAAAACAGTCGCTTCGTTGTAGCTATTGAAATCATCAAGTGTTTTGATTACTGCGATACAGTCTGGAAATCCCCTTTCCTGACCGGGAAATTCTGGAATAAAATAATGTAGTACTTCACCGGCTGGTACACGTTGAGTACTGTTGGTCTGGATTGAGTAATTTAACGGGTGAACATCTGCCACGTGATAGGCCAGTACCCGCCCGTTCTTATCACGTTCAATACCATTGCTGATGTATACACCGTTCTTTAGAAGTTCGTTCTTGCTACTAGGTACACGACTAGCGTCGATAATCGATACATGGAGTTCATCACCACCACTGTGCAAACGAATGAAGCATTCACCATCTGTAGCTCTTGAACGTTCTACAAGTGCCTGGAAGGTATCAAAGCTGATAGCACCGTCTGCACTAAAGCGTTTTGCATCTGATGCCCATTCGTAAAACAACTTCTCAAGCTGATCTGCCAGTACTGGATCAGTTTGTCCATCGAGGCCAACTGGTGAAGGTCGAACGGTGATACCGTCTGCACCAGCTACAGTTCCCGCTGATAGGTTCACGTACTGACGTGCATAAGGATTCTGTAGTACCAGAGAACGACTTGCATCACGTAAAGCTGGTAATGACTGTCTAAGTATTGCATTGATGTTTACGTTCTGAACACCATTACCAAATTTACCTAAAACCTTATTAGGTAAGCCAGTTAAAGAACGTGTATTTGTCTGGAACTCTGTATTACTGTCCTGGTGTTTTCGTACATGATTAGTATTTTTTTGCGGGACTGGTAGATTTACTGGTACTGGTTCTATTTGCCGTTTGTTAAAAGGCCACATCCTTGTGATCTCCTGTTATTAGCGGCAATGAATAGTACTTTTAAAAAAGCCTGCATTGCCTTTAGTTAGTTTACGTTTCAGGTCATTAACCTGTTTAGTGATACTGTTTTTTAGATTGTTCAATGTATTCAGATCTTCTTTCATTAAGGTCTTATTATTGATGGTTAACGTATGAGTATCACCGTTAATACGTGCGGTAATAATTTTATTAATATCATCTAATTGTGTTTGAAGTTCTGTTAATCGGTCTGTTTGTGCCATCGGATCAATGACGGTTACAGTACTAATCGTTAGTTCACCATTGTTGTTATATACAACTGAATAATAGCCTGATTGCCATTCTGAGGTATCAATAGCTACTGATTCAGTTTCATCCTGTGTGCTGTGTGTGAATAACGTATTAGTACTATTCCCGATTTTAATTGTTGTATTAGGCTGTAGTACTTCATTGAGTACTTCACCGATATAGATTGTTTCTTTCATTTTTATTTATCCCTATCCGAACCATGATTTACCAATGCTGGTTTTGTTTGCTGGTTTAGTATATTTAGTACTTTTATTTCTGGTTTCGGTGGGTTGTTCGGTAGGCGTATTATCTGGAGCTATTTCTTGTCGTTTAGTGCTTCGGTACTCTCGTAATTTCTTAAACGGTTGACCACCTAATTTACTGAGTGCCAGTTTCATCATGCATAATGAATAGACCAATGTATCTAACGCTTCGTTCCTGCGGCCTGTGATCTGCTTCCATCTAACGCCAGAACCAGTACGTTCTAAGTTCTCAGATGTGAGCTGATCAAAGTAGTCATCAGGCAAATCGTGTGCAAAACGTATCGTTAATGGTGCATCTGTTTTACCTGCTACAGCGTTGTTAAGAAGGCTACGTACCCATGTCTTACCCTCGTGCACGTTCAGCATGTAGAACTGCCTACCATCGGTAGTACTACGCTTGAACAAATCACCTGTAGTACTTGATGAACCCTTGATCATTTCAAACTTTTTATACTGCTGACAGAAACTATGTACCGTCTGCATTGCTCTACCGTTACCACCGTCAACAGCAACTTTAAGCACTGGTACTTCACGCCCGGATACTGTCTTAAACTTCTGATTACAGAAGGTCGCAAGATCGTTATAGGCTTTAGCACCTTTAATCTCACAGTTAGGACTGTAGAAGTATCGATATCCTAAAACGAATAATTCACTTTCATTAAAACCTAATACTTGTGCTTCAAGTCTGTCTAATTGCTGATCGCAACCGACAACAATTCCAAGTACTGAATCAGGTATATTAGATAAATCAAACGTATCATCACGTAGATTTTCTAATGCTAAATCATCTAGTTCTTCTTGAAGATCTGAATAATGTAAACCTAGTACTGTATTATAGAAGGTTTGATAGTTATATTCATACCATGCTAATTCAAACTCTTTTGCAATAGCTTGGATAGTACTGTTAGGACTGTACAGTCGATTAATAAAAAATCCTGCTGTATCTGTTACTTCTGGATTCTGAGCTATCCAGCATCCACCAGATACCATTTTGATACGTTGAGATTCGGTTATCTCTTCCTGACAATTTGGACAATGTAGCTTTGCAGTACTGGAATCAGGGATGCTACGCTTGCCGTTCTTCTTCCAGTCGAATTTTACGTTCTCCCACTTCAATGTATGTTCATGCTGGCAGTGGTAACACTTAACAAAGTACTCACGTTGATCACTGTTCTGGTACTCAACATCGATAGCATCACCTGAAAATGTTGGTGTTGAGCTTATGAGGATTTTCGCTTCCTGGCCGAAATCCGTCGCCCTCTGCTCAGATAAGCGAATCGGGTTCCCTTCTGGTGAGTTTTGATCAATTGCCGATACTTCATCAAGTATGATTCGTTTAAGTGTTTTACCGCGTAATGCTTTAGCAGATCCAAGAGTCATAAAATACAAGAAAGAACCGTCTTTTAATTCGGTCTGCTGTTGGTTGTTTGCTTTGGTCTTGTCGTTTTTGTCTGTGATTAATTCTGATAGTACTGGCACCTGCTCAATTGTTTTATCAATCTTTGCAGATTTCCATTGTTTCAATTCTGCCAATGAACTTTGTGCAATACCGATGTTACTAGAATCAGTACCCATCCAGTAAAATAATGCTGAATTTAGCAAAGTGGTTTTTGCAATCTGGGCTGATGTTTTATATACAACTTTGCGGTATCGAATGTCGTCGATAATATCTAGCATTTCTTTCTGAAAGGAATATAATTTTAACTTCTGCCCGGCTGCTGCACCATCTGGCAAAATTAAATGTTTCTCTGCCCATTCACTGGGCCTCATCTTTTGAGGCGGTTTTAATATTTTAATAGTACGTTTAAGTACTTTCAGAGTCTTGTTTGTTTTCATCTTCGGCATCCTTGCCTTTTTCTATTTCGTATTTCATATCCCCGATTTCAGTTAACATTTCATCAATGCGTTGTTGTAATACTCGCTTAACTTTAAGTACAGAATCCTGTTCAAATACTTCGTGCTGAATCTTGTTCGGTAACGTGCGGAAGTAATCACGGAGGGTTTTAAAGAATTGGTTTAGTTCTTTATAAACTTCATCGGCGGGGATCAGTAGTTCACGCTGCCTATCTAGTTCGGTTTCGGCCTGTTCTGCTTCGGCAATTAACTTCCTTAGACGAGCCTTTTCAATCTGCTCTTTCGTATCGGTATCACGCAACGGTTTGAGTATGTTCTCTACAATCCAGGCGGTAGCTTCGGCATCAGTATCTTGTGGCATACCGCGTTCTACCCATCCACGAACGGTAGATTCATTCACACCGTATCGCCTGCCGTATTCATTTTTGTTAATAGCCATTCTGAAATCTCCAGTACTGTTGTTGCTGTACTGGTATTTATGATTTCAGTAGGTTCGGCACGCGATTGATCGTTTTTTGCACATACGATTAAAAGAACTCGCTGCCGAACACTCCCGATTGCGACTACCTGTCGAGTACCTTTCAAACGTGCGTGTATCGCTATTTAGTGGCTTTAAATCAATTATTTGAGTACTCACACGTGTTTGTACTGCATCGCTTAGAACGCGATACAGAGCGTTATACGGCGTTGTGTTCATCATGAAGTACTGCAATCTGGATCTTCTTTTCCGTGTCCGCATTACTGTATACACACACAGTTAAATGGAGGGTTAAATTATGAGTAAAGATGGCTTTGATCCGTCGATTACTACAGGCATACAGCGGTTCGTGCATCACGGGCAATGGGGTACGGTATGCTACTGGGGGTCAGTTTTGGAAGAGTACAACATTGGTGATCGGGTATTCTTCCAGAATGAGTATCGTCAGTACTGGGTGGGTATCATTGAAAGTCATTGCTTTGTACTGCTCTATGAAGAACCGTTAGATACGGTGATTGATGGACTGACGTACCTCAATGCAAAGCGGCGTATGCAACAGCTCCATGACGAGCAAGATTGGTTTTGTGATCAGGGTGAACTTCCATTTTAAGGAATCACGCACCGTCCATCCCATAATAACAAACCCATTGCAGACAGTGCGTGAATAGGTAGTGTACTTGAGTACGTTTTCAGTGGTAAAGTATAAAATACACGTTTCAATGAATTAATTTTATAGAATAACAAAAAGAATAGTTGATTGATCCTAATAATTAAAACTAAAGAATACCTCAAATGAATAGTCTCAATAATTATTGTTTAAATGGAGAATTAGAATGTTAGGTGATTCATTCAATCAATTCATGGTTGAGTCTTATCTTGTAAGTTCATCAATTTGCGGTGGTCTTACTGCGTTAAGGAAATGTAGTCCACATGACAAAGGTAGTTTCTATAGCTCTTTTTTCCAACTATCAGTTGGCATGGAGAGATTATTCAAAATAGTTTTCATTCTTAATCATATGATTGAAAATGATTTAGAAAAGCCTGACTTTAAAACACTTAAAAAATTTAGTCATAACATTTATGAGCTTCATACTCATTGCTCTACCTATGGGGGGAAACTACTACCAAATTTTGATTGGAAATTAAACTGGCAGCAAGACCTTATTTTAACAATGCTTTCTGATTTTGCTGATACATCCCGATACTACAATCTTGATAAAATTGTTAAAGGTAAAAAGCAAAGCATTGATCCTTTATCATTATGGAATGAAATAATCAATTCATGCTTTAGAAAGCACATTTCAGATAAGAGAAAAGAAAAACTCGAGTACGATTTAAACATTTGGGCAGAAAAAAACAAAGCCTTTGGTTACACATGGAATAAAGGTTTAGATGGGTATATTTTAAGCCAAATTGATGAATATATTTTGACATGGAAAGTGCGTAACGTTTCTCCATATATTGTTATGGAAATTATTGATATGCTACAACCTTACTATCATTTAGTATCAACGCTTAAAGATTGCGTTGATGAAATTGAGCTTGAAAAGGGAATAAAAGATCCTTTAGTTCCTTACATTCATGAAATATTGGTTTTTTTACTTGCTCCTAAAAAGTTAGCTTTATCTAGAAAAAGATGGAACCTACGGTACTAACAATAAAAGCAATGTAAGAACAATATAATCACAACTCGATATAGGTATAATAAATGGAGAATTTGAAGCTAACTAATTTGGTCCTCATAGGATTAGTTATAGTACTTTTAATTTCCGCAATTATTTCTTTCTCAAAGGTGTTATTTACAGGTATGAGTGGCTTAGAGTGGGGTAGTGTGTCTGATTGGGTAAGTACTGCTTCATCTGTCTTGACAACGTATATAGCATATCGTGCGTACAAGGCAGCACCTAATTGGATAATGCAGAAAAGTTATGAAGCTGGATTTAACCATGTATCAGCTCTTATGTCTGAATATGATGTGATTGAAAATGATCTTCAAAAGTTATATTTCAAAATTATAACCATTAGAACCAACGATCCTAAATGTACTGAAACATGGAATGAAGTTGAAGCATTGGCATATAGGATTATTGCTTTGCAATCAAAACTTTATGCGTGTCAACGCTGGAATATTTTGGTGTTACCTGAAACACATAGATGTTTTGCCAGGTTGAAAAAGTTTTGTGACATTTCTTATAGCTTACAAGGTTGCATATTTATGAAAGATTTCGGAGCGATTGATATTGTTCATAATGAATTAGGAAAACTCAAAGAGGATATAGTAGATGATTCATCTAATTTCAAAAAACACATTCATGATTATTTCCAGTTTCCAAAATAAAAAAAGCCCACGATTAAGTGTGGGCTAGTTCGTTCTTATATCTTAATGAATTTACGCTCAAGCTTCTGTGAGGAACCTTGCCACACCATCAGCGGGATTTATACCGCCTGTGTGCACCGTTCCTAACTCCTCTGGAGTGACAGAAGTTGTCGGCCATAAAAGCATATCGTAAAAATACTTATCAATTTTAATTCTTTCTAACTCTTTAAAAAGATAGTCATCAGTCTTGTTATCTTTTATACAGTTCCCATAATATGCTGCTGCACTAGCTACTATGTCAGCAATTTGAATTTGCGGAAACTCTACTGAGGAGTGAAAAGTTAAAGAACGAGCTTTAAGTGGAAGATCAAAAGTTCTTCGATCATAGCCAAATGTTTCAGGTTCTTTTGTGTAGTCCATGAATGTATCGAATAATCCTTTTCGCTCATTTATTGCTTTAGAATCATCATGCTTAATATGATACCCATTCGGATAGATTTTATCCCACTCTATACAATGTTTAAAGAAGGATGGGATGGCAGGGTCAAGCATGTATTTTTCAGTATCCTCAAGGATATCTTCTATATCGCTTCTTGTAATGCTAATTCTATCAATACTACTAATAAATTTTTCATCAGATGTACAAGTTTTCAAGTGTTCGACAGAGGCATAAAATTCCTCAATTGATTCATTATCCTGAATTTTAATCATTTTCATAAATTGTTCATACATCTTGTATGTTGGTTCTTTCCCACAAAAGACAGGCAGACAATAATAAAAATAATTAGATAAAGCTATATTTTGACCATTTTTGTAAATATCAACACCCCGATTGAAACTCCAATTTTCTATTAAAATATCAACTATTTTTGTAGTTAACATGTAGCTTTTATCAATAATGAAAATTTTTACACTTTCAGTATTAATGCACTTACTTTCCAATAGCCTAATAATTCCATCTTGACCTGATTTTCTACGTCTTAGCGTTTTGAAATGTGCTTCATCAGGTGATTTGCTTCCAGTTAGTTCGAGAGCTTTAAGTGCATCCGACTTGCTTATTTGACATGAACCTAAAGTGAAACAGAATTGATTCGAATCCAAAAGATTCCCGCCAGTATTGCCCGACTCATCAAAAAATATGTCTGGTGTCATATACAATTGCCTGTTTTTCCTTGCAGCTATTTCTCTAGTTGTTTGGTTTTTCTTACTTTGTTTAGCTGCCCGTCTTTGTTGACTATTTTTACCCATATATCCCTCTACACTTTTAACACTCTATACCCGTTAACTACCCACTATTACAGTGGGCTAATTATTCCTATACGTTCTTATATGCTTTCGTCACTGCTTCTTTAAAGGATTTTTCATCACCTTCTGGATTTTCTTTCTTCCATGCTTCAAAGTACTTAGTACCCTGAGCATTCAAGCGGCCTTTGCTGTTCAGATAGAACGTTTCTTTCTTGAACTTAGCATTGATTGGGTACTGTTCTGCATACGTAGGGCTGTATGCACGTAAGAACAAATCAACATCAGTCAGTTCTTTGTTTTTAGCAATAATTGCTTGATATACCGGATCGTTCTGTAACGCCTTCGGAAGCACCTTATTGGTGATGGTGAAAGTACGGCGTTCGTTGTTAGATGAATCTGTAAGTACTACCTCGAATGACTTATTGGTATTCATTTTGGTAGCTGTGGTAGCGGCTGAGGCTGATGTTTCTACGTTTTTACCCAGTACAGATAGCAGTTCTTCAACGGTACTGAACTCTGATGATTCAGCTACTAGTGATTCAAGTAGCTTGCGAGCGTTGGCCTGCTTGTGTTCTTGCAGGTCTGCAACATAGGTTTTGAGTTGGTTTAGATTGTCGATCAGAGTATCGATATCTTCTGGTTTAACCTTTACCAGTGCTGCCCGGTCGGCATTGTCAGCACTAAGAATCCCTATGTTAAAATCAGTAGTATTGAGTTTAGAAAGAATCTTTGCTGTAAGTGTAGACATTGTAGAAATTCCTCGTTCACGTTTTGTTTGTAGAACGAGTATCGGCTAACCATCTGAGAACTTCAATATTTGTTAGTACTATTATATAAAGTTAAGCATTGCTTATATATACTTTGGATAGTAATCATAGATTGTGATTCTTAGGTATTATGCAATGGCTGATATTGTTCAGCCATTGTTTTGCAGAACTTATTTAATTATTCTTCACTCTTCTCGTACAAGAAAGGTACTCGCTTCCAATCTTCATTAGGTTTACGTTCATAAATATATTCTACATCCTCCTCCCAGAAACTGACAATTTTGATGCCATCTACTTCTCTAGTTGAGGTTGTTGATACATTAACAGCGTTCTGATAATGCTGTTCAATCTCTTTTTGATTATGTATTTTATTAATCATGATATTTACCACTTTTAGACTTAATATATAGTTAACCCGTCACTCAAGTATGCCATTAGTAAATGACATAGCATTGAGATATTGAACCATTGAGGCTCATCTATAGTTCATTTTTACTGAGTCGAGTTTTTCACCTGAAAAGGGATAATCCCCCGGTGAGAAGATATAGTATAAGCGGGAATTAGGCACGTCAAGTCATTTTTTTAATTAATGACTCTGCCTTAAAATTATAAACTATCAAAAAAAGTACTTCAAGCACTAACTTCAAGGCTGTCGATTTTCAAAGTACTGGTACTTTAATTATGATTTGTGCTTACCAAAATTATAGTACTTCCAATAGTGACTTGACTCTATCTTTGTTTAGTACTGGCTCATCAGCTTTCTTTTCTATAGTATTAATATCAACGCCTACCTTACGGGTGAAAACTTCTCGCTTAGGAGTCTTAAATTCAAAGCCTGTTTGTGATAAAAATTTCACTAAAGTGATACGTTTTACCGTACCGTCAATGCGTTTGTTTTGTGATTTAAAAAGTGTTATTACTCGGTGTACACTTGGGTAGCTGGACTCGGGCATCGTACTCACGAATCACTTTGAGTAGTCCTTTGTCAGTACTGATACCTGTCTGAGCGAAAGCGAGTAATGGAACTCGGCGGCTTTTGGTAGTTCCTTGAGGGACTGGCAAAAACGCAAGTTTCGATTTTATTTTGAGTTTTACAGAGACTATGAGCAAAGCGAATAGGCTCTTTGAGACTGGAAATATGTAAGTCTCATATACTTATAAAGTTATGGGTATGGGTATGGGTTAATATTAATATAGTTCTCGTTTTTACACAGGCGGTATAATTTATGCATAAAATCCATAATTTATGCATAAAAATATCACTTAAATGCATAATATTGCAGATTTAAAGCAATTTTTGGTTCTCAAAATATTCAAAACGAGAACCAAACGCATCAAATAAGAACCTATTGGTTCTCGTTTTTATCCATCATATTTTTTAAGGCGTCCATCAGATCCTCTGTTGCTACGCCTTCATCAATCAGAGACTTAAATTGATACTGCTGTTCTTCATTCATGTAGTGCTTCCCTTCCTCGGCAGACTTGAAGAGTTTTAAACCCTGCGTATGTGCCTCTACCAGTACCTTCGCTACCTTCTTCACTACGGTAACATACTTACGTATGGTTGCATCCTGTGGCAGTGGTTCGCCTCGGTGCGTCGCGTAGTAGCGTTGTAGCCAGTACTTCACGCCGTCAAAGTTCAAAGTACTTGCGTTATATACTACATAGTACACTTTAGCCGCTGAATAAGGCTTGTTACTACTTTTCATCGCTTCACTGATTGTACTGATGATTAGACGTTTTGCTTCAACTGTAAGATCATTTTTATAGCTACTAAACCCACCTTGAATAGATTTGAATTCTTCATTATTTTTTTTCATTATAATAATTTCCTTTACTTAAAAAGTACTGGCATCCACATACCAGTACTCGATACTTCTTTAGTTTCTCACAATGCGTGTATACGTCGCTCTTGTAGTTGTTCTTCCCCATAGTTGATTACAATGTGCCGTGATTTTTATACATGACATACCATTTGAATATAATTCTTTCACAACTTGTTTCTGTGCTGGCGTTAGTTTTGGATTAGTAATTCTTGGTCTTACTGATGCCTGTACGTTTTGTTGCTGAGTAACCCACTCTAAATTGATAAGTTGATTATTCAATTTATTCTCATCTAAATGGTGTACTACTTTACCAGCTTCAAAACCTAAGTATGTTATTGCTACTAATCGATGTACCTCTATTGTTACTGTGCCATTTTGAGTTGAGAGTGATACTGTCCGATAACCATTGCCATCGTTTATATGCCCCTTTAGTATTTTACTTGTTTTAGTATTACGTACTCTGCCTAAGTTACTTACTTCATAATTTGTATAAGCTGTTTTTTTCCAAACTTCCATGTTCTAACATCCATGATATGTACTAACGTTCCGTGTTAGTACGCCTCGATACTTTTTACGACAGTATCAAACGTTTATTTTTCACCTAAAATTAGCTGTTGATTTATTAAGTACTGTAATGCTTCCGCCCTTGTCTTAACTTTTCCTTTCTGGATAAGCTTATCAAGTAGCTCTACCTGACTTTCATTTAATTTAGTACTAACTGATAGTTTCTTCGTTTCTTTCATAACATTTCCTCTGTGGAATTCTTTTTCTTCATTTTTGAACGCAAAAAAACACCCAGATCATTGGGAGTTTTTTATGGGAATTAAATTATATGTGATAGGGATTTATCTATATTATACCATATTTCATATTATCGTTTCACTTTTCAACCTACGCATTTATTTATCGTTGTAATCTTCAAAGGCAATAGCAATAACGTTAAAAACATAAAAATTACGCAAACTATTGCAAAAAAAAGGGATTATCACAAAAATGTAGAGCAGAACCCCCACCATCTCATATGCTAATTTTTTAAAGAAATTCATTTAAGTACTCCCTATTACTATTAACTATATTATTTAGTTTGGAAGTACTTAAAACACCATCAAATTGATATACTATTTAACTAATTTCAGTAAAGGCTTTGAATAGACCACAAGTCCTGTTACTAAACAATTCGTTTCAAGTATTGTTTGTACAAGTTCCATTGAAATAGGGTGCTTAAATGCTTGTGTGCATTCCTGACAACCTTTCTCAGATAGCGGAAATTCTTCTGTAATGATTTGAATATCAGAAGAATATGGCAAAAATATACTTTGCACTTTAATTATGTCAGAAAAAAAGTACTGACATATAATTTCATCGTTGGAATCCTCACGCTTTGAGAAAAGCCTCAAACCTACCTTTTCTTTTAGTGAGAGTCCAATATCATAATTAGCTGGAAAAAAAAGGCTGACCTTTTCCTTTTTATCTTTGTTTTCTTTTTTACGCATCTTTGCTACTCCTCATAGTTAAAAATCATCTCATGGGTCGTACTCCTCCGTTGGTTTTGGTTTATGACGCTATTGTACAATTTTCACAAAAAATATCGAGGAATTTAAATTTTTTCTTGACCATTCACAACCGTAATGATATAAAGGATTCGCTTTAAATTACACGGAAAATTCAAACCCACCGGGTGCGAAGCTTTATCTAAAATTTGTTACTTTACTATGTAAGCCTTGTACCGTTTTCTATACCTCCAACCCATTACCCTACATTTACAGTATAACAAATGATAAAGCCCCGCATTTGCGAGGCTCTTTGAATCATTCAGTACTTAATCAATCCATTCGATCTGATCTTCATTTACAACCAAATCAAGATTTTCACGTTTTAGTAGATCCAAGTATGGTCCTACTGCCTCTACGGTTTTATCCCGACTAAGTGAAAGCGTCCACATATCATAAGCATCAATGGTAACAACAACTCTAAAGACTGTTTTACCTAGTTCTTTAATGTCATAGATCCTTTCACCATTCTTTTCTGTAATGGATATTTCTTGTAGAACCTCACCACCAAAACGTTTGTTATTGATAACAATTAAATGAGAAAGAACCTCATTAAAATATTTCAATGATATAAAAATACGTTTATCATCTAATATGTATTTTACACTTGATAGTACTAATCTCAATTCTTTACGAACTTTTGCCCTAAGCTCTACATTTGTTGGATCTAACACATCATAAAGATTGAAATCAAAAGCAGGAATTTCACTTTCTACTTGTTCATGACTCAATCTATCTTCAAGTTCATCAATCCTGTCCTGAACATCTGTTAAGCCTTCCATGAATGCTATTGATGCTTTCTTACCAGCGGCCTTACGTTCGGCTATCTTTTCTTGATAGAGTTTTTCTTCCTCTCGCAATGAAGATAATTCGATACGTAACGAGTCTAAAATACTGCTTTTGTCCGCCCTGCCCTCATTCATTAGCTTTTGGAAATCCACATTCTTAACAACCTTTAGAATGTTTTCCTCAATTCTGATGTACTGAAATGACTTTGCATTACATGACTTTTTTTCTTCACGGTTACGACATATCACATACTTTGCACGAACATGGTTATAGTGTATGGCAATGTTACCATTACAACAGCCACATTTTAGAATACGAGGAAACAGGTTTGTTATGTAATCATCGGCGGCAATTTTGATATCTTTTCTAATACGGTTTGCAACACCATTTTTAGATAACTTTAAATTCACTCGTTCAAATGTAAGGTTATCTATGATCCTTTGTTCTACAACGTCCTTGTCTCTGAGTACTCTAAGAACGTTAACAGTACTCCACCCGCTAGGTATCTGTTTTACGATTGCACCAGTACCTACACCAGTATCATACAGTTGGAAAATCTTCTCAACGACTTCTGGAACGTACTCCATCTTTTCAGCAGGCTTTTTCTTCTGGATCATTACTGAATCCATCATCCTGTTTGCCGTTACGAATAAATCACTATCAACAATTATTGGGTAAACGTTAGGTACTGCTTCATCATTGGATCGTTTATGCTCACCTAGCAAACGACGATCACGAATGAGACGTGAAACAGTGACCATGTGCCACTTCGGTTTATTAAGTTTTTTGATGATCTCACCAGTACTCAATCCTTTAACGTACCAGTTAAAGCAATTTACGATCAGTTCCGCTTGTTCTTTGATGACTGAGTACTTACCGTCAACGTTCTCTAACCAGAACGGCATACGACTAGTAACAACATCACCATTGGCTACGGCCTTGTTAATCTTATTCTGCCAAGCTACTTTTGCCCTTACAGATTTCATCAGCGATTCGTTGTGTGAACGTTGCAGAATGATTTCCATCAGAATCTTTGAAAAGTTGTCATCTTTCTTTAACACCAGTCCTGTACTGATGTCATAGATAACTATGTCGCTAGTCACGATGAACTGGATTGTGTTTTCAGACCAGCTCGACCTTCGGCTCAACCTGTCCAGCGATGTAACGATAAGTGCGTCACCTTTGCCGTACTTGCGTCCTCGCACATCCTGCAAAAATTTACCAAGATTGGACTCCGCTGAAATGTTAGCATTTTTAAAAGCTGACACCCCTTCATCCGTTATGTAAATCCTATTTTTCGTAAAATTCTCAGGGTTATCGTCTAAGAACTGTTCAATAATTGAACGTTGGTCATCTAGTCCTGACCCACTCAAAACTTGATCAAAAGACGATACACGCTCATAACAAATAGGACGGTACATAAAAATTATCCCGTTGAAAGTGACGCTAAAAACATATAGCTGTTGAATGTTCCCACAGATTACAACAGGACGGCATGCCATGAATATATTCGATCACTATCGCCAGCGCTATGAAGCTGCCAAGGACGAAGAGTTCACACTGCAGGAGTTTCTTACCATTTGTCGGCAAGATCGCAGTGCCTATGCCAATGCGGCAGAACGACTATTGATGGCTATCGGTGAGCCGAATATGGTTGATACTGCCCAGGAGCCACGGCTTTCCCGTCTGTTTTCGAATCGGGTCGTCGCCCGATATCCTGCGTTTGAAGAATTTTACGGCATGGAAGATGCCATCGAGCAGATTGTTTCCTACCTGAAGCACGCTGCTCAGGGTCTGGAAGAGAAGAAACAGATCCTGTATCTGCTGGGTCCTGTCGGCGGTGGTAAATCCTCGCTGGCCGAGCGGCTGAAAGCCTTGATGCAGCGCGTGCCCATTTACGTGCTCAGCGCCAACGGCGAACGCAGCCCGGTCAACGACCATCCGCTGTGTCTGTTTAACCCGCAGGAAGATGCGCAAATCCTGGATAAAGAGTACGGCATTCCCCGTCGCTATCTCGGCACGATTATGTCGCCGTGGGCGGCGAAACGCCTGCATGAATTTGGCGGTGACATTACCAAATTCCGCGTGGTGAAAGTCTGGCCGTCGATTCTGGAACAGATTGCGATTGCTAAAACCGAACCGGGTGATGAGAACAACCAGGATATCTCTGCGCTGGTCGGTAAAGTCGACATCCGTAAACTGGAAAACCACGCGCAGAACGATCCTGATGCTTACGGCTATTCCGGTGCGCTATGCCGCGCCAACCAGGGGATTATGGAGTTCGTTGAGATGTTTAAAGCGCCGATCAAGGTGCTGCATCCTCTGCTGACCGCAACCCAGGAAGGTAACTACAACGGTACGGAGGGGATCTCCGCCCTGCCGTTCAACGGTATTATTCTGGCGCACTCCAACGAATCGGAGTGGGTCACTTTCCGTAACAACAAGAACAACGAGGCCTTCCTTGACCGTGTTTACATCGTCAAAGTGCCTTATTGCCTGCGGATCTCCGAAGAGATCAAGATTTACGAGAAACTGCTGAACCACAGTGAGCTGGTTCATGCCCCTTGCGCCCCGGGAACCCTGGAAACGCTGTCGCGCTTCTCGATCCTGTCGCGCCTGAAAGAGCCAGAAAACTCCAGCATCTACTCGAAAATGCGCGTCTATGACGGTGAAAGCCTGAAAGATACCGACCCGAAAGCGAAATCCTACCAGGAGTATCGTGATTACGCCGGTGTTGATGAAGGGATGAACGGTCTTTCCACGCGCTTTGCGTTTAAAATCCTCTCCCGCGTGTTCAACTTTGATCACACCGAAGTGGCGGCTAACCCGGTACACCTGTTCTACGTTCTGGAACAGCAGATTGAGCGTGAGCAGTTCCCGCAGGAGCAGGCTGAACGTTATCTGGAGTTCCTCAAAGGCTATCTGATCCCGAAATACGCCGAGTTTATTGGCAAAGAGATCCAGACCGCCTATCTGGAGTCTTACTCCGAGTACGGGCAGAACATCTTTGACCGCTACGTCACCTATGCCGATTTCTGGATCCAGGATCAGGAGTATCGTGACCCGGATACCGGCCAACTGTTTGACCGCGAGTCACTGAATGCGGAACTGGAAAAAATCGAGAAGCCTGCCGGGATCAGTAATCCGAAAGACTTCCGAAATGAGATCGTCAACTTCGTGCTGCGCGCCAGAGCGAACTTCAGCGGACGCAATCCGAACTGGACCAGCTACGAAAAACTGCGCACCGTGATTGAGAAGAAAATGTTCTCCAATACCGAGGAGCTGTTGCCGGTCATTTCGTTTAATGCCAAAACCTCAACTGACGAGCAGAAAAAGCACGACGATTTTGTCGACCGCATGATGGAGAAAGGTTACACCCGCAAACAGGTTCGCCTGCTCTGCGAGTGGTACCTGCGCGTGCGTAAATCGTCCTGATAGCCCGGTGCCCGGCGGCGCGTTGCTGCCGGGCCTACATAAGATGCGAACCGTAGGCCGGATAAGCAGCGCGCATCCGGCCCTGCGCCGCAGCATAAAGTTGGCAAATGCAGTACGGGGGGCATATGACCTGGTTTATTGACCGGCGTCTTAACGGCAAAAACAAGAGCACGGTGAACCGCCAGCGCTTCTTGCGCCGTTATAAAGCGCAAATCAAACAGTCGATCTCCGAGGCCATTAACAAGCGTTCGGTAACCGACGTAGACAGTGGGGAGTCCGTTTCCATTCCAACGGACGACATTAGCGAACCGATGTTTCATCAGGGACGCGGCGGTTTGCGCCATCGCGTTCATCCCGGTAACGACCATTTCATTCAGAACGACCGTATCGAACGCCCGCAAGGTGGCGGCGGCGGTGGCGGCGGCAGTGGTCAGGGCCAGGCCAGCCCGGACGGGGAAGGTCAGGACGAATTTGTGTTTCAGATCTCCAAGGATGAGTATCTGGATCTGCTGTTTGAAGATTTGGCCCTGCCGAATCTGAAGAAGAATCAGCACCGTCAGTTGAATGAATATAAAACGCATCGGGCTGGCTATACCGCCAACGGCGTACCGGCCAACATCAGCGTGGTGCGTTCATTGCAGAACTCCCTGGCGCGGCGTACCGCCATGACGGCGGGCAAACGGCGTCAGCTTCGCGAGCTGGAAGCCGATCTGGATAGCGTGGAGAACAGCGAGCCGGCGCAGCTGCTCGAAGAGGAGCGTTTGCGTAAAGAGATAGCCGAACTGCGCGCCAAAATTGAGCGCGTGCCTTTCATCGACACCTTTGACCTGCGTTACAAGAATTACGAAAAACGTGCCGAACCCTCAAGCCAGGCGGTGATGTTCTGCCTGATGGACGTTTCCGGCTCGATGGATCAGGCCACCAAGGATATGGCCAAACGCTTTTATATTCTGCTCTATCTGTTCCTGAGCCGAACCTATAAGAACGTGGAAGTGGTCTATATTCGCCACCACACCCAGGCGAAAGAGGTGGATGAACATGAGTTCTTCTACTCCCAGGAGACGGGGGGGACTATCGTGTCCAGCGCCCTGAAGCTGATGGATGAGGTGGTGAAGGAGCGTTACGACCCGGCGCAGTGGAACATCTATGCAGCCCAGGCATCAGATGGTGACAACTGGGCAGATGATTCGCCGCTGTGCCATGAAATTCTGGCGAAAAAACTGCTGCCGGTGGTGCGCTACTACAGTTATATCGAGATCACCCGCCGCGCCCACCAGACGCTGTGGCGTGAGTACGAGCATCTGCAAGCGATGTTCGATAACTTCGCGATGCAGCACATTCGCGATCAGGACGACATCTACCCGGTCTTCCGGGAGCTGTTCCATAAGCAATCGGCCACCAGCAACAGTTAACTCCACCGCCGGTCACTGACCGGCGGTGTTACGTTAGCCTCAGAAGGTGACGTTCATTTTCGCCCAGACGGTGCGGCCAGGCTCATTCACCGGGGTATCAGAGGAGTAACCAAAGCTGCTGTTCCCCGCCAGGTTTAGATGTTCGCTGTAGTCCTTATCCAACAGGTTATCCACCCCGCTACTCAACTTCAGGTACTGATTCACCTTCCAGGATGCGTTGGCTGAGAGGATCGCAAACCCGGCGCTCTGATCGAAATCTTTCCCGACCACGTTACCTTCGTTCATCGCAACCCGATGTTGCGGGCTGACCATACGCAGCAGCCCGGTAGAACTCCAGTCGCCCTTCTCCCACGTCAGGCCAAGACGCGCTTCCAGCGGCGGCATTTGCGGAAGTGGCTGGTGATCGTCGGTGTTCTGGCCCCAGGAGTAGTTAAGGGTCGCGTCGGTTTTCCACTGGTCGCTCAGCTTATACGTAGCCCCCATCTCGCCGCCCATGATGGTGGCATCCACGTTGTCGGCCTGGCTGACGTGGCTATCGTCCGGGTCGTAAATAAACAGGATATAGTCGTTGATGCGCCCGACGTAGGCCGAGATCCAGCCGGTGGTGCGCTCGCCTTTGTACTGGGCACCGATATCGAGCTGGGTGGTTTTCTCCGGTTTCAGATGATCAAACACGTCCGACGTACCATCTGGCCCGTAGGTGGGTGAAAACAGTTCCCAGTAATCCGGGAAACGTTCGGTATAGCCCAGCCCGGCGTAGACCATGCCCGGCATGGTGCCCAGATTATGCTCCACGCGCAGAAAGCCCGCCGGGAGGATATCTTGCCGGCTGTCGCTGCCGATGCCGGTGTAGTTATCCACCTCGACCTTATCGAGACGCGCGCCCCCGATCACTTTGCTTAACTCGGTCGCATTCCACGTCAGCTCGCCAAATGTACCGTAATCGTGGAAGCGGGCATCTTCCTGCCAGCCTTTGTCCTCGTCATCGTCGTTACTGCGGTGGGTGTTGGTTTGCATGTCCACCCCGCTCTGCAGCTGGAAATCTGACCACAGCCAGGTGCCCATTATCCTGCCGCCGACGGTACGGCGATCGACCTGTTTCTCCATCGGCATTGACATGTCCATCGACCCCATCGGCATCCCGTTCATGGCGTCAGGATCCGGGGTGCCAGGAGAGCGCATGGAGTAGTTATCCATGATGTGGTTGGCATAGTTGTAGTAGATGCTCGCATCCAGCGAGTCGAAGACTTTACCGATATTCTCTTTCTTAAAGCGCAGGCCCAGACTTTCCCGCTTGAACTGGGAGCCGTCCATACCACGCCCGGCGTAGCTGGCGTCGCCATTGCCCTGCCCGGCGGACAGCTCCAGCAGCGTGTCGGCATCCGGCGTCCAGCCGATGGCGAGATCGGTGTTCCACTTGTCCCACTTCGAGGCCACGCGATCGCCGTTGCCGTCTTTGTAATCACCTGACTTCGATTTATTCCCATTCAGACGCACATAGCTCTGATCGTTACCAAAGCTGACGTCGGCATTCTCATCGAAACGATCGTTTGAGGCAGCAAGGAAGCTGGCATCGCCCTTAACGCCCGCGCTGTCAAAGCGCGGCGGCTCACGCTCGAAGCGCACCGTCCCGGCAGAGTTGCCCGGCCCCCAGAGTACGGTTTCCGGCCCTTTGGTCACCGTCAGGAGATCGTAGCTTTCCGGCGAGATGTATGAGCTTGGCGCATCCATCCGCGACGGACAGGCACCGAGCATCTCGCTGTCGTTGGTCAGCAGGCGCAAACGCGAGCCGAACATGCCACGAAACACCGGATCGCCGTTGCTGCCGCCGTTACGGATCTGACTGAAGCCGGGAATGGTTTTCAGGTAATCGGAGCCATCGCTGGCCGGTACGGGCTGCCGCGGCGTTTTCGGTGAGGTCACCACGTTAAGCGGAGAGAGCACGGGTGCCGTCACGGTGATCACATCCTGATCGTCTACGGGCGCGCTGGTAGGTTCTGTCGCCATCGCGGAGCCGGAGATCGTCATCAGCAACGACAGGGCCAGCGGATGGGGAGCAAAGCGTACTTTTTTCATTTCTGAGCCTGAGCAAGGGGTTTCGTGGAGTACCGCCGTAAAGTGAATCCTTTCGCTAACGAAAGCAGGTGACGAGCAGGCACGTAAATCAGGGTCAAAATATTGCCGGGCGAAGCGGGAGGGAACAACGCTGGATGAAGAGAATAAGAGGAGCAGAAACAGTTGAAATTTTAAGAATGATGATATGGGCGCAACTCACGCCCTGTCGCCATAATTAAGCCAGTTAACTTCTAACTGGCTTATTTTCTCTAATCGCAAAACTTTTGCGTTTGCAATTGCCGGTTAATCAGTTGGGAACAATTTCGGCCGATTTTCTTGCCGGTATATAACGCAATATCTGCCCGCTCCAGCACTTCCCGGAGGGACTCTCCTTTATGAATGCGCGTTAATCCGCCGGTGAAGGTAACACGAATGAGATGTTCCCCGGCGATAGTTTCAAGCCGGGCAATGTCACGGCGCAGGCGTTCGGCAATGGCCACCGCATCCTGATCGTTGCTGGCATGCAGAACAACAATAAACTCTTCACCTCCATAGCGATACATCGATTCAGAGCGCCGAATATTATTGCTGATATTCAGGGCCAGCGAACGCAGAACAATATCCCCGTTAAGATGGCCGTAATTATCATTCACTTTCTTAAAGTGATCGATATCCAGTAATAATAAATAGAGGCCATCCGCGCCCAACTCTTTATTCATGCTGGCGAAGGACTCATCGAGAATGCGTCGCAGCGGCAGGCCGGTTAGCGCATCATAACTGGTACGCAGCTGCAGCAGGTGAACTTTATAGTGGGTAAGGGCTTCGGTAAACGCCAGCAAGGATTCTTCGAAAAGGTTAAAAACGTCATTGGTCTGACGATGCTGTTCAATGGCGGAAATAAGATTACGGCACGCCTGATGAACGTGAATATGTTTTTTGTTAATATCCAGTAAAAAATTAGTGTCTTCCCGCTCTTCCAGTAAACGGGTATTCAGCCAGTGGCCAAACTCGCAATGCAGGTGGGCTTCGTCACTGCTTATCTCAGGTAAATCGACATTACGACTGTCGATAAATCGTAATATTTTTACTAACCATCTAAAGTGCGCATCTGTGGATTGATTCAAACTGCGAACAGTATCATCAATTTCTTTAAACTTTCTGTTCACAGAACCCTCCATGACAATAAATTAATAACAACCAAAATCATAATTGATTAAATCTCAAAAAATGTCAGCGAATGAAAACATTATATAGCAGCCTACTAATAAAGATATGGAATGATTGTTTCCAATTATCTGTCAACGGGCTTTCACGGTTTAAACGGTTTAAGAGATAAACGAGGTTTAAGGGAGCTAGAGGATTAAGGGCAGCGTAGGCCGGGAAAGGCCATATCGCTCAGCGTCTTCAGGCAATCGCCCAAATCAGACATTTTTTTGTAGAAAAGCCTTTTTACCGGCGTGCCAGGGCGTAAAGTAAGCAGGCTTACTTTTTTTATTTTGGCAAGGAATACAATATGTTTGACCCTACCCTGCTCATTCTTCTGGGCCTGGCGGCGCTGGGATTTGTCAGCCACAACACCACGGTGGCCATCTCTATCCTGGTGCTGATCATCGTCCGCGTAACGCCCCTTAGCAGTTTTTTCCCGTGGATCGAAAAGCAAGGCCTGACCGTCGGGATTATTATCCTCACCATCGGCGTGATGGCACCGATTGCCAGCGGCACCCTGCCGGCCTCCACGCTGATCCACGCCTTTATGAACTGGAAATCGTTAATTGCCATCGCCGTAGGTGTGTTTGTGTCATGGCTGGGCGGGCGCGGCGTCACGCTGATGAGTTCCCAGCCTACGCTGGTGGCCGGCCTGCTGGTGGGCACGGTGTTGGGGGTGGCACTGTTCCGCGGTGTACCGGTCGGCCCGCTGATTGCCGCCGGGCTGGTATCGCTGTTTATCGGGAAGTCGTAGCCAGACTGGCAATATAGCGCGCGGGAGTCTGACCCAGCCCCTTTTTAAACATTGTGATAAACGCGGTGGTGGAGTCATAACCCAACTCCTGGGCCACCTGCTGCACCGACTGACCGCGGATCAATCCCTGCAGAGCCACGATCAGCTGGAGCTGATGCCGCCAGCGGCGAAAGCTAAGCCCGGTTTCACTCACCACCAGCCGGGCAAGATTGCGCTCACTCATCGCGAAATGGTGCGCCCACTGGTGCAGCGTCTGCCATTCCGCCGGGGATGCGGCCATGGTATCACTCATCAGGCGAATTTTAGGGTGCGAGGAGACCGGCAGCTGCAGCTGCTCCTCCGGCTGACGGGGCAGTTCATCAAACAGCACCTCCACCAGCCGCCGGGTAGCGGGCTCATGGTGTCCTGGGCTGCGTTCAGCCAGGGTCAGAATCAGCTCCCGTACCAGCGGTGAAATTTTTAGCGTGCAGCAGCGATCCGGCAAGGTGACGGCTCCGGGCTCGATAAATAAAAAACAGAGCCGGGCGCTGGGCGTGGCCTTATTGCTGTGCGGCAATTGCCCGGGGATCCAGACCGCAAACTGCGGCGGCACCATCCACATCGCATTTTCCACCTCGCAGGTGATCGCCCCATGCAGGGCAAGGATCAGCTGCCCTTTCCGGTGTTGATGCAGGGGGATGCGCTGCTCGTCTGCCACCACGCGCACATGAAACGCCACCGCGGCGTCATGCTGGCTGTCGGGATCGTAGCCCTCAAGGCCCAGGCCTATCATCATGTTGTCCGATATTAGCGATAATCTGTCATTTTAGCTTGATTTCAACCGGCCTGAAAATGCGTATCCTGTGGATTCATTTCGATGTAAGAGAAAACAATGACTATTGCCCTTTCACCTGCCGGTAAACAGCGTGCGCTGCTGATTGCCGGGATCCTGCTGATTGCCACCTCGCTGCGGGTGACCTTTACCGGTGCTGCACCGCTGCTGGATGCCATCCGCACTGATTATGCCCTGACCACTGCCCAGACGGGGCTGCTTACTACGCTCCCGCTGCTGGCCTTTGCGTTGATCTCGCCGCTGGCGGCCGGTCTTGCCCGCCGCATCGGTATGGAGCGCAGCCTGATGATCGCCCTGCTGCTGATCATCGCCGGGATCGCCCTGCGTTCCCTCCCCTCTGCCGCGCTGCTGTTTGGCGGCACCGCGGTGATTGGCTGCGGGATAGCCCTGGGTAACGTGCTGCTGCCGGGGCTGATCAAGCGTGATTTCCCCGGCCAGGTGGCGAAACTGACCGGGGCGTACTCCCTGACGATGGGGGCAGCCGCGGCGCTTGGTTCGGCGCTGGTGGTGCCGGTTGCCCTGAGCGGCGCAGGCTGGCACGGTGCGCTGTTAATGCTGATGGTATTCCCTCTACTGGCGTTGCTCCTGTGGCTACCGCAGTGGCGCCAGCGCCCTGCCGGATCGCTGAGCGGCTCGCGTGCGCTGCAAAGCCGGGGCATCTGGCGCTCGACGCTGGCCTGGCAGGTGACGCTGTTTCTGGGGATCAACTCGCTGATTTACTACGTGATTATTGGCTGGCTGCCGGCGATCCTGCAAAGCCATGGTTACAGCGAGACCGAAGCCGGTTCCCTGCACGGGTTGCTGCAGCTGGCAACCGCTGCGCCGGGCATTGTGGTGCCGCTGATCCTGCTTCGGCTGAAGGATCAACGTGGCGTAGCCGGACTCTCGGCGCTGATGTGTGCGGTGAGCAGTGCGGGGCTGTGGTTTATGCCGGATCTGGCGGTGATGTGGACGCTAATTTTTGGCTTCGGATCCGGGGCCACGATGATCCTCGGCCTGACCTTTATTGGCCTGCGCGCCAGCTCGGCACATCAGGCCGCGGCCCTTTCCGGGATGGCGCAATCGGTGGGCTACCTGCTGGCCGCCTGTGGGCCGCCGCTGATGGGCAAAATCCACGATGCCAACGGTGACTGGCGCATCCCGCTGCTGGCCTGTGGACTGGTATCAGTGGTAATGGCCATCTGTGGGATCCTTGCCGGACGCGATCGGGAGATCACCTCCGGCTAAGCCAGCTTTTAGTACTTCTGTGCGGCGCGAAGCAGAGCCTGCACCAGCGGGGCTGGTCGGCCCGCCAGCGCAGCACGTTCATGCTGGAACAGTGTGGCGACAAAGAACGGGTGCGTCACCAGCTCTACGGCGCGGATCTCACCCTGCGCGTCCCAGCCGGTGACGCGCATATCGCCCTTCTCCAGCGCCTGCGCGAACTCAGGCGAGACGCCGTAATTGCAGTGATAACCCTCTTCGATCTCTTCCTGACCATAGGCTCTGGCAATCAGGGTGTTGGCGCGCAATTCAATAGCGTCGCTGACTTCGACCAGCGAGCAGGTCAGCGGGGCAATCACCATGCGGCCTTCGGTATCGATCTCCGCGTGCGCCGCATCCTGCCAGCCCAGGGTATTACGGGCATACTCAATTAATGCATGCTGGAAGCCACCGCAGGTGCCGAGAAACGGCACGCTGTTTTCGCGGGCATAGCGTGCCGCAATAAACGCGCCTGCAGCATTTTTATAGGGGCTTGCCGGAACCAGCCAGATAGCGTCGTAGCCCACCAGATCTTCCGGGCTGGTTAATTCGGTGGTTGCCAGCCAGTCGTAGTCGGCCGTGATCTCCAGCACCGCTGCGGCATCATCAATGGCCAGCGGGATCGCCTGGTGAGCCAGCACGTCAGGATTGTAGTCGCCAACCAGCGCAATTCGGAGGGTATTTTTTACCGCGGAGAGTTCCATAGAGAGATCCTTATGCCAGACAAATATCAAGTAACATAAGGCGCCTCAGACTACCGATCTTCCGTTGATATCACAACACCTTAAAATAAGTGGGCGGAAATAGCTTAGCGTTACAGCGACAGGAAAAGGAGCGGGAAAATGATTACATGTAAACGACTGTATGACGAGGCCACTCAAGAGGATGGCTACCGGATCCTGGTGGACCGGCTCTGGCCGCGGGGGGTAAAAAAGGAGGCGTTATCCTGCGACGAGTGGTGTAAGACTCTGGCCCCCTCCAGCGATTTGCGCAAAGCGTTTCACAGCGAGACGATAGACTTTGCCAGCTTCAGCGAGGCCTATCGTCAGGAGCTTGTTCTGCATCAGGATGAAGGACGGCGCATTGCCCGCCTTGCAGACGAACAGACCGTGACGCTGCTGTATGGAGCGAAAGACCGGCAGCAGAATCACGCGCAGGTGTTAGCCGACTGGCTGCGTCAGCTTTGAATCAATCCAGCATCAAGGCGTCGAGGGTTTCTGGCGCCTCTTCAGGCGTGAGCGGCATCAGATGTTCAGGGCGAACAAACGCAAAGCCCAGCTGGTTATCAAACGAAAACACATCCCCGGTTACCAGCCACAAGGCCCGCTCTGCGCCTGGCGGCAGTTCTGTCACGATCCCGTTGACGGGGTTCAGAAAACGCTGCCCCGGCTGGCAGAGGCTGAATAACTCAACGGATTTTCCGATATTGCGACGCCCAGCTGGCGTGCGGGCACCGATAATCATCGCCAGGCTGCCCGGGTTTAACTGAAACATATGTCCTCGTAATTGGCTGCTGAATACATAGGAATAATCTTAGTGCGAAGTGTATCTCAGCCAAAACGCCGTGTCACCAGGGTGAAGGGGTGATCCTTTCTCCATTATTTCTTCATCATGAGACCATGTTTCAATGCCAGAATGGTGCTGTTCTCACCTTGACCAGAGAACATCATTCCGTAATCAAGATGTATTTCCCCGGCCCGTGCCGGGGCTTTTTTTTACCCGCCAGAATTTGCTGTTCCACGCCTGAATATATGAAATGTTGTTAAATCGTGTTCTACTACCCGCAGTCGAATCTTTCAGCAATACAGACAGGTACAGAGGTCTTCTGTAGGGGAGTTGTGCAGCGTCATGTCGGATATTATTCTTGCCCGTGTTTCAGAAACGCTCAGCACTGAGCAATCGCTTGAGAGCCTGGTGCGTCAGTTGCTCGAAATGCTTGAAGTGGTCACCGACATGGAGTCGACCTACCTTACCAAAATCGATATCAATGCCCGCCTGCAGCATATTCTGTATGCCCGAAACAGCAAAAAGATGGAGATCCCGGAGGGGCTGAGCGTTCCCTGGGGCGAGACCCTGTGTAAGCGGGCGATCGATTCCAACTGTTTCTTCAGCAATAACGTGGCCGAACACTGGGACGACTGTGATGCAGCGCATGCGCTGGGCATCACTACCTACATGAGCATACCCATTCATCTGACGGATGGTACCCTGTACGGCACCCTGTGCGCCGCCAGTTCCAGCAAGCATCAACTGAGCGAACGCGGCGAGCACGTCTTAAAGCTTTTCGCCGGACTTATCGCGCAGTACATCGAGAAGGAGTCGCTGGTCAGGCAGCTGCGCGAAGCCAACGCCGCGCTGATCGCTTACTCCTATACCGATGCCCTGACCGGCCTGCCGAACCGCCGCGCCATCTTCGAGAACCTCACTACCCTCTTCTCGCTGGCGCGCCATCTGAACCGCAACGCCATCATCGCCTACATCGATCTGGATGATTTTAAGTTGATTAACGATCGCTTTGGTCATGAGGCGGGCGATCGGTTTCTGGTTGAGGTGGGCAAGCGTCTGAATGATGGACGCGGCGACGATGATATCGTGGGCAGACTCGGCGGCGACGAGTTTCTGGTGGCCTGCCTGAGTCAGGATCGGCAGAGCGCCGAGCAGACCTCATTAACCCTGGTGAGAACGCAGCTGAGCGCGCAAATTGCCGGTGAGTACTGGCTAGGAGATCTGCATCTTATCTATCCGGGCGCCAGCCTGGGGGTAATTGAGGTGGATCCTGCCGAAATAGATGCCGACAGCGCGCTGCGGGCAGCCGATGCCGCCATGTACAGCGATAAGAAAGGCAAACTCAAAACGCCCTTTCTCAATATTGATTAACCCCGTACACTTGACGGGTTTTGCATTTCAGGACAGGTGGTAGCATGCGGCTTGGTATTCTGTTCCCGATCGTGATTTTTATCACGGCGGTCATCTTTTTAACGTGGTTTTTTGTCGGCGGTTACGCTGCGCCTGGGGGATAAGTGAGAAAAACAACCATTATAATGTTGATTGTCGCCATCGCAGCCGTCGCCGGTAGCCAACTGGGCTGGTGGTAAACGATGCAAAAAGACCGCCACTGTAGGCGGTCTTTTTGTCTGAAGCGTCGGTTTAGCTTCTGACTTTACGGTAGATAAACAGCACAACCAGTGCACCAATCACCGCGACCATGAAGCTGCCGAAGTTGAAACCATCAACTCTGCCGAAACCGAAGAGGGTACTGATCCAGCCGCCCACGACGGCACCGATGATACCCAGTATGACCGTAACGATGAATCCACCGCCATCTTTGCCCGGCATGATCCACTTAGCCAGAATACCCGCGATAAGCCCAAAGATAATCCAGGATATGATTCCCATAGCTGCTTTCCTCTCTGTATGGTTTTTGTCGTCAAATCAAATACACACAAAGCTTAGCACAGGATTCAGAATTGCAAGTTTGTGATACCCATCACGAGAGAAATTTAAGAAAAAAGTGAGAAACCGGCCTTCCGCACAAAAATTGGGGTTGTAATCGTTAATGAGAAACATTATCTTTCTCAACACTGAATAGTTGAGCAAATCACTCAGGTATTCAGTACGACATTGCTCACATTGCTTCCAGTATTTCTTGCCCACTTTATGTGGGCTTTTTTTTGCCCTGCCCGCGTGATTTGATCGTTCCGCTATTTACTATTACGCTTATCAGCACATTTCATTCATAGCCAGAATGGTGTTGAGACATGAACGTTTCCAGTAGATTCGTGATCTGCATTAATCTTGTTTGTGCCAGTTCGTTATTGTTGATTCTTTCTGACAAATTTAACTGGTTTTAACGTGAGCAGGCCCGGCATTCCGCCGGGTACTTCCTTCTAGTCGTCCCCTTCGATCAAAAACCCGGCCCGGCGTATCGCCTCTTTGCAGTCCGTGACGCCTGCGGCGTAGCCCGCTTCGATATCGCACACTGAGCTGGCGCTGGTATAGGGGAGTTTCACTTCGGTCGCTAACCGCTGTTTCAGCCGGGCGTTCTCCTGGCGCAAGGAGAGCAGCTCGGCGGCAAGTTCCGCCAGCGTCGCTGGTGTCAGCGTGGAGACTTCCCCTGCACGCAATCGTTGAAGCCATGCTTCGTCAATCATGGTCTCTCCTCCATGGTCTTTCATCATAGTGCCTATAAAAAAACGGAAGCCTGTTGGCTCCCGTTTTAGTCTAACCCGGAAACCGGATTACCTGTTCGCAGTGATCGTCCCTGCCCTACCTTTAGGGGCGTGGCGGGCACCCCTGACTGCGAATCCCGATGCTCATTAATACGGTGCCGTCGCGGAGGTGCGAATGGAAAAGCCCAGAGGAAGAGCATCATCCTGGTCAATATCCATTGCGCTCACCACGCTGTCATCCGTACCGACGTGGCCCGCCCTTAACGTCTGTGCTTTTTCCGGCTGCTCCGCTAATTCGTATGCCTGCGCCAGATCGCGTCGCCAGTTGAGATTCCACGGGCATGCCTCGTATCCCTTTTCCATGTGCACAATACCCTCAGCCAGATGCCCTTTACGCACGTATATCAGGCCCACCATAAACTGCGCGGTAGCGTGTTCGGGCACGTGGTGCAGCAGGCGTTTAAAGAGCATCTCGGCTTCATCAAGCTTCCCCTGACGATAGCGCGCTATACCCTCGCTCTGCATACCCGGCACTGGCAGGCTCACCATCTCAACAGGCTCATGCACGATCTTCGCATTCGTTCCCGCGATCAGCGGCGCCAGAAAGTCCGCGTAACGCCGCCAGCGTTCACGCGCCGTCTGATAGATAGGCTGACGCACTTGCCAGACACTGGCTGTCTTGACCGGCCTGTCCAGTTCAGAGGTATCGAGCACCTGCGGTTCCCATTGCACCCCCACATAATCCAGCATACGACGCGCCTCTCGCTCCGGCTCAGAGACCACGTCCTCATAGCGCACCTCGAGAATGTCGCCCGGGAACAGCTGGTTCCAGTGGTGCATCATCAGGTTGTGGTCGGCCAACTGTTCACCGATCCACTGCAGGTCATAGGCGAAGCCCATCCCACCGTGTCTGGCCGCGTAGTCGGTAAAGTAGTTGGAGATAGCGATATCGCGCGGATCACGTCGCACTGAGATTATCCTCGCGTTCGGGAACAGCAGTTTGATAAGACCAATGTTCTCGAAATTGTGCGGTAGCTTATCCACCACATGCCGGATCTCGGCCGCGTTTTCTGGCAAGGTTTCCTGCAGTTCCTTGAGCAGGCTGGCGGTGATACCCGCGACGTCATCCGCAGTCAGATCGTCCACACAGTCCGGGTAATGGCGTCCTGACCCGGTATGACGCTCCCAGCGTTCCAGCCGGGCGATCGTACTGGGGATCACCCCCAGTTCTCCCGCGCCGTGGATTTGGCTGTGTCCCGCCAGGATCTGTTCGACCAGGGTGGTACCGGAACGCGGCATACCCAGTACAAACACGGGCAGCGTTGAATCATTGCCGATGCTGCGTCGGTGCTCGTAGAGCGAACGGCTGAAAGCATGGCGGATACGCGCGCTGCCTTGCCGGTGTGCAACCGGGTCGTAGCGTAGCAGTGCGCGGCTAGCGGCATTGGCTTCGTTTGCCAGGGTGAAGGCTTTGGTGTAGTCCTTGCGCTTTTCCCAGGCTGCCGCAAGTTGCAGCAGCAATCCAGGCTGCACCGGGCCGAACAGGCCAGGTTGTCGCGCCAGGGTTTCCAGGCGAATCAACGTCTCTACGTCTTGCGGAAAACGTCGGGCATTGATCAATGCTGCATGACCACGTGCCGGGTCGACAGCCAAAACCTGCCCGAACAGCGCGACAGCCTCGTCGATGCGCCCCAGTTGCATATATAACTGCCCCAGCCCCTGTAGCGCGGGCACCAGGTGCGGATGGGCTTGCAGGATGTCGACGTATCGCGCCTCCGCGTCGGTGTAGTGTTGCTCCTGTGCATCCACCCCGGCGAGTGCCACTTGCGCCTGCGCCAACCACTGGCCGATCTGCGCCGCGTCCATCTCAGGTGATGGCGTCAGCGCCCCGGCCTCCTCGATAGCCTGTTCGGCCATCTTACGTGCCAGCGCCGGATAACCCTGAGTAGCGAGGCTGGCCAGCTTCAGGCGCAACGGAAGCGTCATTTTTTGCTGTTGTCCGGCCAGATGAAGGGCACGGTTCAGCAACGCCAAGGCCTGAGGCAGGCGCCCCTGTAACTCCGCCAGTTCAGCATGCTGTTGGTACAGATCCGTATGGTCCGGGTAATGCCACAGACCACGGCGCAGCGCATCCTCGGCCTGGGCATGGCGTCCGCGCTCGGCCAGACGCTGAGCATAACCGGTCAGCAGGCCGCAATAATCGTCCTCCGCCAGCTCAGCATGGCGTGCGTCCAGCCAGGCGTCAGCGCTGACGAAGTCATCACGGGCCAGCCACAGTTCCAGACGCAGGCCGCGCAGCTGCTGGTCATGCAAAGCCGCCTGCGATGCGGGCCAGTGCTCCCTTTCGCCTGCCCAGAAGAGGTCAGCGGCAGCCAGCGTCTCCTCGGCCTGCGGCAACGCCTCACTTTGCAGGTAGAGGCGCAGCAGTGGCTGATAGACGGCGATACGGGGTTGCAGGCGCAGGCTGCATTCATACAGGGGGATGGCCTCCTCCCCCCGTTGATGCTGCACATAACAGGCCGCCAGACGCGCCAGCAGAAGCGCGTGGTCGGGTGCCTCTGGGCGGGTGGCTTCCAGCAACGCCTGTGCCGCGTCACATTCCCCAAGCCGCAGGTGTACGGCAGCCAGGTCGACGCGGGCGTCGACCTCCAGTGTAGCCGGATGCAGCGCCATCAGCGTCTGGCGGGCCGTCTCTGGCTGGCCCAGATGGGCCTGGGCCAGGGCCAGCAGCACCTGTTCTGCCGGTGAAATCACCGGCAGGCTATAACAAGCTTCATGCAGCGCGTCGAATTGCTGCATTTCCTCCAGACGGCGTAGCAACGTCAGAGAACCTGTCATGGCATCGCCAGCCCTTGCGAGGTGAGGACGCCAGCAGGCATCGCCTGCAGATACGCCTGAGCAAACCCGTTGTCCTGATTCGGGTTCGCGGCCCAGGAGCCGTTCCAGAGATCCACGTTATTACCATCCCGATAGAATTTGCCGCTTGCGTCAACGCCTGCGACGTTATAAGAGGAAAACGAAATAGAGGATCCCGCCAGCCAATTAATGGAATTCCCACCGCGCATCCCCGACACTGCGTTGCCAAAGTCACCCTTAACTTCGCTGCCCGTGCCCACCAGCACAATCTTGTCGTCTATGCCAAGATTCTGCGCGCCCGACCACATCTCATTGCTATCCAGCCCAACCAGCGAATGGGAATCGCTGTTGACCCGGATATAGATGGTGTACGCGGTATTGGCATCAAAGACGCGCCCGTTGTGATCGGAGCTTTGGCCCGTTGTCAGGTCGAACACCACGATGGACGGATCCGCGGTCGAGGCGGAAACGGTCGTGAAATTCAGCCCCGTAGACGAACTGATACCGGCATAGTCATTGCCCGCCGTGTCGTGCAGCGCAGTGCTGTCGATCTGGACGTGGTAGTTTGCGCCTGCCGCCAGGTCCGTTGTCGGGTCGATGGTCACCGTGTTGCCGCTGATGCTGACCTGCGAACTGTCGGTGATGTCGATGACTTTGTTCTGACTACTGTCGCTCTCATTAACGAGGGTGATATGGCCGCTGCCGGCCAGCACATCTTCGCTGAAGGTCAGCGTCAGGTTAGCGCCCGTGGCAATGCTGCCGCCATTGTCCTGCGGCGTACTGCTGGTGAGTACAGGCGCAGTGCTGTCGACCGTCAGGCCGGTGCTGTCCGCCGTCGTGGTAGACGTGTGATTCGCCGCAGTGACCGTGACGGCGACGTTGCGACCGGCTACATGGTCAAGGGCACCGGCGGTGACAGTGTATTGAGCGGTAAATTTACCGTCACCTGCGATGGCATCGCCGTGGGTGCCGTCATCGTAAGCCGTCGCCGAGGTGCTGCCGCCAAACTGGCTGAAATCCATGGTAACGCTGGTCACGGCGCTGGTATTGGCGTCGCCGCTGGCCGAGTTGTCCCACACGGCGGTGACGGTGTCGCCGACCTTGTAGGTCATGCCATCTGCACCACCTGGCGTAGAGGTGATGGCGATGTGGGCATCGGTCACTGTCGGTAACACCGGAGCAGGACCGGCATTCAGGCCGATCTGGTAGATACCGCCCACTGCGTAGCCGCTCTTGCTGCCATCGCTGGTGTCGGCATCAAACAGCACAGAATAGGTGATGTCATAGCCGCCTGCGCCATCGGAAACGATCCGCGGGTTATACAACTGCCCGCCCTGAGGCACCGTGATACCGGTGTCGGTCACGTCACTGGTCAGCTCGCCGGTGGTTTTGGAGATAGTGACCTGGCTCAAGCCGCCGTTACCGTCAGGGAACACAAACACCAGATCGGTGCCGTTGTCGTAGGCCGTGGCCGATGCCGCCACAGAGCCATTGCCGATCCACGCCAGCTCGTCATGGAGCGTTTTGTCCATCGCGCCAACGTCCACGGCGTGATAGCTCTGGGTCCCCATGTTATGGACAGTGTTGCTCTGTATGTTGGTGGTGATCAGCGTGCCGTTGTTGTTGTAAAGCGTGACCTCCCAGGCCGCGGTGCGGTATTCCTGGCTAAAGACGGCAAAACCACCGTCGAAAGCA
The DNA here is from genome assembly GCF_043105735.1 of Leclercia sp. GLN_9. Classification (NCBI taxonomy): domain Bacteria; kingdom Pseudomonadati; phylum Pseudomonadota; class Gammaproteobacteria; order Enterobacterales; family Enterobacteriaceae; genus Leclercia; species Leclercia sp. GLN_9. Next base: position 461,029 of record NZ_JBICLV010000004.1, read on the forward strand.
ATGACGTTAGTCGGCGAGCCCTGCTCGTCATTCCAGTTAACGCGCTGCCAGGTGGTGCCGCTGTCGAAACTGGTCAGCGTGCCGCTGGCGTCGAGCTTGAAGATGAAGGCACCGATAGGCGTGGTTGTCGCCGACTGACCCGGCGTGCCAATCCAGTCGTAGACCTCGGAGGCCAGCACATAGCTGCCATCGCTCAGCGCCGTCAACACACCTGGCGTCAGTTGGAATTTCATCAACTGGACGGCCGGGCTGGCAACGCCGCCGAAGTTTTGACTCGCGTCATTGCCGCCAATCAGGGTCTGCGTTCCCGGTGTAAAGCTGGATCCGCTGCCGTTGTAGTGGAAGACCGAGATGGCCTCCTGCTGGTCGGTCCCGTGGCCAATCGTCTGGTAGGCGATCGCGAAATCACCGCCATTCGCGCTGCTTTGCGCCGCAATGGTGACGCCGGAGCCTGGCGACGCCAGCGTGTCGCTGGATTGCAGGTTACCGCTGTTGTCGTAGATCGCGTAGTGGACGCTAAAGTCAGTCCAGCTAAGGGCATCCACCTGCGACCAGGCCACGACGAAGCCGCCGTTAGCCAGCGCCTTGATCTGCGTATCCAGCATGGTGTAGCCAGCGGGAATGCTGATGTCCAGGGTCTTGACGACGTTGTTGCTTGCGTCCAGCACCCTGACGACGCCGTCGTACAGCGCGCCGGTCGGATCCCAGGTGATATAGTCACCGCCGGTCTGCCGCATGTACTCGACGACCGTGTAACCGTTACTCAGCTTCTCCAGGCCGACGTTGACAGTCATCTCGGTGGAGGTGTCAGTGGTGCTGCCCGAGACCATCGGGATGCCATCAAGGTTGTTGCCTGGCGCGACCTCAACGGTAACGGTCTGGCTGCTGTGGTTGCCCGCCGCATCGGTGGCGGTCACGACCAGGTTATAGCTGCCGGCGACGGCGGCGCTGTTCAGCGTGACGACACCGGTGGCGGCATTAATGTCGAACCAGGCGAGGCTGTCCTGGTCCAGGCTGTAGGTGATGGCGTGGGCGTCGCTGGCATTGGCGTCGTACACCTGAGTGCCTGCCGCTGCGCCGCTGGTGAGGCTGGTGCCGTTAGCCGTTGCGCCACCGGAGATGACGGGCGCAGTGTTATCCACTGTCACGCTACTGCCGGAGATAGCGGAGACATTGCCGGACGCATCCACGGCATACGCGTGGTAAGTCCCTTCGGCCAGGCCGCTCAGGGCCAGCACGGTGCCGACGTTAGCCGCGACGGCAACGCTGTTCACCAGGTTGTCGGCAGCATTGGTGAGGCTGTTCAGATCCGTCACCGTCACGCTGTCACTGACCAGGTATACCGTGCCCGCCTCGGAGCTCTGTACGATGACCATCTCACCGCTGTTCTCCACGCCGTCCGCGTCGCTGACGAGCATGACGCCCGGCGGCGTGGTATCGACGACGTTGTAAGTGACGGTCTGCGTGGTCTGATTGCCGGCGGCATCGGTGGCGGTGACAATGAATTGCGCACCGCTGGCCTGGTCCGGGCTGGAAATCAGTGTCACCACGCCGGTGCTGGCGTTGATGCGGAAGTGCTGGGTGTCGTTCAGGCTGTAGGTGACGCCGTGCGCGTCGGTGGCGGCAGCGGTATACACGGTATCGCCAGCGACGGTGCTGTCGGTAATGTCGGCGGCTGTGGTCGCGCTGGTAAAGACAGGCACGGTGTTATCCACCACCACGCTGCGGCCGGAAATGACAGAAAGATTGCCTGCCGCATCGACAGCCCAGGCGTGATAGGTGCCGTCAGCAAGGTTGGCAGCGGAGATCGTTGCACTGGTATTTGCGATCACGGCCGTGCTGGCCCACTGGTCGCTGGCGGCGCCAGTAATGTCGCTGAGCTGACTGACCACGACATTGTCGTTGACCAGATAGACGGTGCCGGTTTCGGTGCTTTGCACGGTGGCCTGGCCGTCATGGTTCAGTACGACCAGGTTGTCGTAAGTGCTGCCGTCAGCATTAAATTTCTGCACGTAGAGGTGGTAACCAGAAACGCCGCTGCCAGGGCTGTAACCGTACCATGTCACCATGTATTCACCGTCTGCACCGACGGCAGTGACCTGTGGATAGAGGTCACTCGCACCGCCGGAAGCTTCCAGTCGCACCATATCGCCTACCGCGACACCGCTGGCATTGAATTTCTGCACATAGATGTCCCAATTCGAGCTGCCAATACTCATCCAGGTGACGGCGTAGCCACCATCCCCCAGCGCCGTGATGCGCGGGAATTGATCACGGTCGTTACTCGTACTGTTGTGCGGTGCGTCCAGTTGCACGGTAGCGCCCACTTTGCTGCCGCCAGCAGAGAACTGTTGTACATAAACCTTGTAATTGTAGTAGCCGTTGGTGTTGTCGTATTCCATCCAGGTGATGGCGTAGCCGCCGTCGGCCAGGGCTGCGACATACGGATAGGTATAGCTGCCACCGTTATTGGCGTTGCTTGAGCCGTCCAGTACGACAATGCCGCCGACCCTGGAGCCTGTGCCATCGAACTGCTGCACATAGGTGCTGTTGTTGTAGTTCGAACCGCTGTAGTTATAGCCGGACCAGGTGACGACATAGCCGCCGTTAGCCAGCGCCGTGATTTGTGGCAGGTTTTCGTAGCTATTACTGGTTCCCGTCGTAGCGTCCAGCATCACAGGCGTGGTGCCGTTGCCTGTGGCGTCGAACTGCTGCACGTAGATGTGATAGTCGCCGGTGGTATAGCCCTGCCAGGTTACCACATAGCTGCCGTTGTCCAGCACGGTGACCTGCGGGCTGGCGTTGCCAGAAGAGCCGGACACAGCCAGTGGCACGGTGTTGCCTACTGCAACGCCAGTGTCGTCAAAGCGCTGCACGTAAATGCCACCGCTGTTGATGGACCAGCTCACGATATAGCCGCCATCGGCAAGCGTCGCGATTTGCGGGGCGAGGTCATGTGCAGAAGCAACCCCATCAAGTTGCGCGACTGCGGATAGTGGAGTGCCGTCAGCGTTGAACGATTGCGCAAAGATGCTGCTGTAACTGCTGGTGCCGTCCTTGCCGATCCAGGCCACGGCGTAAGCCCCTGCATCATTAAGGGCGGTGACGCTGAGGATACTGTCTGAAGAACTCATGACCGTATAGGTTGCGCCTGATGCGAGCTGTACCGGATCGCCCATCGCCACACCCTGCGCGCTAAGGCGCTGGGCATAGATCCCGAGGTTGCCATTGTTGTTGCTTGCCCATGTCACCAGGAAGGTGCCGTCACCCAGCGCGGTAGTGTCATAACCGTTGAGATACGTGTTGAGGGGCGCTGTATTCAACATCACAGGCCCCGTAGAGCTTCCATCGAGTGTGACTGTGGGGGCAATTTCGTCCACATCGGTGACATTGACAGTGACGGTCTGGCGGGTTGTGTGACCGGCTGCGTCAGTGGCGACGACTGCAAAGGTGTATGCAGGCGCGTGGGCACCTTCATAGTCGGGGCTGGACTTAAAGGTGACCGCCCCCGTTACAGCGTCAATGCTGAAATACTGGGCGTCTGCGGCACCATTTTCGTCAGCCAGGCTGTAAGTGACGTGCTCGCCACCGTCGGCGGCGTCATTATCATTAGCCTGCGCAGTATAGATGGCGGTGCTGGCGGCGGTATTCTCGGCCACGTTCACCGTGGCACTGGCATAGCTGTCGCTGCTGTTGCCGGTAGTGAAGCTGGGGGCCACTTCATCGAAGTTGTTAATTCCCAGCGTGACCGCCTGGCTGCTGTGGTTACCCGCCGCATCGGTGGCCACCACGGTGAAGCTGTAGCTGGCTTTGTTCTCAAAGTCCGGGTTGCCGGTCAGGGTGACCGCGCCGGTAACCGGATCGATGGTCAGCCCGGCATCGCTACCCGGCTGGAGCGAGAAGGTGACCCCGCCGCTGATGTCTGCGGTGTCGGTGGCCGTCGCGGTGTAAACGATCTGGCCCGCCCCGCTGTTCTCGTTAATCGCCGTGGCGGTGGTGCCGCTTGTGATGGTTGGCGCGACTTCATCGAGGTTGTTAATTCCCAGCGTGACCGCCTGGCTGCTGTGGTTACCCGCTGCATCGGTAGCCACCACGGTGAAGCTGTAGCTGGCTTTGTTCTCAAAGTCCGGGTTGCCGGTCAGGGTGACCGCGCCGGTAACCGGATCGATGGTCAGGCCCGCATCGCTGCCCGGCTGGAGCGAGAAGGTCACCCCGCCGCTGATGTCGGCGTTGTCGGTGGCCGTCGCGGTGTAAACGATCTGGCCTGCGCCGCTGTTCTCGTCGATCGCCGTGGCGATGGTGCCGCTGGTGATGGTCGGAGCCACCTCGTCGAGGTTATTAACAGCCAGCGTGACCGCCTGGCTGCTGTGGTTACCCGCCGCATCGGTGGCCACCACGGTGAAGCTGTAGCTGGCTTTACTTTCAAAGTCCGGGTTGCCGGTCAGGGTGACCGCGCCGGTGACCGGGTTGATGGTCAGGCCCGCATCGCTGCCCGCTTTCAGCGAGAAGGTCACCCCGCCGCTGATGTCGGCGGTGTCGGTGGCCGTGGCGGTGTAGATCACCTGACCCGCCCCGCTGTTCTCGTTAATCGCCGTGGCGATGGTGCCGCTGGTGATGGTCGGAGCCACCTCGTCGAGGTTGTTAATTCCCAGCGTGACCGCCTGGCTGCTGTGGTTACCCGCCGCATCGGTGGCGACCACGGTGAAGCTGTAGCTGGCTTTACTTTCAAAGTCCGGGTTGCCGGTCAGGGTGACCGCGCCGGTAACCGGATCGATGGTCAGCCCGGCATCGCTACCCGGCTGGAGCGAGAAAGTCACCCCGCCGCTGATGTCCGCCGTGTCGGTGGCCGTGGCGGTGTAGATCACCTGGCCCGCCCCGCTGTTCTCGTTAATCGCCGTGGCCGTGGTGCCGCTGGTGATCGTCGGCGCGACTTCATCAAGGTTGTTGATCCCCAGCGTGACCGCCTGGCTGCTGTGGTTCCCGGCCGCATCGGTAGCCGACCTGAGCACTGACCAACTGGGGATCGATCTCCCACAAATCGACATCGCCCAGACGGACGCGGCCTTCACCGGGGCGATACAGCCCGGCCAGGACCTTCAACAACGTCGATTTACCGCCGCCAACGGGTCCTAACAGCAGCACGCGTTCACCGGCATGAAAGTGGAGTGCGGGAATATTGAGTTGTTGTACCGGAGACTGCGGAAAGGCGAAGCGCAGCTTTTCCACACTGATATGTTCTGGCAGGTGATCGGGTAACAACAGGGTCTGCCCAGGACGGCGCTCCGTAGGTTTACGCAAGAGGTTGTTCACCATATCCAGCGCTTCTCTGACCTGCTGCCACTGCATCAGGTACTGAACACCCTGACTCACCGGCCCGATGACACGGCCACCCAGAATACTGCACGCTACCATGCCGCCGGTGGTCAAATATCCGGCTTCGACGCCCCAGACCCCGACAACAATCCCCATGACATACGCCAGTGTTGCCAGACTGCCGGTGGTAATAGTGCAGAACTGGCTGAGCGATTTTTGCTGAATGCTGTAGCCAGAGATGGAATGACTGAGCGTCTGCCAGTCTTGTGCAAAACGCCAGCCAGCATGACTGGCGCGCAGCGTCTCGGCCCCGCGAATACTGTCCACTAACAGGCCCAGACGTTCGTTGCTGCGAAGCATCTGTTGGCGCGTGAGACGGCGTAAGCGCAGACGGGTGAACAGGCCAATCGCCAGGGCGACAGGTAACATCCCGAGGTAAACCCAGCCTACAGGCCCACCGATCAAACCAATAAGCCCGATAAACAGCAGTGCAAACGGCAGATCCACGATACCGAAGACCAGACCGGCAGAGACAACCTGCCGTACCGAATCCAGCGCCCCCACCTGGGCGGCCAGCGTGCCCAGACTGCCGGGCTGCTGGTCGAGTTGCAGGTGCAGCAGGTGTTCATAGACATGCTGGGAAAGCCGTTTATCCACACTGCTGGCAACGCTGTCCATGACGCGGGCACGCAGTGTTTTGAGCAGCCAGTCCAGCCCCACCACCAGCACCATCCCCACAACCAGCGTGGTCAGTGTTGCCCAGGCCAGCGTGGGAACCACGCGATCGTAAACCTGCATGGCGAAGAGCGAGGTGGGAATGGCCAGAATGTTTACCAGCAGCGTGGCGGCGACGACCCGGGACACCCAGCGGCGGTCGCGCAGCAGCTCTCGCCAGACCAGGCGCATAGCCGGGTTTTCGCTATCAGAGAGATTCTCTGACTGGACGTGTGAGGCCAGGCTGAACCAGAGCACCGCCGTTTCGTCATCCGCAGCCGTACCCGGCGCACCGGTCACAAGGTCGTCTACCGTCAGCGTTCGGGGTTCGACACCTTCCCGCGTTAGCGTGAGGGTATCGGTTTTCCCTTCCTCGCTATAGCGTTCGGCCAGCCACCATGTCTGTTCGTGCCACATCAGTGCCGGTAGATGGCGTGGATCAAAACGCCGCCAGGGAAGTAATGCCAGCCGGACATCTTTCATTCCCGCGTCTGACAATATCTTGCGCACATGATCCTGTGGACGATCTGTCAACGGAGTCACGGTCTGCGCTCGCGCATACGCCTGCGTTAATGCCGCTTTATTCACCGGGGCGCGTAGCTTGTCCAGCAAGGCCAGTAATTCAGAGAGAGGAACAGGTATCATCAGGGATGGCTCGCAGAGGTGTTAGCTAGTGGTGTGCCCGTGGGCAGGGCGCCCGAGGTATCGTCCATACGTCCCGTGCGCACGGCCAGTCGTAAGCTGTCGACCCGCCATGCCGATCGTACCGATACCAGCGCTTGTTGTTGTTCGGTTAATTCGCGCACAGCGTTGAGAACGTCCAGCCAGCTTTTGTAGCCCGACTCGTACTGACGACGGAACGATGCCAGCGTGTCGCTGAGTTCGACAACAGACTGCTCATAACCCACCAGCAACGTCTGGTTAGCATCACGCTGATCAAGCAACTGGCGCGTCTGAATGTCTTCGCTGTGGCGTTGTTGGGCCAGATCCTGTCGTGCGGACTCCACGCGTTCCAGCGCCGCGTTCTGAAGACCACGGTTCACCAGCCCCAGCCCTTCCATAGTGCCGGTCACCACAATATTGATCGTATTGTTATTTCTCTGGTTGGGGATGCCTGAGTAGTCGTTGCGGGAGGCCTGCAGGGAGACGGTCGGCAGCGATGAGGTGCGCTGACGTTCTACATCAGTTTCGGCAAGCGTAACCCCCGCTTCGCGGGCACGCACGGTCGCACTCTGCGCAAGAACTTGTTCCTGTATCGCCTGATCGGCAGGTAGCTGGAGGATGTTGCCAGGCACCGGCAGATCGCTTGCGATCGGCTCCTGAGTCAGGGATAACAGCGTGGATTCGGCGGTAAGCAGGTCCGATTTGGCCTGTTCGAGCGAGGAACGCGCCTGTAACAACCGGGCCTTCGCCAGGCTGACATCGGCCGAAGAGGCCAGTCCACCCTGCGCGCGGCGCTGGATCTGCTCCTGCAATGCCTGATGGTTATTTACGTTCGATTCAGCAACCGCAAGACGCTCGCGAACCCCCTGCACATTTGCGTAGGCCACTGCGGTCTCTTCCAGCAATTCACGACGTGTAGCCCAGGCCGTGGCTTGTTGAGCAAGGGTGTCATCATCGGCGTAGTCAATCGCGCTGTCGATACGCCCAAAAGCCCATAACGGTTGCGATACGCTTAAGGTGGTCGAAGTGGAATCATTGTAACCCGAAATTTGCCCCGTCCCTGCGCTGGCCCCAAGCGTGGGCAAACGCGCCGCGCGGGCACTGTCGGCATTGGCCTCTTTGGAACGCACAAGCGCCTGCTGACTGGCAAGACCGGGATGATGGAGCATCGTGCTCCGCAGCGCGGCAAACAAACCGCCCGGCGAGGTGTTGTCAGAAATAGAGTGCGAGGGAGACGAAGACGCCCTCGCCTGAGCCATGGTCACAGAAATGACAAAGGGCAAAGAAAGTATGATTGCAGGAAGAATGCGACAACCGTGTCGACCAGGAAGAATCCTCATCGTCTGAAGAGCCCTTTATGTAAGAAAGATTAAAAGGCCCACCGATCATGATTTTTCTCAGGTTATCCCGACATAACAATGATTTGATAAATGGCACGGCCGGAATAACGAGCAATAAATAAGAATAACCTTATTGCTTTACGTAATAATTACCGATCGGCAACATTCGTGTCAATATGTGTAATCGCGTAATAAAAGCTGTAAATCAGGGGTAATTAAGAAGATAACTTCCTTTAATACAAATACCCGCAGGACAAGGAAAACTTTGTGTGCAGAATATCCGTTAAAGCAGGGGATTATATTTCGCTACCTGAAAGTGGCAGAGGGAGGTGTCGTTCATCCAGTCAGGCGAGAGAGTGCCGTTGCTTCTGAGAAGGGAGGATTTATAGCAAAGCCACAATGTATGCCTACGACATTTGGCGTTGCGCTGCTAAAGATGTTAGCCAGGGCGATAAAAACGCCGGCAGCCTTCAGGGCGGGATGGATTGTCCTGTTACCACTAAATGTCTGGCACCGTTGTCCCGCGGTCAGCGCGATAACGGCGACTAGCGCAGCAGTGCTGTTTGCTATGGCAAAACGTGGTCATACCATCAATCAATACCGGGGGCGTCCTGCACGTTGCGCCATAGTAGATCATTATTTTTCGCTGGGCCTATACCTTGTGGATTATGGCTCGCGTGATGCTGAGTTTTAGCCTTTCCAGCGCAGCTTTAAACGTTATCCGCAAAAACCATCACGATGCGTCTACCTATGCTAAGACTCTTGCTTTTATGCTTACTCAAGAAGATATTATCCACACAATTAGTAAGTTAAAGATGATGGTTATGAGAAACCTTATATTGGGCTGGTTTATCTTCATTAACATTTATGGCACCATCGCGCTTGTAAACGAAATTAGTGCAGATTATATGAATGGTTCACGTCTCCCTTGGCTTCTTGCTATTCCCGTTCTGGTTGTTACTAATCTTATGGCAGGCAGAGTGATGACAAAACCAGCCAAAAAGTAATAAAAAACCGCCCGAAGGCGGTGAGTTTTTGCGAGTCACGTTGATGTTGTCTTTTCTTAAGCGTCAGACGCGCCTTGCTCCCATCAAACGCTACTTCTTCGTAATCTATAAAAATAGCAACGATCAGGTCCACCGCTGCAAAGCATAATCTCGTATCCTGTTAGGCCGCCACTGTGGCAGCAAACCTCGATAATCCGCGAGGAACAGGCGCGGCAGCGACAGGATAAGCCCATCCTGCATTTAAGCGGACGCGATAACAAGGCAGCGGATAGCCCTCCTGCCCCGATTGCCTATGCGCTTACAGGCCGGTCTGGTGTTGATTTTGAGCATTTTTCTGAATGCGGAATGATAGCGCGGCCCTTTTTTTGAGCCATACTTGTAATAGACACATTTTTCTTTTTGTTTCACTAACAGAGGAGGAATGTATGCAGTTAGTAGGTGAGAAGGGTGTCGTGTCTTCCCGGGATTTAGATTTTTTAGCCAGTAGCTTTGCCCGGATGCATTTGCACGGCCGACATCTGTGCACGGATGCAATAACCGGCAATATGGATGAGGATTGCCGGCTGTGGTTCCTTAACCGTTATGACTTTTACGTTGAACAGCTAAAAAACAAGGAATTACAGTAATAAACCCAGGCCGGGTGGTGACAGCTACCCGGCATTTAATTCGAAGTCGTTACTTATGAAAGCAGGCATTCACTACGCGTTTCATCATTTCGGCATCCCACTACAGGATGGAACCCCTGAAGGCTCATTCAGTGAAAAAGCAGGAATGTATACCGCTGACAACCCGGGTAAATTCAGGGTTCAATGGCATCGCTTCACGCATGACTCTCCCATTCACCCTCTTTTGAAAACCGTACCGCACGTCGCTTTTAAGGTAAACAGCCTGTCTCCGGTCATTGAAGGGGAAGAGATTATTCTGGCCCTTACGAGCCAATTGATGGTTACCGGGTCGCGGTGATCAATGACGCGGGAGTGCCCATTGAACTCATCGAAACGACATTGTCAGATGACGAAATCTGGATCCGTGCCCGCTCCGGTCACGGTAGCCAGTATCGTTCTCAGGAAAATAGCGGGTTGGATGAAATCATGGTGCCGGGTGCCTCCCGGTGACTCTGCGCCAGACCACAGAGCCGCGTCATTCACCTGCTCTGACTAGTCGCCCCACCGCTTAGGGGGATTCACCACAGGGGAAGCCTAATCCCCTTCCCTCAATAAAGCGAATGTTATCTTTTTATTTTTCACGGCTAACAATAAAGACCTGCGTTGCTCAGCGGGTCAGGGTCAGTTAATAAAAAACGGGAGCCAACCGGCTCCCGTTTTTACATAACCTGAAAACCGGATTACATGTTCGCGATGATCGCGTCACCAAACTCTGAACATTTCAGCAGTTTAGCGCCTTCCATCAGACGTTCGAAATCGTAAGTTACGGTTTTGGCGTTAATTGCGCCTTCCATACCTTTAACGATCAGGTCTGCGGCTTCGAACCATTCCATGTGACGCAGCAGTAGTTCTCAGGAAAGCGGATTGCTCATTGATATCAAAAGAAATTCTTTATAAAACTCAAAGAATTCTCATGCTTTCAACGATTTCCTAACGTCATGTTTTGTCGTAACCTTTTCTCAGTTTTGATAACCGATTTTCGTCACTTTCCAGGCGTAGCAAGGATTTTCAATATGACTAAAGAAGAAACCAAAATCAGATGTAGGGACCTCTACCTCCAATGGGATGGGCGGCACGAAAGCAACCCAGCTAAAGGCCTTCTTTTCCAGGCCTACATGCATCAGCAACCAGACTTTGCTTCTTTCACATACGGTCGCGCCAGCATGCACCAGGTGGTTCAAGGTTAGGTTGACGAATGGGAAGGTTTCTTCCAGTAGTCATTTCAGGATCAACACAGTGGCGGCGGGTTCAACTCCCGCCAGCTCCACCAATCATGATTGGACGGTGATAGGACATCACCAGCAATAACAGGAAGTTAGCAGTCTCAGCAGGACACCGACCAGACGGTGAGGGGACAAAAAAGGATACGCAAAGGAGCCGCGGCTCCCGAGTGATAAGAAGCCCGCTGATGCGGGCTTTTTTATGGGCTTTTTACACCGGCCTATCATCCGCATCTGTGCTGTTGATGAAGAATGTCACCCTGCCCATCACTTCGACCTCTTCCGCTGCGTCGCCTTCTATCGCCTCGCCGTCCTCTGTGATTAATGCTTTTCCCAGAAACCGAGCAAATTGCGTCTGACCGCCACTAAGGATCAGCAGAACCTGCCCCTGCACAAGTCGGGTGACCGGCTCGATCACCGCAAACCCGGATGACGTCTCAAGGATTCTGCTGTCGATGCCAATTCCGCAAATGGTTTCAGGGCAGAGCCTGCGCTCTACATAGTCTGTTGCTGGCGATACGAATCCCATCAGATCACCCTCCCCATGTTTCTCATCATCCAGAGCCGGTTCTGGCTGTCATCCGGCGTCTTGTCGACGAAGAACTCCTGATAACGCTCTATCCAGTCGTTGGCATCGTCCGGCGTGAAATGCCAGTTTCTGGCGCGCAACTCACGGATGAAGTCATCCGTGCGTAAACACTGGTATCCCTTAGGATTTAGCTGTATTGCAGCGACAAATGCGCTGTGAATGTCTGATTTGCGGGGCATGATCTGCACTCCCTTTTACTGTTTTTATATACAGTAGTTTTAAGCATCGCAAATGGCAATGGCAATTACTGCATCAGACAGATAAAATTCATATCACACAAATAATGACCTTTTATATCAGCTACTTATGTAGATATTATTTGTGCGCAATTGTTGATATTTTGCTCTTGTCAATATTTTTTAAATTGCGATGCCGTATTGATAGTATCATTATCCTGACTCCGAACCTGGGCTTCTAACTTCTCCCTCAATGCATTAACATGGCACTTTCGATAACGGTAAATTCCACCCTCACGGATTAAAAATGCATCATTCCAGGACTGATGAAATCTTGATTTCAAACATATCATCATTACATTTTCAACTATCCCGTATTGATGGTAGTTATATGGTATCCCCTATTCGCCTTCTTGATGACGGTTCTATTTATGGACATTCAAATGATAATGAATATTCATGGATGATGGTAAACGGTGTTTTGTCTTTTCTTACAAAAGACGGCAGGGTCAGCACAGAATTCAGCAAACCTTTTTTGGAGGATGGCAAGCTTACTTTTGTCGGAGATTTCCTGCTTCGCCCTAACTTAAATATAAAACATAAAATTCAGGAGATAGATTTCTCTAGAGAGAGCCTTGGCGAATATCCAGCAAATACAAAAAATGCCTTAAAATCTTTAATTGCCAAATATAAATGGGAGGTGGGAGATCATACATATGGTATCCCCAAAATTTTTGAAGCAGGCATGGCCCATTTAGAAATAGGGAAATTTTGCTCGTTAGCATCAGGAATAAATATAATACTTGGCAACCACAATATAAATACAGCCACCACCTATCCATTTACGTCGTTAAAAAAATACTGGCCAGGAGCGATTAGAGATAATATATCAGACCATCACACCAATGGTGATATTATCATTGGAAATGATGTTTGGATAGGTAGCAATGCAACAATAATGTCTGGCGTAACCATTGGAGATGGTGCAGTAGTTGCGGCGAATAGCGTGGTTACAAAAAATGTCGAACCTTATTCTATCGTTGGCGGTTCACCTGCTAAGTTATTGCGCATGAGGCATAGCTCCAATACGATAGATGCTTTATTGAAAATAAAATGGTGGGATTGGAGTGATGATATTATAGATGAAAGAATAAAATATCTTCTTTCTGATATTGATGACTTTATAAACCGTTTTAAATAGTGTAATAGGAAATTCTATGTTTACACGAGTGATTGCAGGATAAGCACAGCTTACCTTAGCATCCAAAACCTGAGATTTTTCAGTCATAGAAGCCCAAGAAATCGACAGTAAACAGTTTATGGGGCCGCACTGTTGTGTAAAATGGCTTCTTAAAATCATACTACCTCTGCGCGGCAGGACATATTTTATGCAATTTAATCTAAAAGAAGCTCTATCACTTCGTTCATCAGTATTCTCTGACGTTATCAAGGATTTTGGGTTCCCTGACATAGTTGATGGGGTAAAGGACATAGCACCTATTGTTCGCCATACCTATAAAACTAACGTCGCAAATGGCGGTGCTATCATTGCCCACCATACCGCCCGCTTTACTATGGACGGTGGCAGTTGTTCAGTGGATGGAGAGGGTTCTATTGTTGTCGCATGCGACAATGCGCAAATTCATGGGGCGAAAATCACTGTAAAAGGTAAGCGGAATCTTGTTGTGATAGGGCCTTTTGCTCGACCACGCAGAGTTGATATCCGGCTCGAAGGTGATGATTGTGTTTTCTTGCTAGGTGCAGAATCTACGTGGGAGAGCGGTATGGCTCTTGTAACTCACTCCCGCGTAATGGCTGTAGGCAAGGACTGCATGATTTCGTCAGGCGTTGTTGTTCGCACAGCTGATGGTCACGGAATTTATAATAAAGAAACCAAAGAGCATTTAAATAATCCAGGTGATGTGGTTGTTGGCGATCATGTTTGGATTGGCAGTGGCGTCAGGCTCAGCAAAGGTGTGAAAGTACATCACGGCTCTGTCATCGGCCAAGAAGCAGTGGTCACAAAGGATATTGAGCCAAATACTATCAATGTTGGCATCCCGGCGAGAACAGTTAATACAGGAATTGTGTGGTCTCGCACCGGTTCTTATGAAGATATACCAGAAACATACCGCTAATATATTGTTGTAAAATGTGATGCAAGCCCCTCACAAAAAGGGGCTTTATTTATTCTATGCTTTAGTTTCCAGAGATTCGACCCTAACCAGTAATTCATCCATTTTCACTTTCAGGCGATTATTATTGCGTCGTAACAACGCCGCTTCAAGCATCAGCAGTTCTTCATAGCGAACGCCTAACCGGATCTCCTCCTTTTGCTCCGGCTCTAATACATCACCCGTTTCCTCATCGATAACAGCAGCGCTGTATGGAACATGATCTTCGCAGAAGAAAGCATAACGCCTTACATCAAGTCCGTGACGGCTAAAGGCCTCCTCCAGTCTTTCAGCAATCGTACCAAAGTGCCAGCGGGCGTTATCAGCGCCCTTAATCGCCACCCTGTCCAGTAACTGATATTGAATTGGTGGACATTCTTCCACAGCGTCAAGCATGTCATCTGTTATTTCAAGCGGTTCAGTTTTGAATTTAGCACCTGAGGTGACAGTAAATGCGGTCTGTGTAAATCCGCCGGCCCATGGCAATGACCCTGAACCAAGATACTTTGTGTTTGCCGTGTCAGGCCTTACGTCAGCATTCACTCCTACAAAACCCGCACCCTTTACAGACAAGCGTAGAGTTATATCGGCAACCGCCCCTTTTGCTGTTACAGATACCGACGTATCGTTTTGACGCTCAAGATTAACGTAACTTGCACCATGCCGACCACCAACCTGAAGAAATGTAGGCAGCGCGGATGTCCCGACAGATAAAGAACCTGTATTGCCGACCATGGTGCAATTTGTGCCCTCAGGTCTAAAGCCTGAAGTTGCCGATCCAATATCTACACACCCAACGTACTTAATGTCGTCACAACCAACAGCGTTTCTAAATCCGTACTGCTTCGCATTGATAGAGGTTACACCCATCACAGTGCATCGCTGCGCTGACCCCACGGCGTTGCCGCTATGTACCACTCCGACATGACACCCCTCAGTTGTGCCATTACTAATGTGCACATCGTCAGAACCGCACTCAATGCCATTAATAAGCAGGGCCGCTGCACCTGTTGTCGGGGTGATATTAAAACCAGTGAGCGTTGATTTAGCTGCCGCTTTATTATATGGATCCGTAGCAACAGGTTTGGTTCGAAAACGGATGCCAATATAAGTCTTAGTGGTATCGCCTCCGAAATCAGTAACAGTAATATTACTGGCTTGCCAGACTCCACGGATATCTAACCCAGCAGACCCATCCAGACGCAAGTTATAACGTTTAACCCATACATTGCTAACTGTGTTTGCTACTGGTGGGATTGCTATATCATCACGCGCCTTAAGATCTAAGCCATCGGCACCGGTTGTATCAGTGCTAACATAGCTAATATGGCAATCTTCAGGATTTCCGTTTTGAAGTCCAATCCCGTAAGAAGCCACATTATGAATATAAAGATATTCAAAAATAGTGCGCCGACAGGAGATATCAGTGCCGCCTTGTGTTCCTAACTGAAAAATACCATGCCCAGAACCAGTTTTCCCTTCTGACCACGCTCCTGAAAGTTCGAAACCACTTATGATGTTTCCATCAGGGGCGACTAAGTAAATAATCGTTAGTTCTGGGTTATCTGACGATATCTTTGTTTTGCCATATTGCCCAACAAGTGACACGCCTTTGCGAAGGATTATACAACCCGTGTCTGAGCTTACCGCTACGCCAAAGTTATCATAAGTTTCGTTGAGTGTTGATGCATTAACTTTCCAATGAAATGGCCCTAGATCGACTACTCCACCACCATTTGCATAAACATAATCAATGGCGGACTGAATGGTTGATGTTTCCTTATTGGGATCTGTACCATCAGGAACATTACCGAAATCCACTGCATAAACCCGCTTACGCAGCAACTCCTGTCGAAGCGTGCCGTCTCCGATACTTACGAAATGCGCAGAATCGTTTGACCATGACGCAGCATCATTCCCGGTAGTAGTGAAAGGAATATTGGTCGAAGCGGTGATTTTCCAGAGCTCACCCTCATATCTAATTACCTGGTTATATTCGGTTATAGTGAGCGGGCCCGCTGTATAGTCACCGATGACTTTATAGCCTGAATTCTGAATAAAAAGATTAAAACGCTGCTCCATTCCAAAGAGCGATTGTCTGCTTCTTCCGAACCGATCTACCCAGAATGCTTTTGTGATGTCATTTGCAGCGATGTCAAAGTTCTGGGCGTTATCGAAAAAGTCCTTCGGATCCATCGACCCCAGCGGGTTTTTAGTGGCGTATTTGGTCATGCTCGCTCCGGGCATAAAAAAAACCCGCCGAAGCGGGTCAGATAATATTTAAGTGCTGTTAAGCGACGTTGCCGGGATAGGTGGCGTCGTCATAGGCATATTTGCCCGGGTGGTACTGAATGGCCGTTACCTGGCTGATCCCATCGTTGCCTGGGGTTATTTCCCCAACCAGTGCGTCGTAAGGGACTCGAACAGACGAGCAGAACAGCAGGCGCGGCGGCTCAATGTGTGGATCTTTCATCGCCCATAGTTCCGGCTCCAGCGCGGCGTTGTACGGCACCGAGAGGGTGTAATCGTCAATGCGTGTCGGCACCACCATTGCCGATGCCCGGCCATCCTGATGGCGGATAATCACGCGCGGGTTCTGGAACGACCAGTCCGGCGCCTCACTGAGTGTCATGGTAATTTTGCTGCTGTCATACGCCATATCGGTAATCAGACAGCTCAGCGTCTGGCTGCCGGGAATGTCGTCGGCCATTACAATGCGATCCATGAACTCGTAGCAGAGCGCATCCATCTCGGTTGAGGTCGTGTGCTGCAGGCGCTGCAGTTGGTAGCCCAGCAACCGGCGCATGCCGATGCGGTAAGCACGGTCCTCATCCAGAACACCATCCAGCGTGTAACTTTCGATTTTCACCGGCGTAGGATTGCCACGCTGTCGACACTGCACGGTTTCTTCTGCCCAGGTTGTGCCGTTGATATAGGTCACGTCCACGCCGTCGTAATCGTCCTGCGACGGAGCTTTAAACGCGGTCTGCAGTTCCTCGGTGGTTTCCTGAGGGGTGATCATACCGACCCAAGGCTTAATCCCTTCCCTGCCGGCAGAGGCCAGCCCATCCGACAACAGGAAGTACCCCATCCCGGCGTTTGTGATTTTCTGCAGCACCTCGAGCGCTGACTTACTCTCACCGCTCGCCCAGTCGAACCTTTCACCGCGGGGCGTCCAGTAGTTCTGCTCCAGCGCGTTGATCGCCGCCGTATCAATCTGGCTTGCCGTGAACCCTAGCGACTCCAGCACGTGGTAAAGCGCACCACTGATACTCCGCGCCGTCCTCCCGCCGCTGTAAAGCCGGGTTGGCGTGACGCTTATCCGGCGATCTGACATGGCCGCCAGCCGGTTCCCGGTGCGCACTGTCAGCGCCATGGTGGTGACGCCCTCGTACTTCGTGGGCCGTTTGCTCAAGCGAGAGCGCAGCGCCTGCCAGAACACCTGATCGCGGGTGCTTCCACCCTTGACCGGCTCAGTGCGGCGCATGCGGATCTCATACTGCCCAGGCGATACGTTGTAGCGATGAGTGAAACCGATCTGGTTTTCGGTGCTTCGCGAATAAAAAGGTGATTGCTGTGCCCAGGCAGTGGTGCCAACCTTGCGATACTGGATAACCAGTCGCACGGGCATTGCGCGCTTATTCCCCTTATCGGTGTAACGCACCAGTCCGCTCTGGAAGTTGATATTAACCTCGAAAGCATCCAGAGTTTCGCCATCAGGGCAGGCGAGGAACGGACCAACCCACTCATAGTCATCGCTGACACCCGTCACGGTGGCATCCAGCAGTGTGCGCTCAGTAAATCCAGGCCACGATGGGTCCGGCGTCGTGATTGTCTCACTGCCAAGGCCGGTAGTGACCGTTACCCGCTCAACCGTGACAGTCTGGCTGTCAACATCGGTGATCCTGAACTGATTGCCAGCCAACCCCAGCGAGAAGCGCTGAATACCCTCCGGTAGTCCGGTGAACGGGGTTCCGGCGGCGCTGTTGTAGGCAAGAGTAATATGCGCCCTGACTTCCGCCGTACCGCCCGTTGATTTCACGCCCGCCGTATTGACTGGCGCATCACCAAACGCAGTAGCTGGTAGCGGACTGTTGGTGATGGCCCCGCCAGCAAAGGGGCTGCTGGACTCACCTATTTCGAGACGCCCACTGTTATCGCGCGCGACCAGGCCAGAGCCTGAGAGCTGCGAGGTGATCGACGAAAGCAGCCCCGACATGGTGACGTAGTTGGTAACCAGCGAAACCGGATAGGTCGTGCCCTGCCAACTGATGCTGAACGTCACCGGCGCGGTGTTGAAATCGTACGTGGTCGGCGCTGCGCTGGCTGTTATGGTTGCGGCACTGCCGCCCACCCCGGGCACCGCCGGAACGCCCGGGGCATAGCTGGCGATCACCAGGTCATAGTCATTGCCGTTATAGTTAAGCGTCACCGGCAGGCCGACAGACGGGGCCAGCTCCTCTATCCCGCCATAAATGACGCTGTAACCGCCGGAAGACACGACCGTATAGGAGTTGGGCGCAAGCACGGTGATCACCGTCCCGACGGTCCAGGACTGAGGGATTTCCTCATCCCCGCCGGATGCCGATACGTCAACCAGCGTGATGGTATTGCCGGACACGACCAGCGCATCCGCGATGATACTCACTGTTTCCGGGCCGCTGGAACCCAGATCCAGCCCTGCGGTACCGGAACCCGTATTCCCCACTTCTGGTGAGTTGAACCAGTTTTCGGTGCGGGTGTCGCCGGATACGTCAGCGCCAGGTGGATAGATTTTGTAACTTATGTCAGTGCCAAAGGAAGAAAATGGCGTATTCCCCACCTTCAGATCAGACTGGTTGATAGCCACGTCGCCGACGCATATACACAGGAGCATGCTTGTTTCCATGCTGGTTTCGTTGACGAAACGGCTTACCGGCTGCATCACGTAATCAGGCCAGACACGGTATTTTCCAAAGATCTCCCGGATGGGGTCACCCAGTTTCGCTGCGTTTGCTTTGGCCGGGTTGAGGTCAATCTGATCGCCGCTCGCCGCCTGG
Source organism: Leclercia sp. GLN_9 (assembly GCF_043105735.1). NCBI lineage: Bacteria > Pseudomonadati > Pseudomonadota > Gammaproteobacteria > Enterobacterales > Enterobacteriaceae > Leclercia > Leclercia sp. GLN_9. Next base: position 479,929 of record NZ_JBICLV010000004.1, read on the forward strand.
GCACCACTGCCGCCTGGCTGAGACATCGTACTCATCATGTAGATGCTGTACGCCGCAGAAGCGACAGCTACGCTGACCGCAACCCAAATCGCGATTTCAGCACCAGTACCGTAGGGCACCGGGAACATCCTGACATCGGTTTCACGTTTGATAACGCACAGTGGCCACTCTGCTGGCGGAACGGGAACGCCGTCGATTTCAACCGCGACAGGATGCTGCTGATCCGGTGTCCAGCCCTGCACGTTCTGCGCAAACCAGGCGCTGAGGGTCATGGTTTCATGTTCGTGCTTTTCCAGCGGCTCACCTGGCAGCCGGGAGGGATAAATTCGAATCGTCACTGATAGTACTCCACACGGACAAAGCGGCGCGCAAACCGCGCCAGCGGCAGAAAGGTCACATTAGTTCGTGGATTGCACTCAGCGGCGCACAACTGGCCGTCAATCTCGACCACTATGGCAACATGAGTCACCACTGAACCGGAATAACAGGCAATGCCCGCGCCAGGTACAGGCTCACAAAGCTGCAGATCAACCATTAACCCGCGCGCCTCCCGATCGAGACCGTTATCATCTTTCGTGACCCCAGCGAAATCAGGCCACGGTATCAGGTCAAGGTCGCGCCTGATTTCATTAACGATGCCAAAGCAGTCAAGCTCGGGGTAAACCCGGCCGCCCTTCTGCCACTCGACAGAACGGTATTTATCAGGATTGAACATGGTGATTTCCTACTGGAGGTAGCGGAGACCCGGGAAGTCAGGCAGCGTGTAGCGGTAGCGAGGCCACGCAGTGTCGAGAATATTCATGTAGCCAGCGGTGATCTGTACTTCCGTCGCCGTCCAGTACCCCTCTTTAATTGCCAGTGTAAATGGCGGCGTCGCGGGTGCGGAAAGGTCGGTCGAGACATACCGTCGGAAAGTCATGCTGGCATCGCTGAGGCTGTCAAGCGCGTTGCGGATCGCCGTTGAAACCACGCCGTCGATACTGCTGATGGCGAATTTTAGATCCTGGGTGCCGTCAGAATTTCGCGCCGGCAGCGCCACATCGATGGCAGAGCCAAGGTATGTTGCCTGAGCGCCATTCTCCAGCGTGACGGTAATGTCATCCCAGCCGCGGGTCAGCCAGTAATCGTGGCCGCCAACGGTGATCTGCAGCGTGTCGATAATGACCTCATCACCACCGCTGGCATAAAGCCTGTTCAGAACTGGACTTGTCATGCTTCAGGCCACTCCCTGTTTAACGCCAGATCGATAATATCGCTGCCGGCCACCAGTTCCGGGAAATTGCCCCATCCAGGAGGAAGTAAGGGGCGTTCGTATAATTCAAGCTCAGCTGAGTAGCGCCAGAAGTTTCCGCCCTCCAGATCTGGGCCCTGGTAGATATCCGTAAAACGGCAAACTTTTGCCGCCTCCCCTCCCGGCGTGCGCAAGTTCATGTTGAACCAAGCTGCGCCATCGGTAATCGCATCGCGGTACCATGCCTCAAATGCCTGAGCTTCAGAATCAGTCAGCAGCCAGGAAACAGTGGCGACAGTTGGGGTTGAGGTGTAGCGGCGACGTTGTCGCGCCCTCCCGCTGGTCATTTGTGTCCTGGCTATAGGACTGACAGGGCGCAGCCCGTAGCCCTCCTGTAGCGGTACAGGTAATGCGTCATGCGGATAGTTAATGCTGGTTGAAATAGCCATCAGCGTTTTTTCCTTCCTACTGTCCACCAACCGTTAAGCGCCTTGGATGACGTTTGCCAGCACAGAAGAAATAAGACCAGCGGCCCATTCGGTGCGCATCATCCCGTTGAGGCTCCCGAATTTTTTCCGGTAGAGGATCCAGTCGCGATATTCGGTGATGCTTATTCGCTCTTTTGCCTCGGCAATGGTGCGGCCGCCAATCCCATTGAGAACTAATTCACACCAGAACTCGTCGTCTGCGCTGAGTTCGCCTTTCCCATGTCGTTCACCTGCTGGATGGCAACGAGTAGAGCTACGGTAAGTGCGCCATCAAGCGCACCACGTTCCGGATCTGCTTCTCCAGTAATGTCAGCGACGGTGAAAACAGGATTACCGTTTTCATCGCAAATAGAAGATGCGATGCGCCCGGCGACACCATCGATTTTTCCAGCAATAGAAAGAACGTTAGTAACCGCATTGTGATAACCCATTGGTCGCACATATACGGTCGCCGTTAATTCCTGATCGCCCTGCTTCCAGGTGATTTCCTTCTCGACAGGTCGGCCAGTAAATGCACCAGCCTGCTTTAATGAATCCATAGTAAGTTTCATGAAATTTCCTGTAAGAATATTGATGAGCGGGGAACATACCCCGCTAATAATTAACTACCAGCCTGAACCTTTGGCACCCAGACAGAAGGACCTGAGCGCTGGACCGTTGCGGAGGTGGAGACCACAGTGTTCGCTGCAAAGTCGAACGGGAAATCAGTCACCTTACCTTTGAAAACAAACCAGGTGCGGTCATCAGGAAGCGAAAGGCCATCAACGGCATCAGGGTCAGCGCCAGTTGCAACGGTTGGCTCTGACTCGCCATCAGCCCAGCCAACCGCCCAGGTCAGATCCTGTTGATTATCAGACTCAGCCAGGCTGTGCAGCATGAGGTGACTGGCATTAGCGGGATCGGCATTGAGGGTTAATGTTGCCGCAGCCGGAGTACGCAAACCCTTTTTATAGGTTCGCGTGCTGCGCTCGCTCAGGCAGGTATCTTCAATCTGGTCGGCGGGGTTTCCGCCGGGCGAAAAGGCTGTGATGCACTCCACTTCGCTTACAGCCCCGTTCGCGAGAACAAAGAGCTGCGTGCCTTGAGTCACTACTGACATAGTTATCTCCGGGTATAAAAAAACCGGCGCCGGGCCGGTGTATTGAGGGGTTATCGCTTCACTATCCAGTCAACATCGAAGGAATAGCGATAGCGCTTTGTTTCGGGGTCTCGTTCCTGCCCGCCCCAGCGGGTTATATGTGCATGGGGTTCAATGGCATCACGCAGCGCGGCGGCCACAGCAATCACCTCATCCGGGGTATCGGCCCAGGCATCAACCTGCAGTGACCAGGTATCTGTATCCGGGCGCTGGCCGAGATAGTTCTCAGGTGCGCCGTTCACGTTCTGCCAGACGACATAGGGATAAATCACGTTATCGTCCTGCTGTCCGAACGGGTAAAGCCGCACGGGCGAATCGCCAATCAGCGCCCGCACTGCCGGACTGGCCACGCACACAGAAAACAGGGGAGCAATCACGATCCGCCTCCTTTTCGGCGCGCTCGTCGCAGCGCCCGGTCAATGCTTTTTTCATACTCGGTGGCGAACGTGGCGATCACCTCCTGAGTGCGGGAGGTTGCCGCTGCGCGAACAAGGGGTTTCGGTGTCATTTTTTCCGTACCAAACTCCAGCAGACGCCAGTGTGGTGTGGGTGCATCTGCGGCCAGGCTGGGATCCTTTTTGAGTCTCGCCCCCTGCAGAATACCAATCCGAAAGCCGAGGTTGCCGGTTTGCTTAAACAGCCTTCCATTCCAGCGCTGCGCCGCATTATCTGCAATACTGCGCGCCGTTTTCGGATCGTCCAGACCCAGGGCGTTCGCCTTAATCTGGTTCACAATAACGTTGCCTGCTTTGCGCAGCGCAGCGCGCCCGCCCTTTCGCTTCAGGTCGTCATTCACCTCGTTGAGTTTCTGCTTCAGCGACTCAATGCCGGTGATCTGAACATCAATGCCATCAGCCATCATTAACCCCACGGGAGCATGGAAGCGTTAAATATTCCAGACCACTTTTATCGTCTTCCAGCACACCCTGAATGTCGTAGACTCGTCCGCGGTAAAGAATACGGTGTTTATCGGTGACATCTTCACGCCAGCGGATGGTGATCCGGGTCGTGATCTCATTTTGCCCCGCCTGTGCGGCCACAAAATCGCGCGCGGAAAGGTCTGTAACGTTAGCCCAGAGTTCAGCAACATCAGCCCAGCCATTAACCACCGCGCCGGTGGCCGGACTCTGCGTTTTCACAGGCTTCTGTAGCTTCACGCGCTTGTTCAGTTTGCCTGCCTGCATGTTTATCCCCTGGATTTACCGCTCAGATAGGTCTGCGGTGGTAACCCGTCGTCGTCCTCATCAGAGACCATCGACTGGTAAATCACGGCAGCCAGCGCTTCATTGGATTCCGCCAGGCGGTTTATCGCGGCGGTCTGGTCTTTCTGCGCCTTTGTCTGGGACTCCAGCGCTTTCAGCAGTTCGTTTACCTGTTGCTCGTTCATAGGCGATTTTCATCCAGTTTTTAAGCCACTCACGGCGGGCGGCACATCCTGAACAGGCCATCAGTGCCACCTCCGGTGGCGCATCAGAAGTGCCTCAACGCCCAGCGGCATTTCCGTAAGGTTCTGCGCTGCCGCTTCACGGTTCGCATACCAGTGACCAATCAACAAAAGCATTGCGGCCCAGATCCCGGGAGTAAAAAGAACCTCACGGGGAGGTTCTCTGTCTTCAGGTGTCGGCGTCATGGCTTCCACCAGCGCGCCATCGCAGAACTGCTCAACATAATCGACGGCCGCCGATGCGTAGGCAGCGATAAGCGAATCTTCTAAGTCACTATCAACCCTCAGATGCGTCTTTATCAGCGCCATCTGCTCCGCGCTTATTTCCACCTTTACCCCCAGCTTTGGATTTTT